>NZ_LQOX01000121.1 GCF_002102175.1 Mycobacterium gastri | reverse complement strand
GGGGCGGGACCGCTCCATTTGCAAACTTCACCAATGACCCTGGCCTGAGCGGCGGACGCGGGGGCGACGGTGGTAATGCCTTCATCTATGGAAACGGCGGCGCCGGCGGAGCGGGCGGTGGCGGCGCCCCCGGAGGCGTCGGCGAAGTGCTCAGTTCTGGCGCGGTGAACCCCGGCGGCCGTGGCGGTGACGGTGGTTATGGCGGCACGGGGGGGCTGATCGGTGGCGGCGGGGCCGGTGGCGGCGGGGGCGCGGGCGGCCGCGGCAGCGAGTACTTCTTCGGTCCTCCTGACGGCGGTAATGGCGGTCCTGGCGGCAACGGCGGGCCCGGCGGCAGCACTCGGCTTATCGGCCCCGGTGGTTTCGGCGGCGACGGCGGTCCGGGCGGCCGCGGCGGAAGTGGTCGCCTGGTCCAGATCCAAGGCCAGACCTTCATCGGCCGCAATGGAGACGGTGGCGCTGGCGGCAGCGGCGGCGATGCAGGATCTGGCGGGATTTCCTATGGCTTCGGCGGAAACCCCACCTTCCTGCAGTACGGGGGCGGTGACGGCGGTGACGGCGGCGACGCCGGTCGTACGCCCGGGGCGAAGCCCGGCGTCGGCGGTGTCGCCGGCAGCGCGGGTGTCGGCGGCTCACTCTTCGGCCGCGACGGTATGGACGGCTCGCCCGGCGCATCAAGCTAACGCGCCTGGGCGTACCCGCGGCCAACAAGTATCGACCCTGACGTCGACCCGATACGGTTCATCTCGCTGCCGCTCCCACCGGCAGCCTGGTCAAGACCGACGATTTGGGCCAGGCTCAGGGCATACCCCCGCAATTTCTCGTCGACATCCTGACCCACCTGCGCACCGACCGCCTGGTGCGCAGCCACGCGGTCGGTGCTCGAAGAAACCAGCTCGGCCGACGTCGCCGCCGGCACGCTGCCCGAGCATGTCGCACAATTCGCCGACGACTACCGCGACCAGAAGAGCAAACGGCACGGGTCGACTCGCAGCGGCTAGCTGCCCGAACCGTACGGCCGGGTGAGGATCTCCATGAAATGCCCAGCAGGATCCCGGAAATATACCCCGCGCCCGCCGTCGCGGTGATTGACCTCGCCGGGCTTCGTGGCCCCGGGGTCGGCCCAGTGCGCTAATCCGCGGGATCGGATCCTGCCGTAGATTGCGTCGAATTCCTGCTCGGAGACCAGGAAGGCGTAGTGCTGACGACGGATTTCCTCGTCTGCTGGGACGTCGGCGTAATCGAGGGAGGCACCGTGTTCGAGTGCGACAACCATGAAGTGACCGAACGCAACCGGCTTGGGCAAGCCGAACAGGTCGGTGAGGAACTCCGCGGACTCCCGCTTGTCGTGTGACGCGACAATGGTGTGGTTGAAGCTGATGCCCACGTTCTGGCCTCCCA
Organism: Mycobacterium gastri; assembly: GCF_002102175.1. Classification (GTDB taxonomy): domain Bacteria; phylum Actinomycetota; class Actinomycetes; order Mycobacteriales; family Mycobacteriaceae; genus Mycobacterium; species Mycobacterium gastri. The sequence continues at coordinate 105,184 of NZ_LQOX01000121.1, read as the reverse complement.
CGGCATCGGGCCCGCTACTTGGGCGCGGTGAGTTCCAATGCAATGTTGTCGGGGTCGCGGAACTCGAGGATGTACGCCGGCCCGATGTCTTTGATCGGCTCGTGCCGGATACCGAGATCGTCGAGATGTGTGGCAGCAACGTCTAATTCGGCTCTGCTGCCGACCCGGAACGCGATGTGGTCCAGGCCGGTGCGATCCTCGTCGAAGCGGTCGTCGGCAACTGGCCGCAGGCCCAGCAGCGCGCCGCCGAGGTCGTAGATGACCCCGCCGAACAGAAAGCCCAGCTGCTGGCGCGTCGCATCGTCGGCATTGTCGGGAACCTCGATCAGCACCGGCCAGCCGAACACGCTTTCGTAAAACCGCCGCGACAGTTCGATATCGGTGACGGTGAGCCTGACATGTGCAATCGACGTGCTGGCGAACCCCATCTACTCCATGCTGCCAGAATCGCCTTCGTGCAGATAGCCATGACCATGCCCGTGGTGGAGCCCGACCTCGACGCGGCGGTGCTCAGGTGCATCGTCACCTGCGGCGCTACCTGAACTGGATCCCGGCCGAATACGTCGATGCCATGGCGCCGATGACAGGCTGGGCCGGCAGCGAGGAACAACTGCTGGCGGTGCTGCGAAAGTTCGACGAGGTCGGTACCGACGAGGTTCAGCTGATCCCGACCAGTGCTGACCTCGAGCAGCTTCGTCGCGCCGCTGACGTGGTCGCCGCGCTGTAGATCAACCGGTCGCCGCTTCTGGCCGCCGCCCGTCACCGACCGCGCGTTGCGCCACGGGTTGGCCCTTACGCAGCGTTGCCAGCAGCTCGCGGTAGGGGCCGACGAGATAGACGGTGTCGCCGGCCCGCAGCCGGGCCTCCCGGCGCGGATGCAGCGTGACCGGCTCGTCGGGCCTGGTGATCGCGATAACCCGGGTGTTCGTCGACAACTCGTACATCGGCAGCCCGTCGAGTTCGCTGCCGGCGCCCACTTGCATTCCGCCCACCATGAAGGAGCTTTGCCCCACCGAAAAGGTGCCCAGCACCTGCAGGCCCATCGCGGCGCCGATGAACCACGGTGCCGCCAATTCCACAGTCGAGCGCACACTTTCGAAGCCGAACCGCTGGGCCACCGCGCTGCCCAGCGTGCGGTCGTATATCCGCAGCACCAGCGGAACGCTGCGTCCCTTGGCCTTGAGGCCGCCCAGCATTTCCCGCAGCACGATCCCGGCTTCGACGTTGACCATGTCGTCCTGGGTGAGCACCGCCACCGCGCGGGCGTGGGCGACGCAGGCCGATTCCAGTGTCTGCGGCAACGTCGCGTCACCAAAGATAACTGGCACGTCCAGCTCAGCCGCCGATGACAGGTATCGGCTATTTTCGTCGAGCTCGATGACCGCGACGTCGTACCCGGCGACGGTCAAGTCCCTGACCACCCGGATGCCGAACGAGCCGAGACCGACAACGATGACATGGTTGCGCAGATGGCGTACCCGCATCCGCCCGGCCGAACGGGTGAAGCGGCGCGACAACAGCAGGTCGGCGAGGAACGCGACCAGGATCGCGGTCAGGGTCACGCCGGCGAACATCAACGAGATGCTGAACACTCGTAGCCACGTGGGCTGGTGGGCGAAGCTGAAGTCACCGTAGCCCACGGTCGCGATCGTCTCGGTGCTGAAATACAGCGCATCGAGCCACGTCATGCCCGGTGGACGCAGGTAGGCAAAGCGCAACAAAATCGTCGATCCGATGAGCAGGACCGCCATCGCGGCCAAAGCCCGATAGAACATCGGGTTTACGTCGTTTCGAAACGCGCGCACCGCGTCGGACATCTGACGAAGCCACACCATTCGAAAGCGGGTCGCGGTGGGCCGGGGGACCTTGATGCCGCGGACGGCCAGCTCGTCCGCGGTGCCGATCATCGCGGTCTGGTCGCCGGCGTGGACGCGCAGATCCCGGCCCGGACAGGCCACCAGCTCGCCGGGGTTGGACGAGTCCTTTCCGCGGACCACCGCCACCGGCGCAAGGTCGCCGTAGATTTCCCGCAGGGTCGCCTCCCGCGGTGCCACGGCCCGCCAGACGACGAACCTCACGCCCGCCACCTCGAACGGGTGAGCGGTGCGCGCCAAACAGGCCTCGACGACCGAAGGCGCCGCCAGATCGGCGACGTCAAGGATCGCGCCGGGCTCGTTGGCGGCAGTCATCGCCTCGCGCAGGACGTCGTTGGCCAGCCTCGCCACCACCCGCACGTGCGGGTCGGCTTTCCTTGCCAGCAGCGCGATTTCGAGATTTCGGGCGTCGTCGTCGCCGGCGCAGATGACGGCGATCGCGTGGGCGAGCTCGGCATCTTTGAGCTCGTCGGCGGCAAGCTTGACAATGTGGACGCCGGCGCTGTTCAGCTCCTCGACAATCGTGTTCGCCAGCGCGTCGTCACCGCTGACGATGATGTGCCGGCGCGCTCTCACCGATACCACCGTGGCACCGGGTCGTCTGGCATCTCAACCCCTCCGCTGGCTGATATCACTATCTAGGGTTATCTGGCACCGTAACGGTTTGCCGGCCGAACATGTGTCGCAACCCGGCGCACAGTCAGGTGGGATACTCGGGCCATGCCCACAGCCCGGCGCGGACACGGCAGTATCGACATTTCAGCATCTCCGGAACTGGTGTACGACCTTATTGCCGACGTCACCCGAATGGGGGGCTGGAGCCCGGAGTGCTATCGGTGCGAGTGGCTCGACGGGGTTTCCACCGCGGCCGCGGGCGCGCGGTTCCGCGGGTACAACCGGCTCGGTCTCATGCGCTGGGAACGGACCGCGGTGGTGGGCACGGCCGAGCCGGGCCGCGAATTCAGCTTTACCACCGTCAACGACGGTGCCGGGCGTGAAGAAACACGCTGGCGCTACACCATGGAGCCGACACCGTCGGGAACACTGCTGACCGAATCTTTCGAGTTTCTCTGGTGCTCGGTGGTCAACAGGTTGGCCGAAGCGGCTATCCCGCGGGGGCGGCAAATGGACCGAGGCATCCAGGAAACACTGCGGCGCATCAAGAAAGCCGCCGAAACTGCGGCCTGACGGCGGCTATGTCAGATATCGCGATACGGCACGCTGGACCGGACGACGTCGGCTTTGGGGTACCAACGCCGCAGGTAACGGTACAGCGACAGCGTTTTGGCGTCGCAGTGTTCGCTCGGCCCCACCAGCACACCCGTGACTGCGCTTCGGTCGAATTCGAACCTCACCCGCGGTATCAGGCCGATGCGAGACGTCGAATAGAACGTCTCTGACGTATGCGATATCAGCCGCTGTTCTGCTTCGCCGACGAACTTCTTGTGTTTCATCGAAGCCGCCAACGGAATTATTCGCCGGACCAGGCGCTGCTGGGCCGGATGAATGCCGGAAACCGTGTCGTCGCCCACGGCGTCGATCAACTCGTCGATGTGGTCGTCGACCAGCCGGGCCACTCGCGCGGACTGCCGCTCGGGCAGATATTCCACCGGGAGCAATTCGGGAACCGGTGCGGATTCTGCGATCGGTAATTCGGTGGGAAGCGTCGTTTGCTTGACGGTTTCTTTCAATATCTGGCTATCGAACTCGATCGCGTAGCCGCCGTTAGCGTAACCGCGCCACTGGGACAGGTCGTCTCTGGACATGGAAAAGCAGGCGACAAACGGTCCGAAATCGTCTTCGATGAGCTCTTGAGCGCGCAGCACATTGTTGCAGACGCTCAGAATCGCGGACGATCGCAATTCGGGTTCCGCTTGTCCGGACGCTTTAATGTGCTCCCCGTACCGCGCAATCATCGCGCAGATGGCTTCCACGCCATAGGAGAACTCCTGGGAGTCGTTCAGGTACGCGACATGAGTTCCCCAGATGTGTCCCGAGTCGAGAATTCCCTTGAGGCCCTTGATGTCTGTGTAGTGGTAGACGCTGCCGTCGCTCTCATGCACCGACCGACCGGTTACGTGTTCTGCTGAGTGGCCCGCAGCGGCGTCATCGGACACGTCGCCTAGTGAAGCATGTCGCGTCGGCGAACTCAGCGAAACCTGCATAAGCGGCCTGTGCGGCGCGCCCCGCGGCGGCGGTCGTGATACTGGCCGGGTGCCCCACATCGAACCCGTCGCGTCCCGCGAGATCTATCGCAATCGCTGGATGGTGCTCCGCGAAGACGACATCCGCCACCCGGACGGGAGCCCCGGGATATACGGCGTGGTCGACAAGCCGACCTACGCGCTCGTGATGCCGTATGACGGGCGCCGATTCCGGCTGGTCGAGCAATTCCGGTATCCCGTCGGCGCCCGACGCTGGGAGTTTCCGCAGGGCACCGCGCCCGATTTGGCGGACCTAGAGCCCGCCGAGCTGGCCGCGCGTGAGCTGCGTGAGGAGACCGGATTGTGTGCGGCGTCGTTCGAGTTGCTCGGTCGGCTCGACACCGCTCCGGGAATGACGAGTCAGCGTGGGTGGGTGTATCTGGCCACCGGCATCACCGAGGGTGAATCCGATCCTGAGCACGAGGAGCAGGACCTGCGCAGCGCATGGTTTCCGCGTGACGAGGTCGAGCAGATGATCCGCTGCGGAGTGATCGTCGACTCGCAGTCGGTCGCCGGCTACGGCCTGTTCCTGGTGCTTGGCCGCTGACGCGGATTGCCTTGTGTTGCTCGCAGTTTCGTCGCTTGTGCTGGCGAACGCGATCGTGTCCGCGCTGAGACCTGTTTGCGTCGTCGAACCCGCACCATATACCCGATGCATCTGTTTCCGGGGTTCGCAGCCCAGGTGGCCGGCTTGCTGGGTGCCGCCGCGATCGCGCTATGCAGCAGCCTCGCCGTTCCGGTGCACGCGGCGACGCCATCGTGGAACGGGGAGTACTCGCTGGTGCGCTACGCCGCCGGCAAGTCCGGCACCAGCATGGCTGCCGGCCAGGCCGAACCCACTTTCAGCGCGGACTACGTCTTCACGACGACGTGTTCGGCTGCCCAGTGCGTTGCCACTGCCAGCAACGGACCTACGCCGAAGAACCCGACGTTGCCCCAGCCTTCGCACTACGCCTGGGATGGAACCAGGTGGGTCGAGCACTTCGACTTTCAATGGGACTGCTACCTGGGAGAAGGGGTCGCCAAAGTGTGGGCACCCGCGCGGTCGTGGGCGTTCTACGCGCCTCAGGCGGACGGGTCGCTGCGCGGCACCTGGCACACCGACATTGCCAGCGGCCCGTGCCGCGGCAGCGTCGAAATGCCGGTGGCGGCGTTTCCTGCTCGACCGCAATAGATATGGGGTGGTTGCGACACGACCGAGCTACTGGCCGATAGCCTCATCGCATGACCGTGGGCGAGTCCGTTGCGCAGTCGCTGCAACAGTGGGATCGAAAACTGTGGGACGTGGCCATGCTGCACGCATGCAACGCCGTCGACGGCACCGCCCGAAAACGCTATCCGGCGTTGGGAGTCGGCACCCGCTTCCGCAGAGTCATCCGGGATTCGCTCGACATCTTCGGTGTGATGGCCACCCCCGGCGTCAACCTGGAAGAAACGCGCTTTCCGGTGGCGGTGCGATCCGATCTACCGGACAAGCGCCCCGACATTGCCGACGTTCTGTTCGGGATTCACCGGTGGTTGCACGGTCACATCGACGAAAGTCCGGTTGGCTTCGAAGTAACCCCATACGTCAACGCCGGTGCGGTACTGCGTACTGCCAATGACGGCAAGATCCAGTTGACCAAGTTCGCGATCCTGGGAGTGCTGGCCGTGGCGGTGTTTGCGCCGGAGAACAAGGGCGAGTCCATCCCGTCCGACTACCAGCTGAGCTGGTTTGACCATGTGTTCTACATCAGTGTCTGGTGGGGCTGGCAAGACCACTTCCGCGAAATCGTCAACGTCGATCCGGCGTCGCTGGTCACGCTCAGCTTCGGCGACTCATGGGATCGGTGGACACCAGTGTCGGCTAGCCCGGCGTAGTCGAGAGTTGTTGTGCGAGTCGGTGCCAGCGGCGGTGACGATGGCGAAACACCAGTTTGATGAACAACCTCGTCGGAGCCCCGCGTAGCCCGTCGTCGGTTTCGATCTCGTCGGTGTAACGACAGTGGTGCTCGTCGATGGGTTCGAACGTCAAGCGGTGGTTCCAGGTGCGGACGGGTCCGCCGTGTTCGTTGGTGTAGATCTCGGTGGCATCGAGTTGCTTGATCGTCAGATGGTGGGTCCACGTGGGTATCACGCCGAACCACCACAGGCGCCCCGATGCCTGAGTGCCCACCTCGAAGTGTTCGGGGAATTGGAGATGATAGAAGCGCAGGATCGGACTGAGGACGTAGGTCGTCGTCGCTGGCTTGCGCGCCAGCGCGGCAGCCGCTTCGGCGGACATCGGCAGTTCGGTAGTTAGGGCAACCTTACTCATGCGCTTATGATGCCGCTTATGATGCACTGCGCGGTGAGGCCGGGCCAGTCCGAACGTCATGCGGCTCGTTGACCGAATACGTGCCCCCGGCAGGATTCGAACCTGCGGCCTTCTGCTCCGGAGGCAGACGCTCTATCCCCTGAGCTACGGGGGCGCACCAACACCAGGTTGCGCCATAGGGCATGAACAAGCTCCGCCAGATTAGCGCATTGCGGCGACTGCGCCGCCATCGCTATGGGTTCGAGCCCCGGGCAGCCCAGACCATAGGATGGACGTTCGTGACCCCCGCCGACCTGGCTGAGCTGCTCAAAGCCACCGCTGCCGCGGTGCTGGCCGAGCATGGCCTCGACACGTCTGCGTTGCCCCAGACGGTCCTCGTGGAGCGGCCACGCAATCCCGAACACGGCGACTACGCCAGCAACCTGGCATTACAGCTGGCCAAGAAGGTTGGTGCCAACCCGCGCGAACTGGCCGGATGGCTCGCCCAGGCGTTGACGACGGCCGACGGTATCGCCGCCGCGGAGGTGGCCGGACCGGGATTCATCAACATGCGGCTCAAGACCTCGGCGCAGGCCCAAATCGTCAAGAGCGTCATCGACGCCGGCGACCGTTTCGGGCACTCCGATCTGTTGGCCGGGCAGAAAATCAACCTGGAGTTCGTCTCGGCCAACCCGACCGGGCCGATTCACATCGGCGGCACCCGCTGGGCCGCCGTCGGCGACGCGCTGGGTCGCTTACTCACCACCCAGGGCGCCGAGGTGGTGCGCGAATACTATTTCAACGACCACGGCGCCCAGATCGACCGATTCGCCAACTCGTTGATCGCCGCCGCCAAAGGTGAACCCGTCCCGGCCGACGGCTACGCGGGCAGCTACATCACCGACATCGCCGCGCAGGTCATGCAGAAGGCTCCCGACGCGCTGAGCCTGCCTGAACCCGAGATGCGGGAGACCTTCCGCGAGATCGGCGTCGATCTGATGTTCGCCCATATCAAGGAGTCGTTGCACGAGTTCGGCACCGACTTCGACGTCTATACCCACGAAGACTCGATGCATACCAGCGGCCGGGTTGACCAGGCCATCGCGAGGCTTCGCGAGAGCGGCAACGTGTACCAGAAGGACGGCGCAACATGGTTGCGCACCAGCGCTTTTGGCGACGACAAGGACCGTGTGGTGATCAAGAGCGACGGGAAGCCCGCTTATATCGCGGGTGATCTCGCCTACTACCTGGACAAGCGGCAACGCGGTTTCGACCTGTGCATCTACATGCTCGGTGCCGACCATCACGGTTACATCGCCCGGCTCAAGGCAGCAGCGGCCGCATTCGGTGAGGATCCCGCGACCGTCGAGGTGCTCATCGGCCAGATGGTCAACCTGGTGCGCGACGGCCAGCCGGTCCGGATGAGCAAGCGCGCGGGCACCGTCATCACCCTCGACGACCTGGTCGATGCGCTCGGCGTGGATGCCGCGCGCTACAGCCTGATCCGCTCGTCGGTGGACACGGCCATCGACATCGACCTGGCGCTGTGGTCGTCGGCGTCGAATGAAAACCCGGTCTACTACGTCCAATACGCGCATGCCCGGCTGTCGGCTCTGGCGCGCAACGCCGCCGAGCTCGGGCTGATTCCCGACACCTCGCACCTGGAGCTGCTCAGCCACGACAAAGAGGGCAAGCTGCTGAGGACGATCGGCGAATTCCCACGGGTGCTCGAAACCGCGGCGACGCTCCGCGAGCCCCATCGAGTGTGCCGCTACCTGGAGGACCTGGCCGGCGACTATCACCGCTTCTACGACTCCTGCCGGGTGTTGCCGCAAGGTGATGAACAGCCCACCGACCTGCACACCGCGCGTCTGGCCCTGTGCCAGGCCACTCGTCAGGTCATTGCCAACGGGCTGGCAATACTCGGAGTCACCGCCCCGGAGCGAATGTGACCACCCATTCCGCCGGCGCCCGCCACGCCGAAGACAACCGACCAGCGCGCCCGCAGTCGACGCACGAGCTGCTGCGGTTGGCCCCGAATGTGTGGCCGCGCAACACGATTCGCGACCCATCAGGTGTTGCCTGCATTGCCGGGGTACCGCTGACCGACCTCGCTCAGGAATACGGGACTCCGCTGTTCGTCATCGACGAGGACGACTTCCGCTCCCGCTGCCAAGAGATTGCCGAGGCATTCGGCGGCGGGCACAACGTGAACTACGCCGCCAAGGCGTTCCTGTGCAGCGAAATCGCGCGCTGGGTCGACGAGGAAGGCCTCTCGCTCGATGTGGCCACCGGCGGGGAGCTGGCCGTCGCACTGCACGCCGATTTTCCGCCGGAACGAATCACCCTGCACGGCAACAACAAATCTGTCGCCGAGTTGACTGCTGCGGTCAAAGCCGGTGTCGGCCACATCGTTTTGGATTCGATGATTGAAATCGAACGCCTTGATGCCATCGCGGCGCAGGCGGGCATCATTCAGGAGGTCCTGGTCCGGGTCACCGTCGGAGTCGAGGCGCACACCCACGAATTCATCTCCACCGCACACGAAGACCAGAAGTTCGGCCTGTCGGTGGCCAGCGGAGCCGCGATGGCAGCGGTTCGACGGGTTTTCGCCGCCGACCACCTGCGACTGGTTGGCCTGCACAGCCACATCGGTTCGCAGATCTTCGATGTCGCCGGCTTCGAAATCGCCGCCCACCGTGTCATCGGCCTGCTGCGCGATGTCGTCGGCGAATTCGGTGCCGAGAAGACGGCGCAGCTGTCGATAGTCGACCTCGGCGGCGGTTTGGGCATCTCCTATGTGCCCTCTGACGATCCGCCGCCGATCAGCGACCTGGCGGCCAAGCTGAACGCCATCTTGAGCAACGAATCCGCGGCGGTCGGGCTGCCTACCCCCAGGCTGGTGGTCGAGCCCGGGCGTGCCATCGCTGGACCGGGCACCATCACGCTGTACGAGGTCGGCACCGTCAAGGATGTCGACGTGAGCGCCACGGCAAACCGGCGCTACGTTAGCGTCGACGGCGGCATGAGCGACAACATCCGCACAGCGCTGTACGACGCGGAGTATGACGTCCGCCTGGTATCGAGAGGCAGCGACGCGCCGGCCGTGCCGGCTCGCCTCGTCGGAAAGCATTGTGAGAGCGGCGATATCATCGTCCGCGATACCTGGGTTCCCGACGACATACGGCCCGGCGACCTGGTCGCGGTCGCCGCGACCGGCGCCTACTGCTATTCGTTGTCGAGCCGCTACAACCTGATCGGCCGTCCCGCCGTGGTAGCCGTACGACAGGGCAAGGCCCGCCTGGTCTTGCGCCGGGAGACGGTCGACGATTTGCTGAGTCTGGAGGTGAGGTGACCTGTGCCGGGTGAGGAAAAGCCGGTCGGCGTAGCAGTTCTCGGGCTGGGCAATGTCGGCGGCGAAGTGGTCCGCATCATTGAGGAGAGCGCTGACGATCTCGCTGCCCGAGTGGGGGCACCTCTGGTACTGCGTGGCGTCGGTGTCCGCCGGGTGGCACCCGGCCGCGGAGTACCGGTCGAATTGCTGACCGACAACATCGAAGAACTCGTCTCGCGCGAGGACGTCGACATCGTCGTCGAAGTAATGGGACCGGTGGAACCGTCTCGCAAGGCGATCCTGACCGCACTCGAGCACGGGAAATCCATCGTCACCGCGAACAAGGCCCTGTTGTCCACGTCCACCGGTGAACTGGCCCAGGCCGCCGAAAGCGCGCATGTCGACCTCTATTTCGAGGCGGCCGTCGCCGGAGCCATCCCGGTGATTCGCCCGTTGACGCAGTCGCTTGCCGGTGACACGGTGCTGCGGGTGGCCGGCATCGTCAACGGCACCACCAACTACATCCTCTCGGCAATGGACAGCACCGGCGCCGACTACGAGAGCGCCCTGGCCGACGCGAGCGCGCTGGGCTACGCCGAAGCCGACCCCACCGCCGACGTCGAAGGCTACGACGCCGCGGCCAAAGCCGCGATCCTGGCGTCCATCGCGTTCCACACCCGGGTGCACGCCGACGACGTCTATCGCGAAGGCATCACCAAGGTCACGCCGGCCGACTTCGAGACCGCCCACGCCCTGGGCTGCACCATCAAGCTGCTGTCCATCTGCGAACGGATCACCGATGACGATGGACAACAACGAGTCTCGGCTCGCGTTTATCCGGCTCTGGTACCGCTGACGCATCCGCTCGCCACCGTCAACGGCGCATTCAACGCCGTGGTGGTCGAAGCCGAGGCCGCGGGCCGGCTGATGTTCTACGGTCAGGGCGCCGGCGGTGCGCCCACCGCGTCGGCGGTGACCGGCGACCTGGTGATGGCGGCGCGCAACCGGGTGCTCGGCAGCCGTGGGCCACGCGAATCCAAGTATGCCCAACTGCCCATCGCACCAATGGGTTTGATCTCAACCCGCTATTACGTCAGCATGAACGTCGCCGACAAGCCAGGTGTATTGGCCTCGGTTGCAGCGGAATTCGCCAAACACGATGTGAGCATCGCCGAGGTTCGCCAGGAAGGCGTAGCGGGCGAAGGCGGCAAACGGGTGGGTGCCCGAATCGTGGTCGTCACCCACCTGGCTACCGACGCCGCGCTTTCGGAAACCGTTGCGGCGCTAGCCGATTTGGATGTCGTACAGGATGTGACGAGCGTGCTGCGACTGGAAGGAACCGGCCTGTGACCACCCCGCGAACTGCCACCCACCAGCCCTGGCCGGGCGTGATCGCAGCCTATCGCGATCGGTTGCCGGTGGGCGACGACTGGACCCCGGTCACCCTTCTCGAGGGCGGCACCCCGCTGATCGCGGCGACCAGGATCTCCGAACAGACCGGTTGCACAATTCATCTCAAGGTCGAGGGACTCAACCCCACCGGCTCCTTCAAGGACCGCGGCATGACGATGGCGGTCACCGATGCGCTGGCCCGCGGACAGCAGGCCGTATTGTGCGCGTCGACCGGAAATACCTCGGCGTCGGCGGCGGCCTACGCTGCCCGCGCCGGCATCACCTGCGCGGTGCTGATACCGCAGGGCAAGATCGCGATGGGCAAGCTGGCCCAGGCGGTTATGCACGGCGCCAAGATCATTCAGATCGACGGCAACTTCGACGACTGCCTGGAGCTGGCCCGAAAGATGGCCACCGATTTCCCGACGATCTCGTTGGTCAACTCGGTCAACCCGGTCCGCATCGAGGGCCAGAAAACGGCGGCTTTCGAGGTCGTCGACGTGCTGGGCGCCGCGCCCGACGTGCACGCGCTTCCGGTCGGCAATGCCGGCAACATCACCGCGTACTGGAAGGGCTACACCGAGTACCACCGCGAGGGAGTGATCGACAAGCTGCCCCGCATGCTCGGCACGCAGGCGGCCGGCGCAGCGCCTCTGGTACTCGGCAAGCCGGTGAGCCACCCGGAGACCATCGCCACCGCCATCCGCATTGGCGCTCCGGCGTCGTGGACGCAAGCCGTCGAGGCACAGCAGCAATCGAACGGGCGCTTCCTGGCCGCTACCGACGAGGAGATCTTGGCCGCATATCACCTGATCGCTCGCACCGAAGGCGTCTTCGTCGAGCCCGCGTCCGCGGCCAGCGTCGCCGGCTTGCTCAAAGCCATTGACGACGGTTGGGTGGCCCGCGGGTCGACGGTGGTGTGCACGGTGACGGGCAACGGTTTGAAGGATCCCGACACGGCGCTCAAGGACATGCCGGTGGTGTCTCCGCTGCCGGTTGACCCGGTCGCCGTTGTCGAGCAGCTGGGCCTGGCCTAATGGCGATCGCAAGCGCGGCGCAGCCGCGGGCAGCGGGTCGCCATCGATCAGGCCCCGTGGCGATCGCAAGCGCGGCGCAGCCGCGGGCAGCGGGTCGCCATCGATCAGACCCCGTGGTGATCGCAAGCGCGGCGCAGCCGCGGGCAGCGGGTCGCCATCGATCAGGCCCCGTGGTGATCGCAAGCGCGGCGCAGCCGCGGGCAGCGGGCCCGATGAAGGCCTGTTGGTGACCCAGTCACTGCCTGCCGGGCTGGCGGCGAGTGCCGTGGTGGCGGCATCCAGCGCCAACCTCGGCCCGGGATTCGACAGTATCGGTCTGGCATTGAGCCTCTATGACGAGATCGCTGTCGAAACAACGGATTCCGGCTTGACGGTGATGGTCGAGGGGGAAGGTGCCGATCAGGTACCACTGGGTCCCGAGCACCTGGTGGTGCGCGCTATCCGGCACGGGTTGCGGGCCGTTGGCGCCCAAGCCGGGGGCCTGGTGGTTCGCTGCCGCAACGCCATCCCGCACTCCCGCGGTCTCGGCTCTTCCGCAGCAGCTGTCGTCGGTGGCCTCGCAATTGTCAATGGCCTTGTGGAACAGGTTGATTCGAAGCCCTTAAGCGAGGCTCAACTGATCCAGCTTTCCTCGGAGTTCGAGGGTCATCCCGACAACGCTGCGGCCGCGGTGCTCGGGGGTGCGGTGGTCTCCTGGATCGACGGCACGGGTGATCGCCCCGACTACGCGGCCGTGCCGCTGCGCCTTCATCCCGATATCCATCTCTTTTCGGCGATTCCCGAGGAGCAGTCGTCGACCGCCGAGACTCGAGTGCTGCTTCCGGCTCAGGTCAGCCACGACGAGGCACGTTTCAACATCAGCCGCGTCGCGTTGCTGGTGGTCGCCCTGACCCAACGGCCCGATCTACTGATGCCGGCCACGGAAGATGCGCTCCACCAACCCCAACGTGCGCCGGCGATGCCGGCATCGGCGGAATATTTGCGGCTGCTGCGGCGTCATAATGTCGCAGCGACGATCTCGGGGGCTGGTCCAGCGCTCATCACCATGACGACGGAGCCGGAACTGCCCTCAGAAGCGGTGGAGTACGGCGCCGCACATGGATTCACCGTCACTGCGATGACTGCCGGAGACAGAGTTCGCTGGAGCGAGGGAGTCGCCACCATTGATTGATCCATAGCGCCACGCGAGCGTTTGCTTGCTTCCCGCCAGGAAGCGGGTTATCCTCGGAGCCGTCCAGCAATCGCAGCATCTGCATCTGCACACATACTGCCTTGCCGCTAGGACAACCACCAATTCTTCTCGTGAACGAGGTTCGCCTTATTCGCCGCCGATCCTGGCGATCACCGTTGCAGAGTCGATTATTGGGCGCACTCGGCGATTTGGCTGAATGCTCGGCCTAATGCAAGAACCCCCGTATGACGTGATCAGCGGGGGAAGAAAGGAAATCCGTGACTGATACGGACCTCATCACGGCTGACGAAAGCACCGGCGCTGATAAGCAGCCGGAATCCGTGACCAAAGACACTTCAGACGTCAATACCATGGCGCCGGGGGGCTCATTGTCCACCATGGTGTTGCCCGAGCTGCGTGCCCTGGCTAACCGAGCCGGCGTCAAAGGGACGTCGGGTATGCGCAAGAACGAACTGATCGCCGCAATTCAGGAGATCACCGCGCAGGCCAACGGTGCCTCGGCCGGCTCGACGTCAACCCAAGACTCCGATCGATCGGAGCCGACCGTGACCGCGAAGGCAGCCGCTGCTGAAGAGGCCGACGTAGCGGGCCAGAGCGACTCGGGTGAGACCCAGCGACGCGAACGGCGCAAGTCTTCGCGTGAGGCGGGCACATCCGCGGCCGAATCGGGTGACGAAGCTGCTGCCGGGGAGGATGCGGCCACCACTGACGAGGACGCCGAGGGCCGGCGGGGCCAAGGAACCGCCAAGGTCGGCGAGCGAGGCGACAGAACCGACGAGCGGGAAGAGTCGGGCGGCGAGCCGCAAGGCTCAGGTGGCCAGCAGCCCCGCGGCGAGGAGGACGGCGAAGGACGGCAGGGTCGCCGGGGCCGCCGGTTCCGCGACCGCAGGCGTCGTGGTGAACGGTCGGGTGAAGGCGCCGAAGCCGAGGTGCGGGAGGACGATGTCCTTCAGCCGGTGGCCGGCATCCTCGACGTGCTTGACAATTACGCATTCGTGCGCACGTCCGGCTATCTGGCCGGCCAGCATGACGTCTACGTGTCGATGAACATGGTGCGCAAGAACGGGTTACGCCGTGGTGACGCGGTGACCGGTGCCGTCCGGGTGCCCCGAGAAGGAGAAGCGGGCGACAAAAATCCGCGGCAGAAGTTCAACCCGCTGGTACGCCTGGACAGCGTCAACGGCGGATCGGTGGAAGACGCCAAGAAGCGTCCTGATTTCTCCAAACTGACGCCGCTGTACCCCAACCAGCGGCTGCGCCTGGAAACCACGCCCGACCGGCTGACCACCCGGGTCATCGATCTGATCATGCCGATCGGCAAGGGCCAGCGCGCGTTGATCGTCTCGCCGCCCAAGGCCGGTAAGACCACCATCCTGCAGGACATCGCCAACGCCATCACCAGGAACAACCCGGAATGCCACCTCATGGTCGTGCTCGTCGACGAGCGGCCCGAGGAGGTCACCGACATGCAGCGATCGGTCAAGGGCGAAGTCATCGCCTCGACGTTCGACCGGCCGCCGTCGGACCACACCTCGGTCGCCGAGCTGGCGATCGAGCGTGCCAAGCGGCTCGTGGAACAGGGCAAAGACGTCGTGGTGCTACTCGACTCGATCACCCGGTTGGGCCGTGCCTACAACAACGCGTCGCCCGCGTCGGGCCGGATCCTGTCCGGCGGTGTCGACTCCACCGCGCTGTACCCACCCAAGCGCTTCCTAGGCGCGGCCCGCAACATCGAGGAAGGCGGCTCGCTCACCATCATCGCCACCGCGATGGTCGAGACCGGGTCCACCGGTGACACGGTCATCTTCGAGGAGTTCAAGGGCACCGGCAACGCCGAGCTCAAGCTGGACCGCAAGATCTCAGAGCGCCGAGTTTTCCCGGCCGTCGATGTGAACCCCTCGGGCACTCGCAAGGACGAGCTCTTGCTCTCGCCAGACGAGTTCGCCATCGTGCACAAGCTGCGCCGCGTGCTGTCGGGCCTGGACGCCCACCAGGCCATCGACCTGTTGATGTCGCAGCTGCGCAAGACGAAGAACAATTACGAATTCCTCGTCCAGGTGTCGAAGACCACACCGGGCAACATGGACAACGACTAGCCGGCTGATTTCGGGCCGTCGCGGGGAATGCGCGGGCGCATCCCGGTGTTTGGGCTGATGGTGATTGAGCTGGCATAATCGTCGCTTGACCACCAGAACCACTTCGGGTTCTCGAGTTCGGCCTGACCAGCCACAGCCGAACGCCGGGGGCACGACGAGCGGCAACGATCGAAGAGGACAGCATGAAATCTGACATTCATCCCGCCTACGAGGAGACCACCGTGGTGTGTGGATGCGGGAACACGTTTCAGACTCGCAGCACCAAGTTGGGCGGCCGCATTGTGGTTGAGGTTTGCTCGCAGTGCCACCCGTTCTACACCGGCAAGCAGAAGATCCTCGACAGCGGTGGTCGGGTGGCCCGCTTCGAAAGGCGTTATGGCAAGCGCAAGGTCGGGGCGGACACGGACGAAGCCGCAGCCAAGAAGTAGCCGGATCACCGACGCCCGAACTGTGCGAGCCGGTGCACAGGCCGGGCGTCGGTTCGTGTAGCTGACTGGCCGGTTCTTCCCGCAAGCTCATGCGGGTACACGCCAGGTCCGGCAAAGCGGGAAGACTCCCCGCGAACTACCCGGCCCGCAATCGTCGCCGGGTGCACGGTGACAGCTGGCAGGAGGTGTGACATGACGCAACCGGTGCACACGATCGACGTCCTGCTGGCCGAGCACGCCGACCTCGAGCGTGCGCTGTCCGATCCGGAATTGCACAGCAACCCCGGTGCGGCACGCAAAGCCGGACGCCGATTTGCGTTGCTCGCACCGATCGTCGCCGCTCACCGCAAACTGATAGCCGCCCGCGAAGACCTGGAAACCGCGCGCGAGCTGGCCGCCTCCGACGACTCGTTCGTAGCAGAGGCCGCCGAATTGGAGGCTCGGGTAGCCGAACTGGATGCCCAACTCACCGACATGCTGGCGCCGCGCGACCCGCACGATTCCGACGACATCGTGCTCGAAGTCAAATCCGGTGAGGGAGGCGAGGAGTCGGCGCTGTTCGCCGCCGACCTGGCCAGGATGTACATCCGCTACGCGGAGCGGCACGGTTGGACCGTGACCGTATTGGATGAGACCACCTCGGATCTGGGCGGTTACAAGGACGCCACGCTCGCCATCGCGAGCAAGGGGGATTCAGCCGACGGCGTGTGGTCGCGAATGAAGTTCGAGGGTGGAGTACACCGGGTACAACGGGTCCCGGTGACCGAATCCCAAGGGCGCGTGCATACTTCGGCGGCCGGTGTGCTGGTCTACCCGGAACCTGAAGAAGTGGGCGAAGTCCAGATCGACGAGTCGGATTTGCGCGTCGACGTCTACCGATCCTCGGGCAAGGGTGGCCAAGGGGTCAATACCACCGACTCCGCGGTGCGGATCACCCACCTACCCACGGGAATCGTCGTCACCTGCCAAAACGAACGATCTCAGCTGCAGAACAAAACCCGGGCGTTGCAGGTGCTGGCCGCCCGGCTGCAGGCGATGGCCGAGGAGCAGGCGCTGGCCGACGCGTCGGCGGATCGGGCCAGCCAGATCCGCACGGTGGACCGCAGCGAACGCATCCGCACCTACAACTTCCCGGAGAACCGGATCACCGATCACCGAATCGGTTACAAGGCATACAATCTCGATCAGGTTCTGGACGGCGACCTGGATGCGTTGTTCGACGCACTGGCTGCGGCAGACAAGCAGGCTCGGTTACAACAGTCATGACCTCGCTGCGCCACGCGATCGACTCGGCTGCGGCCCTGCTGGCCGAAGCCGGGATCGACTCCGCGCGTTGGGATGCCGAGCAGTTGGCCGCTCATCTGACTGGCACCGAGCGCGGTTTGCTTGCCCTGCTCGACCACGCCCCCGGTGCCGAGTTCTTCGCGCAATACCACGACATCGTCGCCGCGCGGTCGCGGCGGGTGCCGCTGCAGCATCTCCTCGGGACGGTGTCGTTCGGCCCGGTGGAGCTGCATGTCGGCCCGGGTGTATTCATACCGCGTCCCGAGACCGAGGCGATGTTGGAGTGGGCCACCGCGCAACCGCTTCCGCAGCGAGCGGTCATCATCGACCTGTGCACCGGTTCCGGCGCACTGGCGGTCGCACTGGCCCGGCACCGGCCGGCCGCGCGAATCATCGGTGTCGACGACTCCGCGGCGGCTTTGGAATACGCCCGCCGTAACACCAAGGGCAGCAACGTCGAACTGATCCGAGCCGACATCAGCACACCCGGCTTGCGGCCCGACCTCGACCGCCGGGTCGACCTGGTCATCGCCAACCCGCCCTATGTTCCCGACAATGCCAGTGTGGAACCCGAAGTAGCCCAACATGATCCGCAGCACGCCGTGTTCGGCGGCCCGGATGGGATGGCGGTGATTGCCCACGTCGTACGGTTGGCCGGACGGTGGCTGCGTCCCGGCGGCCTGTTGGCTGTCGAGCATGACGACACCACTTCCGGATTGACCGTCGAATTCATCAGCACCACAGGCCGTTTCGAGAACATAAAGGCACACAAAGACCTGGCCGGACGGCCCCGGTTCGTGACGGCCGGCATGCGGGATGCGTCATGACGCCCGCCGAGCTGTTCAACTGTGCCGGCCCCGGCCAGCGCTCCGACGGAATCAGCGCTGCCGTCGCGGCGCTCAAGGCGGGCCGGCTGGTTGTCATGCCGACGGACACGGTCTACGGAGTCGCCGCCGACGCCTTCGACCGCACCGCAGTCGACGCGCTGCTCGCGGCGAAAGGGCGGGGAAGCGATATGCCGGTGGGGGTACTGGTCGGCTCCTGGCATACGATCGAGGGACTGGTCTATTCCGTGCCGCCCGGAGCGCGCGAGCTGATTCGCGCTTTCTGGCCCGGAGCGCTGAGCCTGGTCGTGGTGCAAGCACCATCGCTGCAGTGGGATCTCGGCGATGCGCGCGGCACCGTGATGCTGCGGATGCCGTTACACCCGGTCGCCATCGAATTGTTGCGTGCGGTGGGGCCGTTGGCGGTGTCCAGCGCCAACGTCTCGGGCCAACCGGCGGCGGTGGACGCCGACGACGCGCGCCGCCAGCTCGGCGACCGCGTCGACGTCTATCTCGACGGGGGCCCGTCCGCACAGCAGGCCGCCTCGACGATCGTCGACCTGACCGGAGCCTCCCCGCGCATTCTGCGGCCGGGCCCGGTGACCGCGGAACGGATCGCCGACGTTCTCGGGGTGGACGTGGCGACGCTGACCGCCTAGGCCCGCTGGTTGTTCAGGTCTCAGGTCAAGTACGGTCTCGATGGTGTCCAGCGATGTGGCCAGCCTTGCCGGTGGTTTGCTCGCACTTTCTGTACGCAGCGCCGGTGTGCCGCTGCGTGAGCTCGCCCTGGTGGGACTGACCGCAGCGATCGTCACCTATTTCGCGACGGGGCCGGTTCGGGTGCTGGCGACTCGGCTGGGCGCCGTCGCCTATCCGCGCGAACGGGACGTGCACGTGACGCCGACCCCCAGGATGGGGGGACTGGCGATGTTCCTCGGCGTCGTCGCCGCCGTTTTCCTCGCTTCCCAGCTTCCCGCCCTTACCCGGGGGTTCGTCTATTCCACCGGCATGCCCGCGGTGCTCGTCGCAGGTGCCGTCATCATGGGGATCGGCCTGATCGACGACCGTTGGGGACTTGACGCGTTGACCAAGTTCGCCGGTCAGATCACCGCCGCCAGTGTGCTGGTCACCATGGGAGTGGCGTGGAGTGTCCTCTACATCCCGCTGGGTGGCGTCGGAACCATTGTGCTGGACCAAGCGTCCTCGATCCTGCTCACCCTGGCGTTGACCGTGTCGATCGTCAACGCGATGAACTTTGTCGACGGCCTCGACGGGCTGGCGGCCGGGCTTGGCCTCATCACGGCGCTGGCGATCTGTATGTTCTCGGTGGGCCTGCTCCGCGACCACGGC
The DNA here is from genome assembly GCF_002102175.1 of Mycobacterium gastri. GTDB lineage: Bacteria > Actinomycetota > Actinomycetes > Mycobacteriales > Mycobacteriaceae > Mycobacterium > Mycobacterium gastri. The sequence continues at coordinate 85,894 of NZ_LQOX01000121.1, read as the reverse complement.
GGTGACGTGCTGTTCTACCCGCCGGCGGTGATCTCGGTGGTGCTTGCCGGGGCGTGCCTCGGCTTTCTGCCGCACAACTTTCACCGGGCCAAGATCTTCATGGGTGATTCCGGTTCCATGCTGATCGGGCTGATGCTGGCTGCCGCCTCCACCACCGCGGCCGGCCCGATCTCGCAGAACGCCTACGGCGCTCGCGACGTGTTTGCTCTGCTGTCACCGTTTCTGCTCGTGGTGGCCGTCATGTTCGTGCCGATGCTGGACCTGCTGCTGGCAATCGTTCGGCGTACCCGTGCGGGCCGCAGCGCCTTCAGCCCGGACAAGATGCACCTGCACCACCGCCTGCTGCAGATCGGTCATTCTCATCGCCGGGTGGTGCTGCTGATCTACCTATGGGTGGGCATCGTTGCGTTCGGCGCGGCGAGCACGATCTTCTTCGACCCACGCCACACCGCGGCGGTGATGCTGGGCGCGATTGTCATCGCCGGCATCGCGACGGCGATCCCGCTGCTGCGCCGCCGCGACGACTTCTACGACGATGAGTAGTAGTGCCGTTGACCTTGTGGTACGGTGCAGCTAGAACCCCGCAAAGAATCTCGCGGGCTGCCGGCCACCCGGCCTGTCGGATGCGTATCCGACCACGCCGATCGACGACCGACACAGGGAGCTACCCCTTGGGTGATTCCACCGCGACCCTTGCGATACGCTCGGCGGGCCATCGCTCAGTCGATCGGTCGGTTTCCGCTCCGTCTACCCGGGATTGAGGTGCTGCAGTGACGACACCAGCGCAGGACGCGCCGTTGGTGTTTCCCTCTGTTGCTTTCCGCCCGGTTCGCTTGTTGGTCATCAGCGTTGCACTGACCGCGGCGGCAATGCTCGTCGCCGGCCTGGGCGGGCACCTGATGGTCGGGGTGTTCTTGGGTGTCGGCCTGCTGCTGGGTTTGCTCAACGCCCTCTTGGTCCGGCGCTCGGTCGAGTCGATCACGGCAAGAGAGCATCCGCTGAAGAGCTCGATGGCCCTTAACTCCGCGTCGAGGCTGGCGATCATCACCGTTCTCGGGCTGATCGTGGCCTACATTTTCCGGCCCGCTGGGTTGGGGGTGGTGTTCGGACTCGCGCTCTTCCAGGTGTTGCTGGTGGCAGCGACCGCACTGCCGGTCTGGAAGAAGCTCCGCACCGGAGCGGGCTCAGACAGCGGCGTATTGACGGCATCTGAAGGGACGGAAGTGAGGAGCCCCAGCGATGACTGAGTCGATCCTGGCCGCTCAGATCGAGGTCGGCGAGCACCACACCGCCACCTGGCTCGGTATGACAGTGAACACCGACACCGTTCTTTCGACGGCCATCGCCGCGGTGATCGTCATCGCGCTGGCGTTCTACCTGCGCTCCAAAGTCACGTCGACGGATGTGCCGGGCGGTGTGCAGTTGTTCTTCGAGGCCATCACCATCCAGATGCGCAATCAGGTCGAAGGCGCCATCGGTATGCGGATCGCACCGTTCGTGTTGCCGCTGGCGGTGACCATCTTCGTGTTCATCCTGATCTCCAACTGGCTCTCCGTCCTCCCGTTGCAGTACACCGACAAGCACGGGCAGACCACCGAGTTGCTCAAACCGGCCGCTGCCGACATCAACTATGTGCTGGCGCTGGCCCTGTTCGTGTTCTTCTGCTATCACGCGGCCGGCATCTGGCGCCGGGGTATCGTCGGGCACCCGATCAAGCTGCTCAAAGGGCACGTGGCGATCCTCGCGCCGATCAACGTCGTCGAAGAGCTCGCCAAGCCGATCTCGTTGTCGCTCCGTCTTTTCGGCAACATCTTCGCCGGCGGCATCCTGGTCGCGCTGATCGCACTGTTTCCGCCGTATGTCATGTGGTTGCCTAATGCGATCTGGAAATCATTCGACTTGTTCGTCGGCGCCATCCAGGCGTTCATTTTCGCCCTGCTGACGATCTTGTACTTCAGCCAAGCAATGGAGCTTGAGGAACACCACTAAGACGTACCGCTACCGAATCCTGGTCAACCGCTACCAGAGTCACCAAGGAGGATAAGAGAATGGACCCCACTATCGCTGCCGGCGCCCTCATCGGCGGTGGACTGATCATGGCCGGTGGCGCGATCGGCGCCGGTATCGGTGACGGCGTCGCCGGTAACGCCCTGATCTCCGGTGTCGCCCGTCAGCCCGAGGCGCAAGGACGGCTGTTCACGCCGTTCTTCATCACCGTCGGTTTGGTCGAGGCGGCCTACTTCATCAACCTGGCGTTCATGGCGCTGTTCGTTTTCGCCACGCCCGTCAAGTAATTCGGCTGTGATGGGTGACCTGAACTCGATTGTTCTGGCCGCCGGCCAGGCAGCGTCGGGGGCGGAAGAAGGCGGCAAGAACCAAAACTTCCTCGTTCCCAACGGCACCTTTTTCTTCGTGCTGGCCATCTTCCTGGTGGTGCTCGGCGTCATCGGCACTTTCGTCGTGCCGCCGATCCTCAAGGTTTTGCGGGAACGTGACGCCATGGTGGCCAAGACATTGGCCGACAGCAAGAAGGCGGCCGAGCAGTTCGCCGCGGCCCAGGCCGATTACGAAGAGGCCATGAGGGAAGCCCGAGTCCAGGCGTCGTCCTATCGCGACAATGCGCGGGCCGAAGGTCGTAAGGCCGTCGAAGACGCGCGCGCCCGTGCCGAACAAGAAGTGGCATCGACGTTGCAAACGGCCAACGAGCAATTGAAGCGCGAGAGGGACGCCGTGGAATTGGATCTACGCGCCAATGTGGGCACGATGTCGGCGACGCTGGCCAGTCGGATCCTGGGCGTCGACGTCACCGCCTCGGCCGCAACGAGGTAGTCAATCATGTCGACATTCATCGGACAGCTGGTCGGGTTCGCGGCCATCGTGTTTCTGGTGTGGCGTTATGTTGTGCCGCCCGTGCGGCGTCTGATGAGTGCCCGGCAGCAGACCGTGCGCCAGCAGTTGGCTGATTCGGCCGCCGCGGCCGACCGGCTGACCGAATCGACGACGGCGCACAGCAAAGCAGTGAAAGCCGCTACCGCGGAGGCCGAACGGGTGGTCGAAGAGGCCACGACGGACGCCACGCGCATCACCGAACAAATGCAGGCCCAGGCCGAGGTCGAGGCCGAACGCATCAAGGTCCAGGGCGCTCGTCAGGTCGAGTTGCTCCGCACCCAGTTGACCCGTCAGCTGCGCCTGGAGCTCGGCCACGAATCCGTGCGCCAGGCAGGCGAGCTGGTTCGCAACTACGTTGCCGAGCCGGCCCAGCGGTCCGCCACGGTCGACCGCTTCCTCGACGAGCTCGACGCTATGGCGCCGGCGGCTGCCGAAGTCGAATATCCGGTCGCCGCGAAGATGCGATCGGCTAGCCGACGGGCACTGCAAAGCCTGGTCGACAAATTCGGCACGCTCGCCAAGGGCCTCGACAATGATGGGTTGTCAACCCTCGCCGACGAGCTGGTGTCGGTTGCCAAGTTGCTGGATCGGGAAATCGTCGTCACGCGCTATCTCACCGTGCCGGCCGAAGACGCGACACCCAGGGTCCGGCTGCTGGAGCGGCTGGTCTCCGGCAAGGTCGGTAATGCCGCTCTCGATGTCTTGCGGGCAGCCGTTTCGGAGCGGTGGTCGGCGAACTCCGATTTGATCGACGCCATCGAGCACGTGTCGCGGCAAGCCCTGTTGGAGATCGCCGAGCGTGAGGGTCAGGTCGACGAAGTCGAAGACCAGCTGTTCCGATTCTCGCGCATCCTCGATGCGCAGCCGCGACTTTCCATCCTGCTCGGCGACTACGCCGTCGCGCCCGAAGGCCGTATCCGGTTGTTGCGCAACGTGCTTGACCGCGCAGGCAGCAGTGTGAATCCGATCGCGCTCTCGTTGCTGTCCCAGACGGTCGAACTCTTGAGAGGTCAGCCGGCCGAAGACGCGGTACTGCTGCTCGCCGAAGTTGCGGTGGCCCGGCGCGGTGAAGTCGTCGCGCAAGTCAGTGCGGCGGCCGATCTCACCGACGCGCAGCGCACCCGGGTGACCGACGTGCTGAGCCGCATCTACGGTCACCCCGTCACCGTGCAGCTGCAGATCGACCCCGAACTGCTCGGAGGTCTGTCCATCGCGGTCGGTGACGAGGTGATCGACGGTACGCTCTCGTCTCGTTTGGCCGCCGCCGAGGCTCAATTACCCGACTAAAGACCTAAAGACGAAGCCCGATTGAAAACCCGAACTAGTCAGCACAATCCGAAGCAGGAAGACGAAAAGCCATGGCCGAGTTGACAATCTCCGCTGATGACATTCAGAGCGCGATCGAAGAGTACGTAGGCTCCTTCACCTCGGATACCGCCCGTGAGGAGGTCGGCACCGTCATAGACGCCGGCGACGGTATCGCACACGTCGAAGGTTTGCCTTCGGTCATGACGCAGGAGCTACTCGAGTTCCCGGGCGGGGTCCTCGGCGTGGCCCTCAACCTCGACGAACACAACGTCGGCGCGGTGATCCTCGGTGACTTCGAGAACATCGAGGAAGGCCAACAGGTCAAGCGCACCGGCGAAGTCCTGTCGGTCCCCGTCGGCGACGCGTTCTTGGGTCGAGTGGTCAACCCGCTCGGCCAGCCGATCGACGGGCGCGGAGACATCGATGCCGAGACTCGGCGGGCGCTGGAGCTTCAGGCCCCCTCGGTGGTGCAGCGGCAAGGCGTCAAGGAGCCGCTGCAGACCGGTATCAAGGCCATCGACGCGATGACCCCGATCGGCCGTGGACAGCGCCAGCTGATCATCGGCGACCGCAAGACGGGCAAGACCGCGGTGTGCGTCGACACCATCCTCAATCAGCGGCAGAACTGGGAGTCCGGCGACGAGAAGAAGCAGGTGCGCTGCGTCTACGTGGCCATCGGGCAGAAAGGCACCACCATCGCCGCCGTCCGGCGCGCATTGGAAGAGGGCGGGGCCATGGATTACACCACCATTGTCGCGGCGCCGGCGTCGGATTCGGCAGGCTTCAAATGGCTTGCGCCCTATACGGGTTCGGCCATCGCCCAGCACTGGATGTACGACGGCAAGCACGTGCTGATCGTCTTCGACGACCTGACCAAGCAGGCCGAGGCATATCGGGCGATCTCGCTGCTGCTGCGGCGCCCGCCCGGCCGCGAAGCCTATCCGGGTGACGTGTTCTACCTGCACTCGCGGCTCCTGGAGCGCTGCGCGAAACTGTCCGACGACCTCGGTGGTGGCTCGCTGACCGGTCTGCCGATCATCGAGACCAAGGCCAACGACATTTCGGCCTACATCCCGACGAACGTCATCTCGATCACCGACGGGCAGTGCTTCCTGGAGACCGACCTGTTCAACCAGGGTGTCCGGCCGGCCATCAACGTCGGTGTGTCGGTGTCCCGCGTCGGCGGCGCCGCACAGATCAAGGCGATGAAAGAAGTGGCCGGTTCGTTGCGGCTGGACCTTTCGCAGTACCGCGAGTTGGAAGCCTTCGCTGCTTTTGCCTCGGACCTGGACGCCACCTCGAAGGCGCAGCTGGACCGTGGCGCCCGGCTGGTCGAGCTGCTCAAGCAGCCTCAGTACCAGCCGATGCCGGTGGAGGAGCAGGTCGTCTCGATCTTCCTGGGCACGGGAGGTCATCTGGACTCGGTTCCGGTCGAAGACGTCCGGCGCTTCGAAACCGAACTGCTGGACCACATTCGGGCGTCCGAAGAGAAGTTGTTGAGCACAATCCGTGACACCCAGAAGCTGACCGAGGAGACCGAAAAGGCGCTGACCGACGTCATCAACCACTTCAAGAAGGGTTTCGCGGCCTCGACCGGTGAATCGGTGGTCCCTGACGAGCACGTCGAGGCCATGGATGAGGAAGAGCTGGAAAAGGAATCGGTGAAGGTCAAGAAGCCCAAGGCCGAGAAGAGGGAAAAGAAAGAGAAGAAGTAGCGCGCAATGGCTGCCACACTTCGCGAACTGCGCGGACGGATCCGCTCGGCCGGCTCGATCAAGAAGATCACCAAGGCCCAGGAGCTGATCGCAACGTCGCGTATCGCCAGGGCACAGGCTCGGCTGGGGTCAGCTCGGCCTTACGCCGAGCAGATCACCCAGATGCTCACTACCTTGGCCACAGACGCCGCCCTCGACCATCCGCTGCTCGTCGAGCATCCCGAGCCGAAACGGGCCGGGGTTTTGGTGGTGTCCTCCGACCGAGGGCTGTGCGGCGCGTACAACGCTAACGTCTTTCGCCGCGCGGAGGAGCTGTTCTCCCTGCTGAGGGAGGAAGGCAAGCAGCCGGTCCTCTACGTTGTCGGCCGTAAAGCGCTGGCCTACTACACCTTTCGGCACTGGAATATCACCGAATCGTGGTCGGGCTTCTCCGAGCAACCCAAGTACGAAAATGCCGCGGAGATCGCCTCGACCCTAGTCGAAGCGTTCATGATGGGCACCGGGTACGGCGAAGACCAGCAAACTGATAGCGACCAAGGTGTGGACGAACTGCACATCGTCTTCACCGAGTTCAAGTCAATGTTGTCGCAGTCGACCGAGGCCCGCCGGATGGCCCCGATGGTGGTCGAATACGTCGAGGAAGAGCCCACCCCGCGCACGCTGTACTCCTTCGAACCGGACGCGACGACGCTGTTCGAATCCTTGCTGCCGCGATACCTGACCACTCGGGTGTATGCCGCCCTGCTGGAATCCGCGGCATCGGAGTTGGCATCGCGGCAACGAGCGATGAAGTCGGCCACCGACAACGCCGACGACCTGATCAAGGCCCTGACGCTGATGGCGAACCGCGAGCGGCAGGCCCAAATCACCCAGGAGATCAGCGAAATCGTCGGTGGCGCAAATGCGCTCGCAGACGCCCGCTAGGTAGCCCCACGAGGAAGCGAAGAAAGATATGACTGCTACAGCCGAAAAGACTGACAAGCCGGAGCGCTCAGAGACCAGCGGCCGCGTGGTGCGGGTCACCGGCCCCGTCGTCGACGTCGAGTTTCCGCGCGGCTCCATCCCGGAGCTGTTCAACGCTCTCCATGCCGAGATCGACTTCGAATCACTCGCCAAGACGCTGACGTTGGAGGTGGCCCAGCACCTCGGCGACAACCTGGTGCGTACCATCTCGCTGCAGCCCACCGACGGACTGGTCCGCGGTGTCGAGGTGACCGACACCGGCAAGCCGATCTCGGTGCCGGTCGGTGAGGCCGTAAAGGGCCACGTCTTCAACGCGCTGGGAAACTGTCTGGACGAGCCCGGCTACGGAGAAGAATTCGAACACTGGTCGATTCACCGCAAGCCGCCGGCTTTCGAGGATTTGGAGCCCCGGACCGAAATGCTCGAGACCGGTCTGAAGGTTGTCGACCTGCTGACCCCGTACGTGCGCGGCGGCAAGATCGCGCTGTTCGGTGGCGCCGGCGTCGGCAAGACGGTGCTGATCCAGGAGATGATCAACCGCATCGCCCGCAACTTCGGTGGTACGTCGGTGTTCGCCGGTGTCGGGGAGCGCACCCGCGAGGGCAACGACCTGTGGGTCGAGCTTCAGGAAGCCAACGTGCTGAAGGACACCGCACTGGTTTTCGGCCAGATGGATGAGCCGCCCGGCACCCGTATGCGGGTCGCGCTGTCCGCGTTGACAATGGCGGAGTGGTTCCGCGACGAGGCCGGCCAGGACGTGCTGTTGTTCATCGACAACATCTTCCGGTTCACCCAGGCCGGTTCGGAGGTCTCCACGCTGCTCGGCCGGATGCCGTCTGCGGTGGGATACCAACCGACCCTGGCCGACGAGATGGGTGAGCTGCAGGAGCGCATCACCTCCACGCGGGGGCGATCCATTACGTCGATGCAGGCGGTCTACGTGCCCGCCGACGACTACACCGACCCGGCGCCGGCGACGACGTTCGCCCATCTGGATGCCACCACCGAGCTGTCGCGTGCGGTGTTCTCCAAGGGCATCTTCCCGGCGGTCGACCCGCTGGCGTCGAGCTCCACCATCCTAGACCCCGGCGTCGTCGGTGACGAGCACTACCGGGTGGCTCAGGAGGTCATTCGAATCCTGCAGCGCTACAAGGACCTTCAGGACATCATCGCCATTCTGGGTATCGACGAGCTGTCCGAAGAGGACAAGCAGCTGGTGGGACGCGCGCGGCGGATCGAGCGCTTCCTCTCGCAGAACATGATGGCGGCCGAGCAATTCACCGGTCAGCCGGGTTCGACGGTGCCGGTGAAGGAAACTATCGAGGCGTTCGACCGGTTGACCAAGGGCGAATTCGACCACGTTCCCGAACAGGCCTTTTTCCTGATCGGTGGCCTCGACGACCTGGCGAAGAAGGCGGAAAGTCTCGGTGCAAAGCTGTAACGAGCATCCGACCGAGCCGAAAGGTGGTGTGCCATGGCGGAATTGAACGTTGAATTTGTTGCCGTCGACCGCAAGATCTGGTCCGGCAAGGCAACGTTCCTTTTCACCCGCACCACGGTCGGTGAGATCGGCATCCTGCCGCACCACATTCCGCTGGTGGCCCAGTTGGTCGACGACGCAATGGTTCGTCTAGAGCGGGAGGACGATAAGGATCTCCGCGTCGCCGTCGACGGCGGGTTCCTGTCGGTAACCGAAGACGGAGTCACCATTCTCGCCGAATCCGCGGCATTCGAGTCGGAAATCGACGAGAGCGCTGCCAAGCAGGACGCCGAGTCAGAGGATCCCCGGGTCGCCGCCAAGGGACGTGCGAGATTGCGCGCTATCGGCGCGATCGACTGATACGTCGATGAGCGTGCCCATGGTCGGCATGGTCGTGCTCGTTGTCCTGTTGGGTGTTGCCGTGCTCGCCCTAAGCTATCGGCTGTGGAAGCTACGTCGTGGCGGCACGGCGGGAATCATGCGAGATATCCCCGCGGTCGGAGGTCACGGTTGGCATCACGGCGTCATCCGCTACCGTGGTGCCGAAGCCGCTTTCTACCGGCTGTCCAGCCTGCGCTTGTGGCCGGATCGCCGGCTCAGTAGGCGAGGCGTCGAGATCGTGGCCCGGCGGGCGCCACGCGGCGACGAGTTCGACATCATGACCGACGAGATCGTCGTTCTGGAACTGCGTGACACGACCCAGGATCGTAGGTCGGGGTACGAGATCGCGTTGGACAAGGGGGCGTTGACCGCGTTCCTGTCGTGGCTGGAGTCGCGTCCTTCACCGCGCGCACGACGTCGCAGTGTCTAGCTTCGTCGGCCTCGAAAATCCAAGCGCCCGAAGCTATCTGCCAGTGGTCATGGCGACCTGGGGGGCGCTGGAATAGCTGTGCTGCCTACTTTTCGGGCTTGTCTTCTCCGGAGGCACCGCCCGGCCGCCACATCAGATCACCTCCCGGGTTGGCCACCCTGGACAGAATGAAGAGCAGATCAGAAAGCCGGTTCAGGTACTTCGCCGGCAAGACGCTGACCCCTTCCTGATGGGCGCTGACAGCGGCCCATGCCGACCGCTCGGCTCGGCGCACTACCGTCCGGGCGACGTGCAGCAGGGCCGATAGCGGTGAACCGCCCGGAAGCACAAAGGAATTCAGTGCCGGCAGGGCCTCGTTATATGTGTCGCACCATCCTTCGAGCCGGTCGATATAGGTCTGGGTGATCCGCAGCGGGCGGTGGGCGGAGTTTTCCACCGGCTCTTTCAAGGGGGTGGACAGATCCGCGCCGACGTCGAACAGATCGTTTTGGATCTGTCGCAGCACGTCGGTCAGCTGGCGGTCCGGGTTTCCCAGTGCCACGGCGACACCGATCGCGGAGTTGGCCTCGTCGCAATCCGCGTACGCCACTAGGCGAGCGTCGGTTTTCGCAACCCGTGAGAAATCGCTCAACCCGGTGGTTCCGTCGTCGCCGGTACGGGTATAGATGCGGGTCAGGTGTACAGCCATAGCAAAAACGGTACCGGGCCGACTTGGTTGGCCGACTGACAAGCCGATAGCGCTTCACTAGACTGACCCGGGTGGCGGAGCGATTCATGGTGACTGGTGGCAACCGGTTGTCGGGCGAAGTCGCCGTCGGAGGCGCGAAAAACAGCGTTCTCAAGCTTATGGCCGCGACACTGCTGGCCGAGGGCACCAGCACAATCACCAACTGCCCGGACATCCTCGATGTGCCGCTGATGGCGGAAGTACTGCGTGGACTGGGTGCCACCGTCGAGCTCGACGGCGACGTTGCGCGGATCACCTCACCGGACGAACCCAAGTACGACGCCGACTTCGCTGCCGTACGCCAGTTTCGGGCCTCGGTCTGCGTACTGGGACCCTTGGTCGGGCGATGCAAACGGGCCAGGGTCGCGCTCCCCGGTGGCGATGCGATCGGCTCGAGGCCGCTGGATATGCATCAGGCAGGCCTTCGGCAACTGGGTGCGCGGTGCAATATCGAGCACGGGTGTGTGGTGGCCCAGGCAGAAACGTTGCGCGGCGCGGAGATTCAGCTGGAGTTTCCCTCGGTGGGAGCTACCGAGAACATCTTGATGGCCGCCGTATTGGCCGAGGGTGTGACCACCATTCACAACGCCGCGCGTGAACCCGATGTTGTCGACCTGTGCACGATGCTGAATCAGATGGGCGCACAGGTGGAAGGTGCCGGTTCGCCGACGATGACCATCACCGGCGTCCCGCGGCTGTACCCCACTGAGCATCGCGTGATCGGGGACCGCATCGTCGCTGCCACCTGGGGCATCGCCGCGGCCATGACACGTGGCGACATCACCGTGACCGGCATCGACCCGTCGCACCTGCAACTGGTACTCCACAAGTTGCACGACGCGGGCGCTACCGTCACCCAAACCGATGACAGCTTCCGCATCGTGCAGTACGAGCGCCCTAAGGCCGTCAACGTTGCGACCTTGCCGTTCCCCGGTTTTCCGACCGACCTGCAGCCGATGGCGATCGCGTTGGCATCGATCGCCGACGGCACCTCCATGATCACCGAGAATGTGTTCGAGGCGAGGTTCCGGTTCGTCGAAGAGATGATCCGGTTGGGGGCTGACGCTCGCACCGACGGCCACCACGCGGTTGTACGTGGCCTGCCACAACTATCCAGCGCACCCGTCTGGTGCTCGGACATCCGGGCGGGGGCCGGCTTGGTCCTGGCCGGTCTCGTCGCAGATGGTGATACCGAGGTCCACGACGTGTTCCACATCGACCGCGGCTATCCGCTGTTCGTCGAGAACCTGGTCAGTCTGGGAGCTGAGGTCGAGAGGGTATGCTCCTAGATGCGCCCCGGCAGCCCCGGCAGCCCCGGTCACCTCTCGAAGTTGGTCGGAAACGGGGCTTGACCAGGCCGCCAGAATCGTATTAAGCTGGCAGGGTTGCCCCGAAGCGGGCGAAGACAAGTGAGCGTGTTGTTTGAGAACTCAATAGTGTGTTTGGTGTAATTGTTTGTTGTTGTTTTTTTGACTACGCCGTTCACTCCCCGTGTGAGGCGTAGTCGTATATTCAGATGCCAGTTATTGGCGTCTTGTCAGGTATCTCTGATTGTAAATTCGCCTCGTTATCGAGGGGTTTTTGTTTGGAGAGTTTGATCCTGGCTCAGGACGAACGCTGGCGGCGTGCTTAACACATGCAAGTCGAACGGAAAGGTCTCTTCGGAGACACTCGAGTGGCGAACGGGTGAGTAACACGTGGGCAATCTGCCCTGCACACCGGGATAAGCCTGGGAAACTGGGTCTAATACCGGATAGGACCACTTGGCGCATGCCTTGTGGTGGAAAGCTTTTGCGGTGTGGGATGGGCCCGCGGCCTATCAGCTTGTTGGTGGGGTGACGGCCTACCAAGGCGACGACGGGTAGCCGGCCTGAGAGGGTGTCCGGCCACACTGGGACTGAGATACGGCCCAGACTCCTACGGGAGGCAGCAGTGGGGAATATTGCACAATGGGCGCAAGCCTGATGCAGCGACGCCGCGTGGGGGATGACGGCCTTCGGGTTGTAAACCTCTTTCACCATCGACGAAGGTCCGGGTTCTCTCGGATTGACGGTAGGTGGAGAAGAAGCACCGGCCAACTACGTGCCAGCAGCCGCGGTAATACGTAGGGTGCGAGCGTTGTCCGGAATTACTGGGCGTAAAGAGCTCGTAGGTGGTTTGTCGCGTTGTTCGTGAAATCTCACGGCTTAACTGTGAGCGTGCGGGCGATACGGGCAGACTAGAGTACTGCAGGGGAGACTGGAATTCCTGGTGTAGCGGTGGAATGCGCAGATATCAGGAGGAACACCGGTGGCGAAGGCGGGTCTCTGGGCAGTAACTGACGCTGAGGAGCGAAAGCGTGGGGAGCGAACAGGATTAGATACCCTGGTAGTCCACGCCGTAAACGGTGGGTACTAGGTGTGGGTTTCCTTCCTTGGGATCCGTGCCGTAGCTAACGCATTAAGTACCCCGCCTGGGGAGTACGGCCGCAAGGCTAAAACTCAAAGGAATTGACGGGGGCCCGCACAAGCGGCGGAGCATGTGGATTAATTCGATGCAACGCGAAGAACCTTACCTGGGTTTGACATGCACAGGACGCGTCTAGAGATAGGCGTTCCCTTGTGGCCTGTGTGCAGGTGGTGCATGGCTGTCGTCAGCTCGTGTCGTGAGATGTTGGGTTAAGTCCCGCAACGAGCGCAACCCTTGTCTCATGTTGCCAGCGGGTAATGCCGGGGACTCGTGAGAGACTGCCGGGGTCAACTCGGAGGAAGGTGGGGATGACGTCAAGTCATCATGCCCCTTATGTCCAGGGCTTCACACATGCTACAATGGCCGGTACAAAGGGCTGCGATGCCGCGAGGTTAAGCGAATCCTTTTAAAGCCGGTCTCAGTTCGGATCGGGGTCTGCAACTCGACCCCGTGAAGTCGGAGTCGCTAGTAATCGCAGATCAGCAACGCTGCGGTGAATACGTTCCCGGGCCTTGTACACACCGCCCGTCACGTCATGAAAGTCGGTAACACCCGAAGCCAGTGGCCTAACCCTCGGGAGGGAGCTGTCGAAGGTGGGATCGGCGATTGGGACGAAGTCGTAACAAGGTAGCCGTACCGGAAGGTGCGGCTGGATCACCTCCTTTCTAAGGAGCACCACGAAAAACACCCCAACTGGTGGGGTGTAAGCCGTGAGGGGCTCCCGTCTGTAGTGGGCGGGGGCCGGGTGCGCAACAGCAAGCAAGCCAGACACACTATTGGGTCCTGAGGCAACACTCGGGCTTGTCTTGGACTCGTCCAAGAGTGTTGTCCCACCATCTTGGTGGTGGGGTGTGGTGTTTGAGAATTGGATAGTGGTTGCGAGCATCAAATGGATGCGTTGCCCGCAGGGTAGCGTGTTCTTTTGTGCAATTTTATTCTTTGGTTTTTGTGTTTGTAAGTGTCTAAGGGCGCATGGTGGATGCCTTGGCATCGAGAGCCGATGAAGGACGTGGGAGGCTGCGATAAGCCTCGGGGAGCTGTCAACCGAGCGTGGATCCGAGGATTTCCGAATGGGGAAACCCAGCACGAGTAATGTCGTGTTACCCGTATCTGAATATATAGGGTGCGGGAGGGAACGCGGGGAAGTGAAACATCTCAGTACCCGTAGGAGAAGAAAACAAAAGTGATTCCGTCAGTAGTGGCGAGCGAACGCGGAACATGGCTAAACCGCACGCATGGGTGACCGGGTAGGGGTTGTGTGTGCGGGGTTGTGGGATCGATACGTCTCAGCTCTACCCGGCTGAGGGGCAGTCAGAAAGTGTCGTGGTTAACGGAAGTGGCCTGGGATGGTCTGCCGTAGACGGTGAGAGCCCGGTACGTGAAAACCCGGCACCTGCCTTGTATCAATTCCCGAGTAGCAGCGGGCCCGTGGAATCTGCTGTGAATCTGCCGGGACCACCCGGTAAGCCTAAATACTCCTCGATGACCGATAGCGGATTAGTACCGTGAGGGAATGGTGAAAAGTACCCCGGGAGGGGAGTGAAAGAGTACCTGAAACCGTGTGCCTACAATCCGTCAGAGCCCCTTTGTGGGGTGATGGCGTGCCTTTTGAAGAATGAGCCTGCGAGTCAGGGACATGTCGCGAGGTTAACCCGAGCGGGGTAGCCGCAGCGAAAGCGAGTCTGAATAGGGCGTATCACGCGTAAGCGTGTGTAGTGGCGTGTTCTGGACCCGAAGCGGAGTGATCTACCCATGGCCAGGGTGAAGCGCGGGTAAGACCGCGTGGAGGCCCGAACCCACTTAGGTTGAAGACTGAGGGGATGAGCTGTGGGTAGGGGTGAAAGGCCAATCAAACTCCGTGATAGCTGGTTCTCCCCGAAATGCATTTAGGTGCAGCGTTGCGTGTTTCACCACGGAGGTAGAGCTACTGGATGGCCGATGGGCCCCACTAGGTTACTGACGTCAGCCAAACTCCGAATGCCGTGGTGTATAGCGTGGCAGTGAGACGGCGGGGGATAAGCTCCGTACGTCGAAAGGGAAACAGCCCAGATCGCCGGCTAAGGCCCCAAAGCGTGTGCTAAGTGGGAAAGGATGTGCAGTCGCAGAGACAACCAGGAGGTTGGCTTAGAAGCAGCCACCCTTGAAAGAGTGCGTAATAGCTCACTGGTCAAGTGATTGTGCGCCGATAATGTAGCGGGGCTCAAGCACACCGCCGAAGCCGCGACAACCGCAAGGTTGGGTAGGGGAGCGTCCCTCATTCAGCGAAGCCGCCGGGTGACCGGTGGTGGAGGATGGGGGAGTGAGAATGCAGGCATGAGTAGCGATAAGGCAAGTGAGAACCTTGCCCGCCGAAAGACCAAGGGTTCCTGGGCCAGGCCAGTCCGCCCAGGGTGAGTCGGGACCTAAGGCGAGGCCGACAGGCGTAGTCGATGGACAACGGGTTGATATTCCCGTACCCGTGTGTGGGCGCCCGTGATGAATCAGCGGTACTAACCACCCAAAACCGGATCGATCACTCCCCTTCGGGGGAGTGGAGGTCTGGGGCTGCGTGGAGCCTTCGCTGGTAGTAGTCAAGCGATGGGGTGACGCAGGAAGGCAGCCGTACCAGTCAGTGGTAATACTGGGGCAAGCCAGTAGGGAGAGCGATAGGCAAATCCGTCGCTCACAAATCCTGAGAGGTGACGCATAGCCGATTGAGGCGAATTCGGTGATCCTCTGCTGCCAAGAAAAGCCTCTAGCGAGCACACACACGGCCCGTACCCCAAACCGACACAGGTGGTCAGGTAGAGAATACCAAGGCGTACGAGATAACTATGGTTAAGGAACTCGGCAAAATGCCCCCGTAACTTCGGGAGAAGGGGGACCGAAATACCGTGAACACCCTTGCGGTGGGAGCGGGATTCGGTCGCAGAAACCAGTGAGAAGCGACTGTTTACTAAAAACACAGGTCCGTGCGAAGTCGCAAGACGATGTATACGGACTGACGCCTGCCCGGTGCTGGAAGGTTAAGAGGACCCGTTAACCGTAAGGTGAAGCGGAGAATTTAAGCCCCAGTAAACGGCGGTGGTAACTATAACCATCCTAAGGTAGCGAAATTCCTTGTCGGGTAAGTTCCGACCTGCACGAATGGCGTAACGACTTCTCAACTGTCTCAACCATAGACTCGGCGAAATTGCACTACGAGTAAAGATGCTCGTTACGCGCGGCAGGACGAAAAGACCCCGGGACCTTCACTACAACTTGGTATTGGTGTTCGGTACGGTTTGTGTAGGATAGGTGGGAGACTGTGAAACCTCAACGCCAGTTGGGGCGGAGTCGTTGTTGAAATACCACTCTGATCGTATTGGACACCTAACGTCGAACCCTGAATCGGGTTCACGGACAGTGCCTGGCGGGTAGTTTAACTGGGGCGGTTGCCTCCTAAAATGTAACGGAGGCGCCCAAAGGTTCCCTCAACCTGGACGGCAATCAGGTGGCGAGTGTAAGTGCACAAGGGAGCTTGACTGCGAGACCTACAAGTCAAGCAGGGACGAAAGTCGGGACTAGTGATCCGGCACCTCTGAGTGGAAGGGGTGTCGCTCAACGGATAAAAGGTACCCCGGGGATAACAGGCTGATCTTCCCCAAGAGTCCATATCGACGGGATGGTTTGGCACCTCGATGTCGGCTCGTCGCATCCTGGGGCTGGAGCAGGTCCCAAGGGTTGGGCTGTTCGCCCATTAAAGCGGCACGCGAGCTGGGTTTAGAACGTCGTGAGACAGTTCGGTCTCTATCCGCCGCGCGCGTCAGAAGCTTGAGGAAACCTGTCCCTAGTACGAGAGGACCGGGACGGACGAACCTCTAGTGCACCAGTTGTCCCACCAGGGGCACCGCTGGATAGCTACGTTCGGACAGGATAACCGCTGAAAGCATCTAAGCGGGAAACCTTCTCCAAGATCAGGCTTCTCACCCACTTGGTGGGATAAGGCCCCCCGCAGAACACGGGTTCGATAGGTCAGACCTGGAAGCTCAGTAATGAGTGAAGGGAACTGGCACTAACCGGCCGAAAACTTACCAACACACAAAAATCGCAACCACTTTCCACTCTCACGGCGGCAGCCGTGGGTCCACACCCCCCACCAATACAAATTTACATAGAGTTACGGCGGCCACAGCGACAGGGAAACGCCCGGTCCCATCCCGAACCCGGAAGCTAAGCCTGTCAGCGCCGATGATACTGCCCTTCTCGGGTGGAAAAGTAGGACACCGCCGAACATACAAAAACACCCCCGGCATCGGGGGTGTTTTTGCATTTACAGGATCCGTGTCAGTCGAACAAACTCAAATTGACCGGCACACGCTCTTTCTCCAATTCGAGCAATGTTTGCTTGCGGTCAAGCCCGCCGCCGTACCCGGTAAGCTTTCCGCTGGCCCCAATGACCCGATGGCAGGGGACGATGATGGCGATGGGATTCCGCCCGTTGGCCAAGCCGACGGCACGCGCCGCGCCCGGGGCACCGATCTGTTCCGCGATTTCTCCATAGGATCGAGTTTCCCCGTAGGGAATCGTCAGCAGAGCCTTCCATACCCGCTGCTGGAATTCTGTGCCGTGCAGGTCCAGCTCGACATCGAAATCGCGGAGGCCGTCGGCGAAATAGGCGTCAAGCTGTTCGACCGCGGCTGGAAAGGCACAGTGATTCGGGGACCAACCGGATCGATTCGGTTCATGGGTTTGATCGACCATCCGCAGGCTGGTTAATACGGCGCCGCGCCCGGCTAGAGTCAACGGTCCGATCGGGCTATCGATGGTGCGGTAATGAATCATGCGACTTCCTTGGGCGGCTTTAGTGGCCAATGGTTTACCGGGTGCTCGAGCGTGGTCCACAAATGCTGTGTGGCATATGACCGCCAGGGCCGCCACCGGGCACTTCGCTCGGAAAGTGCGCGTCGTTGTTCGGGCAGGCCCAGTTGTCTGGCGGCCAACCGGACACCGAGATCACCGGCAGGAAATGCGTCCGGGTCACCCAGGCCGCGCATCGCGACGACCTCGGCCGTCCAAGGGCCCACTCCCGGCAAGGCCAGCAACTGGCTGCGCGCCTCCGTCCAGTCGCAACCGGCATCCAGGTTGATCCTGCCGTCAGCAAGGCCGCTGACGAGCGCGCTGAGCGTTCGCCGACGCGCCCTGGGGACGGCCAGATGGACGGGGTCGATCTGCGACAGCTGCTCCACCGACGGGAAGGTGTGGGTCAGGCCGCCCGCGGCATCGTGCACCGGTTGCCCGTAGGCGGCCACAAGTCGGCCCGCGTGGGTCCGCGCGGCTTTGGTCGAAACTTGTTGAGCCAGCACCGCCCGCACGGCGAGTTCAGTCTCATCGACGGTACGCGGAATCCGCTGTCCGGGTGCCTTGGCGACCAGTGCGGCCAACGCCGGATCCCCGCTGAGTGCCTCGACCACCGCCTCGGGATCAGCATCAAGGTCCAGCAATCGACGGCACCGGGCGGTGGCGGCCGCGAGATCGCCCAAGTCGTCGAGCACCAGCAGACAGCGAACATGATCGAGCGCCGGTGTCAGGGTGGCCAGTCCGGTGCCCGAGGAAAGCCGCAGTGTGCGTCGGTACGCGCCATTGCGCACCTCCTCGCAACCGTTGACCGCGCCGGCGGCCAGATGGCCGAAGACGCCCTCATAGGCGAATGGCGTACGGGCGGGCAGCCGCAGGGATATCGCTCCGGGGCCACCGTGGTGCGCGGTGGCCCCGGGTTCGGCGAATCCCGACCGGCTGGCCGCGCGCTTGCGCAACGCTGTCGGCGTGCTGTCGCAGACCAGGCGCACGGTGTCGTTGAATTGCCGGATGCTGGAAAACCCGGCCGCAAAAGCCACCTCACTGAACGGCAGATCGGTGGTCTCGATCAGCACCCGGGCCGTCTGCATTCGTTGTGCGCGGGCCAGCGCCAGCGGGCCGGCGCCCACCTCCGCCCGCAGCAGCCGCTGCAGCTGACGAGTGGTGTAACCGAGACGTGCGGACAGCCCGGTGACGCCTTCGCGGTCCACCGTGCCGTCGGCGATCAGCCGCATGGCTCGGGCCACCACATCACCGCGGACGTTCCATTCCGGAGAACCGGGAGACGCGTCAGGACGGCACCGTTTGCAAGCCCGGAAGCCCTCCTGTTGGGCCGCCGCCGCCGTCGGCAGGAACCGCACGTTGCGCGTGAACGGCGGCCGTACCGGGCAACTGGGCCGACAGTAGATCCGGGTCGTCAAGACCGCGATCACGAACCAGCCGTCGAACCGGGCGTCTTTGGCCTGGACCGCTCGGTAGCAGCGTTCGAAATCGTCGTGCACAGTTCGACAATTACACCTGATCACCGACATGGCTGGCGGGAAAGCGACATCGTAGTCGCCGGGCGAGTGGCCGGAGCTCACTTCCCCGGCTTGGCCGGTTCCACGGGCAATGCCAATCGAGTCGGCTGCTTGTGCCCACGAAGCTTCACGTGTCTTCCCAAAGTCCAATGGGCATGCTCACTTTCGCTCGCTGCCTCGACGGTCTGCGCCGAAGCCAGTAACTTGCCCGGGCGTGATTTCGCGCGTTCGCACAGTCGGGCCGCTTCGTTCACCGGCTCGCCGATCACGGTGTATTCGAACCGCTCCTTGGAGCCCACATTGCCGGCTACCACCTGTCCGGACGCCACCCCGATGCCTGCCTGGCACTCCCGCATTTCCTCGGCCAGCCGCTCAGCCAGGATCCGCGCACAGGCCAACGCCTGGTCTTCGGGTCGGTCGAGATGGTTGGGGGCACCGAAGATGGCCAGCGAGGCGTCGCCCTCGAACTTGTTGACCAGTCCGCAATGGCGATCGACCTCTTCGACCACGATCGCGAAGAAGCGGTTGAGCAACTGCACGACCTCGGCCGGGGGTTGGCTGGTCACCAACTTGGTCGAGCCGATGATGTCAAGGAACACCACGGCGACGTGGCGTTCCTCCCCGCCCAGTTTCGGCCGCTCCCGCTCGGCGGCAAGGGCGACCTCACGTCCGACATGGCGGCCGAACAGGTCGCGCACCCGCTCGCGCTCCCGCAGGCCGTCGACCATCGCGTTGAAACCACGCTGCAGCTCACCGAGCTCGGTCCCGTCGAACACCACCAGGTCGCCGCGGAGATCCCCACGTTCCACGCGCTGGAGTGCCGCTCGGACAACGCGTACCGGTGTCGCCGTGAGCCAGGCCAAGATCCACATCAGGAGAAATCCGAAGACCAGTGTCGCCATCGACACGATGAGCACACCGACCGCGAACTGGGTCGCCGTGAGGTTCCGCATCGCGATCTGGAAGATCGCGATCAGGGCAATGCCGACAATCGGAACACCCGACCCCAGCAGCCACACCATCATGGTTCGCCCCATGATCCCCGATGCCAGTCGCCGGGGCGGCGGTCCCGCCTCGAGCGCCTGGGCTGCGACCGGACGCAATGCGAACTCGGTGAGCAGGTAGCTGCCGGTGGCGACCAGGAGTCCGCAAAAGGTCACAGCGAAGAGGAAGCGGGGGATGAACATGGTGTTGGCCATGCCGTAGAGCGTCGTCAGCAGCGCCGCGCCGCCTCCCCAGAGAATCAGGTCGACAATGGCGACCCGCCAGGGAGTCAGGAAGGTGTTGCGCTCGTCGTTGTGGGTGGGTGGGTGCTCCTCGATTGCCCAGCGCAGTGCGATCACCGTTCGTCGGGTGATCCAATACGTTCCGAGCGCCAAGGCGACCACGATGTAGGCCGGTACGACGGCGAACGACACCCACAACGGCGCATCGGAAAAGACACGCGGTTCGGGAATCGCGACTGTTACCAACAGGATGGAGACCGCTATCCCGATCAGGTTTGCCGCCACCACCATCACCGTCAAGATGACCTGGATGCGTATCCGCCGGCGCCGTTGGTCTTCCGATACTCGCCCGAGCAGCCAGGAGCCGTATGCGGGGGTCTCTGATAGCCGGCCGCTCTGACGGGTCACCGCCTCAAGTACCCGGCCCAAACGTTGCGCCATACTTTCCTCGGCCACCATTGTGGCGTCAGTCTAATCTCGCACCTTTCGCGTGGCTGAGGTGCTGCCCCGACTGGGTTCGGGTCGGCCCGGATACGGGCGAGGTGTCGACCCTGGTCAGGGCCTCATGGTGTGGGTCGAAAACAGGTGCAGCCGTTGGCGTTCCGGTTCCCGGCAATGCATGTGGTGATCGGGCGCGGCGGCGATCTCGAAGCTCCGAATCCGGCAATTGCCCGCTAGCGGTGTTGGTTGGCAACTGTGGTCGCTCCGGGCGGTGGTTGTGGACTGGGCTTTGCTACCCGGCTTGCACCGGCGATGCGAGCCGGGTGTGCTGGTCGTGTCCGCGAAGTGTCACGACCTCGCCTGGGGACCAAAGGGCGCCCTGGTTGAGCCGACGGTATCGATGAACACCACGGCGACGTGACGCTGTTCACCGCCCGGGTTCGGCGGCTGGCGTTCGGCGGCAAGGGCGACGTCGCGGCCGACGTGCCGGCCGTGGACCATCGAGTTGAATCCACGCTGCAGCTCACCGAGTTCGGTGCCGTCGAACACCACCAGATCGCCAGCCAAGTCGCCCTGCTCGACGCGCTTGAGGCGCCCCGCGTACAGCTGGTGGCCACCAGATGGCCGACCACGCTCATCGAAAACAGGAACCGTGGGATAAATAATGGGTTGACAATGCCGTAGAGGGTGGTCCACAACGCCATCCCGAATCCCCATGCGGCAGGGGTTTCCGACGGCCAGCGGTATCGGCGGGTCACTTTATCAAGCACCCGATCCAAGCGCTGCGCCACGGCCTTCTGGGACGACATTGGGGTAACAGCCTAAGTTGTCGGACCGGCGCTAACTGAATTTTTTTCGCGGAAGTGTGTTGGTAACGGCTGTCGATAGGCGAAAGATCCTGTCCCGCGGTGCAGGATCGAATTGTCTAAGGTTCGCTGCGCACCTGCAGGATCGGCATTTTGCCGGCAGAGCAACCCCGAAAACGCCCGCTGCGAGATCGCGACGTTGCGCTGGACCATCGCCATCCAGGACGGCCCCGTCTAACCCTCCGACGCCGACCAGACAAGTCGCATCTTCGAAAACAGCATCCACACAGGTCAATCCGTGACCCGATGCAAGGCCGAGGCTAAGTCTTTTCTAAGGTGAGTCGGGTGCGTCTCGTCATTGCCCAATGCACGGTCGACTATGTCGGCCGGCTTACCGCGCATCTGCCGTCCGCGCGCCGGTTGCTGTTGTTCAAGGCCGACGGGTCGGTCAGCGTGCACGCCGACGACCGCGCCTACAAACCGTTGAACTGGATGAGTCCGCCGTGCTGGCTGACCGAGGAGACCGGCACCGAATCGCCGGTGTGGGTGGTCACCAACAAATCCGGCGAACAATTGCGCATCACCGTCGAAGAGATCGAGCATGACTCGAGCCACGAGCTGGGCGTTGACCCCGGACTGGTGAAGGACGGCGTCGAGGCCCACTTGCAGGCGTTGCTCGCCGAACACGTTCAAGTCTTGGGTGAGGGGTACACGCTGATCCGTCGGGAGTACATGACCGCGATCGGGCCGGTCGACCTGCTGTGCCGCGACGAACACGGTGGCTGTGTCGCAGTGGAGATCAAGCGGCGCGGCGAGATCGACGGGGTCGAGCAGCTCACCCGCTATCTCGAGTTGCTCAATCGCGACAGCGTTCTCGCGCCGGTCAAGGGCGTGTTCGCCGCTCAACAGATCAAGCCGCAGGCCCGCACCTTGGCCACCGACCGCGGCATCCGTTGCCTCACACTGGATTACGACAGGATGCGCGGCATGGACAGCGACGAGTACCGGCTGTTCTGAAGGTCGCGGCTAAACTTGTCAGGTGGCTCGGCGTCGTAAACCGCCAAGCCGGCAGCGGCCGGTTGCGCCATCGCCGACGCCGCGCCGGGTCGAGGCCGGGCCGGATGGCTACGAGTACGAAGTCCGGGCGATTGCCGCGGCACGAGCCGTCAAGAACTATCGATGTCCAGGGTGTGATCACGAAATCCGTACCGGGACTTCACATGTGGTGGTGTGGCCCGCTGATCGACCGGAAGCTGTCGAGGACCGGCGCCACTGGCATACTCCGTGTTGGGCCAGCCGGGGGACTCGTGGCCCGACGCGAAAGTGGTCGTAGCTGCGGCTCTTAGCTTAGCGAGCCGGCTCGACCAACTCGATCAGAACGCCGCCGGCATCCTTGGGGTGGATGAAGTTGATTCGGGAATTCGCCGTGCCACGCCGGGGAGCCTCGTAGACGAGACGGACACCCTGCGAGCGCAGCCGTCGGCTCAGGGCGTCGAGATCAGCTACCCGACAGGCGAACTGCTGGATGCCCGGCCCGCGCTTTTCCAGAAACTTTGCGATCACCGATGAGCCGTCGATCGGGGCCATCAATTGGATCTGGGCCGCCTGTGGGGCACCCGGGGCCGCGAGCATCGCCTCGCGGATCCCCTGGTCGTCGTTGACCTCCTCGTGAACGAGGATCATGCCGAGGTGGTCGTGGTACCACTCGATCGCCGCGTCCAAGTCGGCGACGGCGATGCCGACGTGATCGAGCCCGGTCACCAACGAGGTGGCTACAACCTGACGGGCGTCCACTTGATCGGTGGTCATAACACAACGGTAACCTCTGTGGAGAAGAACCTGCTTCTCCGGGTTGGCTGGATCGGCCGTTCCCGTGCTCTTAGGAGGTAGCCATGACGACGTCGGTGATCGTTGCTGGAGCCCGGACACCCATCGGCAAGCTGATGGGTTCTCTGAAAGACTTCAGTGCCAGTGACCTGGGCGGCATCGCCATCAGAGGCGCCCTGGAAAAGGCCTTTCCGAACGTAGAAAACCCGGCATCTCTGGTCGGGTACGTGATCATGGGCCAGGTGCTCACAGCTGGCGCGGGACAGATGCCCGCACGGCAGGCGGCGGTCGCGGCCGGTATCGGCTGGGATGTGCCCTCGCTGACCATCAACAAGATGTGTTTGTCGGGTATCGACGCCATTGCGCTGGCTGACCAGCTGATTCGGGCCGGAGAATTCGACGTGGTGGTCGCCGGGGGCCAGGAGTCCATGACGAAGGCTCCGCATCTGCTGATGGACAGCCGGGCCGGCTACAAGTATGGCGACGTCACGGTTCTGGACCACATGGCTTACGACGGGCTGTACGACGTGTTCACCGACCAGCCGATGGGCGCACTCACCGAGCAACGCAACGACGTCGACCAGTTCACGCGGCAGGAGCAGGACGAGTACGCGGCTCAGTCGCACCAGAAAGCGGCTGCCGCATGGAAGGACGGCGTGTTCGCCGACGAAGTGGTGCCGGTGAGTATTCCGCAGCGTAAAGGTGATCCGCTGCAGTTCAGCGAAGACGAAGGCATCCGGGCCAACACGACCGCCGATTCATTGGCCGGCCTCAAGCCGGCGTTTCGCAAGGACGGCACCATTACCGCCGGCTCGGCGTCGCAGATCTCCGACGGCGCCTGCGCGGTCGTGGTGATGAGCCAAGAAAAAGCCCGGGAGCTGGGACTTTCGTGGTTGGTCGAGATCGGTGCGCATGGAGTCGTGGCCGGCCCGGATTCGACACTGCAGTCGCAGCCGGCCAACGCGATCAAGAAGGCGCTCAAGCGTGAGGGCATCTCGGTGGACCAGCTCGATGTCATCGAGATCAACGAGGCATTCGCCGCGGTCGGGCTGGCCTCGACGAGGGAACTGGGGGTGGATCCCGAGAAGGTCAATGTCAACGGTGGAGCGATCGCCGTCGGCCATCCCATCGGGATGTCGGGAGCGCGCATCACTTTGCATGCGGCGCTCGAGTTGGCCCGCCGCGGCTCGGGTTACGGGGTTGCGGCCCTGTGCGGCGCGGGCGGCCAGGGCGACGCGTTGATCTTGCGGGCCGGCTAGCGCCAGCTGGCGTGATGACGTTGCTGGGATCGGCCCGTCGGATGCTGATGTGATTTTCGTCATATCCGCCCCTCACGGCTGTTGCCGCGGGTTTCCGGCGGCGATTTCCGTCAGCATGCGACGGTCGGCGCCACCGGGTGGATGGCGGGCGGGCCCGGCGTGACAGACTTGATGACGTGACACGTCCCCGACCTTCGATCGGGCCTGCCATGGCCGGTGCGGTCGACCTTTCCGGTCTCAAGCAACGAGCTCAACAAAGCGCCGCAACAGGCGGTGCTGCCGGGCGGGCACCGTCTGCTCAGCCGGGTGTGGTCGAGATCAGTGAGACGAACTTCGAAGACGAGGTGATCGCCCGCTCCGACGAGGTGCCCGTGGTGGTGTTGCTGTGGTCGCCGCGCAGCGACGTGTGCGTCGACCTGCTCGACACGTTGTCCGGCCTGGCCGCCACCGACCAGGGCACCTGGCAGCTGGCGACGGTCAACGTCGACGTTGCACCCAGAGTGGCTCAGATATTCGGCGTCCAGGCGGTCCCGACCGTGGTGGCTTTGGCTGCGGCGCAGCCGATCTCGAGCTTCCAGGGCCCCCAGCCTGCCGGTGAGCTACGACGCTGGCTGGACTCGTTGCTGTCGGCGACTGCGGGAAAGCTCAGGGGCCCAACGGATTCGGGAGAGTTCGCGGAAGTCGATCCGGCGGTGGCGCAGGCCCGTGCGGAACTCGAGGCCGGTGACTTCGACGCCGCAAAGAAGTCGTACCAATCGATTCTGGATACCGAGCCGGGCAATGTCGAAGCGAAGGCGGCGATCCGGCAGATCGACTTCCTCACTCGCGCAACCGCGCAGCGGCCGGATGCCGTCCTGGTCGCCGACGCCGCACCGGATGACATCGAGGCTGCGTTCGCGGCCGCCGATGTTCAAATCCTTAATCAGGATGTCAGCGGGGCATTCGAACGTCTGGTCGCATTGGTGCGCCGTACATCGGGGGATGAGCGCACCCGGGTGCGCACTAGGCTGATCGAGCTCTTCGAACTCTTCGACCCCGCCGATCCCGAGGTCATCGCGGGCCGGCGCAATCTCGCCAACGCCCTGTACTGAAACTGCTCCCGCTAAGCCGGCTCCAGCCACAACGCCGACGTCGGCGGCAGCACCAGCACCGCTGATGCGGGGCGGCCGTGCCACGGGTCCTCGGTGGCGTCGACGCCGCCGAGGTTACCGATCCCGGACCCGTTGTAGGAGGTCGCGTCGGTGTTGAGGACTTCGCGCCACCGGCCGGCCGAAGGCAGACCCAGGCGGTAGCCGCCGTGCTCGGTGCCGGCGAAATTGAACACGCACGCCATCACCGAGCCGTCGTTGCCGTAGCGCAGGAAGCTCAACACGTTGTTGGCCGAATCGTTGGCGTCGATCCACGAATAGCCTGCCGGAACGGTGTCTTGGCTCCACAGCGCCGGGTGGCTGCGGTAGATCTCGTTGATGTCGCGCACCAGACGCAAAATGCCGTTCGAGAAGCCTTGTTCGTCGAGTTGGAACCAGTCCAGACCGTGTTGCTCGGACCACTCGGCACGCTGGCCGAATTCCTGGCCCATGAACAGCAGTTGTTTGCCCGGGTGTGCCCACTGGTAGGCGAGCAGGCTGCGCAGCCCGGCGGCCTTCACGTGATTGCTACCCGGCATCCGTCCCCACAGCGTCCCTTTGCCGTGCACCACCTCGTCGTGGCTGAGGGGCAGCACGTAATTCTCACTGAACGCATACAGCATCGAGAACGTCATCTCATGGTGATGAAAGCTGCGATAGACCGGGTCTCGACTGATGTAGTCGAGAGTGTCGTGCATCCAGCCCATATTCCATTTCATCGAAAAGCCAAGGCCGCCAAGGCTCGTCGGCCTCGTTACCCCTGGCCACGACGTCGACTCCTCGGCGATGGTGACGATGCCGGGTGCCAACCGGTGCGCGGTGGCGTTCATCTCCTGCAGGAACTGCACCGCCTCCAAGTTCTCCCGCCCGCCGTAGATGTTGGGGGTCCAGCCGCCCTCGGGGCGCGAGTAATCCAGGTAGAGCATCGATGCCACCGCGTCCACCCGCAGGCCGTCGACGTGGAATTCCTGGAGCCAAAATAACGCGTTGGCCACCAGGAAGTTTCGTACCTCTGGCCGACCGAAGTCGAAAACGTAAGTGCCCCAGTCTAGTTGCTCGCCACGTTTGGGATCGGAATGCTCGTAGAGCGGAGTGCCGTCGAACCGTCCGAGCGCCCATGCGTCCTTGGGGAAGTGGGCCGGCACCCAGTCCACGATGACGCCGATGCCCGCTTGGTGGAGGGCGTCGACCAACACCCGGAAATCGTCGGGGGTGCCGAAGCGCGATGTCGGCGCGTAATACGACGTGACCTGGTATCCCCATGATCCGGCGAAGGGGTGCTCGGCCACGGGCAGTAGTTCCACATGGGTAAACCCGTGTGCCACCACGTAATCGGTCAGCTCCCGGGCAAGCTGGCGGTAGCTCAGTCCGGGACGCCAGGAGCCCAGGTGGACTTCGTAGGTGCTCATCGGCTCGAACACCGGATTGCGCTGGGCGCGCCGGGTCATCCAGTCGGCGTCGGCCCAGGTGTAGTCGCTCACCGTCACCCGCGATGCCGTCTGCGGCGGCACTTCGGCGCCGAACGCGAACGGGTCGGCCCGATCGGTCACGACGCCGTCGGCGCCGTGCACCCGGAACTTGTAGAGGCCGTCGTCCGGGAAACCGGGCCAGAACAACTCCCACACTCCCGAGGAGCCCAGCACCCGCATGGGGGCGTCGTTTCCGGTCCAGCCGTTGAAATCACCGATCAGGCTGACGCCCTTGGCGTTGGGCGCCCACACCGCAAACGACACGCCCCCAACGACACCGTCGGCCGTGGTGAACGAGCGGGGATGAGCGCCAAGGACTTCCCAGAGTCGCTCGTGGCGGCCTTCGGCGAACAGATGGAGGTCGACTTCACCCAGGGTGGGCAGAAAGCGGTAAGCGTCGGCGACCGTATAGGGGTCAGCACCCTCGTAGCTGACCTGCAACCGGTAATCGATCAAGTTGACGAAGGGCAGGGCCACCGCGAACAGCCCGGCGTCGATGTGCTGCATCGGCAACTGGTCGTCACCGACGAGCGCGACGACGCTGACCGCGTGTGGACGAAATGCCCGGATAACCGTGTGGTCGCCGTATTCGTGGGCGCCCAGGATGCTGTGCGGGTTGTGATGGGAGCCGGCCACCAGGCGCGCCAGCTCGGCGGGGTCAGGCGCCAAATGTGTCCCGGACAGTTGATCGGTTCGGCTCTTGGATCTGCTCAAGTCGCTCACCTCCTACACAGCAGTGCGACTCGGGATTCCTCCGGCATAAGTGGCATGTTGATGACGTGAGCGACTGCTTGCGCCGGGTCGATGCGGACATAATTTGCTTGCCCCCAATTGAATTCCTGGCCGGTTATCTCGTCGCGGACCCAAAACCGCTCGTAGGGCTCCATACCCAGCGCCGCCATGTCCAGCCACAGGGTTGCTTCCTCGGGTCCGAGGGCGTTGAGCGTGACCACCACCAGGACGCAGTCGCCGGATGCCGGGTCGAACTTGCTGTAGGCCAGCAACGCCTCGTTGTCGACGTGATGGAAATGAATGGTGCGTAGCTGCTGCAGTGCGGGATGCAGTCGCCGAATTGCGTTGAGCTGGGTAATGAACGGCTCCAATGACCTGCCTTCGGCGAGCGCACCCGCGAAGTCACGGGGACGCAGCTCGTATTTTTCCGAGTCCAGGTATTCCTCGCTGCCTTCCCGCACCGCCCGGTGCTCGAAAAGCTCGTAACCGGAGTACATGCCCCAGGCCGGACCCATGGTGGCCGCCAGCGCCGCGCGGATGGCGAACATGCCGGGGCCATTGTGTTGCAGGACGGCGTGCAGGATGTCCGGGGTGTTGACGAAGAGGTTGGGCCGGCGGAAGTCGGCGAATTCGGCTATCTCGTTACCGAATTCGGTGAGCTCCCCCTTGGACGTGCGCCAGGTGAAGTAACTGTAGGACTGCGTGAAGCCCAGTTTGGCCAGCCCGTACTGGCGGGCCGGCGGAGTGAATGCCTCGGACAAGAACAACACGTCGGGGTGGATGGTCTTGACCTGACCGATCAGCCAAAACCAGAAGTCGGGCGGCTTGGTGTGCGGGTTGTCGACCCGAAAGAACTTGACGCCGTGGTCGATCCAATGTCGCACCACGCGCAGCACTTCGTCGTAGAGTCCCGCTGGGTCGTTGTCGAAGTTGACTGGATAGATGTCCTGATATTTCTTCGGCGGATTCTCCGCGTAGGCGATGGTGCCGTCCGGTAATTCGGTGAACCACCGCCGGTGTTCGCGGGCCCACGGATGATCGGGTGCGCATTGCAGCGCCAGGTCTAGCGCCACCTCCATCCCCAGGTCGCGCGCCGCCGCAACGAAGTCGTCGAAATCGTCGATGGTGCCCAGGCTCGGGTGGATGGCGTCGTGGCCACCCTCGTCGCTGCCGATCGCCCACGGAGATCCCACGTCACCGGGCGCGGCGGTGGGGTTGTTGTTGCGGCCCTTGCGGTGCACCTTGCCGATCGGATGGATCGGCGGCAGGTACACCACGTCGAACCCCATCCGCGCGATGCGCGGCAGTTCGGCCGCGGCGGTGGCGAAGGTACCGTGTAGCGGTTTGCCGTCGTCGTCGCGGCCTCCGGTGGAGCGCGGGAACATCTCGTACCACGCCCCGAAGCGGGCCACCGGGCGGTCGACCCAGATCCCGAACTGTTCGCCGCGGGTAACCAGATCCCGCAGCGGATAAGCCTTGAGCAGATCCTCGATTTCGGGGGACAGGGCCAGCGCGGAGCGGGTCACCGGGTCACCGGGATTCCGCAATGCCGCGGCGGCCTCCATCAGCGGCCAGCGTTGCGCGCGCGGCACCCCCGTGGCGGCGCGCTCGAGTAGCGCGGCGCCGATCAGCAAATCGTTGGACAATTCTTTTTCGCCTTGGCCGGCGTCGAGTTTGGCGACCAGGCCATGACGCCAAGTGTGTACCGGGTCACCCCAACCGTCGACCCGGAAGGTCCACAGGCCGGCGCTGTCGGGGGTGAACTGGCCGTGGAAGACGTAGGGCTCCTGGCCCATCGTCATCGGGAACAACAGTGGTTTGACGCGCTGCTGGTCGGCCGGCCTGGCCGTCGCCTCGGATTCCAGCGCCCGCACCGCGGAGACCCTACGTACGTCGCTGACCAGGGGATAACGCGAGCCGAGGTAGCGCACGACCAGGGTCGCGGCCACTGCTTCGTGGCCCTCGCGCCATACCGAGGCGCTGACCGGCACCACCTCGCCTACCACCGCTTTGGCGGGGTAGGCGCCACATGAGACGACGGGCTGGACGTTATCGATCTCGACACGACCGGGCACCAATCACTCCGTTCCTGGGCTCGTTACCCCGGGGACGAGCAACAGCGGTGTCGCCCGGGGTGTCCTTCGTGTGTCGTTGTCTGCTCGTCTTAGCGCCCCATACCCACCCTAATGTCCGGCCACACCGGCGGGGCCCAACCTGTAGCCGAGTAGTCCGCTCGGACCGGAATCCTCAGTAAGGTAAAGACGCGTGAAAGCCCTCCGCCGGTTTACCGTCCGTGCTCATCTGCCTGACCGTCTTGCCGCGCTCGACCAGCTGTCGACCAACCTGCGGTGGTCGTGGGAAAAGGCCACCCAGGACCTGTTCGCAAGCATCGACCCGGCACTGTGGGCAAGCTGCGGCCACGACCCGGTGGCGGTGCTGGGTGCGGTCAAACCGGCACGCCTGGACGAGTTGGCGCTCGACGAAGAATTCCTGCGCCGGCTCGACGAGCAGGCGGCCGATCTGGCCGACTACCTGAGCCGCCCACTGTGGTATCAGCAGCACGAGCAGGCGGGTGTCCCCGGCGCATCCGGGCCGAGCCTGCCCACCAGCATCGCGTACTTCTCGATGGAGTTCGGCATCGCCGAGGTGCTGCCCAATTACTCCGGCGGCCTTGGGATTCTGGCCGGCGACCATCTCAAGGCCGCGTCCGATCTGGGGTTGCCGCTGATCGCGGTCGGTCTGTACTACCGCTCCGGATATTTTCGGCAGTCGCTGACCGCCGACGGCTGGCAGCAGGAGACCTATCCCTCGCTGGACCCGTACGGGCTGCCGTTGCGCCTGCTCACCGACACCAACGGTGTTCCGGTGCTGGTCGAGCTGGCGCTGCCGGATTCCGAGCAGCTGCGGGCGCGGGTCTGGGTTGCACAGGTGGGCCGGGTGCCGCTGCTGCTGCTCGATTCCGACATTCCGGAAAACGAGCACGAGCTGCGCAGCGTGACTGACCGCCTCTACGGGGGTGATCAAGAACACCGGATCAAGCAGGAGATCTTGGCCGGTATCGGCGGGATAAGGGCGATTCGCGCGTTCACCGCCATTCAGGGATTGCCGGCCCCCGAGGTATTCCACATGAACGAGGGCCACGCTGGATTCCTGGGAGCCGAACGCATCCGGGAACTCATCACTCACTCGGGATTGGATTTCGATACCGCGCTGACGGTGGTGCGGTCCAGCACGGTGTTCACCACGCACACTCCGGTGCCCGCCGGTATCGACCGGTTCCCGGTGGACATGGTGCAGCGTTACTTCGGCGATGACGAGCCGACGCTGCTGCCGGGCGTGCCGACCGATCGCATCCTCGCGCTGGGCGCCGAGGACGATCCCACCAAGTTCAACATGGCCCACATGGGTCTGCGGCTGGCGCAACGGGCCAACGGTGTCTCGCTGCTGCATGGCAGCGTCAGCCAGGCCATGTTCAACGAGCTGTGGCCCGGATTCGACCCCGACGAAGTACCGATCGGGGCGATCACCAACGGGGTGCACGCCCGCAGCTGGGCCGCGCCGCAATGGCTGCAACTGGGCCGCGAACTGGCCGGTTCGGACTCGTTCGCCGAGCCCGCTGTCTGGCTGCGGCTACAGCAGGTGGATGCCGGCCACCTGTGGTGGATCCGGTCACAGCTGCGCTCGTTGCTGGTGGAGGACGTGCGGGCGCGGCTGCGGCAATCGTGGTTGGAACGCGGTGCCTCCGAAGCCGAATTGGGCTGGATCGCAACGGCCTTCGATCCGAACGTGTTGACCATCGGGTTTGCCCGCCGGGTTCCGACGTATAAGCGGCTGACTCTGATGCTGCGTGATCCGGATCGACTCGAGAAGCTGCTGCTGGACCCCGAACGGCCGATACAGCTGATCGTGGCAGGCAAGTCGCATCCGGCGGACGACGGGGGAAAGGCGCTGATCCAGCAGGTGGTGCGGTTCGCCGACCGGCCGCAGGTGCGCCACCGCATCGCGTTCTTGCCCAACTACGACATGTCGATGGCCCGGTTGCTGTACTGGGGCTGCGACGTGTGGCTGAACAACCCGTTGCGGCCGTTGGAAGCGTGCGGAACGTCAGGGATGAAGAGTGCGCTCAACGGCGGGCTGAATCTGTCCATCCGAGACGGCTGGTGGGACGAATGGTACGACGGCGAAAACGGCTGGGAGATACCGTCTGCCGACGGCGTGGCAGATCCGGAACGACGCGATGACCTGGAGTCCAATGGGCTCTACAACCTGTTGGAACAGGCGGTGGCGCCGAAGTTTTACGAGCGTGACGAACGCGGCGTGCCGCCGCGATGGATGGAGATGGTGCGGCACACCCTGCAGACCCTGGGACCGAAAGTGCTGGCTTCTCGCATGGTGCGCGACTACGTCGAGCACTACTACGCTCCGGCGGCGCAATCGTGGCGCAAGACCATCGGTGTTGCGGGCGACGGCACCGAGTTCGCCGGCGCCCGCGAGCTGGCCGCCTACCGGCGGCGGGCCGCAGCAGCGTGGCCGCAGATCGAGATCACCGACGTGGACAGCGCCGGGCTGCCCGATACTCCGCTGCTCGGTTCGAAGCTGACTTTGACCGCAATCGTGCAACTGGCCGGCCTGCAGCCCGACGAGGTTACCGTGCAAGCGGTGCTGGGCAGAGTCGACGCCGGCGATGTGCTGCTGGACCCGACCACCGTCGAAATGTCGCATACCGGTACCGACGGTGTGAGCCACATCTTCTCGACGACAACGCCGCTGCCGCTGGCGGGGGCCGTCGGGTACACCGTGCGAGTGCTGCCTCGCCATCCGATGCTGGCCGCCGGCGACGAGCTCGGGCTGGTCACCCTGGCGTAGTGTCAACCGCTTATGTGCAGCTGCTGTAATGTGCCGCCCGGGTCGCTGGTTCGCGCGCACGCCGCAGGGTAGCGCCTTGCCACGGCCCGCCGGTCAGCCGCGAGATCACCAACCGGTAGTAGCCGGCCGTGGTGCACCCGCGTGCGGAGATCGCCGACTAAAGCGCCCACTAGTCCATCGTGGACGTCTTGGTCAGCCGATCGCTGAGGTGTTGGCGGCTTCGGTGGCTGCATAGGTACGGGCGTTGGTGGCCAATGTGGTCACCAACAGTTCGTGTATCGCCGCGGCATGGATGCTGACCTCCTGGTAAATGGCAGCCTGTGCGGCGAATTGGGCCGCGATCAGCTCTGAGACCTCGTCGGCAGCGGCCGGGATGACTCCTGTGGTCAGGGCCGTCGCGATAGCGTTATGGGCGTTCATCGCCGAGCCGATGCGCTGCAAGTCGCCGGCCGCTGCGGCCGGTTGCTCTGGCTGGGTGGTCACGAAGTGCGTTTTTGGTCCGGGATTGGGGTCGCCGCCTTCGCGATACGCCAGCGGCAGGGTTGGCTGACCAGTCTCGAAATCCACAGGTTGGCTCCTCCGGGGTGCCGGCTCTTAGCTTAGGTGCCGGAACTGTCCATGATCGAGATCAGTGGCACCGCTGCCAAGTGTCAGGAGCTCCCAATTCACACGGGTGGGGTGGTGCAAAAGTGTGCGAGCAGCTATCGCCAGTACACCTCGTGGATGCGGTGGTGATCCTGCAGCCCTTTGAGTTGCTCCTCACGAGCTTCGCCGAACTGAAACTCCTGACTTCCGGCGACCAGCTCGCGCATTACCGCCGACACAAGGATCTCGTTGCCGTTCGCTTTCGCCGCGATCCGCGCTGCGAGGATGACATTGTGCCCGAAGAAGTCCTCCTGTTCGCGGATCACCTCACCGGCGTGCAGTCCGATCCGAACGCATGGCACCTGGCTGCCAAGACGATCGCGAAGGGCCGCGAAGTCGCGCTGGATCGCGATCGCACAGCGGATCGCGCTGCTGGCGCTGGCAAATGCGACCATGAATCCGTCGCCCTGCGATTTGACCTCGAAGCCACGGTGCTCGCTCAGATGACGACGGATAACCGCGTTGTGGCGGTGCAAAACCTTTAGCCACTGCCTGTCGCCAAGCTGCTCGGTGAGCACTGTGGAGTTTTCGATGTCCGAGAACATGATCGTGACGGTTCCGTCGGGCGCTGCCACTGCGCGAAGGTCGGGACGGTTCTGTTCGACGGATTGCGCAACGTCGTCGAGCGCCGTCCACCCGAGCGTTGACTTCTGTTCCCGCTGCTCCTGGCGCAGCTGCGTCAGCCGCTCCACTTCGACGCGCATGCCGAACCGCCGCGCGTACGAAAGCCCCTGGTCAATCAGGCCCATCGCCTTCTCGCGACCCCGGCCGTCGGATTGTTTGAGCAGCGTGCGAGCGTACTCGTAGCAGACCCGCGGGGTCACATAGGTGGAGCCGACTTCGGCGTTACGCGCGAGGGCGAGGTCGAAGTGGCGCACCGCGTCCCGATCGTGGCCGGCTGCGGCAGCTGCGAAACCGAGGAACGCGTGGTTGGAGCCCAGGCAGCCGGCTCCGCCAAGGAATAGCGTGCACAGGTCCGCATAGGGCGTCAGCAGCTCGTAGAGTCCACTTGCAGCCTCGCGGTCGCCGATCGCGATCGACGCAATCGACAGCGCGCAGACCGACGTCAACCAGTCGCTGGTCTGTTGAAGCGCCCGGAAGCTGTCGGCCGTTAGATCCGCGAACCTGGCACGGGCCTCATTGAGCTGGCCGGTCTCGGTGAGCAGCCACACGAACGCCGACGGCCACGCCTGGCCGTAGCGAGCGGCGGCCTCACGGCCGAGGCCGGTCAGCTGCCCCAGGGTGCCATCCGCCAATTTGGTCAGAAACGACTGCGCGCCAAACACAGCTCTCGCCGCCTCGGGCCGGGCACGCTGGCCAATCGACAGGGCCTCCAGCGCGAGACGCCCGGCCTCCTCACAGCGACCCTGCATCAGCGCTCGCATGGTGCGGAACACGGCCGCCTGCCATAGGTATTGCGGCTGGTGCAGTTCACTCGCCATCCGGTCGCAGACCGCGATCTCCTCATCGACTGTGTGAAAGTCGCCGAGCTGCGCATGCGCGATCAGCCGCAGGTGGTGACCCTCGAATTCCATATCGCGGTCACCAACGATCCGGGCGAGCCGCACCATCTCCTTGCCGGACGCGACTGCCTCGTCGAGGGTGTCAGGGCCCATCGTCGACCACTGGCGGCTGTGCATGGCCCGCAGCATGATCTTCGGGTCGCCGACCCGCTCTGCCATCTCGACGGCTTGCGCGCTCAACCGCCCGGCTTCGTCCATAGCCTGCTTGCAGCGAAGCTCGAGGGCCAGCCGAGCGAGGACTCTCACTCGCAGCGCGGTGTCCCGCACCGGCAGCATGTCGAGTGCCTCAGTCAACATCGCCGCCAACCGTTCATCAGCCTGATCGGTGATCGAGATGCGGGTTGCACTACCCCCGTATCCCAGTGCGGCACGAGCGTAGTGGTCATTCAGCGCCAGATCACGTGCCGTCTCCGCCGCCTCGCCGAACGTCGCGCGGGCACGCTCGGCCTCGCCGGCCCGCCAGCTGGCATCCCCGAGCGCCAACAGCAGATCGCACCGGCGCCGCGGCTCCACTTCCGAAAGCGAGTCGAACAGCCGCAGCGACGTATCGAAGAGGCTAACCGCGTCTTCGTAGGCATACGTCGTCACCGCCCGTTCGGCCGCCCACCACGCGTAGTCGGCCGCCTTCGCGATGTCTCCCCGCGGAGCTGCCTTGGCGAAGTGGTATGCGATCTGTGACAGATGCGACTCGATCCGCTCTTCATAGACCTGCTCGAGGGCTTCGCCGACGGCGATGTGCAGTTGGCAGCGGTGCAGCGCGGGAAGGTCGTCATACAGTGCGTCGCGAGTCGCGCCGTGGGCGAAGACATACCCGCCGGGCTCGCCGACGCACGGCCGTACGATCGTTTCGTCGAGCGCCGGCTGCAGCTGTGCCAGCACGGCGTTTGCCTCAAGCCCACTGATCCGCGTCAGGATCTGCAGATCGAACTCACGGCCAATCACGGCGGCGGTCGACAGCAGCTTGAGCGTCTCGTCCGGCAGCGCCTCAAAACGATGGGATACGACCTCTCGGACACCCCGGGGGATGCCGAGTTCCTGGCCTTCACGGAAGTCGACAACCCACCGATCTTTGCGCCAGACGAGCACTTGGGAGTCGATCAGGTGGCGAGCGATCTCCTCGGCGAAGTAAGGGTTGCCCTCCGATTCTCGGCAAACGGTTTCTGCGAGCTTGAGCTCGCGTCGCCGCGTCAGCGGTTGCTGCAGCACCGCTTCCAGCATGGCTTTGACGTTGTGATCGGAAAGTCCCCGCAACCTGATGTGCGCGTAGCCCCGCTCCTTGCTCAGCGCGGTGAGCACAACGTTCAAGTAGTGGTCGTCGGCGAGCTCGTCGTCACGGTAGGTGCCCAGCAGGAACACACGTGAGCGGGCTAGCTCGCGCGCGATGAACTGCAGGAGCATGAGCGAGGGGCGGTCGGCTTGATGCAGGTCTTCGAGGAATATCGCCAGCGGCTGGCGGTCAGACGCGCTGATCAAGAATCTTGAGATCGAATCGAACAGCCGGAACCGCGCCTGCTCGGCGTCGAGCGGGGGTGATTCGGGTATCTCGGGCAGCTGCTCGCGCACCTCAGAAACGATCTGGGCGATCTCGAACGCGCCTGAGCCCAATTCAGAAGCCATTGTCTTCGCGTCGCGCTCGTGTGCGTAGTCGCGGATCACCTGCACCCACGGCCAATAGGCGGGAGCACCGGCGCCCGCATAGCAGCGGCCCCACAAAACCTGTGCGCCGCGTAGCGCAGCGTAGGCTGCGACCTCCGAGACAAGGCGCGTCTTACCGATTCCGGACTCGCCACTCACCAGAACCGAGCGTCCGCGGCGGCTGATCGCGTCATCGATCGCGGCGCGTAGTTGCTGGGTCTCCCGCTCTCGCCCGACGAACGTGCTGTCGGTGATTCGGTCGAGCGCGGCCACGTCACGAGGCGCGCTATCAGCACCAGCGACCGTCGCGGCGATCAGGTCGAGTGTGTCGCGAACCTCGGCCGCTTCCTGGGGACGGGCTTCCGGCGGCTTCGCCAGCATCTTCAGCAGTAACTGGTCAAGGGCAGCTGGAACACCGGTGCGATGTCCGCTCGGAGCGATTGGTGCGGTCGAGACATGCTGGGAGACGACGGCGGCGGGCGACTCGCCCACGAACGGCGTTATGCCACAGAGCAATTCGTACAGTAGGGCGCCCAGCGAGTAGATGTCCGAACGCGCGTCGGAGCCGCGACCGAGGCCCTGTTCGGGCGACATATAGGCGACTGTTCCGATAATCGTCCCCTCGCGCGTCAGCCGCGAGCTGCCCTCGGCTACCGCAAGCCCGAAATCGCCGAGCTTAGCGGTACCGTCGGGCGCCAGCCACACGTTCTGGGGCTTGACGTCACGGTGCACCACACCTTGGCTGTGCGCGTGCGCGAGCCCGCTGGCGATGTCCGCCCCGATTCGAACCACCTGCTCGATGGCGATCCGGTGATCAGCCGCGTCTGAGAGCAGGTCTTGCAGGTCACCTCCGGCCATGTATTGGCTGATCAGGTATAGCTGGCCCGCCTCTTCGCCGAAGTCATACACGTTGACGACGTTTGGGTGCTCGCCAAGCTTGGCCATCGCCTCGGCCTCCCGGCGCGCGCGGCGCATGGCGGTCTCGTCCGTGCCGTCGGCCTTGAACAGCGCGGCGGCCACCTCGCGTTGCAGGCGGGTGTCGGTGGCGAGGTACACCCGTTTGCCGGCGCCTTCGCCGAGCAGGCGACCGAGTATGTAGCGCCCGTCCGACAGTGTTGGTGGGGCCGGGGCGCTGGTGGGTTGCGCCGGCACGGACCCCACGCCTAGCTTGCTGCCGCATTCGTCACAGAAACTGCGCGAGCCCGGGTTGGGCGCGCCGCACCCTGGGCAGGCGACCTCGACGACGAGCGACGCGCCGCAGGCGCCGCAAAACTTGGCCTGAGGCCGGTTGGCGGCCCCACACTTGGTGCATTCGACACTCGCGACCGTACTCATCGGTCAGTTACCACCGCGCCGTGCCGACGAGGCTGCGGGGCCAACAGCACCCCACGACGAAGATGGGTCCCGGTCACCGGGGCCGTTGTCGGGAATGATCGTGACGTCAGCCACGCCCGCCGTCCAGTGCGGTGCCGGGAAGACCGCCGACCCACAACGATTGAGGACCGAAGTTGATTGCGACCACCGGTCCGTGCTCGGAGACGAACAGCGGCTCGGTACCGAACAGCCCGGCGAGACGGTCTGCCAGCTGCTGCGCGTCGTCATGCGCATTCGTGTGTTGTACGAACCATCGATCGGCGCCGGCCGGACGGCGCTGTCGCATCAATTCGACCAGCCGCTCGGTACCGCGCTTGCGCGTGCGGACACGCTCGACAGCCTTGGTTTCCGATTCGATCGTGATGATCGACTTGAGGTCGAGTGACGAGCCGAGCCACGCCGCGGCAAGGCCGATCTTGCCGCCGCGCCTTAGATACTCGAGAGTCTCGACGAGGACCCACACCCGGACCTCTTGACGCGCCCGGCGTACCCGCTCGATCACGCGTGAGCGGTCTTGCCCCGCGGCTGCGGCACGTGCGGCAGCCAGTGCTTGAACTCCCATACGCCCGCCGGTGCCGGCCGAGTCGATCACCACCACGCGCTCACCGCCGCGGCCCTCAGATTCCAGCTGCGCCGCGGCCTGCCGAGCATTTGCGCAGGTCGGGGAATACGCGGAGGTGAGCAGGACCGAGACGACGGTGTTGTGCGTCTGCAGCAGCCGTTCGAACACCGCGATGTAATCGTCTACGGTTGCCGGCGACGTGGTGGCAACGTACTTCGATGCCTCGAGCTCGGTGTAGAACCTGTCGGCATCACCGTCGAACTCTGATTCGCGCAGCCGACCGGTGCCCAGGTCGTAGTACATCGACACCACCGTGATGTCGAGATCCTCGATGAGCGTGCGTGGCAGGCCGGTATTGCTGTTGGTAACCACTGCGACGTCAGCCATGCGGATTCTCCCGTTCGATCGTAATATTCGTGAGCATCCCGTGTCCGGGGTGCCGTGAATATCGTTGGCGGCCAGGGAGCCCGATGGCCTCGGCCACCGTTTGCAGCGTGAGTTCGATTTCGGGAACGCCGCTGCGGCCAGAGCGGATCATTGCTGCGCTCGGCCGTGCGCCAACGCCATGATCTGGGGCAGAAGTTCGCGGGTTGCAATCCGGCCTGCCTCGCGGGCCTGGTCGATCTGGTGGAACTCCAGGAATCCGACCTTGCTCGCGTCAGGTCGGAT
Source organism: Mycobacterium gastri (assembly GCF_002102175.1). GTDB lineage: Bacteria > Actinomycetota > Actinomycetes > Mycobacteriales > Mycobacteriaceae > Mycobacterium > Mycobacterium gastri. The sequence goes on along the minus strand of NZ_LQOX01000121.1, from coordinate 47,057 downwards.
CGCGAGGTCGGCCCGTGCCAGCTCCGCCGTCGACGCCATCCCGCTGCCGATCGTCATGGTGCGGATAAGCGTGTCGACGATACTCGGCACCCGGGGAGTATCTGCGGCGGAATGTGGCCCATTACCCGTGCCGATCTGGACCGCGATCACCGGGCCCTCTGGGCCCGCCAACGTGGCCACGGGCAGGTTGTCCAGCACAGCACCGTCGACGTGCAGCGTACCGTCGTAGACCTGCGGCGCGTACAAGCCGGGCAGGCGCATAGAACATCCGATGACGTCGGCCAACCGGCCGCGCCGATGCACCACGGCACGCCGGGCCAGCAGGTCGACACTGACGCAGCGGAATTGCTTCGGCAGTTCCTCCACCAGCAGCTCTCCGAAGCCGCTCTGAAGAGCGGCCATGGTGCGCCGTCCACGGATGAGTCCCTTGCTCGGCACGGTGTAATCGGAAATCAGATTGTTGCGAAGGAAGTACTCGTAGACGTAGGCGTCTATCGCGACTGCGTCCATACCCGTTGCTCCGAGTGCCGCGATCATCGAACCCATACTGGTCCCGGCGAACCGGTCGACCGTCAGCCCGGCGGCCTCCAACTCCGCCAGCACACCAAGGTGAGCGAATGCCCGTGCGCCCCCACCACCAAGGACCAGCCCGACCGAGCAGCCCGCGATGCGCGCGGCGAGTGGGCGCAGGTCAGCGGCCGCGTGTCCGGGGCGGACTGAATGCACCGATCGCGGCGTGATCAATTCCTCCCATGCGCGGCGGTGTGCGCGCTGGGCGCACGGTCCGGCGAACACGAGGTCGGCGCCCGCGGCGCGTGCCGGAAGTGGTTGCGGTGGCGTGGGATTGCCCGCGATCAGCACGATGCGGTCGGCGACCCGCAAGCAGAAGTCTCGCCAGTCAGCGTCGTCGAACGCCGCCGCGAGCACCACCTTGTCCGCGACAAGCTCGGCATTTTCCAGTCCGTCGCGGTCGACACGGCCGGGGTTGACCGCCCGTAGCCTCCTCGACAGCCCAGTGACCAGCTCAGTGGCCACCATCGACGCGGGCGCGTCAGCATCGACCCCGACAACGGCGACGACCGCCTCCGGGGTCGGCAGCCGCGGGACCGCCGGTGGTGGTGTCTGATGCAGCCGGGTGGCCAAGACCCGGACCAAGGCCTCGAGCATGCTCGCGTCGGCGATCTTGTCGAAGTCGGCCTTGGTAAGTCGCACCAGCGTCGAGTCGCGCACGGCTCTAATTGATGCGGAACGGGGCGCCTGGATGAGCAAGCCAAGCTCACCGACGACCTCCCCGCGGCCCAGCTCGGTGACTACGACGTCCTTGTTGACGACCTGTAGCCGGCCGTTACGTACCACATACAGGCAGTCGGAGGGATCACCCGCATGAAATAGGTACGCGCCCGCCTCGAGCTCAACCAGTTGGGCACGGTCCCGCAGTTCCGCCAAGGCGGCCGCATCCAGCCCGGCAAACAGCGGCAGCGATGCGAGCAGATCGGGCTCGCGGGCGGCGGTCGCCTGCGGCTGGTCGGATGCGGATGCCGGCTGGGCCGCCGGTCTCAGCGTCAGCGGGTCGATTTCCGGTCCAGGCGCAGGCTCATCCGCGTCGGTCGCGGAGTGGCGGGCGCGGCCCAGAACCAGCCCTCCCATCGCGACCAGCACAAAGCAGATCGCGGCTAGTACCCATCCTCGCCGCAGCGCCGCTTCGAGCGCGCCCCGCGCCGGCGTGCCGATCACCACCACGAGCAGCGCGACGCCGATCACGGAGCCGAGTTGGCGGACACTGCTGACCACTGCCGAGGCGGTGGCGTAGCTGGCGCTCGTGCCCAGCCCAGCGAGAGCGGCACTGCCGAGCACCGGCAATGTTGCGCCGACTCCGATGCCCTGCATCATCTGGCCGGGTAGCCACTCACCGAGGAAATCCGGCGCGGACCCGACGCGCTCGGCGTACCAGAGCAGGCTGGCAGCCCAGATCAGTGAGCCGACGACGACAATCACGCGGTAACCGTGCCGGTCGGCGACGCGGCCAAGTACCGCCGCGACGACTGCCGCAACGAGCGCAGCCGGGGCGATCGCCATACCCGCCCGCAGCAACGTGTAGCCCCATACATAGTTCAGGTACAGCACATGCGTGAGCAGGTAGCCGTAGAACCCTGCGCTCGCGATGGCGGTCAGTACGTTGCCGGTCACAAAGGACCGCACGCGCAAGAACGCCGGGTCGATCAGCGGGGCGGGGTGGCGGCGCGAGCTCAGCACAAATCCGACCATCGCGACCGCCCCGGCCAGCATCGACCCGACGCTCGCCGTGCTGAGCCAACCCCAATCCGTACCTTTGACCAATCCAAGGGTGACGAACCCGAGCGAGATGGCGAGCAGCGCCGCCCCTCGCAAATCAGGTATATGCCGGCGCCCTGGAGCTCGGCTTTCGACGAGCCCCCGCCGCGCCACCACCACCGCCACAATGCCGAGCGGAAGGTTCACTAGAAACACCCACCGCCAGCTCGAGATCTCCACGATGGCACCGCCGATGGGGGGGCCGAGGCCCGATGCGAGTGCCGCCGCCGCACCCCACAGGCCGATCCCGTGTGCGCGGCGTGCGGCCTCGAAGCCCTCGACGACGAGCGCAAGTGATGCCGGTATCAATATCGCTGCGCCCACGCCTTGCAACACACGGAACGTAACCAATTGCCCGACGGTGGCGGCGGCCGCGCACAACACGGATGCGGCCGTGAACAACACCACGCCGTAGATGAACATCCGCCTGCGGCCGAGCAGGTCCGCGAGCCTGCCGCCGGTTACCAGGAATGCGGCTAGAACAATGTTGTAGGCATTGAGCACCCAGGACAGGCTGCTGATGTCTTGGCTGTGGAAGTACCGCTGCATAGCCGGAAAGGCGACGTTGACGATCGTGGAGTCGAGAAACGCGAGGAACGCACCGAACGCCGCTACCAGTAACACCGCCATTGACGAGGGCTTGCGGCGCCGGGTGAGCGGGGCGACGGACCGGCGCCGATGGCGTGGTCTGCCTATCCGGATCGTACCGGCGTCCAGCGGGGTGGCGGTCTGGGTGCTTGTGTCCTCCACGCCTAGGGCGGTGCGGCTCGGTTGAGTTCCGGACTTAGCCACACCCTTGGACGCCATGACGCCCCTCCATTCAGTGCTGCAGCTGCCGACCTGGTTTGCTGAACGGCCGTCGGGCCATTGCCATTGCCAGACTCGATGACTGAAAGAAGGCGGCTGTGCCCGCGGTTGATTTTAGAGCTGTGTCATGTGGAGTTGGAGTGGGTTTCGCGTGGTTTGTACCAGGTGACTGCGGCAGTCGGGCGATATGGGGCACCGCCTCTCGATCAAGCTCACACATCGTCGGTATGTTTAGGCCACATCGGTGCATCGGTGGTAAGTCCGTGATTTGTCACGCCGAACGGTCGTCCGGGACGGTGCGTAGGCGCGTCAGTGCGTCGCGGACCTGGGCGGCGTCGGTCGTCTGCCAGAACGGCGGCAACGAAGCTCGCAGGTAGCTTCCGTAGCGGGCGGTCACCATCCGCGAATCCAGCACCGCCACCACCCCACGGTCGCTGACTCGGCGCAACAGTCGGCCCGCGCCCTGCGCCAGCAGCAGCGCCGCATGATTCGCGGCGACGGTCAGGAAACCGTTGCCGCCGCGAGCCGCCACCGCGCGCTGTCGGGCGCTCAGCAGCGGGTCGTCCGGGCGGGGAAACGGGATGCGGTCGATCAGCACCAACGACAGCGATGGTCCGGGTACGTCGACGCCCTGCCATAACGACAGGGTGCCGAACAGGGAGGTGGCGGCGTCGGCGGTGAACTGCTCGACGAGCGCGGAGGTGCTGTCGTCGCCCTGACACAACACCGGCGTGGAAAGCCGTTCGCGCATGGCGTCGGCGGCGGTGCGCGCCGCGCGCATCGAGGAGAACAGGCCAAGGGTCCGCCCGCCGGCCGCGGTGACGAGTTCGGCGATTTCGGTCAGCTGCTCCGCCGACCCGGTCCCGTCACGACCGGGCGGCGGGAGATGGGCCGCCACGTAGAGAATTCCCGACTTGGCATGCTGGAACGGCGATCCCACGTCCAGGCCCCGCCAGGGAGTGTCTGAGGGCCTGTCTGAAGTCAGGCCCCAGGCCGCCGCCATCGCGTCGAAGGTCCCGCCGATTGCCAGCGTCGCCGAGGTCAGCACCGTGGTCGAACGGGCGAACACGGCAGTGGCCAGCAGGTTGGCGACTGACAGCGGAGCAACCCGCAGCACGCTGCGGGGCGAACCGCGGTTCTCCTCATGGTCGAGCCAGACCACGTCGGTGCGCTCGGGGATCGCCGGCGTGAAGGACGTCAGTATTCGCGACGCGGTATCGGAGATCTCGGCCAGGGCCGCCGCGGCTTCGGCGCGCGCCGACGCCGCCCTCGCGTCGCTGGTGCTGTCGATCGCTGAGCGGGCCGCGCCGGCCGCGTCCCGTAGCGCCGTCAGGTACGTCGCCAACTCGTCGTCGAGGTAATCGATGCGGCCGGGTGACGCGTCATGTATCGCCGAGGTGAAGGTCGCCGACGCCGCTTCCAACCGCTCGAGCACCTCCGGGCCGACCAACCGGGCGATCCGCCGCGCGGTCACACCGAGGGTTGCCGACGTCAGCTCCGCGGTGGCCACCGAAGTCACCCGGTCGGCCAGCTCGTGCGCCTCGTCGACCACCAGGAGCCGGTGTTCGGGCAGCACCGAGGATTCGGCAACGGCGTCCACGGCCAGCAACGCATGATTGGTGACGACGATATCGGCCGTACCCGCCCGGGCGCGTGCTCGTTCGGAGAAGCACTCGGAGCCATACGGGCACCGGGCCACGCCGACGCATTCCCGCGCGGAGACGCTGACCTGCGACCATGACCGATCGGCCACACCGGGTTTGAGGTCGTCGCGGTCTCCGGTGTCGGTTGTGGCCGCCCATTCGGTGAGCCGTTGCACGTCGCGGCCCAGCGCGGTCACGGCCACGGGGTTGAAGAGTTCCTCCTGCGGCTCGCCGGCCGGGTCGGTGGCGGCGCTGCCGTTGTGAACCTTGTTGAGGCACAGGTAGTTTCCCCGCCCTTTGAGCAAAGCGAACTGCGGCCGGCGGGGCAGGGAAGCGGCGAGCGCATCGGCGAGCCGGGGTAGGTCGCGATCGACGAGTTGCCGCTGCAGGGCGATCGTTGCGGTAGATACCACGACGGGCTCGTCGTCGCCGACCGCACGGACAATCGCCGGAATCAGGTACGCCAGGGACTTACCGGTGCCGGTGCCGGCCTGGACGACGAGGTGCTGGCCGGTTGCGAAAGCCTGCGCCACGGCGTTGGCCATCTCCAGCTGGCCGCGGCGTTCGCTGCCGCCCAGGGCTGCCACGGCGACGGCCAGCAACTCGGGAACAGACACCTCAGGCGTGGTTACTCCCTTGTCCAATCGAATCTCAGGGCGCGATCGTCTGCGTTGGAATGGCCGGTTCGCCGGGTGACAACTTCAGACCCTCCCACGGCAGGCTTAGCAGCCCGGACGCCACCAGCTTTCGGGCTGCCGTCAGGTCGTTGTCAGCTACCACGTCCCCGCCGCGGACCAGCGGCGTGGTCAAAGCTCGGTGCGGCTCGGTGGTGGTCGGCGGGCGCCCCGCCGGATGCACGATTTCCTCGGTGATGGTGCCCGTCGGCTTCGACAGCCGCAGCGCTTCTTTGTGGCCGCCGCGGGATTCCTTGTGGCTGCTGCGTTTTTGCACGGGAATGCCGTCGACCTCGACCAGTTTGTACACCATGTTCGCGGTCGGCGCACCCGAGCCGGTGACCAGCGACGTCCCGACGCCGTAACTATCAACCGGCTCCGCGCGCAGCGCCGCGATGGCGAACTCGTCGAGATCGCCGGACACCATGATGCGGGTCTGGTTGGCGCCGAGTTGGTCGAGCTGCTCGCGGGCTTGGCGGGCCAGCACGCCCAACTCGCCTGAGTCGATGCGGACCGCGCCGAGCCCGTTACCGGCGGCAGCGACAGCGTTGGCGATGCCGGTGGTCACGTCATAGGTGTCGACGAGCAGCGTCGTGTCCGGACCCAGCGCCTCGACCTGGGCGCGGAATGCGGCTAACTCTGACACAGCCGAGGGGCTGTCCCGGTGCGCGTACAGCATCGTGAAGGCGTGGGCCGCGGTACCCTGGGTAGGTATCCCGTATCGTCGCTGAGCCTCCAGATTGGACGAGCCCGCGAAGCCCGCGACATAGGCTGCCCGAGCCGCGGCAACCGCGGCGCGCTCATGCGTCCGCCGTGAGCCCATTTCGACCAGTGGGCGGCCCTCGGCGGCGCTGACCATCCGTGCCGCCGCAGACGCGATCGCCGTGTCGTGATTGAAGATCGACAGCACCAGCGTTTCCAGCAGCACGCATTCGGCGAAACTGCCGTGTACCGAAAGCACCGGGGAACCGGGGAAGTACAGTTCGCCTTCCGGGTAGCCGTCGATATCGCCGGAGAAACGAAAATCCCGTAGGTAACCCAGGGTCTCGGAGTCGAGGAAGTGGGCCAGCAACTCGCACGCGTCGTCGTCGAATCTGAACTGCGGCAACAGCTCCAGCAGCCGGCCCGTTCCGGCCACCACCCCGTAGCGGCGGCCGGCGGGAAGCCGGCGGGCGAACACCTCCCACGTGGTCCGGCGATTGGCTGTGCCGTCACGCAGCGCGGCCGCCAGCATGGTCAGCTCGTACTTGTCGGTCAGGAGCCCGGCGGGGACCCAGTCATTCACCCCGCAACCGTATCGGTTGGCGTCGGGGGCTCGGTATCCACCGCAGTGGCTCGCTATCCTATGGCTATGGTTGCTGCATCAGCGCCCGCCAAGCCCGGATCGACCGGGCAACGCGAGTCCGCGCCGGTCGATGTAACGGCCAGTCCGTGGGTGACCATCGTCTGGGACGACCCGGTCAACTTGATGAGCTACGTGACGTATGTGTTCCAAAAGTTGTTCGGCTACAGCGAGCCGCATGCCACCACGCTGATGCTGCAGGTGCACAACGAGGGAAAGGCAGTGGTCTCGGCCGGCAGCCGGGAAGCCATGGAGGTCGACGTGTCCAAACTGCACGCCGCCGGATTGTGGGCGACGATGCAGCAGGACCGGTGAGCTTCGAGGGTATCCGGATCCAGCGTGCGCAAATGGAAGCGCGTCGAAACCCGCAACGGCCCCCGTTTTCGGTCAGCCTTGGCTCCGCACGAGGCAGCCCTGCTCAAAAATCTGGTCGGCGCGATGGTCGGTCTGTTCGATGAACGCGAATCGTCCACTCCGAAGGACGAACTCGAAGAAATTACCGGCATAAAGACCGGCCACTCCGACCGTCCGGGTGACCCGACGCTGCGTCGGCTGCTGCCGGATTTCTACAAGCTGGATCCGGGCGACCCGATGACCCTGGATGCCTCCGAGACGCTTAACGCCGCCCTTCGCAGTTTGCATGAGCCGGCCATCATCGACGCCAAACGCGGTGCGGCACAGCAGTTGCTGCAGACGGTCCCGGAAAATGGCGGTCGGTTCGAGCTGACCGAGTCCGATGCCAACGCCTGGGTTGCTGCCGTCAACGATTTGCGGCTGACTCTTGGAGTGCTGCTCAACGTCGGTCCGAAGGGGCCCGAGCGGCTGCCGGCTGACCATCCCATGGCCGCGCACTATGACGTCTATCAATGGCTGACGGTTCTGCAGGAGTACCTCGTCCTGGTGCTGATGGGTAAGCCCGCCGGATGATCGCGATGGCAGCCGGATGAACGCCATCACCGACGTCGACGGCATTCGTGTCGGCCACTACCAGCGGCTTGACCCCGACGCGTCGCTCGGCGCCGGCTGGGCTTGCGGCGTCACCGTTGTGGTGCCGCCACCCGGAACGGTCGGTGCGGTCGATTGCCGCGGCGGTGCGCCGGGAACCCGCGAGACCGATCTGCTGGATCCGGTCAACAGCGTGCGCTTCGTAGACGCGGTGCTGCTCGCCGGCGGCAGTGCCTATGGTCTGGCCGCTGCCGACGGCGTCATGCGCTGGCTGGAGGAGCATCAGCGTGGTGTGTTGCTGGGCCCGGGTGTGGTGCCCATCGTTCCGGCCGCGGTGATTTTCGATCTGCCGGTTGGCGGCTGGGAGTGCCGGCCCACGGCCGAATTCGGTTACCTGGCCTGCGAAGCCGCTACGACCGATGTTGCCGTCGGCACCGTCGGCGCCGGCGTGGGCGCGCGCACCGGCGTCCTCAAGGGCGGCGTCGGCACAGCGTCTGCCACGCTGCCGTCCGGCGTGACCGTCGGCGCGGTCGTCGTGGTGAACTCGGTGGGCAACGTCGTCGATCCGGCGACCGGCCTGCCGTGGATGGCGGAGCTGATCGACGAGTTCGAGCTGTCCAAACCGCCCGCAGAGCAGGTCGTGGCGTTGGCGCAGCTGCCGACGGAGTCGAGCCCTATGAACACCACCATTGCGGTGGTCGCGACGGATGCGGCGCTGAGTCCGGCGGCGTGCCGGCGCGTCGCGATCGCCGCTCACGACGGGCTGGCCCGCTCGATCCGGCCGGCTCACACGCCGCTGGATGGCGATACCGTCTTCGCGCTGGCCACCGGTGCGGTCGAGGTGCCGCCGGACCCCGGCATACCCGCCGCTCTCTCGCCGGAGACGGGGCTGGTCAGCGAGGTGGGAGCGGCCGCCTGCGATTGCCTGGCCCGAGCGGTATTGGCTGGTGTCATCGCCGCCGCGTCGGTGGCTGGAATACCGAGCTACCGCGGCATGTTGCCCGGAGCATTCGGAACACGTGCGGAAGGGAACGGCTGAGGTGCTGGTGATTCGTGCCGACCTGGTCGATGCGATGCTTGCCCATGCACGACGCGATCACCCTGACGAAGCCTGTGGTGTGCTGGCGGGGCCGGAGGGTTCCGACCGCCCCCAGCGGCATATCCCGATGACCAATGCCGAGCGATCGCCGACGTTCTACCGTTTCGATTCCGGCGAGCAACTCCAGGTCTGGCGATCCATGGAAAGCGCCAACGAAGTGCCGGTCGTCATCTATCACTCGCACACGGCGACCGAGGCCTACCCGAGCCGTACCGACATCAGCCTGGCCGCCGAACCGGAAGCACATTACGTGCTGGTTTCCACCCGTGATGCCGAGGGTGTTGAGCTACGCAGCTATCGGATCGTCGGGGGCGCCGTCACCGAAGAGCCCGTCCATGTCGTCGAGCAGTACTGAACATTTGTGAAAGTCCCCGGAAAGTCCCCAGAAAGTCCCCAGAAAGTCCCCAGAAAGTCCCCAGAAAGTCCAAGGAATGCATGTATGAGCGTCACCGTGTCCATCCCGACCGTCCTACGACCCCACACCGATGGCCAGAAGCGCGTCTCCGCGAACGGCGACACGCTCGGCGCGGTCATCAACGACCTCGAAGCCAACTACTCGGGCATCTCCGAGCGGCTGATCGATAACGGCAAGCTGCACCGCTTTGTGAACGTCTACGTCAACGACGAGGATGTGCGGTTCTCCGGTGGTCTGGACACAGTGCTGTCCGACGGCGACTCGGTCACCATCCTGCCCGCCGTGGCGGGCGGGTAAGTGGAGCGCATGACGCGATACGACTCGCTGCTACAGGCCCTGGGCAACACCCCGCTGGTGGGTCTGCGGCAGCTGTCACCGCGATGGGCAGACGAGGCCGACACAACCCACGTGCGGCTGTGGGCCAAGCTCGAAGACCGCAATCCGACCGGATCGATCAAAGACCGGCCAGCGCTGCGAATGATCGAACAGGCCGAACAAGACGGGCGGTTGTCGCCGGGCGCCATCATCATCGAGCCCACCAGCGGCAACACCGGTATCTCGCTGGCGATGGCGGCCCGGTTGAAGGGCTACCAGCTGATTTGCGTGATGCCCGAGAACACCTCGATGGAACGGCGTCAGCTGCTGGAGCTGTATGGCGCGAGAATCATTTTTTCGCCGGCCGAGGGCGGATCCAACACAGCGGTGGCCACCGCCAAGGAGCTTGCCGCTGCCAACTCGTCGTGGGTGATGCTGTACCAGTACGGCAATCCGGCCAACACGGACGCGCATTACCGCGGCACCGGTCCCGAGTTGCTGGCCGACCTGCCCGAGATCACCCATTTCGTCGCCGGCCTCGGCACCGCCGGCACGCTGATGGGTACCGGCCGGTTTCTGCGCGAGCGGGTTCCCGGCATCCAGATCGTGGCGGCCGAGCCCCGCTACGGCGAGGGGGTGTACGCGCTGCGCAACATCGACGAGGGCTTTGTCCCCGAACTGTATGACCCTGAAGTGCTGACGGCGCGATATTCGGTCGGCGCGCGCGACGCGGTGCGCCGCACCCGTGAGCTGGCGGCAGCCGAGGGCATCTTCGCGGGCATCTCGACGGGCGCGGTGCTGCACGCCGCACTCGGAATCGCGGCCGATGTCTTCCAGTCGGGTAACCGCGCCGACATTGCCCTGGTGGTGGCCGACGCAGGGTGGAAGTATCTGTCCACCGGCGCCTACGCCGGTAGCCTTGCTGATGCCGAGAACGCTCTGGAAGGGCAGCTGTGGGCATGACCCGCGCCGGCGACGATGCAGAGTGAAACGATGAGGAGGAGCGGCGCCAATGACCGGCGCCGGCGACGATGCAGAGTGAAACGATGAGGAGGAGCGGCGCCAATGACCGGGCACCTGCGCACACCCGCGAAGCAGCCGGAAAAGCGGTCGCGCTGGATCGTGGGCGCGGCAACCATCCTCACCTTTGTCGCGCTGCTGTATCTCGTTGAACTGATCGACCAGTTATCGCGGCATTCGCTGGACGTCAACGGCATCCGGCCGCTGAAAAGCGACGGATTGTGGGGCATCGTTTTCGCGCCGCTGCTGCATGCCAACTGGGCACACCTGATGGCCAACACCATCCCCTTACTCGTGTTGGGATTCCTGATGACGCTGGCCGGATTGTCGCGGTTCGTCTGGGCGACGGTGATCGTGTGGATCCTGGGCGGCTTCGGCACCTGGCTCATCGGAAATCTGGGCAGCAGCTGCGGTCCGACCGACCACATCGGAGCGTCCGGGCTGATCTTCGGCTGGCTCGCTTTCCTGCTGGTGTTCGGGATTTTCGTCCGCAAGGTCTGGGACATCGTCATCGGTTTGGTGGTCTTGTTCTTCTACGGCGGCGTCCTGCTGGGCGCCCTGCCGAGGCTGGGTATGTGCGGCGGGGTGTCATGGCAGGGCCATCTGTGCGGTGCGCTCGCCGGCGTGGTGGCGGCATATCTCTTGTCGGCACCGGAGCGTAAAGCGCGCGCACTGAAGAAGGCCGGCAACCGGCAGTTGCGTCCCAAGACATGAGCTCGCCGTTGGCGCCCGTCGGAATCTTCGACTCCGGCGTCGGCGGATTGACCGTCGCGCGGGCCATCATCGACCAACTGCCCGACGAAGACATCATCTACGTCGGTGACACCGGCAACGGCCCCTACGGTCCGCTGACCATCCCGGAGATCCGCGCACACGCGTTGGCCATCGGCGACGACTTGGTCGACCGAGGTGTCAAGGTATTGGTGATCGCCTGCAACTCGGCGTCCGCGGCCTGCCTGCGGGATGCGCGGGAGCGATATGACGTGCCCGTCGTCGAGGTGATCCTGCCGGCCGTACGCCGCGCGGTTGCGGCCACCCACAACGGTCGCATCGGGGTGATCGGCACTCGCGCGACCATCACCTCCCACGCCTACCAAGACGCGTTCGCCGCCGCGCGCGACACCGAGATCACCGCGGTAGCCTGCCCGCGGTTCGTGGATTTCGTCGAGCGTGGCGTCACGAGCGGCCGTCAGGTGCTGGGGCTGGCGGAGGGTTACCTGGAGCCGCTGCAGCGTGCCGGGGTGGACACCCTGGTGCTCGGTTGTACGCACTACCCGCTGCTGTCCGGACTGATTCAACTGGCCATGGGAGACCACGTCACGCTGGTCTCGAGCGCCGAGGAGACCGCTAAAGAAGTTCTGCGGGTGCTGACCCAGAGCGACCTGCTGCGCCCGCACGATGCGCCGCCGGCTACCCGCATGTTCGAAGCCACCGGCGACCCGGAAGCGTTCACCAGGCTGGCGGCGCGATTCCTCGGGCCGGCGATTACCGGTGTGGAAGCCGTTCGTCATCCGCCTGTCAAATAGCGTCACGCGAGATTCTGCTGACCTATTGCGGCAATGTTTTTCTCATCGCGGTAATGGGCATGGCACAGTAGTGTCCGTGCGAATAACCGTGCTCGGATGCTCCGGCAGCGTCGTCGGTCCGGATTCAGCCGCGTCGGGTTATCTGCTTCGGGCTCCGGACACACCGCCGATGGTCATCGACTTCGGTGGCGGTGTGCTCGGCGCACTGCAACGACACCTGGATCCCGGGTCGGTGCATGTGCTGTTGTCGCATCTGCACGCGGACCACTGCCTGGATATGCCGGGCTTGTTCGTTTGGCGCCGCTACCATCCATCGCCTCCCGCGGGCAAGGCATTGTTGTACGGCCCGAGCGACACCTGGTCGCGCCTGGGGGCAGCGTCGTCGCCCTACGGCGGCGAGATCGACGATTGCTCGGACATCTTCGACGTCCGCCACTGGGTGGACGGCGAGCCGGTGACGTTCGGCACGGTCACCGTGGTGCCCCGGGTCGTGGCTCACCCGACCGAGTCCTACGGCCTGCGCTTTACCGATTCCACTGGCGCGTCGTTGGCCTACAGCGGCGACACCGGCATCTGTGACCAGCTCGTCGAGTTGGCTCGCGGCGTGGACGTCTTTCTGTGCGAGGCCTCCTGGACACACTCCCCGGACCGTCCGCCGGACTTGCATCTGTCCGGCACCGAAGCCGGAAGGGCCGCGAGGCGGGCCGGCGTCCGCGAGCTCCTGCTGACCCACATTCCGCCATGGACATCGCGCGAGGACGTCATCAGTGAGGCCAAGGCCGAATTCGACGGACCCGTACACGCCGTGGTGTGCGACGAGACTTTCGAAGTCCGGCGGGCCTGAAGCTCGCTGGCGAAGGCGGTGGTTCGGCGCCGATGAGCACACCGGCCGAGGGTCAGCGCTTACGAGACCTCAAGCTGCTGCGGCGCGCTCGCGACAGGATGGACCGCGAGTATGCGCAGCGGACGTCACCGGGGAAGGGAATTGGCGCGGCGTTCCCGTCTGGTCGCGCGATGCCATCATCTGCACCAGTGAGACCTACACGTCTCAGGTGAAGGCGACCTTCGCCAAGGGCGCGTCGCTGGCCGACATGGCAGGTTTGTTCGATGCCAGCCACCACGGCAGCACCCGGCGTGTAATCGACATTGGCGAGGGCGATGCCATTTGACGAAGAGGCATTCATAGCGCTCATTCGCGAGGCGGTGCAGCTGAATACCCGCGACTGAGCGATCCGGATACAGCCGGTCCGCACGAGTGTGCGTCCATGGTTTCCAGCGTGTACACAGGGCGGCCGACACGGCGTCGGGGCCGACCTGAGCGCATACTCGAAGCCCTGGACGCACACTCGGAGGGCAGGGCTTGATTGCCCGCCTCCTCAACGCCTTCTAGGTAACTTCGGTCTAGGCGCACTCGGACGCACCAGGTCGGCGGGCTAGGGTTGGCGTCGTGTCCAAACGAGAAGACGGCCGCCTTGATGACGAGCTTCGTCCGGTGGTCATCAGCCGCGGGTTCACCGAAAACCCTGCAGGCTCGGTGCTGATTGAATTCGGTCGCACCAAGGTCCTGTGTACCGCCAGTGTCACCGAGGGGGTTCCGCGCTGGCGCAAGGGATCTGGTGTGGGATGGCTCACCGCCGAGTACGCAATGCTGCCGTCGGCTACGCATACTCGCTCGGACCGCGAATCGGTCAAGGGGCGAGTCGGTGGCCGCACCCAGGAAATCAGTCGACTGGTCGGTCGGTCGCTGCGCGCGTGCATCGACCTGGCGGCCTTGGGGGAGAACACCATTGCGGTCGACTGCGATGTGTTGCAGGCCGACGGCGGTACCCGCACCGCGGCCATAACTGGTGCTTATGTGGCGCTGGCGGACGCAGTGACTTACCTGGCGGCGGCCGGCAAGCTTTCCGATCCCCGGCCGTTGTCGTGTGCGATCGCCGCGATCAGTGTGGGGGTGGTCGACGGCCGGATCCGGGTGGACCTGCCGTACGAGGAAGATTCTCGAGCCGAGGTCGATATGAACGTTGTCGCCACCGACACGGGGACTCTGGTGGAGATCCAGGGCACCGGCGAGGGCGCGACGTTCCCGCGGTCGACGCTGGACAAGCTGCTCGACATGGCGCTGGGCGCTTGCGACAAATTGTTCGCCGCTCAGCGGGAGGCGTTGGCGCTGCCGTATCCAGGTGTCCTGCCCGAAGGACCGCCACCGCCGAGAGCATTCGGAAGCTGACCCCGGTAATCCACCAATCGAACACTCAAGCCTCAATGGCCGGGGTGTTGGCCAACTTAACAAACAGCGCGTCGTTCATGGATCCTATGTCTTTGCTGCCGATCACCGGCAGTGCGGCGCCGCGCGGCTTGGTTGGCCGTAGCGTTTGCCATTGTCATCGACTCAATGTGCTCAATGCGGCTGGCTAGAGGCGCGCACAATACCGTTATGGTAAGCTTCTCGACGTCCAATTGAGTTTTGTCAAAACTAATTGTTTTAGGATTAATTGATGGCCAGTCGGCAACTCCCACTTGAACATGCCTTTCTCAACCATCCATGGTGGGCAATGGGACAGATGACGCATGCACATGCGGAGCCGCGCATCAACGAAACCGCAACCCGCGCAAGAGCGGGTTTGCTGAATATTATCTCCGCAATCACGATCGCATTATTGCTGATGCGTCCGGAAACCGATCCGGTGATCATTGTTGGTCCGCTCGTGCTTTTTGATATGTTGGCTGCGGCGGCTACCGGATTAACTCCATTCAGCCCTACCGGCATTCTGGGCACCGCATTGACAATGGGCATTCGTCCGGTGTGGAAACCAACGCGGCCGAAGCGGTTTGCTTGGTTACTCGGTGCCAGTTTAGCGGCGACATGTCTTGCCATGCGGCTGTTCGGCGCGTCGCCCGTAGCGATGGCGGCTGTTGTTGCGGTCTGTTTTGTCCTGACGTGGTTGGAGGCCACGCTGGGATTTTGTGTGGGCTGTTATATGCACAAATTGATCTGGGGTTGTGAAGACTGCGAAATCCCTTATGTCAGGGGAATAGCACCACGACCAGCAATAAACCAGGAAAGTCCAGCAATCAATCTGGAAAGTCGCGCGTAGGCCCGGGGCCGTCACGACCATGTTTCGGATTGATTGGTGACCAAGCTGCTGGTTGCCAGTCGCAACCCCAAGAAGCTGGCCGAACTGCGCAGGGTGCTCGACGGTGGCGGATTGTCGGGGGTGACATTGGTGTCGCTCAATGACGTCGCGTCATTCCACGAGACACTCGAAACCGGCGCGACATTCGAGGACAACGCGCTGGCCAAGGCGCGTGCCGCGTTCGCTGCGACTGGCCTGGCCAGTGTCGCCGACGACTCCGGTTTGGAGGTGGCGGCGCTCAACGGCATGCCCGGGGTGCTGTCGGCCCGGTGGTCCGGTACCCACGGCGACGACGCCGCCAACACCGCCCTGCTGCTGGCCCAGTTACGCGATGTACCCGACGAGCGGCGCGGTGCGGCATTCGTCTCCGCTTGCGCATTGGTCTCGGCGTCCGGCGAAGTCGTGTTGCGCGGCCAGTGGACCGGCACGATTGCGCGGGAGCCACGCGGTGACGGCGGGTTCGGCTACGACCCCGTCTTCATTCCCGACGGCTATGAGCGGACCGCGGCGCAGCTGAGCCCTGAGGAGAAGGATGCGATGTCGCATCGCGGCCGCGCGCTGAGGCTGCTGTTGCCGGAGTTGGTAGCCCTCGCCTAGCTAGAGGTTGTAGCGCGCCTTGACGTCCCTGGTCTGGAAATGTTCGACGATGATGCCCAGTAGCGGGATGGTGCCGGCGAGCAGGACACCGACTGTCTTGCCGATCGGCCAGCGAACCTTGACGGCGAGATTGAAAGCGGCCAACACGTAGACGAAGTAAACCCAACCGTGCACGATCTCGATCCAGCGGATCTCGTGGTGGAAGACCAGGTGGGAGACCAGTTCGTAACACAGGGCGATGAGCCAGATACCCGTCGTCCACGCCATCACGCGATAGCCGAGCAGTGCGGTGCGGATCTTCTCCGCGGGAAAGATAGTGCTCTGCTGCGTTTCGGGTGTCTCGGGCGTCGTCATGCGGTGTTCCTGTTCCTGTTCTGCCTCTCGGCATCGTGCTTCGCGAGTTCGGCCAAGTATGCGTTGTATTCCTGTAGTGCCGGATCGGTCGGCTGTGGCGCGGGCTTGGGCGGTTCGGGCAACAGTCCGGCTGGTATCTCGGTCATGGAGTTTCGCGGCTCCGGCGGTACCTCTTCATAGCGAACGAACTTGCGGTACGCGTAGATGCAGAACCAGGCGAACATCGGCCACTGCAAGGCATATCCCAAATTCTGGAAGGTGCCGGACACCGACTGGAATCTGGTCCACTGCCACCAGCCCAAGGCCAGGCAGCCGCAGGCGGCGAAGATTGCCAGGGCGATCAGCGCGGGCCTGCGACGATGCGTAGTCGACACACTTAGACGGTACCGCGACGATGCGTCATGACTTGGGTCCGGCGAACTCGCCGAGACGCGCGGCCGTGACCGTTACCCAGGGGCCGGCCGAGCAGCTAGCTGTATGCACCCGTCGGCAGGCCAGAGAAGTCGTGATGAATCCAAGGTGTGAAGGACCACTGACGGACTCGCCTGGCGCGCCGGGCGGTACGATCGGCAACGCTGCGGGCGTGGCGGAATTGGCATACGCGATGGTTTTAGGTGCCATTGCTCGAGAGAGCGTGAGGGTTCGAGTCCCTCCGCCCGCACCCTTGCGTTGATGTTGGTTGACGCCGTACGGCTTACAGTTGACCAGTCGGCTGGATCGCCCGTCCCGGGGTGAGGTGCATCCGGGAGACAGGCGATTCCGCACTATCCCGTGATGTGACGCGGCTAAGCACGAGCCTCATTCGAAGTGGTTAGCGCTGCGCCGCTCGTACCAGGTTCGACCCGACGATCAGCCGCTGAATCTCGCTGGTGCCCTCGTACAGTCGCAGCAGCCGAACATCGCGGTAGATGCGTTCCACCGGGACGCCACGCATGTAGCCACTGCCACCATGAATCTGCACCGCGAGATCGGCTACCTTGCCGGCCATTTCGGTGCAGAAGAGCTTCGCCGCCGACGGCGCGATACGGCGGTCGCCTGACACCCACAGCCTGACACCCACAGCCGCGCGGCATCACGGACCAGCGCGCGTCCGGCCAGCACGCCGGTCTGCTGATCGGCCAGCATCGCCTGCACCAACTGGAAGTTCCCGATCAGGGTGGCCACCCTGCGTCGCCGTGGTGGCATAGGCCACGGATTCGTCGAGCGCCCGCTGAGCCGTGCCGACCGCGATCGCGGCGATATGCACCCGGCCGCGTGCCAACGACGTCATGGCAGCTCGATAGCCGATGTCCTCACTGCCACCGATCAGCGCGCCGGCGTCGACCCGGACGTCGTTGAAGTTGACGTCGGATGTCCAGGCCAGCGGGCTTTCTGCTCGCCGGTGCCGAAGCCGACCAGTACCTGCCCGGCGATGCCGTTGTTGGTGCCGAACATCGACCGCAACGCCAGTGAGGTGTAGCCCAATTCCATGGCCAGTTCGACGTCCTGCGGCAGGTCGAGGCCAAGCCCGCCCCACTCTTGTGGAATGGCGTAGCCGAACAGTCTCATCCTCTTGGCATGCTCGCGCAGGTCGTCCGGCACCCGATCGTTGTCCAAGATCTCCTGCTCACGTGGGATCACGGTGGTGCGGATGAAGTGACGGGTCTGGGCCAGGATCTGCTGAAAGTCCTCGTCGTTGACTGTCACGGGCATCGTCCTCGTCATATATGAAATATAATATTTGATACGGTGAGTGCCCGGCTACGGGCAGGACAGTGAGGAATAATTGATGTCATTGCTGAACGGTCAGACCGCAGTGGTCACCGGCGGCGCCCAAGGACTGGGCTTGGCCATTGCCGAGCGATTTGTTGCCGAGGGCGCGCGCGTCGTGCTCGGCGATGTGAATCTCGAAGCGACCGAAGCCGCGGCCCAGAAGCTGGGCGGCGACGGCGTCGCCGCGGCCGTGCGGTGCGACGTGACCAAAGCCGACGACGTCCAAACGCTCATCCGCACGGCCGTCGAGCTTTTCGGCGGTCTTGACGTCATGGTGAACAACGCCGGCATCACCCGAGACGCGACCATGCGCAACATGACCGAGGAGCAGTTCGATCAGGTCATCAACGTGCACCTAAAGGGCACCTGGAACGGCACCCGGTTGGCGGCGGCCATCATGCGCGAAAACAGGCGGGGCGCAATCGTGAACATGTCCTCGGTGTCGGGCAAGGTCGGGATGGTGGGCCAAACCAATTACTCCGCGGCTAAAGCCGGGATCGTCGGGATGACCAAGGCCGCCGCCAAAGAGCTTGCCCACGTGGGTGTTCGAGTGAACGCGATCGCCCCCGGGTTGATTCGCTCGGCGATGACGGAAGCCATGCCGCAGCGCATTTGGGACCAGAAGTTGGCCGAGGTTCCGATGGGCCGGGCCGGCGAGCCCAGCGAAGTCGCCAGCGTCGCCTTGTTTTTGGCCTCTGATCTGTCCTCGTACATGACCGGCACCGTGCTGGATGTCACCGGCGGGCGGTTCATATGAAGCACGCTGTCATCTGTGAGCCGGTCCGAACGCCGATCGGCCGCTACGGCGGAATGTTCAAGTCGCTCAGTGCCGTTGACCTCGGCGTCGCGGCACTCAGCGGGCTGCTGGAGCGCACCGGTCTGCCGCTCGATGCGGTGCAGGACGTGATCCTGGGGCACTGCTATCCCAGCAGTGACGCACCGGCCATCGGCCGGGTGGTCGCACTGGATGCCGGGCTGCCGGTCACGGTTCCCGGTATGCAGGTTGACCGCCGCTGCGGTTCGGGCCTGCAGGCCGTGATCCACGCCTGCCTGCAGGTGAGCAATGGCGACAACGACCTCGTCATCGCCGGCGGCTGCGAAAGCATGAGCAATGTCGCGTTTTATTCCACCGATATGCGCTGGGGTGGCGCCCGCGGGGGCATCCGGGTGCACGATGCCCTGGCCCGTGGCCGCACCACGGCCGGGGGCCGGAATTATCCGGTGCCGGGCGGAATGCTAGAGACCGCCGAGAATTTGCGCCGCCGGTACGGCATTTCGCGGCTGGAGCAAGACGAGCTCGCGGTGACGTCGCATCAGCGCGCGGTGGCCGCCCAAAAAGACGGCGCCTTCGCCGAGGAAATCATTCCAGTTTCGATAAGTACCCGCCACGGCGAGGAGCTGATCGGCACCGACGAGCATCCTCGCGCCGACACCACGCTGGAATCGTTGAGTAAGCTCAAACCTGTTCTGCTGAAACAGGATCCGGCGGCTACGGTAACAGCCGGCAACGCCAGCGGCCAAAATGATGCGGCATCGATGTGCGTGGTGACCACGCCGGCCAAGGCCGCCGAGTGCGGCTTGCGGCCGTTGGTCCGGTTGGTGTCCTGGGGGCTGGCGGGGGTGGCGCCCGACATCATGGGCATCGGTCCGGTGCCCGCGACCGAGGCCGCACTCGCCAAGGCGGGCCTGCGGCTGGCCGACATCGACCTCATCGAACTCAACGAAGCTTTTGCCGCACAGGCGCTTGCGGTGATGCGGGAGTGGAACTTCGGTGCCGCCGACCGGGAACGAACCAACGTGCATGGCTCCGGCATTTCGTTGGGTCATCCCGTCGGCGCGACCGGCGGCAGGATGCTGGCGACCCTGGCGCGTGAACTGGACCGCCGCCAGGCGCGCTACGGCCTGCAGACCATGTGCATCGGCGGGGGTCAGGGGCTGGCCGCCGTCTTCGAACGGGTCACATAGACATGCCCGGTCCCGCGTTGCCGTTGAGCGGTATCAGCATCGTCGAGGTTTCCAGCTTCGTGGCCGCACCGCTGTGCGGCATGACGCTCAGTCAGCTTGGTGCACAGGTGATCCGAGTCGATCCGATCGGTGGCGCTGCTGACGTGCAGCGCTGGCCGCTCGCGGCGACCGGAACGTCGATCTACTGGACCGGACTGAACAAGGGAAAGCGTTCGGTGACCGTGGATCTGCGCTCGGCGGAAGGACAGCAGCTGGTACAGCGGTTGGTCGTCGAGGGCGACGGCATCGTCGTGACCAATGCCGGCTTTCCCTGGCTCAGCCACGAGCTGCTGGCAGCCCGGCGTTCCGACGTTGTCCACCTCCAGCTACTCGGGCGGGGCGACGGCTCAACTGCGGTCGACTACACCGTCAACGCGGCCATCGGTTTCCCGCTGGTCACCGGTCCGGTCGGCCATGCCGGCCCGGTCAACCACGTGCTGCCGGCCTGGGACGTCTGTTGCGGTCTGTATGCCGCGCTCGCCGTCGTCGCTGCGGTGCGCCGCCGCGACCAGACCGGGATGGGGGCTCGGGTCAGTCTGGCGCTGGAAGACGTTGCGCTGGCGACGGCTGGAAACCTGGGGCTGTTGACCGAGCCGCAGGTCAATGGGACGCAACGGCAGCGCCTGGGCAATGCCGTCTATGGCCAATACGGCCAGGACTTCACCAGCTGCGACGGGGTCGGGTTCATGGTGGTCCTGTTGACGGGACGCCACTTTCGCGATCTGGTCGATGTAACCGGTACCGGGGCGGCGGTGTCGGCACTGGCCGAGGCGCTGGGCGTGGACTTCGCCGCCGAAGGCGACCGGTACCGCTACCGCGATGTCCTCACGGGCCTTTTCGCGACCTGGTTCGGCGACCACACCGCCGACGAGATCATTGCCGCGCTGTCGGGTACCACCGTGCTCTTCGAACGCTACCGCAGCTTCGCGCAGGTAGCTGCGTGCCCGAAAGTGACTGCCAACCCGCTGTTTTCCCTACTGCACCAGCCCGAAGTGGGCGATTATCTGGCCCCCGGCATGCCGACGGCGTTCGATGGCGCCCACCCGGCCAGCACACCCGCTCCGGCACTCGGGCAGGACACCGCGCAGGTGTTCACCGAGTGCCTCGGACTGACGGCCGCCGATATCGCGCGATTATCGAGCGCCAAGACGATAGGAACACCAGCGCATGACTAAACTTGCCCAGACCCTCGGGCTGACCGAGCTGCAAACCGAAATCATCACCACCGTGCGGCAATTCGTCGACAAAGACATCATTCCCAACGCGCCGGAGTTAGAGCGTGCCGACACCTACCCGCAGGCCATCGTCGACCAGATGCGTGCCATGGGTTTGTTCGGCCTGATGATCTCCGAAGAATACGGCGGACTGGGAGAGTCGCTGCTGACTTACGCCTTGTGTGTCGAAGAGCTGGCGCGCGGCTGGATGAGTGTGTCCGGTGTGCTCAACACCCACTTCATCGTCGCCTACATGCTGCGTCAGCACGGCACCGACGAGCAGCGGCAGCGCTTCCTGCCGCGGATGGCCACCGGCGAGTGCCGCGGCGCGTTCTCGATGTCCGAGCCGGAACTGGGCTCCGACGTCGCCGCGATCCGCACCCGGGCCCGCCGCGATCCCGGTGGCGACTACGCCATCGATGGCCAGAAGATGTGGCTGACCAACGGCGCCAGTTCGACGCTAGTGGCGGTGCTGGTGCGCACCGACGAAGGCGCAGCCAAGCCGCACCGCAACCTGACCGCGTTCCTCGTCGAAAAGCCCACGGGTTTCGGCGAAGTGGCTCCGGGCTTGGTGATCCCCGGAAAGATCGACAAACTGGGCTACAAGGGCATCGATACCACCGAACTCATCTTCGACGGTTATCGGGCACCCGCCGACGACATCCTCGGCGGCGTCCCCGGGCAGGGCTTCGTCCAGATGATGGACGGCATCGAAGTCGGCCGGGTGAACGTTGCGGCGCGAGCCTGCGGTGTCGCCATTCGAGCCTTCGAACTCGCGGTGCGGTACGCCCAGCAACGCCATACCTTCGGCAAGCCGATCGCCGAGCACCAGGCAATCGCTTTCCAGTTGGCCGAGATGGCGACCAAGGTCGAAGCGGCACACCTGATGATGGTCAACGCGGCGCGGCTGAAAGACTCGGGCGAGCGCAACGACGTCGCCGCCGGAATGGCGAAATACCTGGCCAGCGAATACTGTTCGGAGGTCACCCAGCAAAGCTTCCGCATCCACGGCGGTTACGGATACTCAACGGCCTACGAGATCGAGCGGCTGATGCGCGATGCGCCGTTCCTGCTGATCGGCGAGGGAACCAGCGAAATACAGAAGTCCATCATCAGCAAGCGGCTGCTCGACGAGTATCGGATGTGAAGCGATGACTGTCCCGGATTTCGCTGCGCGGCCCCAGCTTTCCGACGACGTGGCGAATTTTGTCCGCAAGAGGATTTACGAGGGCAGCTACGCCGCGGGCAACTACATCCGCCTCGATCAGCTAGCCGCGGAATTGGGAATCAGCGTGACACCGGTGCGTGAGGCGTTGTTCGCGTTACGCGCCGAAGGATTGGTCGCCCAGCAGCCGCGACGAGGGTTTGTGGTGTTGCCGGTGACCAAACGCGACCTCGCCGACGTCGCCAACGTGCAGGCGCACGTGGGCGGCGAGCTGGCGGCGCGGGCCGCGATCAGCATCAGCGACCAGCAGTTGCGTGACCTCAGGCAGATCCAGGCGCAGCTCGAGGAGGCTTACGCCGCCCACGACGACGAGCGGACGGTCCAGCTCAACCATGAGTTTCACCGGGCCATCAATATTGCGGCCGACTCGCCGAAGCTGGCGCACTTGATGTCTCAGATCACCCGTTACGCACCCGAATCGGTGTTTCCCGGCATCGAGCATTGGCCGGCCCGGGCAATCAAGCATCATCGCCGGATACTGTCCGCACTGGCGAAGCACGACGACCAGCTGGCCCGCGCTGCCATGGCCGACCATCTTGCCGCCAGCGCAATCCCGTTGATTGACCATCTGATTGCGCGTGGGGTGGTGGCAGAAAGTGGAGGGCTCGGCGCGTCGCGGCGGGGCGAGGGTTAAGTCGCGTGATTCGGCGCAACCCGGTGTTGGCTGGGTATAGGCTGCCGCTAGGCCGGCCCGGATGAAGCCCAGATGGAGCCCGGATCGAGCCCTGATTGAACCCTGATTGAACGAGGACGAAATGCCCCATGCACCTCGAGCCTCCGCCGCAGTGGTTGCCTGCGTGGCCGTGATGTCGCTCGCGTCACCGGCCCGTGCCGAACCGGGCGACGTAATCCCCGGCGATGGAGTTTTTCTGGTGGGGATTGACATTGCACCAGGTACTTACCGCACTGAGGGACCATCGAATCCGCTTATCCTGGTGTTCGGCCGGGTATCCGAGCTCTCAACCTGCTCGTGGTTGATGCACGGCACGCCTGCGGCCAGCGCTGAGGACATTGTGAACTCGAATACCTCGATGGGTCCGATGTATGTGACGATCCCGGCGACGGTCGCGGCTTTCGAGACGAGAAACTGCAAACTTTGGATGCGGGTCTCCTAGCCTCGATCCGTGGATGGGCCGGCCTTGGCCCGTCTTCTCGGCGCGGACGACTTGGCCGTTTTGCGTTGCGGTGAAGCCGATTTGGCTGCTATCGCCCGTTCCTCGATCAACCGGCTAGCGTGGTCGAGGATGCAGTTGAGGCCGTATTCGAAGTTGGCCTCGTCAGGGGTCGCGATGCGGTGTCCCTTCCCGGTGACTCGGGCAATCAAGGGTGTGGTTTGCGGGTCGATCTCCATAGCGTCTTCCAGCGCGCGCGGCCCGCTGTCGGCGGACTGGTGCTTCTCGTTGAGCCGATGCAGCACCACCGACCCGCGGACGTGAAGCGAGACCGCGGCGTAAGTGTCGAAGGCGTCCTCGGGAGACAGACCTGCCTGCACCAGATTCGCGATGGCCCGCTCCATCTCCTGGGCGCCAAGCCGGGCGGCCCTGGGACTGAGCGCCGACCGGATCAGGATCAGATCGCACAGTATCGGGTTGCCCATGAAGGTCTTCCGCATCAGCCGGGCATGATTGCGTAAGGTCTCCCGCCAGTCGTCGGCCTCCACGTACGGGGTGGCAAAGACGTACTTGCTCAAGGCGCGATCGGTCATCGCGTTGAGCAGATCGTCCTTCTTGCGGAAGTACCAGTAGATGCTGGTGACGCCTACTCCAAGATGTTTGCCGAGCAGCGGCATGCTCAGGTTGTCGATGGACACCTGTTCTGCCAGTTCGAATGCGCCGGTAATGATGTCGTCTGGATTGATGGACCCGCGTTCGCGCCGCTGACGCTTGTCGGCGGTTGCCTGCTTTGCCACTACGCGGTTACCTCCATCGAAGATCTGTGTTGGGTACGCGGTCCTGGTCGTGCCGCCGCTCAGCCTGACCGGCACTGCTTCGGGCGCCTTTACGTCTGCTACTGTAATACCTATCGTAGGCTTTTTGGTATAAGCGGCTGGGCGGGGCGAGTATGACCGGGCTGAGGCAGCGTGGCAACGGCCGGTGAGGCGCGTGCCTGGGCACGGTACGCGTTACGGGGTATCGGTGACTCGCTGTATACGCCGTTCTGCGGGAACGACGGCGACGACATCGACTGGGATGCCTATCGGACTCTGGTGCGCTACTGCGTCGGTGATCTCGGACATCCGATGCTGTGGTGCACCAGCGGAATCGGAGAATTCTGGTCACTGACCATCGACGAGCGGAAGCGCCTGCTCGAGGTCGCGATCGAAGAAGGGCGTCGCTGCAATCCTGACGTCATCATCCAGGCCTGCACATCGGCGATGACGGCCAAGGACTGCCTGGACTTGACGCTGCACGCCCAGGAGGCGGGCGCCGACATCGCCTATATCCAGACGCCGATGATGGAAACCCACGGCGGTGAAGGCGTGTTGAGATTCTTCAAATACGTTGCCGCACATACTGACATCGCGCTGGGCATGTTCAATTCGCCGTCCTCAGGTTATGTGTTGACGCCGGCCGAGAGTGCGCACATCTACCACGAAGTGCCCGCGGTGTGTGCGACCAAGGAGGGCGCCTTCCGCCCCCAGGCCAGTCGGCTGCTCCACGAACTCGCCCCCGGACTGGTGCTCTGGGAATGCGACAAGACGATCTACCGCGCCGGATGGCTGCGCGCCGGAATCGTCTGTCCGGCACAGCTGGGCACGGCCGGGTATCTGATGGAGACGCCGCAGCGGCGGCTGCTGTCCGAATACTGGGATTTGGTGTTGGGGGACAAGCTCATCGAGGCGATGGACTATGGACGTGATTCGGGTCTGGACCAGTTCGACGTGGACCTCGGTTCGTGGTGGACCTGCTATCCGGGTAGACCCGACTACTTCACCCACTGGGGCGGTGCGTTCAAATACTCGGCGTCGGTGCTGGGTCTGCCGATCGGGTCCTATCCGCATTCCCGGCCGCCCCAGGCCGAGTTGCCGCCCGAGGCCAAGACCCAGATCACGGCTGCCTATCGTCGGCTGGGGCTCATCGATGGCTGACCGCCGCGCCGCGGTGGGGTCGAGGGGACACCGATGAGCAACGATGGCGACGACGCGGTGCTCTACGACGCAACCCCAGGTGGGGTAGCGATCCTCACCTTCAACCGCCCCGATCGCCTCAACGCCTGGGGCCCCGACATCGCCGCGGGGTTCTATGCGGTGCTCGACCGCGCCGAACAGGATCCAGAGATCCGGGTGATCGTGCTGACCGGCCGCGGCCGGGGCTTCTGTGCCGGTGCCTATTTGGGTTCGCCGGATTTGGCGGCGGGATACGGGGCCACGATGGCGGCGGCACGTCAGACCGATCTGGCCGAGTTGGTCGGCGACCGCCCGCCCCATTTCCTGACGACGCTGCGCAAGCCGGTGATCGCCGCGATCAACGGTTCCTGCGCGGGCATCGGTCTGACGCAGGCGCTGATGTGCGACGTTCGATTTGCCGCCGCCGGGGCGAAGTTCGCCGCCGTGTTCGCCCGGCGCGGGCTGATCGCCGAGTTCGGCATCTCCTGGATACTTCCGCGCTTGACAAGCTGGGCGGTCGCACTGGACCTGTTGCTGAGCGGCCGGACGTTTTTGGCCGAAGAGGCCGCAGAGTTGGGTCTGGTCAAGGAAGTCGTCGCGCCCGAGGATTTGATGAAGCGCACTCTCGAGTATGCGGAGGACATCGCCCGCAACTGCTCGCCGGCGTCGATGGCGGTGATCAAGCGTCAGGTCTACGGTGACGCCACTGGCGATGTCATCGAAGCCACTGCCCGCGCCGAAGTTCTGCTGCGCGAGGCGATGCCGAGGCCAGACGTTGTCGAAGGAATCGTGAGTTTCCTGCAGAAGCGGCAACCACGGTTTCCGTCGCTCACATCGGAATGAGGACGATCATGGGGCACTTGAATTACCAGCCGATCGACGTCGACAACCACTACTACGAACCACTGGATGCGTTCACCCGCCATCTGGACAAGCGGTTTCGCCGGCGTGGTGTGCAGATGTTCAGCGACGGCCGCCACACCCAGGCGATCATCGGCGACCGCGTCAACCGATTCATCCCCAATCCGACCTTCGATCCGATCATCGTGCCGGGCTGCCTGGACGTGCTGTTCCGCGGCGAGATTCCCGAGGGCGTCGACCCGGCGTCGCTGATGAAGGTCGAGAAGCTGGAATTGCGGCCGGAGTACCAGCACCGGGACGCACGCGTTGCCGTGCTCGAAAGCCAAGGCATCGAAACGATTCTGGTGTTCCCGACCTTCGGCTGCGGAGTCGAGGAAGCACTCAGGGGTGACATCGAGGCGACGATGGCATCCCTGCATGCCTTCAACCTGTGGCTCGACGAGGATTGGGGTTTCGACCGCCCGGACCATCGCGTCCTTGCCGCGCCGATGATCTCGTTGGCCGACCCCGAAGAAGCGGTCAGAGAAATCGATTTCGTGCTCGCACGCGGTGCACGACTGGTGCATGTGCGTCCGGCGCCGGTTCCTGGTATTCCGAAGAACCGCTCGCTGGGCCACCGCTCGCACGACCCGGCCTGGGCGCGGCTAGCCGAAGCCGGCGTGCCGGTGGCCTTCCACCTGGGCGACAGCGGCTACCTGAAAATCGCTGCGATGTGGGGCGGAAAGGAAACCTTTGAGCCGTTCTCGGCCCCGCCCGACCCGCTGGACAAGATACTCGTCGACGACCGTGCCATCCATGACACCATGGCTTCGCTGATCGTGCACGGTGTTTTCGATCGTCATCCCGCACTCCGGGTCGCCAGCATCGAGAACGGCTCGGAATGGGTGCATCGGCTCGCCAAGCGGCTCAAGAAGCTGGCTAACCAGCATCCGCGCTCGTTTCCTAACGATCCCGTCGATACGTTGCGCGAGCACGTGTGGGTGTCACCGTACTACGAGGAAGATCTCGAGTTGCTGGCCGGCAAGATCGGCGTCGATCGCATTCTGTTCGGATCGGACTGGCCCCACGGCGAAGGTCTGGAGTCACCCCTGTCGTTCACCGGGGAACTCGCCGCGTTCAGCGAAGTCGACACCCGAAAGATCATGCGCGACAACGCCTTGGCCTTCCTCGGCATCACGGTATGCCTCGGTGGCCTCGGAAAGGGCTAGGAAAGTCGTGCCCCAGTGGACTATCGGCGCCGTGCTGGACGCCATCGCGCAGGTCATCCCGGATCGCCAGATGACGGTGTGCGGTCCGCGCCGCAGCACGTTCGCCGAGTCGGCCGCACGAACCAACCGGTTGGCAAACTACCTGCACGGCAACGGCTTCGGAGCCCGCCGACCGCGTGAGTCGCTGCAGCGGTGGGAATGCGGTCAGGACCGGGTTGCCCTGATCATGCACAACGACCTGTATCCCGACATGGTGATCGGCTGCCTCAAGGCGCGCGTCGTGCCGGTCAACGTGAACCACCACTATTCGCCGTGTGAGATCGCTGAGCTGCTCGACTATGTCAAGCCGCGGGGCGTCATCTACCATCGCTCGCTCGGTGCCCGGTTCGCCGAAGTGTTGCCGCCCGACGGGGCCGAGCTACTGATATCCGTCGACGACGCGAGCGGCGCTGCCGAACTGCCGGGCGCGGTTTCGCTCGACGACGCGCTGGCTGCCTGTGGCGATGACCGCACTGTCGTGGGTTCGCCGGACGATCTGATCATGATGTGCACCGGTGGAACGACCGGACGCCCCAAGGGAGTGCTGTGGCGCCAAAGCGATATCTACGTGACGTCGATGGTCGGCGCCGACCACGCAAGCGTCGAAGAGATCCATCAGCTGGTGCGCGCGGGCGGTCCGCCGTGGTTCGCCGTTTCACCTCTCATGCATGCGGCCGGCATGTGGACGGCGTTCGCGGCTCTTCTGCACGGCCGCACCGTCGTCATGTACGACGACCGCGACAAGCTCGACGCGCGGTCGGTCTGGGCGACCGCCCAGCGCGAACGGGTGGGCATGATCACCATGGTCGGCGACGCATACGCCGGGCCGCTGGTCGCCGAGCTGCGGAACCGTACCTACGACCTGTCGTCGGTGCACTCGATCGGCACGGGCGGGGCGGCCACCAACGCGAAATACAAACGGGCACTGATGGAGTTGCTGCCGCAGGCCACCATCATCGAGGGCTACGGCTCGTCGGAGACTGGCAACATGGCATTCGGGTACAGCCGCGACGGAACCGCCAGCGAAACCTTCGAACCCAGAGTCGGCGCTACCGTCGTCTCCGCGGACCGCAGCCGATTCCTGCGGCCCGGCGAGTCCGAGATCGGCTGGGCGGCCAGAATAGGCCGGATTCCACTGGGATACTTCAACGACGCCGAAGCCACCCAACGCACCTTCCCCGAGATCGACGGCCGGCGGGTGGTGATACCGGGTGACCGGGCCTGCCTCGAGAACGACGGAACCATCCGGTTATTCGGCCGCGATTCCCTGGTGGTGAACACCGGCGGCGAGAAAGTGTTCGTCGAAGAGGTCGAAGACGTACTGCGCACACATCCCGGCGTTGCCGATGCCGTGGTGCTAGGACGGCCCAGCGAGCGCTGGGGACAGGAAGTGGTCGCGCTCGTCGCGTTGCGTCCGGATGCCTGCGTGGTTGAACCGGAGCTGTATGCCTTCTGCACCTCGCAGCTCGCGCATTTCAAGGCTCCCAAGGCGTTCCTCTTCGTCGAGCACATCCAGCGTCTGGGCAACGGCAAGCCGAATTATCGGTGGGCCAGAGAGCAAGTGACGCGGCGGGTTCCGGCACCATGACGCACAAAGTGATCGACTGCCTGGTGAACGTCCACTTCGGCGAGGCCGGATCCCAGCCGACCTGGATGCTCAAGGTTCGCGACGACTACTTCAAGGGCCCTGAGTCGATGTTCGAACCGGTCGACCTCTCCGCGCTGCTCGCCGAGATGGACGAGCAGGGGGTGCACAAAGCGATCCTGATGGATTCGCTGGCCAACCCGTCCGCCACCGCGCGCGCGTTCGCCGAAGCCAAGCCTGATCGGTTCGCGCTGGCCATGGGTGGAGTCAACCTGCTGCGTCCGGTCAAGCCGTTGCGCGAACTGAGCGCCATAGTCCGCGACCTGCCCGTCGCGTATGCCGTTGTCGGGCCCAGCTTTTGGGGAGACGGGCAATACCCGCCCAGCGACGCCGTCTACTATCCGCTCTACGCCAAGTGCGCCGAACTCGACCTTCCGCTGTGCGTCAACACCGGCATACCCGGACCGCCGATCCCCGGAGAAGTACAGCATCCGATGCATCTCGACCGAGTGTGCGTGCGGTTTCCGGAGCTGCGGCTGTGCATGATCCACGGCGCCGATCCATGGTGGGACGTGGCGATCCGGCTGCTGCTCAAGTACGCCAACCTGCGGCTGATGACCTCGGCATGGTCGCCCAAGCGGTTGCCGGAAGCTCTGCTGCATTACCTGCGGACCCGGGGCCAGAACAAGGTGATCTTCGCCTCGGACTGGCCGGTATTGCCGATGCGCAGGGTCATACCCGAGGCGCGGACCCTGGACCTGCCGTCCGACGTCCTGCAGAACTACCTCTACAACAACGCCCAAGAGTTCTTCTTCGGTGAGGAGCGCTGACGATGGACCGTTTCGAATTGCGCAGGCTGGACTACAGCTTGTCCGAGGACCATATCGCGTTGCAGTCGGCGTACAACAGGTTCTTCAAGACCCACTGCTCGATCGAAACGGTCCGTGCCGCAGAGCCATCCGGTTTCGACAAGAGCCTGTGGGAGCGGTTGTGCGGGATGGGCGCCACGACGATGGCGCTGCCCGCGTCCGCCGGCGGCGATGGCGCGACGCTGGTCGACCTCACCCTGGTGGCCGAGGAGATCGGCCGCTCGCTGGCGCCGGTCCCGTGGATCGACCATGTCTGCGCGACGCGGCTGTTGGCGCGCCTCGGGATGCTGGATGCCGAAACCGCTGCCCTGGCCAACGGAGAACAGCTCGCGGCGCTCGACCCGCAGATCGACGGTGGGCCGGGCCGGCGGCTGATTCCCGCCGGGTCGATTGTCGGCCGCGTCGTCGTCGTCGACGGCGACCACATCCTGAGCCTGACGTTCGGCACGCAGCCGGCAAGAGTGGACAACATCGGCCGGCTGCCGATGGCCTGGGTTGATCCGGCATCCGCTGACGCCCGGATGGTGGTGGCTCACGGTCCCGAGGCGCTGGCGAATTATCAACGGGCCCTGGATGAATGGCGACTGCTGATGGCCGCGGCGTTGGTTGGCCTGGTCGAGGAGACAATGACGATCGCGGCCGAGTTCGCCAAGACCCGTTACACATTGGGCGTTCCCATCGCTACGCTGCAAGGCATTTCGCACCCGCTGGCCAACATGGCCATCACCGTGCACAGCGGACGCAACCTGGTTCGGCGTGCCGCCTGGTTCTTGGACAACGAACCCGGCGAACGACCGGAACTGGCACCGGCAGCGTTTCTGTTCATGGCCGAAGAAGCCGCCCAAGCCGCCACCATGGCCGTCCACATCCAGGGAGGCCTCGGGGTTTCGGCCGAGGCCGCCGCCACCGCCTATCTGGTGCGGGCCCGCGGATGGCCGCTGGCCGGCGGTGATCCGGGCGTCTGCGCCCGGGGAATTGCCGAGATCGTGGCCGCCCGCGAAACCGCGTCCCGGGCCGCGTGCGTCTAGGAACAGGAGCCCAACGATGGACTTTTCCCTGGTTGAACTTTCCGAAGAGGACCAGGCATTCCGCGACGAGGCCCGCCGCTTCCTGGCCGAGCACGTGACCGACGAGGTCCGCCGTCACGACCGTGAGACGGGCGACAACTTCCATGAGGGTCTGCACCTGAAGTTCGGCGCCGCAGGGTATTTGGCAGCGGAGTGGAAGACGGAATCCGAAGGCGGATTCAGCAGAGTGCGTCGGCGCATCTGGGAGCTGGAGAAGCGGCGGGCACGGGTGCCGTGGGTGACGTGGGGAACGACCGCCATGGTGGCTCGTTCGGTGACGAAGTTCGGCTCGCCCGAGCTCGTCGAGGAGGTATTGCCCGGTGTTTTCAGCGGCCATCTCCGGCTGTGCCTGGGCTACACCGAGCCCGAAGGCGGATCCGACGTCGCCACCTGCAAGACCCGCGCGGTGCGCGACGGCGACGGCTGGGTGATCAACGGTTCGAAGATGTTCACCACCGGCGCGCACAACTGCCAATACGTCTTTCTGATCACCAACACCGACCCGCACGCCCGAAAGCACAAGAGCCTGACCATGTTTCTGGTGCCGCTGGACTCACCGGGCATCGAGATTCAAGGCATCCGCACGGTGGACGGGGACCGGACGAACATCGTCTACTACAGTGACGTGCGCGTCGATGACAAGTATCGGCTGGGTGAGGTGAACGGGGGCTGGACGGTCCTGCGGGAGCCGCTCAACGTCGAGCACGGCGCGGTCGCGCCGGCACCCGACGGGTTGCAGGACACCTCGATCATGATGCACCAGGCCGGCGTCATGGCCGAAGCGGTCGACCGGGTCGCGGCGGCGGTGACCAAGCCCGGTCCCGGCGGGCACCGGCTGCTCGACGATGGGTCGGTGGCATATCGATTGGGCCGCGGTATCGCGCGGGTGGAGGCAGCGCTATCGGCGCCGGGCATCTTCGGGCGAGTGGCCATCGCGCAAACCATGCGTGACATCTCTCCGGACTTGATGGACATTCTGGGGACCCCCGCTGCGTTGCCTTTCGGGGCCGACGGCGCGGCCGATGACGGAGGCGCCGAATACGTCTACCGCTTCGCGCCGTTGGTCGGAATCTACGGCGGCACATTGGAAGTGTTCCGCAACATGATCGCCGAGCACGTTCTCGGCCTGGGCAAGCAGATCCACGCGTCGCCCGCTAACAAGGTTTCCTCGCGCCGAGCGTGAACAGGCTGCGGTGGGCATCGGCGTGTCGTCACAGTAGGTTCACGGTCGGCGCGACGGACGTTCGGCAACACACGGTCACGGCATGATGAGCGTGCGCGTCACCGGTTCCGCGGCGGCCTGCCGGGCCTGGAGGCCGCGCTGCAGCGCGGCCAGCAACGCGTCCCGGGTCTCGCGGGGGTCGATGAGTTCGTCGAAGCCCATATGCTCGGCCGACCGAAACGACGCCTGCAGCTCCGCGTTTCGGAGCTTGGCCGACAACTCCCGGTCGGCGTGTGAGGCGCGGCTGAGCGCCCCAGCACCCATGGCGCCCATGGTCGCGCCCGGATAGGCGAACGTCGCCACCTGGCCGTCGAAGCTGATCAGTCCCATCACCATGGAGCCGAAGCCGTAGGCCTTACGCAATGTCACGTGCAGCTTCAGCGTGGTGGCCGCGGTCTGCGCGGCGAACATCCTTGCCCCGCTGCGCAATACGCCGGCAAGTTCAGACCGGCTGCCGGGCAGCATGCCCGGGTTGTCGGCCAGGAAAACGATTGGCAGGTGGAAGGAGTCGGCCACCATGATGAAGTGTGCGGCCTTGTCGGCGGCGTCGGCGTCGATGGAGCCGGCCAGTACCCGCGGCTGGTTGGCGACGACCGCGACCGGATGCCCCCCGAGGTGGGCGAGGGCGCAGATGATCGCCCGGCCGAAATGTGGTTGTACTTCCAGCCAGTCGGGCGAGTCGAAGACGACGTCGAGCACCGAGCGCATGTCGTAGACGCGGCGGTTGTCCCGCGAGACGATCTCCAGCAACTCCGGCGTGGACCGCGGCCCGGATTCCGAAGAGGCCGGTAGCGACGGCGGATACGACCACGCGCTTGACGGGAAATAGGGCAGGTAGCGGCGAATGGTATCCAGCGCGGCCGCATCGTCGTCGGCGACATTGTGGATGACGCCGCTGGCTAACGCGACGTCCGGACCGCCCAATGCATCTTTCGAAATGTCTTCGCCCGTAGACTCTTTGACCACCGGCGGGCCGGCGGTGAAGATCGCGCCGTGGCGGCTCATGACGGTGAAATCACAGATGGGGGCCACCAGGGCGCCGTGTCCGGCCGAGGCGCCCAGCACCGCGGCCACCGTCGGAACCCGGCCCGAGCACCGCGCCTGGGCGAGCAGGTCGGTCGGGCTGCGTCCGTAATGGGTACCGGTGGGGCGAAACCCGGCGCCTTCGAGCAGCATCACCAGCGCTATCTTGTCGCGCAACGCCAACTCGGCGATACGGTAGCGCTTGGAATTGCTGCCCGGCGCGATGGTTCCGGCCAGCGTCGTGAAGTCCTCGGCGCCCACCATCACCGGGACTCCGTTGATCCGCCCCCAGCCGGTGACGATCGCGTCGGCCGCGACCTCGCCGCCGACGATGGTGCCGAGCTCACGGAACGTGCCCGGGTCGAGCAGGCGTTCGACGCGGGCGCGCGCGTCGAGTTTGCCTAAACCGCGATGCTTGTCGAGTCGCTCCGGCCCACCCATCGCCCGTGCCTGCCGGCGGCGACTGTCGAGGTCCTCGAGTGTCTGCTGCCAATCCTCGGCTTTGGTCATGCGTCTGTCCTACATACTGGATTGCTTACTGTAAAGTCGCTCGCATGGGTAGCGCGCCCCGCCTCAAGGTTGACGGGGGCATTCCCAACCAGCTCGCCCGGGTCGTCGAGGCAGCCGATGCGTTGGAGCGAAACGGATATGACGGCGGCTGGACAGCCGAGACCAGCCACGATCCGTTTCTGCCGCTGCTGCTGGCCGCCGAACACACATCGCGGATCGAACTCGGCACCAACATCGCGGTGGCCTTCGCACGTAATCCGATGACCGTCGCCAACCTGGGCTGGGATCTGCAGAGCTATTCCCAGGGACGGTTCATCCTCGGGCTGGGCACCCAAATACAGGCCCACATCGAGAAGCGATTCAGCATGCCCTGGAGTCACCCGGCGCGCCGGATGCGGGAATTCGTTGCCGCGCTGCACGCGATCTGGTCCGCCTGGCGTGATGGCGGCAAGCTCCGTTTCCAGGGCGAGTTCTACACCCACAAGATCATGACCCCGATGTTCACGCCCGAGCCCCAGCCGTATCCGGCACCGAAAATCTTTCTTGCCGCCGTGGGCGACGCGATGACCGAGATGTGCGGCGAGGTCGCCGACGGCCACCTCGGACACCCGATGGTCTCCCGGCGCTACCTCGATGAGGTGACCATGCCGGGGCTGCTCCGTGGGTTGCAGCGTTCCGGCCGGGACCGCGGAGACTTCGAGGTGTCTGCCGAAGTGATGATCGCGACGGGCGAGAACGACGCGGACCTGGAGACGGCCGTCGCGGCCGTGCGCAAGCGGATCGCCTTCTACGGTTCCACACCGGCCTACCGCAAGGTTCTCGACGTGCACGGCTGGGGAGACCTGCATGCCGATCTGCACCGCCTTTCCCTGCACGGTGAGTGGGACACCATGGGATCTCTGATCGACGACGAAATGCTGCGTGCTTTCGCGGTCGTCGGACCGGTCGGCGGCATCGCCGCCGCGCTTTGCGACCGCTGCGACGGCGTGGTCGACCGGGTGCTGCCGATCTTCTTCGCCGCCTCGCAGGACTGTATTCGAGCCGCGCTGAAGGACTTTCGGCAATGACGGTGCGGACCGTGGACGAGGCCGCCAAGCTACTGGCAGACCCGCTGGCATATACCGATGAACCGCGGTTGCATACGGCGCTGACTCACTTGCGTGCCAGTGCTCCGGTGTCGTGGGTGGAGGTGCCCGACTACCGGCCGTTCTGGGCGATCACCAAACATGCCGACATCATGGACGTCGAGCGCGACAACATGCTGTTCGCCAACTGGCCGCGGCCCGTCTTGGCGACGATAGCGGGCGACGAGCTACAGGCAGCCGCGGGTGTCCGCACGCTCATCCACCTCGACGACCCGCAGCACCGGGTTGTCCGCGCGATCGGCGCGGACTGGTTCCGCCCAAAAGCCATGCGGGCGATGAAGGTTCGCATCGACGAACTGGCCAAGACCTACGTCGACAGGATGGCGGCGGCGGGGCCCGAATGCGATTTTGTGCAGCAGGTCGCGGTCAATTACCCGCTTTACGTGATCATGTCGCTGCTTGGGCTGCCGGAGGCCGACTTCGGCCGGATGCTCACGCTGACCCAGGAGTTGTTCGGCAGCGACGACAGCGAATACCAGCGCGGCACGTCCAGCGAGGACCAGCTGCCCGTGCTGCTGGACATGTTCGCTTACTTCAACGCGGTGACCGCGGCGCGCCGCGAGCATCCGACCGACGATCTCGCATCGGCGATCGCCAACGCCCGCATCGACGGTGAGCCGCTGTCGGACATCGAAACGGTGTCCTACTACCTGATCGTTGCCACCGCCGGGCACGACACCACCAGCGCAACCATCTCCGGCGGCCTGCGGGCACTCATCGACAATCCGGACCAACTGCAGCGGCTGCGCGACGATATCGGTCTCATGCCGCTGGCCACCGAAGAAATGATCCGCTGGGTCACCCCGGTCAAGCACTTCATGCGCACCGCCGCCGCCGACGCCGTCGTCCGCGGAACACCTATCGCGGCAGGCGAATCCGTGCTGCTGTCGTATGCCTCGGCCAATCGGGACGAGGACGTCTTCGTGGAGCCGTTCCGCTTCGACGTGGGACGCGAGCCGAACAAGCATTTGGCCTTCGGCTACGGCGTGCACTTCTGCATGGGTGCCGCACTGGCCCGGATGGAGGTCAGCAGTTTCTTCTCCGAGTTGCTTCCCAGGCTGAAATCCATTGAGCTCTGCGGTGATCCGCAGCTCGTCGCCACCACATTCGTCGGCGGTCTCAAACACCTACCGATCCGATACTCGGTGTCCTGACGCGCGATAGGACGGCGACTGGTCACGTGAGTCACCCGGGCAACCCGGGGGCCGAGGTGTTCCCGGGCAGTTCAAGGTGCCCGCCTTACTCGGAAATTCATGGTGAATCACGAATGCGGGGGTTTAACGATGTGCTTTTGCGCAGCCTTGGATGCCTGGCTCTGTTTCCGGCACACCTTGGCTCTGTTTTCGGCACGCCGATACCGCACCTTCGCTCAAACCGCTGGTGATGGAAGGCGTTCGGGGGATGTTTCACGTGCTCACCGAGTCGGCTGACATACCGCCGTATCGAGTGTGCAGTGTCGGCTTTGAGAGTGTATGCAGGGCGGGAATATCCACGATCGGCCCGCCCTGACGGCACAGTCGAAGCCCTCAGCGCACACTGGGCGCCATCAGCCGCCGACCCAACCGCGCCAGCACGCGATTTCGATCTCCCCACACCGGGGTGCAGCCCCACGACCGCTAGAAGCGACAAACTCGTTTCGCCCCTGCGGGTGTCGCTGAACGGGTGTCGGTGCCAGTACTAGGGACCGAGATTCGCTAGCTGGCCGCCGAGATCTCCTTGATGATCGCCGGGCCGTGATTGTCGGCCAAGACGGCCGGCTTGTCCTTGTTCCAGTAGCCATTGACCAGGATGGCAATGCCAAGCGGCTCCTGGCCGGGGCCGGCGGGCGTGATCCCGATCCAGCAGGAGCAGCCGCCCGCAGAGGTCAGGCCGTCTTTCCAGATGATCTGGGGCGGACCGGTTTCGACCTGCCAAGCCAGGGCCATCTGCGCGGGTCCCAGGGTGTGCTTGCCGCACGTCTCGACCGACAGCGGTGCGGGCCGGACCGTGGTGGCGAGCGCCTGCATCAGGCGCTCCGGTCCGCTGACGGCGCCCAGCTGGGCCAGCAGCCAGGTGTGCAGGTCGGCGGCCGAGGACTTCAGATCCGAAGGGGCAGCCGGCGATACCTCCCGGCCGTTGGGGTAGGCACGCGCCAGCGGTGCGCCGTCAGGCACCGTCGTGCCGGTGTCGGGCATGGCTAGTGGCCCGGTGACCTGATCGCGCAGCACGCCAGCGTACGACGCACCCATGCCCGAGCACCGGTAGGCCGACACGGCGGCGAAGCCCAACGTGATGAATCCGAGGTTGGAGTATTGCCAGCAGCTTCCCGGTTGCGGGCCGCGGTGGGTCCGCCACACGTTGAGCAAACTCGGCGGCGGAGCGGACGGGCTGGTGAGGAACAGGCCGTCACCGTCGGCCGGGCCAGTGGAATCGTGCGCCAGACCCGACGTGTGCTGGGCGAGCATCCTCGGGGTGACCTGCTGCATGGTCTTACTCAGATCTCCGGTGTCGGCGAGATAGGTGCTGAGGTAGCGCTTCAGCCCGGTATCCCAGTCGAAGCAGTCCGGCCGCATCGCTACCCCGGTGGCGAACAGCGCGGCGGTGAAGGTCTTGGTCACCGATCCGATCGAGAAGATCGTTCGTTCGGTGGGCGGGTTCTTCTCGGCCACCGTTCCGTACATGTAGAACGGCTTGAATTCGCCGTTGGGATACGCGAAAGCCACCGCGACGCCGTAGTCGCGTCCCGGGGCTCTGGCTCGCAGGCGGTCGAGCAGCCTCTGGGCGTGATCGCCGATGATCCGATCGACATCGGACTGGGTGAGCCGGACCGGCCTGCCGCGGGTCTCCGGTTTGGCGGTGGTCGTCGGATCGGCGCGGCGCGGGGTGGGGGTCGCGCCGCAGGCGACAAGCGCACCGGCAACACCGACGTGCGTGGCCAGCCGCCCGAACTCGCGGCGAGAAACGGCACCCATTGTTGCCTTTCGTGATCCGTACTCCACAGATGTTCCGGTCGGCAATAAGTCAATGACATTCGGCGCGGTATCGCTACACTCTCGTTGGAGCACGCACGAGGACGCAACAATATGACGCCTAAGACGATTGTCATCACCGGCGCCAGCGACGGCATCGGGGCGGCGGCGGCGCGGCGGCTCAGTCGCATTGGCGAACACGTCGTCGTGGTCGGGCGCTCGGAAGTCAAGACCACCGCAGTGGCCACGGAGCTGGGTGCGGATTACTTCGTGGCCGACTTCGCCGACCTGTCCCAGGTGCGGGCCCTGGCGGACAAGATTCGCTCGGAGTACTCACGCATCGACGTCTTGGCCAACAATGCCGGCGGCATGAGCCGAACGACTCAGTTGACGGCGGACGGCTACGAGAAGACCTACCAGGTCAACTATTTGGCGCCGTTTCTGCTCACCACCCAGCTGCTGACGGTGCTGCTCGATTCTCGCGCGACGGTCATCAATACGACCAGCTCGTCGCAGAAAATGCTGCCCCGAGTGACCATTAGCAGCCTCGAGAACACGGCTCGACATCGGCCCAGCATTGCCTACGCGCTGACCAAATTGGCAATCGTGTTGTTCACCAAGGAATTACATCGCCGCTACCATGGCAGCGGACTGTCGGTCGCAACGTTTCATCCCGGATATGTGAACTCCAACTTCGGCGATGCGTCCGGATCGCGGGTCCTGACCTTCATGAAGCACCACGTGCCGATATCGGCCCGATTCACGGCCACCCCGGAACAGGGAGCCGAACAACTGGTCTGGCTGGCGTCCAGCCGGCCCGGCGTCGATTGGACGTCAGGCGAGTACTACTCCCGGCACAAGATCGCCAAAGCCAACCGCGCGGCGTACGACCCGCGCCTGGCCGGCGAGCTCTGGGAAAGCACGATGGGCAAGCTCGCTTAGCCGCGGCTCCGGCGTTGCGAATGAGCTCCGGGCGCTGTCCCGCCTCAACGACCTGAAATACGGCCAGCTAACATCGAATTTCGTGCTGGGTGTTCATCACGCCGCGATCTGCACCGCCAATGTCGAAAGTTCGCTGCGATTCTGGCGGGACGGTCTCGGGCTGACCGAATTGTTCGACCATACTTTCACCGGTAACTGGCCGGAATTGTTCGGCGCCAAGACCGATCGACTGCGCTCGATCTTTCTGGGTGATCCGCAGATACCCGATTGCGGGATCGTCGAACTGGTGGAGCTGTTCGGTGCCGATGAGGCCCTACCCGCGCCTCGCACGCCGCGGCAAGGCTTCTTCCTGCTGTCGTTGCAGCGCGACGTCGAGGCGACGTTGTCCGCGCTGGCGGCTTTGGGTTTCGCCGACGGGGTACGGCAGATCAGCATGCCGGCTCCGGCCGGCACTACCGTCCCGATGGCGGTCGTCACTGCACCGGACGGCGTTCTGGTCGAGCTGATCGGACCCGCAGCATGAGCGCTACGACCGCCCTGGTGACCGGCGGTGTCTCCGGGATCGGACGAGAAGTCGCCACCCGGCTGCGCGACGCGGGCCACGACGTCGTCGTGTGGGACTTATCCGATGCCGACATCATCTGCGATGTCAGCGATTCCGACGCGGTGGCGGCCGCGATGGCACAAACCGTGCGCGAGCACGGAGTGCCCACCCGGGTGGTCACCTCCGCCGGCGTCGGGTCCTCCGGTCTGTTGCTGAAACAGACACCCGCGGAATGGGAACGCATCTTGGGGGTCAACCTCACCGGCACCTGGCTGACCATCCGTGCGGCTGCCCAAGCCATGATCGACGCCGAAGTGGGAGGTTCGATCGTCGCGGTCTCCAGCATCAGCGGGACCGTCGCCGGCCGCGATATGGGCGCCTACTGCGTGTCCAAGGCCGGGGTGGACATGCTGGTGAAGGTCGCCGCGGTGGAGTGGGGCACCCACGACATCCGGGTCAACGCCGTCGGACCGGGAGTCACACGAACCCCGATGCTGCCCAACCCGGAAGCCTGGCCCGGCTGGGTGGACGGCTTGTCCAGGCGGACGGCCCTGGGCCGCCTGGGCGAGGTCAGCGACGTGGCCGCGGCCATCGTCGGCGTCCTCGAATTACCGTGGGTGACCGGGCAGGTGGTACACGCCGACGGCGGCCTGGCCCTGCACAGCCCGATCGACGCCTATGGCCAAGTCGAGCGGCTGATGCGTCTCAAGCGGCTGAGAGAACTCAGAGACCAGCGGGAGAACGCCAAGAAAGCGTAGCGGACACCGAAATCTATGATGCTGCAGATGATTTCACCATTGTACGATGCCTGACCGCCGATGGTCGCGAACATGGTGGGCAGCCCAAGGCCCCCCGACGTCATGCGGGATCGCGGCCCGGCTCCTCACGCGGCCGGGGTGAACGTGACCGGAAGCTTGTTAGGCGACCGGAACGTCAGCCCGACGATCCTGGATTCCTCACCGGTGCCGTCGTCGGGGACGAAAGTCAGGTCCGTGATCCGGTCGAACAGGCTGTTGAGCATCACCCGCGTCTCCAGCCGGGCCAGATGCATGCCCAGGCACATGTGGATGCCGCCCGCGAAGGCGATGTGTGCATGCCGTGGACGCCGGATGTCGAATGTGTCGGGGTCGGTCCAGCGGGTTTCGTCGCGGTTAGCCGAACCCATACACAGGTCGATCTGCGCATCGGCCGGAATGGTCTTGCCGCCGATGTCGACATCTTCGGTGGTGGTCCGCATGACCATGGTCAACGGGGTTTCCACGCGTAGGCCCTCTTCGATGGCGGTGGGTATCAACGAGCGGTCTTGGCGGACCATCGCCAACTGCTCGGGATGAGTCAGCAGCAGGTACAACAGGTTTCCCGAGGACCGGTACGTGGTCTCCAGCCCGGCCGGCAGCAGCAGGCGCAAGAACGCGATAATGGCCTCGTCGGTGAGCTTTTCGCCGTCAATCTCGGCGGTGACCAGGTCGCCGATGATGTCATTGGTGAGTTTGCGCCGCCGCTGCTCGACCTGGTCGAGAAAATACGCGTGCAGCTCGGCCGCCGCGGTCAACCCGGCCATGATGTCGGTGGGGATCGAGATCAGGTCAAGTGACAGCCGCCGGAACAGGTCGAGGTCCTCCCGGGGCAGCCCCAGCAGTGTCGCGATGATCCGGGTCGGAAACTCGAACGTCAGCGCCTTCACCAGATCGGCATGACCGTCGTGCTTGATTTCGTCGATCAGCTGGTCGCAGACCGGCCCGATCACCGACGGTTCCCAGCGTTCCAGTGCGGTGGCCCGAAAGGCCTTGGCCACCAGGCTACGGTGGTCGTGGTGCTCTTTGCCGCCCATCGCCAAGATGGTGTGGCCCATGACTAATCCGATGGTCTTGTCGTAGTTGGCCGACGTGAAGATGCGGTCGTTGCGAAAGGCTTGAAACACGCCGTCGTAGCCGAACAACACCCATTCGTCGTTGGGCCGCAGTTCTTCGGGCATCTGCTCGTGGTCCATCAGGGCGCCATGCCACACCGGGTCGGTGCGCCTCATGTATTCGAAGAACGGGTAGGGGCTGGTTTGGCCGGTGGTGTCGAGTGTAGGCAGCGTCATCAGCGACCCTCCTGGTACGGAATATCGC
Source organism: Mycobacterium gastri (assembly GCF_002102175.1). Classification (GTDB taxonomy): domain Bacteria; phylum Actinomycetota; class Actinomycetes; order Mycobacteriales; family Mycobacteriaceae; genus Mycobacterium; species Mycobacterium gastri. Next base: position 5,477 of record NZ_LQOX01000121.1, on the reverse strand, counting down.
TATTATAGTATAGATAGCAATGAAGCCAGGCGGTGGTGGCGGGTGCCGTACCAGGCAGAAGGCGGGGTACACCAGTGCTGCAACGGCGACTCGTGTGCGCCGTCGACGAACTGCCGCCGGGCACCATGAGTACGCCGGAAGTTCGGGGTGGGCGTCTACGACGTCGGCGGTGCGCTGTATGCCATCGTCAATTACTGTCCGCACGAGGGCGTCAGCGCCCAGACACCGGAGCAGGCGCCCGCGAGGTCGAGCGGATGGAGCGGATGTGGCCCCGCCACGGCGACCTTCCGCATGTGCGCCGGCGCCCGTCGGAGTATGTGCGCGAACACGTCCGGCTCACCACCCAGCCGCTCGAAGACGCCGACACCGTAGAGTTTCGCCAGTATCTGGACATGATGGACCTGGGGCCGACAATCTGATGTTCTCTATGGACTACCCGCACTGGAGCTACGACTCCCCGGCGTATGCGATCAACCGGTTCCTCCCCGACCAGCGGGAGCGGATCATGCGCGGCAACGCGACCGCACTCTACGGGCTGCCCGCGACCGTCAAGGCACTGCCCGGAGAACCACTCCGCGACGGTGTCGTCGACGCTGAGCCAGGAGTCGAGTCATCATGACTCAAACGAATCTCGCACGGCCACAAGGCCTTAGCCGTATCGACCCGGCACTGCGAGACACCGCCGCGGCGCTGGGGGTCGTCGAATTCAGCGCCGAGACGTTGAGCGCCGAGCGGCAGCAAGCCGACCGGGTCGCCGCCGAGCGAGCCGCGGCGGCCGAGGCCGCGGGCCTCGGCGGGGTGAGCATCTAGACGTGACCTAGACGCGACCTAGACGGGGTTGAACTTGGTGATCAGCCACTTGCCGCCGACCTGGGTCACGCTCACCAGCACGCTGCTGGGCTTGATCGTCGGTTCGGGGTTGTCCTTGGTGGTGGTGCTCTGGTCGATGAAAACCAGCACGACGGCCGAACCGGGATGCAGCTCCGACACCGCAGCGCGCATCACCTTGGCGGTGGTCTTCAGCGCTTTCTGCTTGGCCCCCATAACCACGAACTGCTGCGTGAATTGGTTGTAGTAGTCCAGGAAATCCCCGCCGAGGTGTGTCCTGGCGGCGGCGATGTCCTTGTCGAGCGTGTCGGACGAATACGACAGCAGTGCGACAGTGCCGTCGGAGGCCGCGCTGACCGCAGCTCGCGCGACGCCGGGGCCGATCTGTTGATCGGGCCGGTACAGCTTGGCGTACAGCCAGGCGGTGACGCCGCCGGAGACCAGAATGAGCACGATCAGAATCACCGGGACCGGTTTCAGATTGATCTTTCTGCGCCATAAGTCCTGCGCCCAGCCACGCGCCGGTGCGGGGGAGTCGTCATCCGGTGCTTCGTCGTCCCACTCGTCACTCGCCGGAATCACGGAGGTCGCCGAATCGTCGAATTCGCTCTCGGCGCCGCCGATGTCACGCACATGATCGGTCACGGTACAAACTCAACCTTCGACATCTTGTACTGCCCGTCCTCCTCGGTCACGGTCACCTTCAGCCTCCACTCACGTGGTTCCTCTTTGCCGTTTCCGCCGTTGGTGACCCGCGATGTCGCCGAGACGAGCACTAAAGCGGTGTTCCCATCCATGGATTCGACGGCTGTGGCGGTGACCGTTCCTTCCGTCACGACTTTGGACTGCTCGACAACCTTGGTGAAATCGGCTGCCCGCTGCTGGAATTCGTCCTTGAACTCGCCCGTGGAACTGTCGATCACCCGCTGGACGTCTTCCTTGGCTTTCCGGAAATCCAGGGAAATCATATTGACGATGCCCTTTTTGGCCCCGTTGGCGAACGCCTCGGAGCGTTCGTGGCGCTGCGTGGTCTGGTGGTGCTGCCACACCATGATTCCGCTGAGCGCGGCGAAGGCGCAGATGATGACCACCGCGGCGGCCTTGGCGAGTCCGGCCAGCGCGACGCGCAACCACCGCCAGGACCGGCTTCGTGGAGCGGCCGCCTCGACGTCCTGGTCTGCGACCTCGTCTGTCTCGTCGCCTGTCTCGTCGTCTGTCTCATCGCCGCCGGCTGCGACAAACTCGTCATAGTCGACGTACTCGTACTCGGCGTCGCTGTACTCGGCATCGTCTTCTTCGGGGGCATCGGCTTGTGCGGCCCACGCCCTCACCTCGGGTTGCGAATTCGCCGAGCCCGAGTGCGGTTCGGTTGCGTCAGCCATTGCGGTTACAGCCCGTGGCCATCATTATCGACTGAACTCCGGTATCTCTTACGGTATCGCCCATTGCTAACATCAGAGTCGCCACCGAACTCCGCTCCAGCGAGGACCGATTAGGCGGATGATCAGCCACCCGAGCTTTCCCACCGACGTCCTTTGCGGCGGCGAAGGACGGCCCAGGAGAGTACGGGCGGCATGATGACCGCTGTCGACTCTCCCGAAAACATACTCTTTACCTCCACTACCCACGCATTTCTACAAAAAGAAGCCTCGTTGCGCCATGTCCGGGAGTTGCATGCCGCGGGTGTGTCGTTTCACCCGCAGTGGTGGCAGCGGGCCGCTGAGCTGGGCTGGACGGCGCTGCTCGTTCCCGAGGAATTGGGCGGCGGCAGCGTCTCGGGCAATGGTGTCGAGGATCTGGCCATGGTCGCCGAGCAGCTGGGCAAGACGGTGGCGCCCGGCCCGTTGTATCCGGTCAGCACCGTGCTGGCGGGGTTGGTCGACTGCGCCGACCGGCACGCGCACGCCGAGGTGATCGCGTCGGTGATGTCTGGCGAAGCGGTGGCCTCATGGGCGGTCTCGGAACCGGGCCGGGGCTGGTCACCGCTGGATCCGGCGGTCACGGCCACACCCGTCGACTCCGGATACCGCATCGAGGGCGCCAAAGACCAGGTGGAAGCCGGTGCCCAGAGCACGCTGCTGCTGGTGGTCGCGCGGTGCGGTGATGAGGTCCGCCAGTTCCTGGTGCCGGCGGATGCTCCCGGAGTGCGGATTGCGCCGCAGCAGTCGCTGGACCTGGTCAAGCAGTACGCGAGGGTGGATTTCGACGGCGTCGTGGTGGCCGAGTCGGCGACGGTCGGCACCGCCGCCGAGACAGCCGGGCTGATCGATCGGCAAAGTCAGATCGCTCAAGTACTGCAGTGCGCCGAGGTGGTCGGCATCCTGCAAACGGTCTTCGACTTCACTGTGCAGTGGGCGCTGGATCGCCACACGTTCGGACGTCCGCTGGCGTCCTACCAAGCGCTCAAACACAAGTTCGCCGACATGAAGCTGTGGCTGGAGGCCTGCCGCGCCACCACGGCCGCCGCGGTGAAAGCGGTTGGCGCGCGCTCGCCGTCGGCGGGCCGGGCGGCCAGTGTCGCGAAGTCCTATGTCGGCGAGATGGCGGGACAGATCGTTCAGGGTTGCGTGCAGATGCACGGCGGCATCGGCATCACCTGGGAGCATGATCTGCACCTGTACCTGAGGCGAGTGACGTTGTACCGCGCCATGTTCGGCACGCCGGAGGAACACAATCGCCGGGTGTACGCGATGGAAGCCGAAGCGAAGGCGACTCGATGACGCCGACCCAGTCCGTTGCTGAATTCGCCGCCCGGGCCCGAGCATGGCTGGCCGACAACATGCCACCCGTCGACCCGATGTCACCGCCTGCGGCGCCGCGCGACGACGAACGCTCCTGGCAGCGGGCCCGAGAACTGCAAAAGCGGCTCTACAAAGGAGGATTCGCCGGGATCTGCTTCCCCCGCGAGTACGGTGGCCAGGGTCTACCGTACGAATACCAACGGGCGTTCGACGAGGAATCCCGGTGCTACGAGATGCCGTTGATCCTCAACACCCCTACGTTCACCATCTGCTGTGCCACGCTGCTCGATACCGGCAGTGAGGAGCAGAAGAAGACTCACATCGGGGCGGCGTTGCGCGGCGACGAGGTGCTGGTGCAACTGCTCTCGGAGCCCAGCGGCGGATCGGATCTGGCGGGCGTCCTGACCCGCGCCGAGCGACACGGTGACCGATGGGTGATCGACGGCGCCAAGACCTGGAGCACCAGCGCGTTCGCCGCCGACTACGGACTGTGTCTGGCCCGCACCGACTGGGAGGTGCCCAAACACGAGGGGCTGACGATGTTCCTGGTGCCCATCGATCACCCCGGAATCACGTTGCGCCGGATCACCCAGGTGAACGGCTCGTCGGAGTTCTGCGAGGAATTTCTCGACGGGGTGGACATCGGTGAGGATGCGGTGGTCGGCGAGGTGAACAACGGCTGGGCCGTGGCATCACGACAGCTCTATCACGAGCGCCGGGCGGTCGGGATGGGCTCGGAGTTCGCCAGCGGCGGTGGCAGCGAGGGCGGTCACACGACCCCGGTCGACTACGCCGAACTCGCTCGGCAGGCCGGCCGGGCCGACAGTGATTGGGTACGGGAGACGGCCGGCCGGGCGTTGGTGCACCGCGCGGTCGCCGAGCAGCTGATCGAGCACGTATACCGAAGCGTCAGCGATGGCACGCTGCCGCCTGCCGGTGGAACGCTGATCAGGCTCTTCCACGCCGAGACGGTGATGTGTGAGATGGACACCGCGCTGGCGATCGCCGGAGCCGCCGGTGTGGTGGGGCAACCCGGCGAGGGCCTGCAGGCCGGACTGCGCTACCTTGCGCGGCAGTCGGTCGCCATCGGCGGCGGAACAACCGAGATGGCGCGCAACGTCATCGGTGAGCGGGTGCTGAACTTCCCGCGGGAATACGCCGCCGACCGCGGGGTGCCGTTCAGACAGGTACGGCACGGCCAGGCACGTTGATCTTCGCGTCGTGCCGGTATAGCCCCGTCGCGGCGATTAGTCCGACGAGAATCAGTGCGGCCCATACGAGTTCGTCGGTGTCGAGACGGTGTTCGGTGCCCAGCAGCGCCCCGATCGCGAAATTGCCGGCCAGGATCCCGACTCCGATGATGGTGTTGTAGAAGCCATAGTGGGTCGCCACCAATCGCTCGCTGGACAGCGACACCACGATGTGCATCTCGAAGGGAAACACTGCTGCGGAGGCGACGGCCAGCAGGGCCGCCGCAGCGAGTAACGCCGCGACGGCCGCCGGAGTGCCTAACCGCTGCGAGTTGGGGATGGCGGCGAGCGGCGCAAACGATGCTGCCATCAGTGCCACCCCGATGTACACACTGCGCCCCGGCCGCCATCGTGCCGAGAACCATCGGGTGATGCGCAGCTGGCCGACCACCGCAACCAGGCCTGACGTGCCGAAAAGTGCTGCCACCAATTGTGCTTGGGAGTGTGGCGCCACCACTGAGGCCTGCGCGGGAAGCATGAGATAAATCTGGGAGGACAGCAGATAGGAGCCGGTCATCGTGGCGGCGAACCGTAAGAACGACCTATTGCCCGCAACCGCCCGCCAGTCCGAGATGATCGACTGTCATTTGCCACCGGGAAGGGACCACTGGTTTGCCACCAGCTAGGGACCACCTGTTTGGCTCAGCGAGCATGATGT
>NZ_LQOX01000120.1 GCF_002102175.1 Mycobacterium gastri | reverse complement strand
CAGGTACTACGCTCACCGTTCAGATCGGACACCCCGGTCACACAAAACGAGGTGTGCATCAAACCCGGGATGCTCCACCGGACCTGGGTAGCAGCCATGAGGATCGCCCGCCGGCTGGTCCCGGTGGGCCAGCTCGGTGCATCGGATAGCAAGGAACGGAAGAGGTTACAGATTGCCTGCCATCGTGTACCCGAACCAAACCAGATTCGCATTACGTTCCGGCGCCACCTGTTTGACCACTCCCGCAGGAGCCGTGCTGCTGAATCCGCCGCGCAGCCAGAAACTCAACGGATTGTCGGCGGCTCAGCTAGAGGCACTTAAGGCGCTCAACCTGGCGCCCGCAACGATTTCTCAGTTGGCTTCTCCGACAGGCGAAAGCGATGTCGGGACTCTCATGAATCACCTCGCCATGGGCGGCTGGCTGGCGGTAACCGTGCGAGAGAACGGAAAAGAGTTCTACTCCATGCTTCCGGTCGGACAACCGCCCGCTCGGCCGGCGCTGTCGTCGGCGCAATCCGCGGTGCTTTCAAAGTTCGTTGTCATGCATCGTGACTCGGCTGGTTTTGTGCTCGAGCATCCGCTTGCCTGGTGCGATGTACGCATCCACGACTTACGTCTGCTCGTGCTGCTCGACGAGCCGGCAGCAAACGACACCGGATTGCCGACCACGGTCACGTCACAGTTCATCGAGGACCTCAAGTGGTGTGGCATGTTGGTAACCCCCGGCGCCGAGGACGACAGGTTCGAAACCTGCAGTTGGAGCGCAGCCGACCTGTGGTTTCACCGGCACAGCACACTCGGTGAGCGCACCGTCACCTGGGAGAATTTCGGTCCAACCAAATGGGCCAAGGGTCGGTTTTCCCAGCCGCGCGCGCGCCGAAGCGACTACCCCGGCGAACCGACCGCCCTACCGGTCCCAGACCTGGCGACAAAGCGGATCCAGGACCCCACGCTGACAGCCGTTCTGGAAGACCGGATTTCGACAAGAACATTCGATGACGCTCACCCGATCACGATTCAGCAACTGGCTGAATTGCTCTACCGCACAGCGCGCACACGCAGCACCCAGCGCCTCGGTGACGGCGATGAACTTCTGTCTCGCCCGTATCCTTCCGGCGGCAGTCTTTACGAACTCGAGCTGTATCCCGTGGTGCGTAACGTGGCGGGCCTGGAACCCGGCATGTACCACTACGATTCCTTCGATCACGTCCTGCGCCCGGTGGCCGCGGCGGACTCGAAAGCGGCAGCCGCGTTACTGAAGCCCGCTTCGGCGACCCTGACCGGAGGCGCCGAGCCACAGGTGCTCGTCGTCATGGCCGCGCGCAGCGGCCGCATGATGTGGACCTATGAGCAGATCGCCTATGCCACGATTCTCAAAAACGTTGGGGTGCTGATGCAGACGATCTATCTTGTCGCCACCGCAATGGGCCTCGGTGTCTGTGCGCAAGGATTCGCCGACGCCGCCGCGTTTATTGCGGCCACCGGAGTCGATGAACTGCAGGAGTGCAGCGTCGGCAGCATCGTCGTCGGCTCCTGCGTCTCCGACTAACCTTCGGCGAGAACCTCTTCATCGGTCATTGCGGCGACGTCTAGATAGTGCCGTGCGATCATACTCAATCGCTCTGGTGTGCCACGCTGAGCTTCCCGGATGTTCAACCGCTCGGCCAACCCGGCCACGGTTCGTGTCGCAAACAGGTCCGCGACCACGGCGTGATCGATGTCCAACCAGTCGCGCACCCGCGCGATGACGGTGGTGGCCAATACCGAGTCACCGCCCAGGGCGAAGAAATCGTCATGCACTTCGACCCGATGCACGCCCAGCACCTCGGCAACGATGTCTGCCAGCGCAGCTTCCAGATCGTTGCGGGGGGCGCCGTCCTTGTCTTCGGCGGCTTGCGGTTCGAGCAAATCGGCCACCGCGCGGCGATCCGGCTTGCCGTTGCGCGTCAACGGAAACCGGTCGAAGAATCCGATGCGTACTGGAATCATGTAGCTCGGCAACAGATCAGCGATTGCCGCGCTGATGTCGCCAATCTCGTCGGGATCACCCAGGACCGCTGCAACCAACTGCGGCGCACTGACACCGGCCACAGCAGCCACGGCGTGATGCACCCCGGGAACCATACGAAGCGCGTTCTCGACCTCGCCGAGTTCGACCCGATATCCGCGTATCTGCACCTGGTGATCGGCCCGACCGAGAAACTCGACGGTGCCGTCAGGCCAGTACCTGGCTATGTCACCGGTCTTGTACCAGCGAATGCCGTCATGCTCGACGAATCGCTCCGCGGTGCGTGTCGGGTCGCAACGGTAGCCCGCAGCAACATTGGCGCCACCCACCCACAGTTCACCGGGAACCCAGTCGGGGCAATCGCGCCCGGCCGGCGAAACAACCCGACACCGAACATTTCGCAATGGGATACCGAACGGCACGGTCGCCCAGTGTGCTGGTGGTTCACCAACTACTTCACAAACGGTGCTGTGAATCGCTGTCTCAGTGGCGCCGCCGAGACCGGCGAACCGGCATCCGGGCACTTGCTTGGCCAGCCTACGAGCCAGGTCAGCACCCACCCAGTCGCCGCCGAGAATGACGGCACGTAAGGAATCGCCCAGCCGATCCCCACCTTCAGCCAAGATCATGTCAAGCATGCTAGGCACACAGTTGATAATCGAAACGCGATGCTGGCAAAGCAATTTCACCCACGTGGCCGGCGCGGCCGAGCGCCCGGAATCGACAGCGACCAGCGCCCCGCCCACTGACAGCAAACCGAAGATGTCGTAGACCGAAAGATCGAACTCGAGGGCGGAGAGCGCAAGCGCTCGATCATTGCCGCCGACCTCGAACCACTCGTTGAGCGCGTCAACGGTGTTCATCGCCGCGCTGTGCGGCACTTCGACGCCTTTCGGGAGACCCGTCGAGCCGGACGTGAACAACAGGTAGGCGATCTCAGCGGTGTCGGGCAAGACGGGCGCCGGGAGCGGTTCTGGATAGTTGCGCGCCACGTCGATGGACACGCACGAAACCCCTGAGCCCACATTCGCGCCTTCGACTGTCAGCGCCATAACAGCATCAGCGGTCTGAAGAATTTTGGCGCGCCGCGCATTTGGCTGGTCGAATCCGATCGGCACATATGTTGCGCCGGCTGCGAGGATCCCGAGCACCGCCGGCACTTGATCGCGTCCCTTCGGCAACTGGACAGCGACTGCGTCACCTGTTCTCACCCCGCGGGCTCTAAGCAAACCGGCAATGGCAAGAGACTGGGTGCACAGTTGCCGGTAGCTCCACGCACCCTGGTTGTCACCGACGCCCCACAGGACAGCCGGTGCATCCGGTTTCACCGCCGCATGTGCGAAGAAGCCCTGATGCAGGCATCGTCGGCTGACTGGGCCATCTGTTGCGTTGCTCATTGCCCGCACCGCCGCCTGAGTGCTGGGCAACCGCACCGCCGCCTCGGCTTCCCAGCCTGCGTCGCCCTCGGCAAGCCGTTCCACTGCCTTGGTGAACGTGGTGAACATGGCGTCGATCAGGCCCGGCGGGAAGGCCGATCCACGAACGTCCCAATTGACCAGCAGTCCGCCGCGCAGCTCGGTCACCTGGGCGTCCAATAACACCTGCGGCCCCTGCGAGATGATCCACACCGGCTGTCCGAAGGTCTGGGTGACTTCATCGGCGAACAGTTCGCCCAGGTCGAGTGCACTGGTGAAGACGACCGGGGCCAATACCGGCTTGCCGCGATACCTGCCCAGGTCGCGCAACACGTCGAGTCCGGAATAGGCAGCGTGTGAACCGCTTTCATACATGCTGCGCTGAACGGCGCGGGCCCGGTCGGCTACGGACACGTTGTCGGTGAGATCGACCTCGAGCATGACTGAGGAGGTGAAGTCACCGACTACCCTGTCAATGTCCGGGTGCACCGAATCACGCTGGAACAGCGGCACGTTCAGCAGAAACCTGTCCTGCGCTGAGAAACCGCCGATGGTGTCGGCGAAGATTGCCGCCAACGCCATCGCCGGTGTGACACCCCGCGCGTGCGCGCCTGCGATCAGGCGTTGCCTGGCCTCCGGCGCCAACCAGTAGTCGTAACGGACCGTGCGATGCGCGGCCATACGTTGTCCGACCGGGACAGTCGGCAATTCCGGCGGGTCGGGTAGCTCCGGCAGCCGCTGCTGCCACCACTGCCGGTTTCGCTCACGCGCGGCATGGTCCTCTTGGCGCTCGGTGCGGTAACGCTGGTAGCTGTAACCGAGTTTCGGCAGCGCCGCGCCCCGGTACAACTCGGCCAGATCAGAAACCAACACGCGATAGCTCATCGCGTCGCAGGCCAGCATGTCGATGTCGAGATGCAGCCTCGCGCGGGTGTCGTCGCACAGGGTCAGGGTGATATCGATGACCTGACCGTCTTCGATTGCGAGCCGCTGGTGTGTCTTGCGGTCACGCAACTTCGCCAGGGTGGCCTCCACCGCGTCAGAACTCTGTCCGCGAAGGTCGACGACGTCGAAGACCGGCCCACTCGGTGCGGAGACAGTTTGCTGAGTCCCATCCGGGAGGAATCGGGTACGCAGCATCGGATGCCTCCCGATGAGGTCGGACACCGCGCGCTCCAGTCGGCCCGGATCTATTGCTGTGCAGTCGAATTCGACGTAGAGGTGGGCCGCCACACCGCCGAGCGCCTGGTCATCGGAGCGGCCGATCCAGTAGGCGTGCTGCATGGTGGCCAATGGGAACGGGGCGTCCTCGGCGACCGGGCCGGATGGCGCAGGTGGCGGTGATGCTGCCGCACTTCCCAGCTCAGCGGCAGTGAGCAGGCTGTACCAAGAGTCGATGGTGGGATGTGCCGCGAGTTGGGCGAAGGTGATGTCGGCCCCGCGTTGACGCCAACCTCCAGCCAGAGCCATCATCCGGATCGAGTTCAAGCCCAACTGGATCAGATCGTCGTCGTCGGCGACATCTTCGGTCCGGCAGCCCAATTGGTCCGCAACCGTAGCCCTGATTTCGCCCTTGCTGATCCAATCCATTCCGTCGCCCAACCCTCGCGCCGACTCCATACCGCTCCTCCCCGGCTCCGTTCTATGCGATACCAGCGGCGAGCGCGGCGATGCCACGCTGCCAGAACTGCGTCAGCCGGTCGATGTCGGAGAGCGCGAATAGAGCGTCACTCCACAGCCAGTTGGCGGTCAGTTGCGAGCCCTCGGGCGTCGAACGCACCAACACGCTGAGATACAGCGCAAAGCGGAGTGGCAGGTCCGGCTCGGGATCGACCGGCAGACAATCGATTTGCTGATCCGTCGACAGTGACCACGGCTGCTCGGTGAGCCCGCTGAGGTCCAGCCGACCCAGATAGCTGAACATTATCTGCGGTTCGGTAGCCTCCCGCAGTTCAGAGACTTCGCCGACATAACGAAGCAGGCCGTAATCCAAACCTTCGTGCGGAACTGCGCTGAGATAGGCGGTTACAGAGTCGAGTAGTGTCCGGGCGGCCTGCGGATCCGCCTCGATCTGCTCGATCTCGATAGCCGCAGCGCCAGCCCCGAGCCGCACCGGGAATGCGCTGGTAAACCAGCCGACCGTGTTCGTCGTGTCGGCGCCCAGAACGGTATCAGCACGCCCATGGCTGTCCAAAGCGATGAGCACGCCGCAAGACGCATCTTGCGCGCGAACACGACGCCAACTCGCAACGGCGGCTGTGGTTGCGGCTAGGAGAAATTCGCGCATACCGTTATCCCGGGTGAGCCTGGCCAGTATCCGCTCAGTGATCCTGACTGGTGTGCTCACCTGTGTGACTCGCAGCGTGGACCAGGTGTCACGAGTCGGGTCGGGATGCCGCGAGCCCAACGGGGCCTCCGAAGCACCGACCTGAGCAATCCAGTAGTCGCGCTGGGCGAGCACCTCCGGCGTGGCGGCGCGTTCCCACATCAGTTCCGACCACCGGCGGTAGGAAGTGAACTCCGGCAGCGTCTTCGGCGCCACACCGGACTTCACAGACCGCCACGCCTGCGCAAGCTCGCTGAGCATGATCTGCCAAGACACCACATCCACCGCCAGGTGGTGCACGGTGAGCAACAACAGGTGGCCGTGCTCGGCCGCGGACAACCACACCGCCCGCACCATGGTGCCCGCGTGCGGATCAATTTCGTCGATGGCCTTCCGTGCGCAGTGTGTGATAGCCGACTGTCGCTGGGCATCGGTTGAAATCGGCAGCGACACTTGGTCAAGCACGTCAGTGGCACAGACAACTCCGGGTTCCCGGGTGACCAGGCGCGGGCCACGGGCAGTGTCGACCAGAATCGATCGCAGGGTCTCGTGTCCATCGAGCAACATTTGCAGCATCAACTCGATTGCCGGGCGCTCGATGTCGGACGGCAACCGCAGCAAGACGGTGTTGGCGAAGCGGCGATAGTTGCCATATTCGTAAAGCCAAGACACCATCGGCAACGGCGCCACCTCGCCGTATTCGGCACTCTGGACAACCGCATCCAAATCGGACGCCGCCTCGACAACGGCCGCGAGTTGGCGAATCGTCGGGGCTGTGAAGAACATCCGCGGACCTAATCCGAGACCGCGCCGTCGAGCCTTGTGGACCAGCGAGATCGCCACAATGCTGTCCAATCCGAGCGAGAACAAGTCGTCATCGATATGGGGCACAACACCGTTGAATTGCTCGCCGAACACTTCGCACAGCGCCCGTTGGGTACCGGTAGCCGGCGCGGCCCCCTTCGTGACTTGCGCGAGCGCATTCTCGGCCAGCCGGTCCAACATGCGGTTGTCCAGCTTGCCGTTGGCGTTGACAGGCAGCCGCGGTAAGACCACGATCCGGGCCGGAACCATGTAGATAGGCAGCCGATCTGCCAGGGCGGCGCGCAACTGCGCCGGATCAGCATCCGTAGTTCCCTGCCACGCAACGAAGCCCACCAAGCTCGCGCTGGCCCCACGATGTACAACCGAAACTGCCGCGTCATGCACCCCAGGCCGGTCACGCAGTGCGGCCTCGATCTCGCCGACCTCGACGCGGTAGCCGCGAATCTTGACCTGCGTGTCGCCCCGTCCGACATAGGCATAACCACCGTCAGGTAGGCGGCGCACCAGGTCACCGGTGCGATACATGCGATGTCCGGGGCGCAGCGGGTCGGCCACGAAGCGAGCAGCGGTCATCGTCGGGCTGCCAACATAACCACGGGCCAGCTGTGCTCCGGACAGATACAGTTCACCGACCACACCGGTGGGGACTCTGCGCAACGCCGAATCCAGGACGTAGGCGAAGGTGCCGGCGTTCGCCGTGCCGATCGACGGTGTCGGGTAATCCGTGACCGCAGCCACCACCGCCTCAACCGTCATTTCGGTAGGCCCGTAGCAGTTGTAGACCGCGTCGCATATCGACGCTGCCGGCAGAGCGCGCAGTTGCCGCCACAACGCCGTGTTGATCGACTCGCCGCCCAACGCCAACACCGAAAGATTCTGATCCAAGAGTCCGGCAGCACGCAGTTGCACAAACATCGACGGGGTGGTGTCGATCATGTCGATCTGTTGGGCGGCAACACCTTTGACCAACCGGTCCGCGTCACGCATGTCCACGGCGTCGAAAAGATGAACGGCGTGGCCGTCGAGCAGTCCGACCATGGGCTGCCACGAGGCATCAAAGCTCAACGACCAAGCGTGTGCGATCCGCAGCGGGCGGCCCAGACGCTTTGCGGCTGCGCGATAGACCCGCTCGCGATGGTCGGCGAAGTAACTCAGCAATGCGGCATTGGTTCCGATGACTCCCTTGGGTTCACCGGTCGACCCGGACGTGAAGATGATATAGGCGCTGTGCTGGGGATGGCGAAGGATGACCGGGGCGTCGGCGGGAAGTCGCGAAATACGCTCTGCGACAAGAGGATCATCGATGAATACGGTGCTTACCGAGACACCGGCCAACCGTGAGTAACCGTCCTGCGTGATAACGAGCGCCGGATTTGCACGGCGCAAGATCGTTTCGATGCGCGGCTGGGGCAGCGTGGTGTCGACGGGCAGATACGCACCGCCGGCGGCGAGCACCGCCAGAATGGCGACCACGGACCGAGCCGAGCGTGGCAACAACAGCGCGACGACTTGTTCCGGCCCGACCCCGCGGGCGGCAAGCTCTCTCGCCAGCCGGCATGCGTGGCCGTGTAATTCGGCATAGGTGTAGCGTTCGCCGTCGCCGGCGGTCAGGGCGACGGCGTGCGGTGTGGCGCGAACCTGCCGCTCAAACATCTCCCACACTGAGGTGCACTCCGGCCCCGGCGCCGGCCCAGTCGTAAGGTGATCGAACTCATGCCGCTCGGCGGCGGTGAGAACGTCCAGCGCGTCGGGGGTGCCGTCGGCAATATCGGGGAGTTGACGCAGCACTGCGAGCAATCGCTCGCCGATCTCGGTTGGCCGAAGATGGGGCAGCGCCGCAGTAATCGCCTCGACCAGCACCACCAGCGCGTCGTGTCGCATGTGCGACACCACCGTCAACGGGTAGTGCGTCAGACTTTCCATTTCGACCGGACAGAACTGGGCGCCGTCGGGTGTACGGACCGAACGGATCGCATCTTCGATCGGTGCGTTTTCGAAAACGAACAGGGAGTCAAACAAGGTTCCACGGCCGTATTCGCGCTGGATTTCCGAAAGACCGAGATAGCCGAGGTCGCGCATCGCCGATGTCTCCCGCTGTAATCGGGAGCACTGCTCTACCACGGTGTCGGTGCAATTCACCTGGTGCACAACCGGCACGACGTTGATGAACAGTCCGACCATGCTTTCCACGCCGGGCAAGCTCTCCGGTCGACCGGAGACGATGGTTCCAAAAACCACATCCCGGCGGTCGGTGAGCCTGCTGAGTACGACGGTCCAGGCGAAAAGCACTGCGGTATTGAGCGTCAATCGGTTGCGTTCTGCCCACCCGCGCAGTCGTGCCGTATCAGCGGCGGGCAACAGCAATTCCGACTTCTCCGGCACCCGGTCGCCGCAACCGGCAGCGCCCAGTGCCGGGCCATCTGCCACCATGAGCGGTCCGGACACGACCTGCAGGTAGTGAATCCATCGGGCAATGCCGGCAGTCTTGTCCTGGGCCGCAAGCCAGACGATGTAGTCGCGGTACGGACGCGGGACACCTAGCCCGTCGACTGATCCGCCCGCGCGGTAGATGGCCAGCATCTCGGTGAAGAACACGGCAAGCGACCAGCCGTCCACCAAGATGTGATGCGCGGTGAAGATGATCCGGCGTCTGGCGCCACCGGGCACGGTGAGCAGCACAACACGCAATGCCGGCCCGCGCCGCAAGTCGAAACGCCGGCGCCGTTCCGAGCGCGCGATGGCGTCGAACTCCGTTGGCAACGCGAATCTCTCGGACCACGGCAACTCGGCCCGGGCGGGTACGATCTGCACCGGCCTCGGTACGTCGCGATCCCAGAAGGCGGCCCGGAGATTCGGATGCCGGTCCAGCATGGCTTGAGCACTGCGGCGAAGCAAATCCACGTCGACCGGTCCGTCGACGTCGACCACGAACTGCATGCTGTAAACGTCGACGCCGTCCTCGGCCAATCGGTGCAACGCAAAAAGCCCCTCCTGCAACGGGCTGAGGGCAAGGACATCCTCGATCGGCGGCGGAGGTGTGGCCATGACTGCCATGACTGCCTTCACGACTCGCTGAGCCAGGATGCGGTGAGCTTGGCCAACGCGTCGGCGCTGAGCCCCGACGCACTCATCGGCGAGGATCCCTGTTCCGGCGGCGACTCGGTTTCGGCCCCCGCCTGCTCGGCGGCCGTGTCGAGGGCTGCGGCCAGCTCGGCGATCGTCATGTGCTCGAACACCATCGCCGGGGTGAACGGCAGACCCTGCGCGGTGGCCTGCGCCGACCATTTGATCGAAATGATGCTGTCACCGCCAAGAGCGAAGAAGTTGTCATCGCGGTCCACGCCGGTGATGTCGAGCAACTCCTCCAGCAAGGCGATCAGGACCCGCTCGGTTTCCACCGAGCCGCCCGTGGCCGGTTCGCGGGCCGAGGAGATCGTTGGGGCCGGCCGAGCAAGCAGCTTCGCCAACTCAGCCGCGGACAGCAGCTCCAGCGTCGATATCGGACGGTCCGGCGTCGACGCAAACCCATCCAGTGCGGTGTTCAGCGCCTCGGCGATCAGCGCAACAGTTGCCGGTTCGTACAGATCGGCATTGGCGACCACCCGTACGTCCAGTTCGCCATGCGGCGTCACGGTCATGCCCACATCCAGGTCCAGCAATGAGACATCGAAGTCCATGGCAACTGGAACAACCGTCGTTTGACCGCTCGGCGTGAGATCGCGCGGGGTCAGCGCCCAATCCTTGCCGCGGAAGTGGATCATGTTCTGAAACAGCGGGTTTCGCGACAGAGAGCGTGGCGGATTGAGCGCCTCGACCAGACGCTCGATGGGCAGTTCCTGATGTGCGAACGCATCGATCACCGTCTCGCGGCTGCGCGCGATCATGGCGCGCGGGCTTGGGTCGCCGGACAAGTCGTTGCGCAGCACCACCACGTTGGCGAACAGCCCAACCAGATTCGCGGTGGTCGTCTCCAGCCGGGACGCTACCGGGCTGCCCAGCGCGATATCCGTGCCACCACCGAGCTTGTGCAGTAGTACCGCGAGGACGGCTTGATACACCATGAATTCGGTAGCGCCAGCCGCCTCGGCCAGCTGCGTGAGGGCGGCCCGGCGCGCCGGGGAAACAGTGAAACTCGCCACTGTCCCACGCTTGCCGAGGGCCGGTGGGCGCGGGTGGTCGGCAGCGATTGAAATCTCGTCGGGCAAGCCGGCCAATGCGTCGCGCCAATACGACAGCTGCGCCCGGCCCCATTCAGAGTCAAGTGCGCTTCTTTGCCACCGCGCGTAATCCGCGAACTGAATGGGCAGCGCGGGCCACCTGGGCGCACTCCCCTCCACCCGGGCGCGATAGGCGTCGATCAGGTCGTCACAGACAATGCCGAGCGACGCGTGATCACTGACGATGTGGTGCACGATCAACAGCAGCACGTGGGTATCCGGCCCCAGCGCCAACAGGGTGGCCTTGATCAGCGGCCCAGATTCCGGCATAAACACGTGCCGGCGCAACTGCGCCACCACCTGGTTGAGGTTCTCGGAGTCAGTCCGCCGGACCGGCAGCTCCAATTCCAGGCTCGGATGCACGATTTGATACGGAACACCTTGGTGCTCGCCGAAATTCGTCCGTAGCGCCTCGTGCCGTGCCACGACGTCGTTGAGCGCCTTGGTGAGGGCGCCGACATCCAGCGGACCTTCGAATCGAAGCGATAGTGGCATGTTGAAACCGTCTTGCGCACCTTCGATCCGGTATTGAAACCACGCGGCCAGCTGGGAGTAGGACAATGGGGGCCGTTCCGGACGCTGCGAGCCGACCAGTTCTGGACGAGCAGCTATCGGTTCCGACATGGCATCATCGAAAGTTCCCTCGGCCGCCAGCGCGTCGAGATCGATCTCGAATTCGGCGTGGAATCGTTGGACGAGCTGGGCGGCCAGCCCGGCCGGGGTTGGGCTATCGAACACCGCGCGGACGGTCAGCTCTATCCCGAATTCGGCGCGGATCTGCGCGACCAGCCGAGCCGCCAACAGGGAATGGCCGCCCAGGCCGAAGAAGGAGTCCTCTGCGCCGACTCGCTCCCATCCGAACAGCCGGGCGAAGATCGAGCAGATCCTGCGCTCGGTGACAGTGGCCGGCTCGCGGTAGCGGCGCGCCGAGATCGGGGTTGGTGCGGGCAGTGCCCGCTTGTCCAATTTGCCGCTCACGGTCAGCGGAATCTCGGGAATCACCGCAAACGCACTGGGCACCATGTATTCCGGCAGCAAGGATGCGGCATGTGCGCGTATCTCGTCGAGATCTGGCTGAGCCGAAGATGTTTCGGATGCAGACACCAGGTACGCGACAAGCGTCGGGCCGGCCTCGGCGTCTGCCGCGACGACCAGACAATGCCGCACCGCTGGATGGGTCGCGATCACCGATTCGACCTCGCCAAGCTCGATACGGAATCCGCGAATCTTGACTTGCTCGTCAGCTCGGCCGACGATCTCCAGCTCGCCAGACATATTGCGGCGAACCAGATCTCCCGATCGATATAGCCGCATGCCAGGATTGAACGGGTCTGCGACGAACCGCTGCGCGGTCAACGCGGGAGCTCCCAGATACCCGCGTGCCAACTGAACACCACCCAGATACAGCTCGCCGATCACCTCCGCGGGCACCGGTTGTAACTCTTCGTCGAGCACGTAGGCGTAGACGTTGCGGTTCGGCACACCGATAGGCACGACCCGGGCCCCCTGCGATCCCTCGACCAGCGCATGGGTCGAACAGACGACGGCCTCGGTGGGGCCGTAGTGATTGCGCAATTCCGCGTCGAAGTAGCCGGCGAATTTGTCGGCTAATTCACCGGGAAGCGCTTCCCCGCCCACTGGAACGTGTCGCAACCCCCGCCATTCGCTGACTTGCGGCCCCATCAGCAGGGTGCTGAGCATCGACGGCACCATATGCAGCACAGTGACGCCGCGGCGACTGATCAGCTCGGCAAGGTAACCGAGGTCGGTGAAGGCCTGAGGCTTGGGGACGATCAGCTGTGCGCCAAGCGACAACGTGCTGAAGATCTCCGCCAGCGAAGCATCGAAGCTGACCGACGACGACTGCAGCCACCGGTCGCCGGCGGTCACATTCCACTCGGCGACGAAGCCGTCCACGTGCTCGGCGATGGCGCGATGAGAGACCGCCACGCCTTTGGGGCGCCCGGTGGAGCCGGAAGTGTAGATGACGTAAGCCAAGTGGTCGGGAAGCACGGGATGCAGCCGGTCGGCGTCGGTGAGAGTGACGTCCGGCAGCTGTGCGGCGGCCCGTTCGGCGGCGGCGAGTTCCTGCCACCCGAAAACCGTTCGGGGGGATGCGTCGGCAACGAGGTATTCGATGCGCTCGTCCGGATAGGTCGGGTCGATGGGAACGTAGGCCGCACCGGTTTTCAATACGGCCAGCATCGCGACGACGAACTCGATCGACGTGGTCATGCGCAGACCGATGAGGTCTTCAGCACCAAACCCCTGTGCGACCAGCCAGCGAGCCAGCCGGTTTGCGCGGCGGTGTAGTTGGGCATAGGTCAGCTCGGCTTCGTCGGAAGCCAGGGCGATCGCTTCGGGAGTGGCGGCTGCGGCGGCATCGAGCACCGCCACCATGGTGGTCGCCGGCGTGGCTACCAGTTCGCCGTGCGATTTCGTCAGGACGGCCTCCCGCTCGGCAGCGCCGAGCATGTCCACACCGGTGACGCGACGTTGGGGCTCGTCCAGCGCGCTGGCCAGTAGCTGCAGGTAGTGGGCCAGCATCTGACCGACGAGCGCAGAGCCCAAAACGTCGATCTGGTATTCGAACTCGACCCACACGCCGTCCGGGTCGAGCACGACCGCTAAGGCAAGGGGAAGATGGGCAGTCACGGCCCCGAGTTCGAGTTGTCGCACCGCGACGCCGGCCAGCCCGAATCCGCTGGCGCTCGTGCGCATACTGAAACCGAGCCGGACCAACTGGTCCATGCCGTCGTGCCCCATGCGCTCCGGGTTGACTTCGCGGACCACTCGATCGATGCCGACGCACTGGTGGGCGAAGCCGTTGAGACAGGTTTCGCGCACCGCGTCGACCAGGGTGGTGAACGTGTCATCGGGTCGCGCGACGATGCGCAGCAACAACGTGTTACCGAAATATCCGATGGCACGCTCAGCCGTCGCCCTGCGCTCGGTGACCGGCACGGAAATCAGGAAATCCGAAGAGCCGGTATAGCGGCGAATCAGCGCGCCGAAGGCCGCCAGCAATACCATAAATGGTGAGGCTGACCGTTTTTGGGCGAAGTCCTCGACACGGCCGAACAGATCGGCTGGCAAGGCCTGAGTTCGGCGTTCGGCGAGCCTGGACGGACGTACAGCGGCTACTCCGGGAAGCTGCAGCGGCTCGGGTGACGGCCGCAAAGTGTCCGCCCAGTAGCCGATATCCGCGATGCTGGGTTCCGCCGAGGTCTCGAGCACCTCGACTGCCACGTACTGTGGCGCCGAGCCGCCAAGTTGCCGCCCGTTATAAGCGGCGCTCAGCTCCCCCAGGAAAATGGCCCAGCAGCCGTCGTCCCAACAGATGTGATGCACGACAAGGAGCAGCACAAATTCGTCGGTACCCGAGCGGATAAGGGTTGCGCGCAGAGGCCACTCGCTCGTGAGATCGAATGGCCGCCCGAACTCTTCTCGTGCCAGGGTCTCGATGTGCGGCTCACGTTCGTCGGCGGGGAGATGGGTAATGTCGTCGGTTCGCCAACTCACTTCGGCGCCGTCGGAAAACACTTGATACGGCTCCCCTTCCGAGTCCACTCCGTAGACGGTGCGCAAAATGGAATGGCGCTCGACAACGGCGCTCAATGCGGCCCGCAAGCCTGCCTCGTCCAAGGCGCCTGTGAGTCGATAGGCAACACAGATGTTCAACGTGACGTCACGTGCGTCCATCGCCTGCAGGAACCACATCCGGCGCTGGCCGGCCGATAGGCGGTAGCGTTCTCCCGCGCACACGGATGCGGCCGCTTTGTTCGCGGTCGCCATACCGCCTTCAGCGATACGCCTGCGCAGGAGTTCCCGGCGACGTTCCTGCAAGGTCTTGACATCATCTGCCACGGCCCGTTTCACCCCTAATAGTCAGTTCGCCGGATCGGTCCGAGCGCGTTAGCTCCCGGACCGCCGGGGCTGGAACCGAACGGCGCGCGATGCATCAACCGAACCCTCCAACCCCACGTGCGGTCGGGCTGAACTGCGATGACACCACTTTTGCCAGCGCCATCCGACAGCCCAGTGGCTTATGTTAGCCTTCGCTAAGTTGGTTGGCTGCTGCGGCCGTCGCGGCAACGGGAGGAACGCGTGTGAACACGCTCGACCTGCGGCAATGCCGCGCGGTACTGGATCACGAGGTCTTCTCCGGCGAGTTCTCGCTGCGTCCACTAGAGCCCGACCACGACCTTGACGTGGTGCACTCCTGGATGAACGACCCGGAGGTGGCGCGCTTCTGGCGGAAGCCGTGGCCACGGGTCCACATCGCGGCATATCTGCGCCGACAGCATCGCAGCGCGCACTCCGAGCCGTACCTGGGCCTGCTCAACGGTGTTGCGATGAGTTACTGGGAGCTCTACCGTGCCGACCTCGACCCGCTCGCCCAGCATTACCCTGCCCGGCAGCACGATGCCGGCGTACACATGTTGCTGGGTCCGGCCGAGTACCGCGGCCGACGGCTGGCCGTCGACCTGCTGCGCGCGGTCTCGACATGGCAGCTGGGTGCCGATCCGCACGCCGCCCGGGTGGTCGCCGAGCCCGACGTCGACAACGTGCGGATGATCCGGGCACTCGAGCACGCCGGGTTCCGCCGCATTGCCGACATGAACCTGCCGGACAAGCGAGCCGCCCTCATGGTCTGCGACCGGGATGCGCTATGAGCCAAGCCGCAAACCGCAGAGGGGTTTAGGCATGCCGCGCGCACTGGGCTGGATCAGGCAGTTCCACCGGCCGGAGTCGTCCAACAGCCTTCCGCTGCTGGTCTTTCCGCACGCAGGAGCCGGTGCATCGGCCTACCGCGAATTCTCCAAAATCCTCAGCCCAACGTTCAATGTCATTGTTTTCCAGTACCCGGGAAGACAGGACCGAGCGGGGCAGGCCCCGTTGGAATCGCTGCCCGAAATCGCTGCGGGAGCATTCGGCGACTTTTCCACATCGGACCACAATCGCGACATTCCGATCGTCACATTCGGACACAGCATGGGGGCGTTAGTCGCGTTCGAGTTCGTCCGGCTCGCCGAAGCCGCTGGAATTGTTGTGCAGCACCTCCATGCGTCGGCGGCGGTTGCGCCTTGTCACGTCGCGGCCAAACCACCACACCCCAAGGACGACGAGTCGATTCTCAACCATCTGGCGGCGCTTGAGGGCACCGACTCGGATGTGTTCGCGAACCGCGAACTCATGAGGCTGGCACTTCCGGTGCTCAAAGCCGACTACAAAGCCTTCGATACGTACTCCTGCGCCGAAGACGTCAAGGTCGCGACGCCCATTCAGGCGATGGGCGGTGATCAGGACCCATACATAGCGCTTCGTGACCTCTACGGGTGGGGTAAGCACACCGAGACGGTCAGCGTCACGATGTTCGATGGTGGGCATTTCTACTTGAGAACCCACATTGACGCCGTCGCAAAGTTGTTGGCGTCGAGCACGCAATGCGAGTGGACACTGTGAGCAGCAACCAATTCACGCCGGCAACTGACCCGATCGTCATCTCGGGGATGGCGGTCGAAGCGCCTGGCGGAATCGAAGGCCCGGGCGCCCTATGGTCGGCACTTGCCGAAGGAAAAGAGCTGATCGGCCCCTTTCCACGCGATCGCGGCTGGCCAATCGACGACCTTCTGTCGGTGTCCGAGCTAGACGGCTGGGGGCCAGTTTGCGACGCGGGCGGATTCTTGCACGGCGCAACCACATTCGACCCGCCCTTCTTCGGCGTCACCCATCGCGAGGCCATCGTGATGCATCCTCAGCAGCGGGTTGCGCTGCGGGTGGCGTGGAAGGCGCTGGAGAATTCCGGGATAAACCCGGGAACACTCGATGGCGCAGATGCCGGTTGTTTTGTCGGCATGTCGCCGATGGAGTACGGCCCACGTGCGGCGGTGGCCGATGCTTACAGCGGACACCGGATCGCCGCGTTGGGGCAGCTGGGAGCTGCCGGCCGGATCTCGCACTGCCTTGGCCTGACTGGTCCCTCGATCAGCCTCGATACAGCATGTGCATCGTCATTGACCGCGCTGCATCTGGCTGCCACGGCGGTCCGGGAAGACGAGTGCGAATGGGCGCTTGCCGGCGCGGTGTGTGTGATGGGGTCGCCGGGGGCTTTCTACGAGTTCGCAAGGCTCAACGCGCTTTCCGATGACGGGCATTGCCGCGCCTACTCTGACGACGCCAGCGGAACCGTTTGGGGTGAGGGCGCGGGAATGGTGCTCGTCGAACGCGAGTCACGAGCCCGTCGACTGGGACACTCGATCTACGGGCGCATCCTGGCGATCCGCACCAACCACAACGGCAAAGGCAAGCCGATACTCATTCCGCGGGTGCGCGCCCAGGAGCAGGTCATCCGAAAAACGTTCGACGCGGCGGGAATCGACCCGGCCGACGTCGGGATGATCGAGGGGCACGGCACCGCGACGCCTGCCGGTGATCCGGTGGAGTTGATCGCGTTGTTCAAGACCTATGGCGCAGCGAGATCAGAAGCCCTCATGGGCTCGATAAAGTCCAACGCCGGACATGCCCAGGCCGCATCGGGGATCCTCGGACTGATCAAACTGCTCCTCGCGGGGCAGCACGGTCGAATCCCGCCAACCCTGTTCTCGGACAACCCGACTAAGACGGTCGACTGGGACATGACGGGCCTGCGACTGGCCACCAAACTGCACGAGTGGGAACCCAAAGAAGGCGTTCGCTACGGTGCGGTGTCGTCATTCGGTGCCGGCGGCGCCAATGCCCACGCAATCATCGCCATGCCCGCCAGGGAGCACAGTGATTCCTAGCTATCGTCTTCCCAACGGCACTATTCCCGTCCTTCTCTCAGCGGATACCCCTGACCTCCTCCGCGATGAGGCCGCAGCCCTCCTTTCTTACATAGCAACCCATCGCGAAGTTGCACCCGACCGGATCGCCGGAATGCTGTTTCGGACGCGGATCGCCCGCCGGCACCGAGCCCTGGCCATGGTGACCAACCGCGACGAATTGGTCAGTGCGCTGCAAGCGGTATTCGATAGGCGCGAACATCCATCGGTGGTTCGCACCGAAACGCCCGCCAGCACGCGGCGGCGCGCTTATGTCTTTCCCGGCCAGGGCGGGCAGCGACCGGGCATGGGGCGGCTTTTCTACGAAGCGGTCCCCGCGTTCCGTGCCGAGGTGGATCGCTGCGCCGAGACCTGCCAGGCACAACTCGGCGAGTCTCCGCTGAATTACCTTCTCGACCAACAGGTTCAGGCCGACAATTGCGCGACAACCGTCCAGCCCGCGTTGTTTTGCCACATGGCCGGGCTGGCCGCCGCCTGGCGATCATTCGGCATAGCACCCGGTGTCACCATCGGGCACAGCCAGGGCGAGATCGCCGCCGCCTACGTATCGGGCGTCATCACGTTGTCTGACGCCGTCTGCGTGATCGGGATCCGCGCACGCGCGGCCGACGAGTTCGTCTCCGGCGACTATGCCATGGCGATCGTTGCCTGCGACCGCGACACCTGTGAGGACCTGATCGCGCACCGCAGCGGTTGGGCGCAGCTCTCGGTCATCAATTCGCCACGCATGGTGGGTATCTCCGGTGATCGGGAAACCGTGCAGGACATAGTGGATACGCTGATGGAACGTGGCGTGTTCGCGCGAGTGATCGGCGTGCGATATCCAGCCCACACCAGCATGATCAACGAGCTCGCTTCCCCGTTACGGGCGACCATGCGGCGCCAACTGCGAAATTCCAAGTTCCTCGAGACGGACATCGACTGCCTTGGCGCCACTCTCGGCAGCCCCCTGACACCGGACCTGCCGGTTGACGAATATTGGTTCTGGAACCTGCGCAACCCGGTTCGATTCGACAAGGCAATCGCGGCCGCCGCCGAACGCGGCATCGACACGTTCGTGGAATTGGCCGAACACCCGATGCTGCAGTCGGCGATTCAAGACAACCTCGCCCGAATTCCGGATGTGTGCCCGGCCATCACCGTCGGCACATCCGAGCGAACCGCCGCCGATCTCGACGCGTTCACCGGAAACCTCGCCCAATTGGCGGTCCACGACTTGGACTACTCATGGGAGTCGCTGCGCACCGGATCCGGTCCAGTCCAGCTGCCGCTAGCCGATTTTCCCAATACCAGGATGAACGAGACCCGGCTGTGGTTGCCGTATGACGAGGTCTTGCCCCGACGCGCCCGTCGCACAGCCGAGGTCACGGCCGTGGCCACTGCGGCGACGTCGTCTCGCACCCCCGTCGCGGAAACCGCACCCGCACGCCGTCTCGTCGAGGAATGGGTTCGCCTTTCCCAGCGCTCGCTCACAGCACCGCGGGCCATTGGAATCGTTGACCACACCGGAGCCTGCGTGGACTTGGCGAATGCCGTACGGGTAGCGGCCGACGAGGCCGCAGCGACGGCTCGGGTGATCGATGCCGAAAACTGGTGTGACGAAGGCGGTATCGACACACTGGTCATACTGATTCCGAGATCGCCGAGATTAGACGACTGCGCCGCCGCAGCCGCGGTCGCGGCATTCTTTTCAGATCGCGGCTGGTGGCCGGGCATAGATGGTGCTTTAGCAGATTGCTGGCTGGTCACGTTCGGCGGTGAGGCAGTGGCCGCCGGCGATGCACCGCCGGATCCGGTGCACGCGGCAATCAGCGCCGGATTTCGTAGCGTTGGCGCCGACTATCCCGGTGTGGGATTTCGCCACCTCGACCTCCCGGGGGAAGTCCAGACACCAGATGCGGCATCAGCGATCCTCTCGGCGCTGCACACCAAGGACGAGCCGGAGCTGGCCCTCCGCAATGGCGGCCTGTACGCCAAACGAATCGTTGCAGTCGAAAGCCCGGAGCCCGGAACCGATGGCACCGCCTATGAACACGTGCTGATTATCGGTGGTACGGGTCACCTCGGCTTAGAATTCTGCGAGCACTTCGCGCGCCGTGGTGCGCGTCGCATCACTCTGGTAAGCAGATCGGGCGAAACCGCCGCGGTCGCAGATCGGCTGCGGCAGACACGTTTGGCCACAACGACACAAATCCGTGCCGCCAAGTGTGACGTGGGTGTCGAAGCCGAGGTCGCGCGACTGGCCGCGGACAACCAGGAGTGGCCCGCGGATCTGATAATCCATGCCGCCGTCGAGTATTCTCCTGTCGAATTCACGGACATCACTGCGCAGCAGGTCGACAACGCGTTGCGCGCCAAGGTGGTCGGCATCTCGCATGTCCTGCGAATGTTTCCCAGGGCCAACGACTGTCGCGTAGTTCTATGCTCTTCGGCCAGGGCAACGATCGGCGGTCGCGGACAAGTCGTCTACGCGGCGGCCAATCGCATGCTCGACGCCATGGCGCACCGGCTTCGGGCCGAGGGTTTGGACTGCGTTTCGGTGCAGTGGGGCCAATGGACCGTCCACTTCGATCTGGATGCCGGCAGCATGGCGCAGCTGGCCGCCATCGGAGTTCTCCCAATGGCTCCGGCTGATGCAATCGCCTTGGGAATGAACGCGTTTCACCGCAACTCGATCGTTGCGGCGTTCGATTTCGAACGCGCCCGCTCAGTACTGGATGTGTTCGGCTACGGCCCGTTGATCTCACAGCTGACCTCCCGCGCCGTCAGGTCAACCGTGGTCAAGGCTCCGGCAGCCGTTGAGGGGGCGGAGCTGCCACGACGGTTGGTCAGTCTGCTGGCCGAGGCCATCGGCGTGGAGCGGCCCGAAGCGATCGACACTAGCGTGCCGATGGTGGCCATCGGCCTGGATTCGTTGCAGGCGTTAGAGTTACGCCGCCGCGTGAAGTCCGAGTTCGATCACGATCTCGAGGTGTCGGAACTCCTCGGCGGGGCATCCGTTGCCGACGTTCTGGCACAGCTGAGCCCAGTAGCCGTTTCCGCACGCCGGCCATGACCGACAGTCGCGGCCGGTCCAGTAGGTGGCAATCGCCTCAGTGGTCGTTGGCTACGACATAGGGGACATAGGGGACATAGGGGCTGGCGTCGTCAAACAGATTGGTACGCATCGCTTCTACCCATCGGGGGCTCGGTCACGCCTCTCTCGGCGCCGAGGATCCGATCCGAAAGTAACCCCAGGCAACTCAAGTTGGGAAATCCCGGGCCCTCATTGATACCGGACAGGTTGGGCAGGAAGAGCTTCGGGGTGACCCCGGCGACGGCCAAGTCTTGCCCGATGGATTCTTCCAGCCGCTCGCCGGTCAAGGGCCCACCCACCCCCAGCTCGAGCAAGTCAACAGCAGCCGGGCTCAATAGTGGCACGAACCACAGCGGATCAGCTCCGGATCCGTCGATGACGAGGTCGAAGCGGTGAAGCGTCTCGACTGGTTCTCCGCAATTGTCGTTGCACAGCGTGATCCAGATTCGGCCGTCACGCGCGACGACGCGCGCAACGCGCCCGCGCAGGTGCTTGATTCTCTCGTCGGCCAGTAGCGACTCTTGGACCCGGGCCGAAAAGACGCCGCGGTCGGTGCGGGCAATGCAGTCGCGCCGTTCGTCTTGCGTGAGGCGGTGCCAGCCCGTGGGGTCGGAAAACAGCGAGTTCTCGAAGAAACCTTCCCCCCTGGTGAACAGGGTCGCTTGCGGTGAGATGGCCGTGATCGCCGAAACCCGATGATGGAACAGCTCGTTGAGAATCGAGGCAGCAGTCTCGCCGCCGCCGATGACCGCAACATTGTCGGCAACAATTCGGTCGTGGCGCGCGGCGCGCTGCCAGAACTGCGCGATCGACAACACTCGCGGAGAACCGGAAAGCATCGAACGCTCGGGCTGACCCGGGCCGGTGATCATGACCGCGTCTGCGGACAGGCTCGACTCACGAGTGTGGAGAACCCAGTTCGGCGCCTCGAGCGAGAGCTGAACCACTTCGCCCCGAACGACTTTCAACCCCACCACGTCGGCAACCCAGCGCAGATAGCCGGCCCACGTTTCGTGAGTTGGCGCCGGCCTGCCCCGGTCGATCCATCCGACGAATTGGTCCGTTGCGACCAGATACGACTGCCAGCTAAGGCGCATCATCTGCTCGTCGAGTTCGGCGTTGCGTCCCGGCGCCAGCGCCGACCGGTACGGGAAGCCAACATCTTTCTCCGGGCTGGTGCCCAGCCGCTGCCTGCCGTCGGTCCAGCCGCCGCCCTGCCGCCAGTTGGCCGCAACGCCGGCGCGTTCGACGGCAACGACGTCGCACACGTCGACGCCCATCTCGCACAGCACCGCCGCCTTCGCGGCCACGGCGACGGCCTTCGCGCCGGCCCCGACGATCGCCAGCGTGCCGCTCATGAGGTAGCCGCCATCCGCGAAAGATTGGGGGGAAACTTCAGGTTATGGGGGTCGCCGTCCCGGTTCGTCAGCACGCCTGCTTTCGGTGCGCGGCCCACACCCCACCTCCGCTGCTTAGCTCAGGCTGCCCTAACTTCATGTACGCTACCTCATGTCCGCGGCGTTGGACACGTTCGCCCCCAAGGAAGTCGCGCCATGCCTGGATCCCCTACCCAGCCGCTGCAATCGGCGTCGCGGGACGGCTTCGTTGCTTTTTCGCCGGAGCGTGCGGCCGCCTACCGTGCGGGCGGCTACTGGACCGGCCGCACTGTCGATTCCCTGCTGCGACAGGCCGCGATCAGATGGCCCGACCGGGTGGCCGTGCTGGATGCGGTGAGCAGCCATACCTACTCCGAGCTGGACGATCTGGTCAACCGAACCGCCGGCGGGTTCGCCTCGCTCGGGATCGCTCCGGGTGAGCGACTGCTGTTGCAGCTGCCGAACTCGTGCCGTTTCGCCGTCGCTCTCTTCGGCCTGCTGCGCGCCGGGGCTGTTCCGGTGATGTGCCTGCCCGGACACCGGCTGGCAGAACTTAGTCATTTCGCCCAGGTCAGCGGCGCGGTCGGGGTGGTGGTCGCCGACGCCGCGGACGGCTTCGATTACCGAGCAATGGCCGAACAGCTTGTTGCCGCGTATCCGCAATTGCGCCACGTTGTCGTCGACGGTGACGCCGGTCCCTTCCTGCCGTGGTCAGCGCTGCCCAGCGGCGCACCGCCCGAAATTGCGGTCGACACCGCCGGCCCCGCGTTACTGCTCGTGTCGGGCGGCACCACGGGCATGCCGAAGCTGGTCCCCCGCACACACGACGACTACGTCTACAACGCCACCGCGAGCGCGCAGCTGTGTCAGCTGACGAATGACGACGTTTACCTCGTGTCGCTGCCGGCTGCGCACAACTTCCCACTGGCGTGCCCCGGCATCCTCGGCGCGATGACCGTCGGGGCTACCGTCGTTTTCAGCGCCGACCCTAGCCCGGAGGTCGCGTTCCCCACGATCGATCGGCACGGCGTGACCGTCACCGCGACAGTGCCGGCCCTGGCCAAACTTTGGGCGCAGGCCTGCCAATGGGAACCGGTGACGCCAAAGACCCTGCGGCTCCTGCAAGTGGGCGGGTCCAAGCTAGAGCCCGAGGATGCGGCCCGGATACGGGCCGCGCTGACCCCCGGATTGCAGCAGGTATTCGGAATGGCTGAGGGGCTGCTAAATTTCACTCGCCTCGACGATCCGCCCGAAGTGGTAGAACACAGCCAGGGGCGGCCGCTGTCGGATGCCGACGAACTGCGCATCGTCAATGGCGACGGCGAATCGGTGGCGCCCGGTGATGAAGGTGAACTACTGGCGCGGGGGCCATACACGATCAACGGATACTTCCGCGCTGAGCAAGACAACCTGCGATGCTTCGATTCCGATGGTTTCTATCGAAGCGGCGACCTGGTCCGCCTCCGCGAGGACGGCTACCTGGTAGTCACCGGCCGGGTCAAGGACGTCATCTGCCGGTGCGGTGAGACCATTTCGGCCCAAGCTCTCGAAGAACGGCTGCTAAGCCATCCCGCGGTCTGGTCGGCCGCGGCCGTCCCGCTGCCTGACCCGGATTTGGGCGAAAAGATCTGCCTTGCAGTCGTTTTCGCCGGACCTACGCTGACGCTGGCGGAACTCAACCGCTATCTCGACGAATGCGGCGTGGCGACGCACGCCCGCCCCGACCTGCTGGTGGCAATGCCGTCGTTACCGAAAACGCCCGTGGGCAAGATCGACAAGAAGGCTATTGCCCGGCAGGTCGCCGACGCCCAAAAAGTTTCGCCCCGCTAAGGCCATCGGGCCGCGGCATGCACAGTGGACCGGTTGATGGGTCGCAGACGTCGCCCCACCGGCGCCGGTGGGCGGGAGCCCACCTTATATACCCCCAGCGGTAGGGACCTAAGGCCACTGCACATGGGGCAGGAGGTCTCTACCCGCGGCCGCCGGCGGACAACAACAGTGGAGGTTGCCATGTTGCATGCCGGCAAGCCGGACACCGGCTTGCCGGTCAAAGGGGGTTTTGGAATTTTATGCTCAACTACGGCGCGCAACCCGACATCCTGGGACCGTTAGCGGCCGGCCAGCGGTCCATGTGGGCCGTCCAACAATTGCAGCCCGAAGTCCCTTACGCGATCGCCGGTTTTCTCGCCATCGATCACCATGTCGACGTCGAGAAGCTCACGGCTGCATGTGAATCGGCGGCAGCGCGGTTCGGCACACAATGCGCGCGGCTGTCCCTCGTGGACGGCGAACCGGTCTTCATGGTCGACCGCTCGCTCCCGCAAAGCCTGCGCTCCCTGCGTTGCATCGATCTGCGCGCCGAATCTGACCCGGTCGCCGCTGCTCACAGCTGGATGAACAACAATTGCTACCGGCCAATTGACCTGGTCCGTGACCGACTGACCGACATTGCGCTGCTGTGGATCACCGACAATCTGTCGTACTTCTACTTGCGTGCGCACCACGTGCTCTTCGACGGGTATGGCGCCAACAATTTCATCCGACACATCGCGGCCGCCTACTCGGGATCGGCCGCGACCGCCATCGAAGTCGACTTCTCAGAATTTGCCCTGATCCGTGAGGCAGATCAGAAGTATCAACAATCTGCGCGCAGTGATGCTGATGCCGAGTATTGGCAGACCATCGTGGATCGCCCCGCGGACGTCGCCGACCTGGGCGGGGGCGGCAGGTCAGCGGGGCCGCGCCACCCGCAGATGCGTGAGCTGGTGTGCCGGCATCTCTCGGAGAACCACCAGCTCGATGTCGCAAGGGTTATCGCGACAATGGCGATTTTCATCGCGAAAACCACAGGACGCCAGAACGTCTCGATGTCGCTGCCGGTCTCGGCGCGCACCACCGCGGCGCTGAAAAGAGCTGCGGGCATGGTGGCCAATATGGTGCCGCTGCGCATCCGCGTCGACGACGGCGACACGATTGGCGCGCTGACCGACCAGGTCGCCAAGGCTTTGGTCGGTGCGCTGCGGCATCAGCAGTTCCGGCGCTGGCCGGACCTCATTGCCGACGCAGCCCATCTCGACAACCTCGATTTCGGCCCGATCATCAACATCCTCGATTTCGCCACCCCGTTTCGTTTCGGGTCTTCCGAACCGACGTACAACGTCTTGACCAACGGCCCCGTAAAAGACATTGCGGTCAACCTCTATCCGCGGCTGGGTCACGGCGCGCCGCGGATTCAGTTCGCGTGGAATCCGGATCGGTACAGCGCCGACGACATCGCCAGGCACATAACCCGTCTGGAATCGCTCTGTGATCGCCTACTGGTGGCGGATGGGTCGGTGGTGGTGGGTGAGGTGTCGTTGCTCGATGGCGGTGAGCGTGAGCTGGTGGTGTCGGGGTTCTCTGGCGCCGGGGTGGCGGCGCCGGTGGGGGTGGTGTCGCAGGTGTTGGCCGCGGCGGTGGCGGCCGATCCGGACGCGGTGGCGATCATCGACGGTGCCCGGCAGGTGTCGTATCGCCAGCTCGATGAGTCATCGACGCGGTTGGCGCGGGTGCTGATCGAGGCGGGGGTGGGGCCCGAACGCGCGGTGGGCGTGGCCATGGACCGGTGTGCCGAGCTGGTGGTGACGTGGTGGGCCGTGGTCAAGGCCGGCGGGGTGTATGTGCCGGTGGATGCGGCCCATCCCGTCGAGCGCATCGCCGCGGTGCTCGACACGGCCGACGCGGTGTGTGTGCTCAGCTGCGCCGCCCACAGCCTGGCCGGGGCCGGGGCGCGCCCGGTGATCCGCGTCGACGAGCTGGACCTCTCGGATCGCCGCGCGGACCCGATCACCGACGCTGAGCGGCGCTCGCCGCTGAGCGTGGACAACACCGCCTATGTGATCTTCACCTCCGGCTCCACCGGCGCCCCCAAGGGAGTGGCG
Source organism: Mycobacterium gastri (assembly GCF_002102175.1). Taxonomy (GTDB): domain Bacteria; phylum Actinomycetota; class Actinomycetes; order Mycobacteriales; family Mycobacteriaceae; genus Mycobacterium; species Mycobacterium gastri. The sequence goes on along the minus strand of NZ_LQOX01000120.1, from coordinate 2,969 downwards.
GTCGGCCACGCCGGCCTGCTGGGGATGGCCGCGGCCCAACGCGAGCTGTTCGGAGTAGGCGCCCAGGCGCGGATCCTGATGGTGGCCGCCCCGACCTTTGACGCGTCGGTCTTTGAGTTGTTGTGGGCGGCCGGATCGGCGGCGGCAATGGTGGTGGCACCCCCGCAGGTGTATGCCGGCGACGCGCTGACCAGCTTGCTGCACGACCAGCAGGTCAGCGCGGCGGTATTGACCCCGACGGTGCTGGCGTCGCTGGACCGGACCCTTCTCGACGGGGTGGACACGCTGGTCATCGAGGGGGAGGCTTGCCCGCCGGAGTTGGTCACCGCCTGGGCCCCGGGGCGGCGCATGTTCAACGCCTACGGCCCCACCGAGGCCACCATCTGGGCCACCTGCACCACGCCGCTCTCACCCGGACAACCCATCACCATCGGCGCCCCGATCCCGGGGGTGTGCGCGCTGGTGCTCGACGCCCGACTGCACCCCGCCCCCATCGGCGTGGTCGGCGAACTGTATCTGACCGGGCCCGCCCTGGCACACGGCTACGCGGCCCAACCGCAGTTGACCGCCCAACGATTCGTGGCAAATCCTTTCGGGGGCCCCTTGGGGGCGCCCGGAACACGGCTGTATCGCACCGGCGACCTGGCGCGCTGGACACCCCAGGGAACACTGGAATGCCTGGGCCGCGCCGACACCCAAATCAAACTACGCGGCCAACGCATCGAACTCGGCGACATCGAAAACGCCCTACTGGCCTGCCCGCAGGTCACCCAGGCCGCCGCCACCATCCACCACACCACCACCGGAACCGCCCACCTCATCGGCTACATCAGCGGCTCAGCCTCCCTTGACCCCACCGCGATACGCCAGCAGCTCAGCACACGATTGCCCGCCTACCTGATCCCGACTCAAGTGCTGCCGCTCGACAAGATCCCGCTGACCTCCTCGGGCAAGCTCAACCGAAACGCCTTACCCCCACCAGTGTTCACCGCCGCACAATACCGGCCACCGCAGACGCCGACCGAAAACACCGTCGCCGACGTCTTCGCCGACGTCCTGGGCCTCGACCGCGCCGGCCTCGACGACGACTTCTTCGCCCTCGGCGGAGACTCCCTGCTCGCCACCCGGCTAAGCACCCGACTGCAACTGGCACTGAACACCGAAGTACCGGTGCGGTCTATCTTCGACGCCCCCACCGTCGCCGACCTCGCCGACCACCTGCACCGCCAGCGCACCGGCCGCATCCGGCCCCCGGTGGCGCCGGTGCGGCGCCCGGACCGGATCCCGTTGTCGTATGCCCAGCAGCGGTTGTGGTTCCTCAACCAATTCGAAGGCGGCGCCGCGACCTACAACATGCCCACCGCATTTCGGATCAAGGGGGCGCTGGATGTCGAGGCGCTGGGCGCGGCTCTCGATGATGTCATCGCCCGCCATGAATCGCTGCGCACCGTATTTCCCGACATTGACGGTGTGCCGTTCCAGGAGGTGTTGCCGGCCCGGGCGGGGATGTGGCGGCGCGGGGGCGCGGCGGTGATGTCGTTGCCGGAGCAGGATGTGGCCGGCGAGTTGGTGGCGCTGGCAGGGTATCGGTTCGATTTGTCGGCGGAGATCCCGATTCGTGCGCAGATCTATTCGGTGGGGCCTGAGCAGCATGTGGTGGGGATTGTGGTGCACCACATCGCCTGTGATGGGTGGTCACTGGCTCCGATGGTCCGGGACATGGGCCAGGCCTATCGGGCACGACGGCAGGGCCGGGCCCCACAGTGGGCGCCGTTGACGGTGCAGTACGTGGATTACACGCTGTGGCAACGGGACTGGCTTGGGGCGGCGACCGATCCGGACAGTGTGATCGCTGGGCAGTTGGCCTACTGGCGGCAGGAGTTGGCTGATCTGCCCGAGGTGGTGTCGCTGCCGGCGGATCGGGCCCGCCCGCCGGTGCCCAGTTATCGCGGTGATGCGGTGCAGCTGCGCATCGACCCGCAGGTGTGGGCGGGGGCCAAGGAGCTGGCGGCGACGCATGACGCGACGGTCTCGATGGTGTTGCAAGCGGTCTTGGCGGTGTTGCTGCATCGGGTCGGCGCCGGTGAGGACATTGTGATGGGCGCGCCGATCGCCGGGCGGCTAGACGAGGCGCTCGACGAGCTGGTCGGGTTCTTCGTCAACACCTGGGTGTCGCGGGTGAGCGTCAACTCCCGGCACCGGTTCAGCGATGTGCTCCAGCAGGTGCGCCAGAAGGCGCTCAACGCCTACAGCAACCAGGATGTGCCATTCGAGCTGCTGGTCGAGCGGCTCAACCCGGTGCGCTCCGGGGCGCATCATCCGCTGTTCCAGGTGGCCATGGCCTTCCAGAACAATGTGCGCCCCGAGGTGGTCGCGATCGACGGGGTCAGCGTCGAGCAGCTGGCGGTGGTCAGCCGCACCGCCAAGTTCGATCTGCATTTCGACCTGGGTGAGGTGCCAACCGCCGACCCGGCTGCCCCGATGGCTGCCGGGACGGTGTCGTATGCCACGGATTTGTTCGACCGAACCACCATCGAACGGTTGGTCACCCGCTTCGTGCGGCTGCTTGAGGCGGTGGTGGCGGATGGGTCGGTGGTGGTGGGTGAGGTGTCGTTGCTCGATGGCGGTGAGCGTGAGCTGGTGGTGGCGGGGTTCTCTGGCGCCGGGGTGGCGGCGCCGGTGGGGGTGGTGTCGCAGGTGTTGGCCGCGGCGGTGGCGGCCGATCCGGACGCGGTGGCGATCATCGACGGTGCCCGGCAGGTGTCGTATCGCCAGCTCGATGAGTCATCGACGCGGTTGGCGCGGGTGCTGATCGAGGCGGGGGTGGGGCCCGAACGCGCGGTGGGCGTGGCCATGGACCGATGTGCCGAGCTGGTGGTGACGTGGTGGGCCGTGGTCAAGGCCGGCGGGGTGTATGTGCCGGTTGAAGCGGCCCGCCATCGCCCGCATCGCCGCGGTGCTCGACACGG
>NZ_LQOX01000119.1 GCF_002102175.1 Mycobacterium gastri | reverse complement strand
CGGGATCAACCATTTCGCGGGCATTCTTAAGTGATGCACCGAGGGCGTTTCGCGGGCACTTTTCGTGATGCTTGCCGGGGTCTTGGCACCTCGCAGGCGCCGGCGGCAGACTACTAGCCTGGGTACGTGCCAGATCCCGCAACGTACCGCCCCGCGCCCGGGTCCATCCCGGTCGAGCCCGGCGTCTACCGGTTCCGGGACCCGCACGGGCGGGTGATCTACGTCGGCAAGGCGAAAAGTCTGCGCAGCCGGCTGACGTCGTACTTCGCCGACGTCGCCCATCTGCATCCGAGGACCCGGCAGATGGTGACCACCGCGGCCAAGGTCGAGTGGACGGTGGTCAACACCGAGGTCGAGGCGCTGCAGCTGGAGTACAACTGGATCAAGGAATTCGATCCCCGCTTCAACGTTCGCTACCGCGACGACAAGTCGTATCCGGCGCTGGCCGTCACGCTCAACGAGGAATTTCCCCGGTTGATGGTCTATCGCGGCCCACGGCGCAAAGGTGTGCGCTATTTCGGGCCGTACTCGCACGCGTGGGCCATCCGGGAAACGCTGGATCTGCTCACCCGGGTGTTTCCCGCGCGAACCTGCTCGACCGGAGTGTTCAAGCGCCACAAGCAAATCGAGCGGCCATGCCTGCTCGGCTACATCGACAAATGTTCGGCTCCGTGCGTGGGCAGGGTCAGCGCCGAGCAGCATCGCCAGATTGTGGAGGACTTCTGCGACTTCCTGTCGGGTAAGACCGACCGCTATGCCCGCGAGTTGGAACGTCAGATGAACGCCGCGGCCGAGCAGCTGGATTTCGAGCGAGCCGCCCGGCTTCGCGACGACCTGTCGGCGCTGAAGCGCGCCATGGAAAAGCAGGCCGTGGTGCTCGGCGACGGTACCGACGCCGACGTGATGGCCTTCGCCGACGACGACCTCGAAGCCGCGGTGCAAGTGTTCCACGTCCGCGGTGGCCGGGTCCGTGGCCAGCGCGGCTGGATCGTCGAAAAGTCCGGAGACCCAGGGGATTCCGGACAGGAACAGTTGGTCGAACAATTCCTCACCCAGTTCTACGGCGAGCAGGCCGAGTTGGGTAGCGCCGCAGACGAATCGGTCAACCCGGTGCCGCGCGAGGTGCTGGTGCCCTGTCTGCCGTCCAACTCCGAGGAGTTGTCCAGCTGGTTGTCGGGGCTGCGTGGCTCCCGGGTCACGCTGCGGGTGCCGCGCCGCGGCGACAAGCGGGCACTGGCCGAGACCGTACAGCGCAATGCGAAAGAGGCGTTGCAGCAACACAAGCTGAAGCGAGCCGGTGACTTCAACGCCAGATCGGCTGCGCTGCAGAATATTCAGGAAGCTCTTGGGCTGGCCGACGCGCCGCTGCGCATCGAGTGTGTCGACATCAGCCATGTGCAGGGCACCGACGTGGTGGGGTCGCTGGTGGTCTTCGAGGACGGCCTGCCGCGCAAGTCGGATTACCGTCACTTCGGGATCCGGGAGGCCGCCGGCCAGCGCCGCTCCGACGACGTCGCCTCCATCGCGGAAGTCACCCGACGACGCTTCCTGCGCCACTTGAGTGATCAGAGCGATCCGAATCCGCTTAGCCCGGAAGGAAAGTCACGCAGGTTCGCCTACCCGCCCAACCTTTACGTCGTCGACGGCGGCGCACCGCAGGTCAATGCGGCCAAAGCCGTCCTCGACGAGTTGGGTATCACCGATGTCGCAGTGATCGGCTTGGCCAAGCGGCTGGAAGAGGTGTGGGTGCCGTCCGAACCGGACCCGATCATCATGCCCCGCAACAGCGAGGGCCTCTACCTGCTGCAGCGGGTGCGCGACGAGGCGCACCGATTCGCCATCACTTACCATCGGAGCAAACGTTCCAAGCGAATGACGGCATCGGCGCTCGACGGGGTGCCCGGACTGGGAGAACATCGTCGCAAGGCGCTGGTCACCCATTTCGGGTCGATCGCCCGCCTCAAGGAGGCCACCGTAGACCAGATCACCGCCGTTCCGGGTATCGGCGTAGCCACGGCTACGGCCGTCCTCGAGGCGCTGCGCCCCGACCGACCGGAAGCCTCGGAATGAACGGGGACAGCGCAGCGGGCCCGGAAAACCACGCGGCGCCGGATATCCCGGATATCGACGTGGTTCTGGTGACCGGGTTGTCCGGAGCCGGACGCGGCACGGCGGCCAAGGTGCTGGAGGACCTGGGCTGGTACGTCGCCGACAACCTGCCGCCCCAGCTGATCACCCGCATGGTCGACTTCGGGCTGGCAGCTGGATCGCGGATCACCCGACTGGCCGTGGTGATGGACGTGCGGTCGCGCGGATTCACCGGCGACCTGGACGAGGTGCGCAACGAACTGGCCACCCGCAACATCACCCCCCGAGTGGTGTTCATGGAGGCGTCCGACGACATGTTGGTGCGCCGCTACGAACAGAACCGGCGCAGCCACCCGCTGCAGGGCCAGCAGACACTGGCCGAGGGCATCGCCGCCGAGCGCAAAATGCTGGCGCCGGTGCGCGCCAACGCGGACCTGATCATCGACACCTCGACCCTGTCGGTCCGGGGCTTGCGGGAAAGCATCGAGCGCGCGTTCGGCAGCGACGGCGGCGCGACCACCAGCGTCACCGTCGAATCCTTCGGCTTCAAATACGGGCTGCCGATGGACGCCGACATGGTGATGGATGTGCGTTTCCTGCCCAACCCGCATTGGGTGGACGAGCTGCGGCCACTCACCGGCCAACACCCCTCGGTGCGGGACTACGTGCTGGACCAACCCGGCGCGGCCGAGTTCCTCGAGACGTACCATCGGCTGCTGTCGCTGGTGGTCGAGGGCTACCGCAGGGAGGGGAAGCGCTATATGACGGTCGCCGTCGGCTGCACCGGCGGCAAGCATCGCAGCGTGGCGATCGCCGAAGCGCTGATGCGGCTGCTCGGCTCCGATCCGCGTCTATCGGTACGGGTGCTGCACCGGGATCTGGGTCGAGAATGAACACGCCAGCCGGCCCGCAGTCAAGCCACAACATCGTCGCTCTGGGCGGCGGACACGGGTTGTATGCGACGTTATCGGCGGCGCGCCGGCTGACTCCCTACGTCACCGCGGTCGTGACCGTCGCCGACGACGGTGGTTCCTCTGGCCGGCTGCGCAGCGAACTCGGCGTGGTGCCGCCCGGAGATTTGCGAATGGCGTTGGCGGCCTTGGCATCTGATAGCCCGCACGGGCGATTGTGGGCGACCATTCTGCAGCATCGATTCGGCGGTGACGGCGCTCTGGCCGGACATCCGATTGGCAACCTGATGCTTGCCGGCCTGTCGGAGGTGCTGGCCGATCCGGTTGCCGCGCTCGACGAGCTCGGACGCATCCTGGGCGTGAAGGGCAGGGTGTTGCCGATGTGTCCGATCGCGCTGCAGATCGAGGCCGACGTATCCGGCCTGGAATCCGACCCGCGAATGTTCCGGGTGATCCGCGGCCAGGTAGCGATCGCGACCACGCCGGGAAAGGTGCGGCGGGTGCGGTTGCTGCCCGCCGACCCGCCGGCGACCCGGCAGGCCGTCGACGCCATCATGGCTGCCGACCTGGTGGTCCTGGGACCCGGTTCCTGGTTCACCAGCGTGATCCCGCATGTGCTGGTGCCCGGCCTGCTCACAGCGCTGCAGACCACCACCGCCCAGCGGGCGCTGGTGCTCAACCTGGTGGCCGAGCCAGGCGAGACGGCGGGCTTTTCGGTGGAGCGCCATCTGCACGTGCTGGCCCAGCATGCCCCGGGGTTCACCGTGCACGACATCATCATCGACGCCGAACGAGTGCCCAGCGAGCGGGAGCGCGAGCAACTGCGCCGCACCGCCACGCTGCTGCGGGCCGAGGTGCACTTCGCCGACGTCGCCAGACCTGGTACACCTTTACATGACCCGGGCAAGCTGGCGGTCGTCCTCGACGCGGTGCGGGCGCGGGACAGAGGCCCGGCGGCGACTCCGGTGACCACACAGGAGATACCGATCGAGGGTGGACGTCAACAGACCGGCGTGCACGGCGCTGGGCGGCAACGGACCGAGGAGTGACGACGCGTGGCGATGACGACCGAAGTCAAGGACGAGTTAAGTCGTCTGGTGGTCAAATCGGTCAGTGCGCGGCGAGCTGAGGTCACTTCCCTGCTGAGGTTCGCCGGCGGCTTGCACATCGTGGGCGGCCGGGTGGTCGTCGAAGCCGAGGTGGACCTGGGCAGCATCGCTCGCCGGCTGCGCAAGGACATCTTCGAGCTCTATGGTTACAACGCGGTGGTCCATGTGTTGTCGGCCAGCGGCATTCGCAAGAACACCCGATACGTCCTGCGGGTCGCCAATGACGGTGAGGCGCTGGCTCGCCAGACCGGGTTGCTCGATGTGCGTGGGCGCCCCGTGCGCGGCCTACCGGCGCAGGTGGTCGGGGGCAGTGTCGCCGATGCCGAAGCCGCTTGGCGCGGAGCCTTTTTGGCACACGGATCGCTGACCGAGCCAGGACGCTCGTCGGCGTTGGAGGTGAGCTGTCCCGGTCCGGAGGCCGCGCTCGCGCTGGTGGGTGCGGCACGTCGGCTCGGGGTCAGCGCGAAGGCCCGCGAGGTGCGCGGCGCCGACCGGGTGGTGGTGCGCGACGGTGAGGCGATCGGTGCATTGCTGACCCGGATGGGAGCGCAGGATACCCGGCTGGTATGGGAGGAGCGCCGGATGCGTCGCGAAGTACGCGCGACGGCCAACCGGCTGGCCAACTTCGACGATGCCAATCTGCGCCGCTCGGCCCGGGCGGCGGTCGCGGCGGCGGCGCGGGTGGAGCGTGCGCTGGAGATCCTCGGCGACACCGTGCCCGACCATCTGGCTTCGGCCGGCAAACTGCGGGTCGAGCACCGGCAGGCGTCGCTGGAGGAGCTGGGCCGCCTTGCTGAACCACCGATGACCAAAGATGCTGTGGCAGGCCGGATCCGGCGATTGCTGTCGATGGCCGACCGCAAGGCGAAGGTCGACGGGATTCCGGATACCGAGTCGGCGGTGACGCCGGATTTGCTCGAGGACGCTTAGCCCGGGCTGGTCCAGGTACACCGGCTAGGGCTACGGTCATGGCATGAAGCGGCTCTCGAGCGTTGATGCGGCGTTTTGGTCAGCGGAAACCGCAGGCTGGCACATGCATGTGGGGGCGCTGGCGATCTGCGATCCCAGTGCTGCGCCCGACTACAGCTTTCAGCGGCTCCGCGAACTGCTCGTCGAGCGATTGCCGGAGCTGCCGCAATTGCGGTGGAAGGTCACCGGCGCCCCGCTGGGCCTGGACCGGCCCTGGTTCGTCGAGGACGAGGACCTCGACATCGACTTCCACGTCCGTCGTATCGGCGTTCCCGGTCCGGGCGGGCGACGCGAGCTCGAGGAGCTCGTCGGCCGGCTGATGTCCTACAAGCTGGACCGCTCCCGGCCGCTGTGGGAACTGTGGGTCATCGAGGGTGTCGAGGGCGGCCGGATCGCCACGCTGACCAAGATGCACCACGCGATCGTCGACGGAGTCTCCGGCGCCGGTCTGGGCGAAATCCTCTTGGACGTCACGCCCGAACCGCGGGCGCCGCAACAGGAAACGGTTGGGTTCGTGGGATTCCAGATTCCCGGCCTGGAGCGGCGTGCGGTGAGCGCACTCATCAACGTCGGCATCATGACACCGTTCCGCGTCGCGCGGCTGGTGGAGCAGACCGTGCGCCAGCAGATCGCGGCTCTGGGTGTGCGTAGCAAGCCACCCCGCTACTTCGACGCACCCAAGACCCGGTTTAACGCGTCGGTGTCGCCGCACCGGCGGATTACCGGCGCGCGGGTAGAGCTGGCCCGGGTCAAAGCCGTCAAGGACACCTTCGGGGTCAAGCTGAACGACGTCGTCCTGGCGCTGGTGGCGGGGGCGGCGCGGGAATACCTGCAAAAGCACGACGAGCTGCCCACCAAGCCGCTGATCGCGCAGATCCCCGTCTCCACCCGCACCGACGAGACGAAATCCGATGTGGGCAACCAGATCAGCTCGATGACGGCTTCGCTGGCAACCCACATCGAGGATCCCGCCGAGCGACTCAAGGCGATCCACGTAAGCACCCAGAGCGCTAAGGAAATGGCCAAAGCGCTGTCGGCGCATCAGATCATGGGGCTGACCGAGACCACGCCACCCGGCCTGCTGCAGCTGGCCGCCCGCGCGTATACGGCAACCGGGCTGTCGCACAACCTGGCGCCCATCAACCTGGTCGTGTCCAATGTCCCCGGTCCACCCTTCCCGCTGTATATGGCCGGCGCCAAGCTGGATTCCCTTGTGCCACTTGGGCCGCCGGTCATGGACGTGGCATTGAACATCACGTGCTTCTCGTACCAGGACTACTTGGACTTCGGTTTTGTGACGACACCGGAAGTGGCCAACGACATCGACGAGATGGCCGACGCCATCGAGCCGGCGCTGGCCGAACTGGAGCGCGCCGCGGAACTGCGGTAGGCGCACTCGCGTTAGCCTGGCTGGCCGTCCAGGCCGGTTGCGCCGGTGCCGCCGGTGGCACCTTGGGCGCCGCCGACGCCGTTCACTGTCTGGGCGTTGCCGAGGCCACCCTTGCCGCCGATCCCGCCTCCCCCACCGGTGCCGCCGGTCCCACCAGTGGCACCGGCGCCGCCGGCGCCAGGCGCGCCCGAGTTGCCGAACAGCCCGCCCGCGCCACCCGCGCCGCCATTGCCGCCGTCCCGGCCGTCTCCGCCGGCCGCTGCCCCGGTGGGCAGAAACCGGCTATGTCCGCTGGCTAGTCGGTAGCGGGCGGGCGGCCGGTCACGTACACCCAGGACAAGAACCGGGCCACCGCCTCGGCGGTCTGATGCGCTCGCGGCGAACCGAAGATGTCGAAAGCATGTTGGGCATTGGGCAATTCAGCATAGGCGACCGGAGCCTTCGACACCGCGCGCAATTCGTCGACGAATTCCCGGGCTTCGACGACCGGGATGAGGGAGTCGTCGGCGCCGTGCAGCACGAAGAACGGCGGCGCGTCGGCCCGCACGTGGTGGATCGGCGACGCGTCGACGAAGATTTGCCGATGCTGGCTGAATTTCCGCTTCACCACGAACCTTTCGAGCAGCCCGATGAATTCGGGTCGCCCGTCGGCGTCGGTGGAATACCAGTCGTAGCGCCCGTAGAAGGGGACCGCTGCCACCACCGACGTGTCGGCTTGTTCGAAACCGGGCTGGAACCTGGGCTCGTTGGGCGTCAAAGCCGCCAGAGCCGACAGGTGCCCGCCGGCTGAACCTCCGCTGATCGCAACGAATTCCGGGTCCCCGCCGTAGGCCGCGATGTTCTCCTTGACCCACGCCAGCGCACGTTTCACGTCGACGATGTGCGCCGGCCAGGTATGCAGGGGAGAGACCCGATAGTTCAGCGACACGCAAACCCAGCCCCGCGAAACCAGATGGCTCATCAAGGGATACGCCTGCGGGCGGCGCCAGCCCAGCACCCACGCGCCGCCGGGCACCTGCACCAGCACCGGCGCCTTGCCGTCGCGGGGCAGGTCGCGGCGACGCCAGATGTCGGCCAGGTTGGCGCGCCGGTGCGGGCCGTACGCCACGATGTTGGTCTTCTCGACATAGCGCCGGCGCGCCACGGTGGTGCGGAGCGGCAGGTTACGCCTCCCGCGGCGGGTCGGCTTGGTCGGCAGCGCGGCCAGCTCCTTGGCGTAGTCCGGCCCGAGCCCCTCGCTCAACCCCGCTTCCAGCACCGGGCCCGGAGTCGTGTGGCCGCGGTAGCGGGTCACTCCCAGGATCGTCCAGGCCGCAACCGTCAACGCCAACGCCGCCTTTCCCTTCGGTCCGGCGAAATCGCCGCGACGCCCCCGGCGCACCGCGTCGAGCACCGAGGCACTCAGATACACGCCCGGCACCTCCGAGGCCGGCCAGCCGAACCAGAACACCAGGGCCGCGGCGTAGGGGTGGCGGGTAATCGGATGAAATCCGTTGGCGGCGTTGACGAGTTCGACCGCCCCGCGGGTCAGCGGCCGGGGACGGCGCGCCAGCCTCAGCAGTCGCTCGCCTCTCATGAGCCGCTGACCCGTGATTGCAGTTCGGCGCGCAGGATCTTGCCGGTGCTGCCACGCGGTAACTTGTCGAGAACGGTGATTTCGCGGGGCACCTTGTAGTTGGCCAGGTTGTCGCGCACATGCTGCTTGAGGATCTCGGGGGCCGCGCCCGTATCGAGGTGAGCGCCGGGCTCCAGCACCACGAACGCCGCGAGCCGTTGGCCGTACTGCTCGTCGTCCACGCCGATCACCGCGGCTTCGGCCACGTCGGGATGGGCGGCCAGCGTCTTCTCCACCTCGATCGGGTAGACGTTCTCGCCGCCGGAGACGATCATCTCGTCGTCGCGGCCGACAACGAACAGCCGTCCGTTCTGGTCGAGGTAGCCAACGTCGCCCGAGGCCATGAACCCGGCGTGGAAGTCCTTCGTGGTCCCAGAGGTGTAACCGTCGAATTGGCTGTCGTTGCGGACATAGATGCTGCCGACCTCGCCGACCGGTACCTCGTTGAATTCCGGGTCCAAGATCCGGATTTCGGTTCCCTCCGCCGGTTTGCCCGCGGTGTCGGGCGCGGCGCGCAAGTCGGCCGGGGTCGCGGTGGCGATCATGCCCGCCTCGGTCGCGTTGTAGTTGTTGTAGATCACGTCGCCGAACTGGTCCATGAAGGCGATGACGACATCGGGTCGCATCCGGGAGCCGGATGCGGCGGCGAAGCGTAACGACCTGCCGCTGTGGCGATTACGCACCTCAGCGGGCAACTCCATGATGCGGTCGAACATCACCGGCACCACCGCCAGCCCGGTCGCCTGGTGGCGGTCGATGAGGTCCAGCGTGGCCTCCGGGTCGAACTTGCGCCTGGTGATGATCGTGCAGGCCAGTGACGCGGCCAGCACCAGCTGGGAAAAGCCCCAGGCGTGGAACATCGGAGCCACAATCACGATCGGCTCCTCGGCCCGCCACGGTGTGCGGTCCAGGATCGCCTTCAGCGTGCTGACTCCACCGCTACCACCAGAGTGCTTGGCGCCCTTGGGCGTTCCGGTGGTGCCGGACGTCAGCAGGATCACCTTGCCGTTGACGCTCCTACGCTGGGGCCGTTGCCCGGCGTGCGCGGCGATGAGTTTTTCGACGGTGAGCTCGGGCTGGTTGTCGGTCCATGCCAGGATGCGGGTGGCTTCCGGTTTGTCGGCGAAGGCGCGATCTACGGTGACGGTGAACTCTTCGTCGGAGATGACGGTGTCGACGTTCTCCCGGCTCACCACATCGGCCAGCGCCGGACCGGCGAACGAGGTGTTGAGTAACACGATGTTGGCGCCGATCCGGTTGGCCGCGATCAATGCCTCGACGAACCCGCGATGGTTGCGGCACATGATTCCGACGACTTTCGGGGGCCCGGCCGGCAACTGCTGCAGCGCGGCGGCCAAGGCGTCGCTGCGCTCGTCGAGTTGGCGCCAGGTGAGCGTGCCCAGTTCGTCGATCAGGCCCGGCCGGTCCGGGCAGCGTTGCGCCGCACCGGCGAAACCCGCGGTGAACCCCATACCTTCGCGACGCATAGCGGCGGCGATCTTCAGGTACCGGTCCGGCCGCATCGGTGCGATCAGCCCGGCGCGCCTCATGGTCGTGATCAGACCGAGAGCCTGGTTGATACGAGATGCCTGAGATGTCATCGTTCAGCCCAGAATCGGGAAACGACGGGTGGCCGCGAGCTTGTTGAGGGCTTCCTGCATCACCGACCGCACATGCGTGTCGACCTCGTCGATGTCGGGGTTTTCGCCGAAGCGTGCCGTGATGTCGATCGGATCCAGCACCTCGGTGACGATTTTGGTGGGCAGCGGCAGGTTGGGCGGAATCGCGGCGCTGAACCCGAACGGAAAACCAAATGAGAGCGGCAGGATGTCGCTGCGCAGCAAGCGCTTTAGTCCAAGGTGCTCGGCCAGCCAGGTGCCGCGCGACAGGTAGAGCTGCGTCTCCTGACCACCGATGGACACCGCGGGCACGATGGGCACCCCGGCTTCGATCGCAGTGCTGACATATCCCTTGCGACCGTTGAAGTCGATGACGTTCTCGGCGAACGTGGGTCGGTACGCGTCGTAGTCACCGCCCGGAAACACGATCACCACGCCGCCGGAGCGCAGCGCCTTGGCTGCGTTGTCCCGGCTGGCCCGGATGTAGCCGGTGCGCCGGAACAGCGACCCGGTCAGCCCCATGAACAGAATGTCGTGGCTCAGCGTGTAAACCGGCCGGTCGTAGCCGAACTTGTCGTAGAAATCGATGCTGAAGATAGGAACGTCCATCGGGAACATTCCGCCCGAGTGGTTGCCCACCACCAGCGCTCCGCCGGGCGGAAAAGAATCCAGGCCATGCACCTCGCACCGGAAGTACGTCTTCAAGATCGGGCGCATGACACTCATCAACCGCTTGGTCAGGCCGGGATCCCACTTGTCGATCTCGGGACCTCCGATGTCTGGGCTGTCGGTGCTCACGTTCCTCCCTTGAGGCTCTCTCTGAGCTGCGTTGCCGTCGAGTCCCTCGATGGTAGCGACCGGTGTCGGACCGGCGCGCCGGCATCGGCGGCGAAACCGCTCCGCTCCGGTCCGTGGGCGGGCACAGTGTTCATTTGGTGCCCGCCTCCGGCCGGGCAACAGTGTTCATTTGGTGCCCGCCTCCGGCCGGGCAACTGATCAACGACGCTAGACCAGGAGGGACGCAGAAGTGGCCCAGGTCGGTGGCGAGGCCGGCGGCAGCCCCATTTCGGTGATCGCCCGGCGAATGGACACCATTCGCGACCAATTCATCGCGGAGGTGTTCGACACCATGAAAAACGAAATCCAGGGGCTCGACTACGACAGCCGGATGCTGGACATGTGGCAGGCCAGTATCACCGAGAACTACGTCGCAGCCGTCCATTACCTGGAACGCGACGCGCCGACGTCGTTGCTCGAAGCGCCACCCGCCGCGCTGGCCTACGCGCGGGCCGCGGCGCAGCGCGATGTGCCGCTGGCGCCGTTGGTACGGGCGCATCGACTCGGCCATGCACGCTTTCTCGAGGTGGCCATGCAGTATGTGTCGCTGCTGGAACCCGCGCAGCGGGTGCCGACCATCGTCGAGCTGGTGAATCGCTCGTCACGAATCGTCGACTTGGTGGCCGATCAGATGATCGTCGCCTACGAAGAGGAACACGAACGCTGGCTGAGCCGCCGAGGCGGCCTGCGACAGCAGTTGGTCAGCGAGTTGCTGGCCGGCACCCCGGTGGACGTGCAGCGCGCCGAGAAGTTGTTGCGGTATCGGCTGGACGGAATGCATGTCGCCGCGGTGGTATGGGTGGATGCGGCGGTGCCAACTGGTGACGTGATGGCCGTGTTCGAGCAGGTCCGTTGCCTGGTAGCCGCCGAGCTGGGCTTGGTGGGCGGCTCGCTGCTGGTGCCGACCGACGAACGGGAGGCGCGGCTGTGGTTTTCGGTCTGGGACCACCGCGCCGGTGATCCGTCGCGCCTGCGCACAGCATTCGAGTCGGCGGGCATCCGAGCCCGGCTGGCCTGCGGCCAGGCGGCAGACGGGCTGCGTGGTTTCCGTGCCTCGTTGAAACAGGCCCAGTTGGTGAGAGCGGTGGTCCATGCCGGCGAAGCCCGTCACCGCGCCCGAGTTGTCTGCTACGACGACGTGGCGCCGATAGCGTTGATGGCCGCCGACGTGGATGCGCTGCGGCGCTACGTGTCAGAGGTACTGGGCGAGCTCAGCGTGGACGACGAGCGTAATGAGTGGCTACGCGAGACACTGCGCGAGTTCTTGGTGCGCAATCGCAGTTATGTCGCGACGGCCGAAGCGATGATCTTGCACCGCAACACCATTCAGTACCGGGTAACTCAGGCAATGGAGCTGTGCGGAGGCAGCTTCGACGATCCCGATGCCGTCTTCAAGGTACAGGTCGCGTTGGAGATCTGCCGGTGGATGGCCCCGGCGGTGCTAGGAGCACCAAAGTAACGGTCGGATTCCTTTCGCGGGCTCGGGCCGCAACCGCTCAGCCCCGGCTGGTGGTGCGAACCTCGATGTGCCCGTTGGTTTCCCGCACGTCCAACACGGGTTGGCCGGTAGTGGCAGGGCCGCGCACCAGGGTTCCGTTGCGAACGTCGAACTGTGACCCGTGGCATGGGCAGGTGATCACCGCGCCCTCCAGCTCGCCCTCGCTCAGCAGACAGCCGCGATGGCTACAGCGGTTGTGAATGGCAAAGAGCCCGCCGTCGTGACGCACCAGCAGTACCGGCGCGTCCTCGGCATCGGTGCCGTGCAGTTGTCCGTCACCAAGCTCGGCGCTGTCAAGCACCGCCGTCCACTGCGGCGGACCGGGGTCGAACGCGGTTTGATTGACGCCGACCCCGCGCACATATGACATGTGGCCGCCCCAGGTATCCGCTGAACCCCAGCACGGTGACTCCGGCGAACGCGAGCAGCACGCCGGATAGCCTCCGATCGCGCCGACGGGCTCTCAATGAGGCGGCGTTGAGCAGCAGTGCGACGCTGTTCGGTTCCGCATGGACCAGACCGACGCGGCGTACCCCTTCGTCGGAGAGTTCGGTGTCGGCCCAGTCGCTGATGCCGGTGAGCGCGGTGGGCAAGGTCGCGGCAACGCCCACTCTGATCAGCCGCCGTGCGGCTGTCGCACCGGAGCGGGGGGCGATCACATCCAACAGCGACGCCGACAGGAATGAGCCGATGACCACGTCGGTCAATGGCGGATGGACCGGATGACCGAGCCATGTTCCGCTGATCGCTTGTTTGAGTTTCGGCTGGGCCAGTAGCTGGCGGACTCTCTTGGCCATTGACTGTGCCGGAACGTCCAGCACCCGGGCTCGTTCAAACGCGTCGACCAACGGTCGGGGGGGCGTGTAGGCGGGCATCCTCTGGCATTACCCCACCCGGGCAATTTGAATCCGCTGGTCCGAGGTTTCAGTTGCGATCCTGTTCGGCCCTTACGTTCAGCGTGGTCGGGCCGAAGCCCGCGGCCGGAGAGCTCATCACCGATCGGTCCAGCCTCAGCCTCCGACTCCGGCGCGGCGCTTTCCCGACACGCTCATCGACACATCTGCGATACGGGCGAAACACCCTATGCTGCAGCGTGTTTCAGGTAGGAGGACGAGAAATGCGGGCGACCCGGTCGGTTAACCGGCCCGCCATGCATGGCTAGGATGCGAAGCCCTTTCATGCCGCGCGCACCAAAGTGATCTTGAGCTTCGGTGCGGGCGCATATGGTGTCTATCCTCCTTGGGCCTCTAGCGTATGCGCACGTCAATTCGCAAGACCAGGCTCGGAAGGGCGCCGGATCGCGTGCGGGAACGACCACCGGTCTCTCGAAGGGCGCGGGGTGTGGTTTCTTGGGACCGCGACGAGTTGTCTGAGGCGGCAGTGGGTACCCGTCCGTGCGTGTTGAGGGGTCGCGCATGGCTGAGCCCGAGCCGGCCAAGGCCGCCGGGCCCGGCCTAGCTAGGGGTAGCCCGAAGTAGCGTCGCCGGGTCCGCCAGAGGGGGGCGGACCCGGCGGATGCTCGCCGGGTTGGGTCGGTTTCGGCCCAGTCGCGTGACTCGTTAGCTACCATCCAGCCACCACGGGGCGGCGCCGATGCCGACCCGGCCGCACGGGAGGGTGGTAGTGGCGGGAATGTCGTTTGTGGTGGCCGAGCCGGACATGATGGCGTCGGCGGCCTCGGATGTGGCCCGCATCGGTGCGGCGATCAGCGCGGCCAACGACGCGGCAGCGGTCACCACCACCCAGCTGCTCGCCGCGGGCGCCGACGAGGTGTCGCAGGGGATCGCCGCGCTGTTCGGCACGTACGCGCGGGACTATCAGACTGTCAGCGCCCAGATCGCGGCGTATCACGACCACATTGTGCGGGCGCTCGGGGCTGGGGCGGAGGCGTACGCCGGCGCCGAGGCCACCAATCGCGCGCTGGTGCAGCCGTCGCCGAACGGGACCGTCGGGTCGCCCGGGCCGACAGTTCTGATCATGGGACCCACCGGAAACCCGGGACCGACGTTTCGCTACTTGCAGCAGGTCTACAACCTCTACCTCCGCCCCTTCTACCCGGGCTCACCGGTATTCGGTGTGACCACGCCCGAGCAGTTCCAGCCGTTCACCGGCATCCCCAGCCTGACCTTTGACCAATCGGTGGCCGCCGGTGCCGCCGATCTGCACGCCGCAATCATGGCCCAGCACGCCGCGGGACACGACGTCGTGGTCCTCGGCTTCTCCCAGAGCGCTTCGGTGGCCACCGCCGAAATGCGTTACCTGGCAAGCCTGCCCGTCGACCTACGGCCCGGCCCCGACCAGCTCTCCTTCGTGCTGCTCGGTGATCCCAACAATCCCAACGGCGGCTTACTGGCCCGCTTTCCGGGGCTTTTCGTGCAGCCGCTGGGTCTGACGTTCAACGGCGCGACACCGAGCAACCTCTACCCGACGACGGTGTACACGCGCCAATACGACGGCTTTGCCGACTTCCCCCAGTACCCGCTCAACATTCCCGCCGACCTCAACGCGCTGTTGGGTATCTATTACGCGCACGGCACCTATCAGGAACTGACCCCCGCACAGGTCGCGGCGGGTGTGGTTCAGCCGGTGTCCCCGGCCGACGTCTACACCACCTATATCTTGCTTCCCAGCGAGCATCTGCCGCTATTGGAGCCGCTGCGCGGCATCGTGCCCGCGCCGCTGCTGGATCTCGTCGAGCCGGACTTGCGGGTGATCATCGAATTGGGTTACGACCGAACCGGATACGCCGACGTGCCCACCCCCGCGGGGCTGTTCCCGACCCATATCGATGCGCTCACCCTCGCCGGTGACCTTGCCGGCTCGACCGCGCACGGCATCGACCACGCGCTTGCCGATGTCGGCTTGCCGCCGCTACCGAAGGTGGCGATCCCGAATCTGCCGCTGCCGCAGCTCCCGTCGGTGCCGACGCCGGCCCTGCCGGCCGCACTCCCGGTCCCGCCGCAGATCGGCGCCGCCATCGACGGGCCGCTGAATTACCTGCCCGGCGTACTCGACACCGTCATCAACGACACCCTCGATCCGGCTATCACGTCAGCGATGTACCAGGCCGGTGATTGGCTCATCGGCGCCGCGCTCAGCCAAGGCGCTTCCCCGCAGCTGATCAATGCGATCGTCGTCGCCCAGCAGATGATGCCGGTTCTGGTGGAGGGGCCCGGCTATTTCGTGACCGCCGATGCCCAGTACCTGGCGGACGGCATCGGGGATTTGGCTGCCGGCGACCTCAACGGCTTCAGTCAGAACATGCAACTCATCCCGGCCACCAATATCACCCTGGGCGTGTTCGGCGCGGGAATTGCCGGGGTGGCCGTCGCGGCGATCTTGAGCGGTCAGCCGTTTCCAACCTGATCCGTAATACCGACGACTCCGAATAACCGGGTGTGCAGCCGACGATCAGGGAGAGACCGGCGCGACGGTCTCGCCAGATGACCGGCGGTGGTGCGAACATCTATGTCAGAAAGACCGAGGGAGCCAACCGATGCCCAGAACCCTCCAGGACCGACCACCGAGTTGAGCGACGCCGATTCGCCTTGCCCGTCAATTGATTTCACACCGGACCAAATAGGAAGGCCGCCATGGGTTTCATGTCACCGGAGCTTCCGGACGTCGACCCCGCCACTTGGCAGACGCTGCCCCGGGCAACGAGACTACAAATCGCCACGCGTCATTGGGTCGAGCACGGCTTCGGAACTCCGTACGCCGCATACCTGCTGTACCTCGTCAAGATCGGGGTATACCTCGCCGCGCCCGCGGCGATCATTTCGCTCACGCCCGGCCTGGGCGGGCTGGCCCACATCGCCGACTGGTGGACCCAACCGATCGTGTACCAGAAGGTCGTCATCTTCACGTTGTTGTTCGAGGTGATGGGCTTCGGCTGCGGCTCCGGCCCGCTGACCGGCCGGTTCATGCCACCGGTGGGCGGATTCCTATATTGGTTGCGGCCCAAGACCATTCGACTGCCCGCCTGGCCGGACAAAGTTCCGTTTACCGGCGGCGACAGTCGTACCGTCGTCGACGTTATCCTCTACGCCGTCGTGCTGGCAGGTGGGGTGTGGGCACTGGTGTCCCCGGGCCACGGCGGACCGGTCACCGGGGCCGGCGACGTCGGCCTGATCGACCCGGTGCGGGTCATCCCGACGATCGTGGCCCTGGCGCTGCTGGGTCTGCGCGACAAGACGATCTTCCTCGCGGCCCGCGGTGAACACTATTGGCTGAAATTGTTCGTGTTCTTCTTCCCGTTCACCGATCAGATCGCGGCGTTCAAGCTCATCATGCTCGCGCTGTGGTGGGGCGCGGCGACGTCCAAGCTCAACCACCACTTCCCGTACGTCGTCTCGGTGATGACGAGCAACAATGCGCTATTGCGCAGCAGGTTGTTCAACTGGCTCAAGCACCTGCTCTACCTGGACCCGGTCAATGACCTGCGCCCGTCCTGGCTGCCCAAGCTGATGGCCCACGTCGGGGGGACCACCGCGGAATTCCTGGTCCCCGGGGTGCTGGTGTTCGTCGCCGACGGCCATCCCTGGCGATGGTTCCTCATCGGGTTCATGGTGATCTTCCACCTCAACATCCTTTCCAACCTTCCGATGGGGGTGCCGTTGGAGTGGAACGTGTTCTTCATCTTTTCGCTGTTCTATCTGTTCGGGCACTACGGCGCGATCCAGGCCACCGACCTGCAGTCACCGCTGCTGCTGGCGATCGTG
Source organism: Mycobacterium gastri (assembly GCF_002102175.1). Lineage (GTDB taxonomy): Bacteria > Actinomycetota > Actinomycetes > Mycobacteriales > Mycobacteriaceae > Mycobacterium > Mycobacterium gastri. The sequence goes on along the minus strand of NZ_LQOX01000119.1, from coordinate 137,937 downwards.
CTCGCCGCGGTGGCCGTGGACGTTGCGGGAAACCTTTTCCCCGAGAAGATTTCGTTCCTGCTGGCCATGCGTTACTACGCCGGCAACTGGGCCACCAGCGTGTGGTGCTTCCGCCCCGGGGTCGAGGACAAGCTCGAGGCCAACGTCGTCAAAAGCTCTGCGCTGGTGGTCAATCAGCTGACCAGGCTCTACGGCGCCGACCGTGCGGAAATCATGATGGACAAGACCGCGGCGTTCCGGGCGATGCACACTCACGGCCGAGCACTGAACGGCTTGGTTTCCCGTGCCGTCGGGGGCGAGGTCGACGAGACCGACTACAGCGTGCGTGAGGGCGAGCTGATTGCCGGGCCGCTGGTCGGCTGGAATTTCGGCGAGGGCCACCTGCACAACGAGCAACTGCTGGCCGCGGTGCAGCGGCGGTGCAATTTCGAGGAGGGTGAAATCCGCGTCGTCATCCTGGAGGGCCAACCGATCCACGTCCAAAAGCAGTGGTACCGCATCGTCGACGCCAAAGCCGGCGTGCTCGAGGCCGGTTATGTCGAGGTGAAGGACATGCTGTCGCGTCAGCCGTGGCCCGAACCCGGCGACGAATTTCCCGTCCACGTCACGACTCAGCGCGCTGCGCCAGGTACGCCATAACGGACGCTGTCAGGCGGGGGCACCGGCCGGCGGCGCATCGCTTCCGAGGAGTGCGGTCACTGCCAGCGCCGCCTTGGCAGCGTCGTGTTGTTCGCCGGTGATGATGTCGGAGTAGAGGAAGGACTCGACGATCCGCACGATGAGGTACGCCAGGTCGTGCGGCGGTAACGGCGGGTGCAGCTGCGTGCGCGTAATCTCCTCGCGGAGCAGGGTTTCGACGGCCGCGACCAACCGCGCCTGGACCGTACTGGCCTGTGTGGTCAGGATGCGCAGCGCCCGTTCCGGTTCTCGTCGCAGGAACTCGCGGAAGTACTCCGCCTCGTCCAGCAACGCCACGAAGCTGCCGATGATGGCCGAGATGCGCTCGCCGCCGGACCCGGGCGCGTTGTTGACGGCCAGTGCCAGCGTGCGTTCGGCCAGTGACCAGAGAATCTCGGCCAGGAGTTCATCACGGCTGCCGACCCAGCGGAACAAGGTGGCGCGGTTCACGCCGAGTTCGGCGGCCAGCTCCTGCATCTCGATCCGCCGACCGGCCATGAACCACCGCCGGGCGATGCGGAAGGCCGTCAGGGCATCGGGGCGGCGGTCCGTCGCCGCCAGCAGCCGAGCCAGCTGTGTTTCGCCGATGTCGCACCTCCTAGCTGTGGGAACCAACATCTCGCGTTTGCAACAGATTACAAGATGTTGCAGCACGGGACGTCGCCATCCGGCGCTATTGGCTACTAAAGCGGATATATCTGGGATTATCGAAGTGAAGTATGTCGCGTTTGGTTGCAGATATGCAACATATCTAGATATGATGCAATCATGATGTTCACCCCGCTAAGCGAAGTGCTGTGATGCGCATCCTCGACCGCTTCCGACTCGACGACCGGGTCGCGATTGTTACCGGGGCATCCAGCGGCCTCGGTGTCGCGTTCGCGCAGGCCCTGGCCGAGGCCGGGGCCGACGTGGTGCTGGGCGCGCGGCGCGAGGACCGGCTGGCCGGCACCCGTGCGCTCGTCGAGGCGGCGGGGCGCAAGGCCGTCGCGGTGCGTACCGACGTCACCGATCCCGAGCAGTGCCGGGCACTGGTCGAGGCTGCGATCGACACGTTCGGGCGGGTCGACATCCTGGTCAACAACGCCGGCGTCGGGACCGCGGTGCCCGCCACCCGCGAGACTCCCGATCAGTTCCGTTCCGTCGTCGAGCTCAACCTCAACGGTTGCTACTGGATGGCGCAGGCGTGCGCGCAGGTCATGAGGCCCGGCAGCTCGATCGTCAACATCAGCAGCGTGCTCGGCCTGACCACCGCCGGTTTGCCGCAGGCCGCCTACGCATCGTCCAAGGCCGGACTGATCGGTCTGACCCGCGACCTGGCCCAGCAGTGGACCGGGCGGAAGGGCATCCGGGTCAACGCGTTGGCGCCCGGTTTCTTCGAATCCGAGATGACCGACCAATTCCCCGCCGGTTACGTCGAGACCACGGTCATCCCGCGCACCCTGATGGGCCGCGTCGGCCTGGCCGAAGAACTGGCAGCCGCGCTGGTCTTCCTGGCCAGTGACGCCGCCAGCTACGTCACCGGAAGTACGCTGCCCGTTGAGGGCGGCCTGCTCACCTCCTGACCGCACCGACTCTGAGAAAGGCAGTCATGAACGTTGGATCGCATCTGCGCAAACGAGCCGAGCTGAATCCCTCCCTGGAGGCACTCGTCGATGAGACCGCCGGACGGCGGTTCACCTTCGCCGAACTCGACGACCGCGCCGACCGGGCCGCCCGGGTGTTGACCGGGCTGGGGCTGGGCAAGGGCGACCGGGTCGCCGTGCTGTTGCCCACCGCCCACCAGTTCGTCGAGGTCTTTTACGGCGCGGCCCGGGCCGGGTTGGTGGTCGTGCCGTTGAACTGGCGGCTGGTCGCCAACGAGCTGGCGTTCATGCTGCGCGACTCGGGGGCCACGGTGTTGGTGTTCGACGCCGAATACGATGCCGTCGTTGCCGAGCTGCACGATCGCGGCGGCAACGACGACGGCACACCGGTGGCCCACTGGCTGCGCGTCGGCGCCGACGGCCCGGCCTGGGCGGCCGACTTCGACGTCGCAGTGGATCAGGCTGCGCCGCAGCCGATTTCGGCCGTTGGCGACGGTGACGACCCGCTGTTCATCATGTACACCTCGGGCACCACCGGACTGCCGAAGGGCGCGGTGCACACCCACGACAGCGTGCAGTGGTGCCTGCTGACCATGTTGGCCAGCGTCGACATGCGATTCCGGGACCGCTACCTGATCTCGCTGCCGTTGTTTCACGTGGCCGCACTTGCCCCGCTGGTCGGTTGTGTCTACCGCGGTGCGACCATCGTCATGTTGCGCCAGTTCGACCCCAAGCGCATCTGGGAGGTGTTCCGCGATGAGCAGATCACCACTACCCTGGCCGTTCCGGCGATGCTGAACTTCATGCTGCCGACGTATGATCCCGCGCTGCGGGAGTCGCTGGCGCTGCGCTGGATCATGAGCGGGGCGTCGCCGGTGCCGCCCTCGCTGATCAAGTCCTACGCCGACCTGGGCTTCGAGGTCCACCAGGTTTACGGGCTCACCGAATCGTGCGGTCCGGGCTGCGTGATCGGCCCCGACGACGCGATGTCGCACATCGGGTCGACCGGTAAGGCGTTCTTCCACACCGACATTCGCATCATCGACGAGCAGGGCGCCGATGTGGGAGCCGGTGTTCCGGGCGAGATCTTGATTCGCGGGCGCCACATCATGGCCGGCTATTGGAACCGTCCCGACGCGACCGCCGAGACGATCATCGACGGTTGGCTGCACACCGGCGACATCGCGGTCCGCGACGCCGACGGCTTCGTCTACATCCAGGACCGAATCAAGGACATGATCATCTCCGGCGGAGAGAACGTCTACCCGGCCGAGATCGAAGACGCGCTGCTGTCCCACCCCGGCATCGCCGACGTCGCGGTGGTGGGCATCGCGTCGACCAAATGGGGCGAGTCGCCGCTGGCGGTGGTGGTGCGCGCCGACCCGGAACTCGACGAGGCCGCGGTGCTCGGGCACTGCGAGGGCAAGCTGGCCCGCTACAAGCTGCCGAAGCGGGCGGTGTTCGTCGCCGCCATCCCGCGCACCCCGACCGGTAAGGCGCTCAAACGCATTCTGCGGGAACAGTTTTCGGTAGAGGCACCCGAGTAAGCAAGGCGCCATCCATGAAGCAGCTCTCCGGCCTGGACGCCGCGTTCCTCTACCTGGAGACGCCGACGACCTTCGGCCACGTCACCGGCCTGATGATCTTCGAACGGCCCAGCCCCGACTACGACCCGTACGCGGCGGTATACGCCAAATTCGCGTCGCTGGTCGGCGCGCTCGAGCCGCTGCGGCGGCGCCTCGTCGAAGTGCCGTTCGGGCTCGACCATCCGTACTGGGTGTTCGACCCCAACTTCGACCTCGACTACCACATTCGCGAATTGCATTTGGCCCGACCAGGTCTCGTCGATCAGCTGGGCGAGCAGGTGTGCCGGATCGTGGGGCGGCCGATGGACCGCACCCGGCCGCTGTGGGAGGTATACGTTATCGACGGCCTGGCCGACGGGCGCTGGGCGCTGCTGACCAAATATCACCACGCCACCATCGACGGGGCTTCCGGGATGCTGATGCTGCAGATAGTCACCGACACCCAGCCGGACGCGCCGCCGCCGGGCGAGGGTCCGTCGTGGGAGCCCGAGAAGCTGCCGTCCACCGCCGAATTGCTGGGTCGGACGGCGGGCCACCTCGCGCGAAACCCGTTCCTGGCGCTGCGGGTCCAGGCCCGGATCGTGGGTCGGCTCGCCGATGCGGCGGGAATCCATTCCGTGAGCAGTGCAGCCAGCCGGGCCGGGGATGCGGTCAAATGGGCCGCCCAACTGGGCCTCAGAAATAGAGGCAGCAGGCCCAACGTCTCGCTGCCCGCCATCACCGCACCGCCGACGCCGTGGAACAAGACGATCAGCGCCCACCGCCGCTTCGCCATGCGCACCACCTCGCTGGACAACGTCAAACGGCTCAAGGACGCCACCGGCAGCACCGTCAACGACGTTGTCATGGCGATCTGCGCCGGTGGGCTGCGGGAGTACCTGCTGGCCCACGACGCGCTGCCGGACCGCCCGCTGCGGGCGATGGTGCCGGTGTCGATCCGCACCGGCGACGAGGCGGACCCGTGGACCAACCGGGTGTCGGCGATCGTCGCCGAGTTGCCCACCGACTGTGCCGATCCGGTGGAACGGGTCGCCCGGTGCCGCAAGGCCATGCAGGACGCCAAGCGCACCCACGAGCTGGTCCCGGCCGCCGAACTGGTGGACCTCAGCCGCTACTCGTCGCCGGTGCTGGCCACCGCGGCGGTGCGGCTGGCGTCGCGGCTGCGGCTGGCCGACCGGGTGTCGCAGCCTTTCAACGTGGTGATCTCTAACGTGCCCGGGCCCCGCCAACCGCTGTACTTCGCCGGCGCGAAGCTGTGTCACCAGTTCCCGGTGTCGATCGTCACCGACGGGCAGGGCCTCAACATCACCGTGGTGAGCTACCTGGACCGGCTCGACTTCGGCTTCATCGCCGACCGCGAGCTCGTCCCCGACGTCTGGGATCTCGCCGACATGCACGTCGCCGAGATCACCCGGCTGTTCGAAGCCACCGGCGCGCAGTGGGCCCAGCCGCCGCAGCCGCCCTCGCCGCGCCGCGGCCCGACCCAGAAGCCGGTGAAGAAGTCGGTGAAGAAGCAGAAGTCGACAACGGGCCGCCGATAGCTGGCGTTGTCGGCCCGGTCTTGGCCGACGTTTAAGCTCGTCCAGGTGACGATTCAACGCCCGATGCGATGACCAACGCGACCGTCGTCGGTGGCGGACCCAACGGCCTGGCCGCAGCGATCCAGCTCGCCCGCCACGGTCTCGACGTGCAGGTGTTCGAGGCCGGCGACACCATCGGCGGCGGCGCGCGCTCGGGTGAGCTGACCGTTCCCGGACTCATCCACGACCACTGCTCGGCGTTTCACCCGCTGGGCGTCGGTTCGCCGTTCTGGCAGGAGATCGACCTGCAGCGTTATGGGCTGACCTGGAAGTGGCCGGAGATCGACTGCGCGCATCCGCTCGACGACGGTAGCGCCGGCGTGCTGTTCCAGTCGATCGAGAAGACCGCCACGCGGATGGGACCCGACGGCAGCCGCTGGCGCAGCGCGGTAGGGGATCTGGCGGCCGGATTCGATGACCTAGCAAGCGATTTGCTCCGGCCGGTGATCAACGTCCCGCGTCACCCGTTGCGTCTGGCCCGGTTCGGCCCGCGTGCGGCGCTGCCGGCCACCGTGATGGCGCGCTGGTTTCGCACCGAGCAGACACGAGCGCTGTTCGGCGGGGCGGCCGCGCACGTCTATACGCGTCTGGACCGGCCGCTGACCGCGTCACTGGGTCTGATGATCCTGGCCAGTGGCCACCGGTACGGCTGGCCCGTCGCCCAGGGCGGATCGGGGTCGATCACGCAGGCACTGGGTGCCGCGCTGCGGGCGCACGGCGGCAACATCACCACCGGCGTGACCGTCACCAGCCGCCGCGACATCCCGGACGCAGACATCGTCATGCTCAATCTCAGCCCCGCGGCCGTCCTGGAGCTCTACGGCGATGTGATGCCGGCGCGGATCAAGTCGTCCTATCGGCGTTACCGTGCCGGATCGTCGGCGTTCAAGGTCGACTTCGCCGTCGAGGGCGACATTCCGTGGACCAATCCGGACTGTGGGCGCGCCGGCACCGTGCATCTGGGCGGCACCTTCGCCGAGATCGCCGACACGGAACGGCAACGCGCACAAGGCAGGATGGTGCGACGGCCCTTTGTTCTCGTGGGGCAGCAGTACCTCGCCGACCGTTCCCGCTCAGCGGGCGACGTCAACCCGATCTGGGCCTACGCCCACGTGCCGTTCGGCTACACCGGTGACGCCACCGCGGCCGTCGTCGACCAGATCGAGCGGTTCGCCCCCGGTTTCCGCGACCGCATCATCGCCAGCGTCAGCAAGTCCACCACCGAATTACAGGCCTACAACCGAAACTTCATCGGTGGTGACATCATCGGCGGCGCCAACGACCGGCTCCAGGTCATCTTCCGGCCGCGGATCGCCGTCGATCCCTATGTGATCGGGGTGCCCGGTGTCTACCTCTGCTCGCAGTCCGCGCCGCCAGGTGCCGGCATCCATGGACTGTGTGGGTACTACGCCGCAGAATCAGCGTTGCGGTGGCTGCGTAAGCGGCGCTGACGTCCGCCGTTCCGGCGCCGCCGTTTCATGCCTTCGATACGACTCGACAAAGCCCATGCACGAGTGAGAATCGTCTCGTCGGTCACGGATGAATCGGGTCCATATTGCTGCTTAGCCACATCCGCAACACTGGTTTCTGTCGGAGGCGACGCTCGCCGTGCCCGCCTGCGCGGCAACCTCATTCGCGGCACGGCGCAACCGAAACTGTCGCTCGGAGCGTTGAGGGGCCTATGCCCGGCACGAAAAGATGAAGGTCGTTGGCTGGCGCGGTTGGGTCGGCGGCTGGTGGCGTCGACTGTGCGCTGGTGGGCGCCGAGTGAGCGCTTGCGGCGCCGAGTGTGCCGTCAGGGCGGCCGATCGTGGCGGTTCCCGCCCTACATGCACGTTCAAAGCCGTCGCCGCACACTCGATGCCGCGGCATGGCAGCCGATTGGGTGAGCACGTGAGGCATCCCCCGAACGCCCACCATCACAAGAGGTTCGAGCGAGGTGCGGTATCGGCGTGCCGTGTGGGGATGCAGAGCTAGATGTCGCGGGGTTGACAGCTTGGCGGGCAATCACGTTGCTCGGTCAGCCCGACGTGACCAGGGTGTGCCCGGGCCGCTCGAATTGTTCACGCGCGCTTTGACTTCCACGCTTGACGGCACGCTTACCATCACCGCGCCCGGCCTGGGCGAAGACCGCCGACGAGATACTGGCCCACCGGCGGCAGCCACTGCATTCGCTGGTGGTGCCCAGCTGGTCGGCACAAACCGAAGAGAGGACGGACGAGGCTGAACCTCAGCCAGCGCCCGCACCCGAAGGACCGGGCGCAACGGGCTGGCCGGGTACGGGCCCGCCGGCCGGTGCGGGACCAGTCGGCGCACCCTTGCCGGTCCCAGACATGTCAACGATCGGAGCCCCGGCCAGCGCCGGCGCATCCAGTGGCGCACCCGCCGCCACCGGCCCGAGTGCGATCAACGGAACACCAGCCGGCATCGGCGCAATGACCGGGGCGCCGGCGGGCACCGGCACAGCGGCGGGCACCGGCGCAGCGGCGGGCACCGGGACAGCGGCGGGCACCGGCGCAGCGGCGGGCACCGGAACAGCGGCGGGCACCGGCGCAACGGCGGGCACCGGAACAGCGGCGGGCACTGGGACCGCGGCGGGTACCGGCGCAACGGCGGGCATTGGGGCCACGGCGGGTACCGGCGCAACGGCGGGCATTGGGGCCACGGCGGGTACCGGCACAACGGCGGGCACTGGGGCCGCGGCGGGTACCGGCGCAACGGCGGGCACTGGTGGTCCCAGTGCGATCAGCGGAGCACCGGCCGGCACCGCCGGAACCGGTCCGGGCACTACCAGCGGAACACCCGACATGTCAGTGAGCGGAGCGCTAGCCGCACATACCTCGGCGATGGGTGCTGGTCCGCCCCCCGCTGCTGTTCCGCCGGCCGTTGCGGAGCCGCCACCCGTTACGGGGCCGCCACCTGTTGCGGAGCCGCCACCCGTTACCGGGCCGCCACCTGTTGCGGAGCCGCCACCCGTTGCGGGGCCGCCCCCGGCTGTTGTTCCGCCGGCTGCGGCCGGTCCGCCCGCGGCTGCTCCGCCCGCGGCGCAGCATCCACCAGCTGCGGCCGCTCCACCGGCTGCGGGCGCTCCACCGGCCGCTCCACCGGCTCCGCCGGCCACCGGCGCTGCACCCTCGCCCGCCATCCCCTGGACGCACCCGTAGCCGCCGGTCTTCAGCGGGGCGGCAGCTACATCCGGGCTCAACGCTATAGCGGCCCCGCACAAGCCAGCGCAGGCAACCACTTTCAAGTTGAACCGATCGAAGACCGTCATCACGCCGACTCCTCTTTAGTGGCACTCAGCATTTCCGCAATCAAACCGTGCAGCAGCACCGCCTAGCCCTACTGCACTCGTGTCTAGCCGACCCGCACAATTTTCGGCAGCCGACGTGAAACACGAGACACGCCGCACCGCGCCGTTTCCAAATGGTGACGTTCGCCGTCAGTTTTCCCTGAAAGAAGGCCGCTGGGTGCAGCCGCGCGTTGTCGGACACTCACCTCTGTCGCAACCCGCACTCGACCCGCATGCCACCGCAGAGGTCCAGCGCTCTTACCGGCGGGGCGTCGGCGCCTATCACTGATCTAGGCTGACGGCAAGGCGCTCGCAAGCGGACTCATGAGTGGACTCAATAAGTGGACACCGAAAGGCAGGGAGAGGCAAGTGACGGTCCGGGTAGGCATCAACGGCTTTGGTCGAATCGGCCGCAACTTTTACCGGGCCTTATTGGCTCAACAAGAGCAGGGCACCGCTGATATGGAGGTGGTGGCCGTCAACGACATCACCGACAACCACACGCTGGCTCACCTGCTGAAATTCGACTCGATCCTGGGCCGGCTGCCCCACGACGTCAGCCTCGAGGGCGAGGACACGATCGTGGTCGGCAGCACCAAAATCAAGGCGCTGGCGGTCCGGGAAGGACCGGCCGCATTGCCGTGGGGTGACCTCGGCGTCGACGTCGTCGTCGAATCCACCGGCCTGTTCACCAACGCCGCCAAAGCCAAGGGCCATCTGGACGCCGGTGCCAAGAAGGTCGTCATCTCGGCTCCCGCGACCGACCCGGACCTCACCATCGTGTTGGGCGTCAACGACGACAAGTACGACGGCAGCCAGAACATCATCTCCAACGCCTCGTGCACGACGAACTGCCTCGCGCCGCTGGCCAAAGTGCTGCACGACGAGTTCGGCATCGTCAGAGGCCTGATGACGACCATCCACGCTTACACCCAGGATCAGAACCTGCAGGACGGTCCGCACAAGGACCTGCGCCGCGCACGCGCCGCCGCGCTGAACATCGTCCCCACCTCGACCGGCGCGGCCAAGGCTATCGGCCTGGTGATGCCCGAGCTCAAGGGCAAACTCGACGGCTACGCGCTGCGGGTGCCGATTCCCACCGGTTCGGTCACCGACCTGACCGCCGACTTGGCCAAGTCTGCCACTGCCGAAGAGATCAACGCGGCATTCAAAGCCGCTGCCGAGGGCAGGCTCAAGGGCATTCTGAAGTACTACGACGCGCCGATCGTCTCGACCGACATCGTCACCGACCCGCACAGCTCGATCTTCGACTCCGGGTTGACCAAGGTGATCGAAGGCCAGGCGAAGGTCGTGTCGTGGTACGACAACGAGTGGGGTTACTCCAACCGCCTCATCGACCTGGTCGCCCTGGTCGGCAAGTCCCTGTAAACTCACGCAGCCGTGACTATCCATTCCCTCGAAGACCTTCTCGCCGAAGGTGTTTCGGGTCGCGGCGTATTGGTGCGCTCCGACCTGAATGTTCCGCTCGATGAGAACGGCGCCATCACCGACCCGGGCCGTATCACCGCGTCGGCGCCGACGTTGCGGGCGTTGCTCGATGCCGGCGCCAAGCTGGTGGTCACCGCGCACCTGGGTCGCCCCAAGGCCGGCCCCGACCCCAAGCTGTCGCTGGCGCCGGTGGCCGCGGCCCTGGGTGAGCAGCTGGGCCGGCACGTTCAGCTGGCCGGGGATGTCGTCGGCGCCGACGCGCTGGCCCGCGCCGAAGGGCTGACGGCCGGCGACATCCTGCTGCTGGAGAACATCCGCTTCGACAAGCGCGAGATCGCCAAGGACGACGGTGAGCGCCTCGCCCTGGCTCGGCAGCTTGCCGAATTGGTCTCTCCCGGAGGCGCGTTCGTCTCCGACGGGTTCGGTGTGGTGCACCGCAAACAAGCCTCGGTCTACGACGTGGCAACGTTGCTGCCGCACTACGCCGGCATGCTGGTCGCCGAGGAGATCCGGGTGCTCGAGCAGTTGACGGGTTCCTCCGAGCGGCCCTACGCGGTGGTGCTGGGCGGATCGAAGGTGTCGGACAAACTCGGTGTGATCGAGTCGCTGGCCACCAAGGCCGACAGCATCGTTATCGGCGGCGGAATGTGTTTCACTTTCCTTGCTGCGGAAGGCTATTCGGTTGGAACGTCGTTGCTGGAAGGCGAGATGATCGACACCTGCCGCAAGCTGCTCGACACCTACCACGACGTGCTGCGGCTACCCGTCGACATCGTGGTGACCGAGAAGTTCGCCGCAGATTCGCCGCCCCAAACCGTCGCCGCCGACGCGATCCCGCACGACCTGATGGGCCTGGACATCGGCCCGGGATCGGTCAAACGGTTCGCCACGCTGCTGTCCAACGCCAAGACCATTTTCTGGAACGGGCCCATGGGCGTGTTCGAATTCCCCGGGTATGCGGCGGGTACCAGGGGCGTCGCCGAGGCGATTGCCGCCGCGACCGGTAGAGGAGCTTTCAGCGTGGTCGGCGGCGGTGACTCGGCGGCCGCGGTGCGTGCGCTCGGCATCGCCGAAAGCGACTTTTCGCACATATCCACCGGCGGCGGCGCGTCGCTGGAATACCTTGAGGGCAAAACACTTCCCGGCATCGAGGTGCTGGGTCGTGAGCAGCCGACTGGAGGGAAGTCGTGAGCCGCAAGCCGTTGATCGCCGGCAACTGGAAGATGAACCTCAATCACTTCGAGGCGATCGCGCTGGTGCAAAAGGTCGCGTTCGCGTTGCCGGACAAGTATTACGACAAGGTTGACGTGACGGTGATCCCGCCGTTCACCGACCTGCGCAGCGTGCAGACGCTGGTTGACGGTGACAAGCTGCGCTTGACCTATGGTGCCCAGGACTTGTCACAACACGATTCCGGCGCCTACACCGGTGATATCAGCGGGGCGTTCCTGGCGAAACTGGGTTGCAGCTACGTCATTGTCGGACACTCCGAGCGGCGCACCTACCACAACGAGGACGATGCCCTGGTGGCCGCCAAGGCCGCCGCCGCGCTCAGGCACGGGCTGACGCCGATCGTCTGCATCGGCGAACACCTCGACGTGCGGGAAGCAGGAAACCACGTGGCATACAACGTCGAACAGCTGCGCGGTTCGCTGGCCGGCCTGTCGGCCGAGCAGATCGGGTCCGTCGTCATCGCCTATGAGCCGGTCTGGGCGATCGGCACCGGGCGGGTGGCCAGCGCCGCCGACGCCCAAGAGGTCTGCGCGGCGATCCGAAAGGAGTTGGCGTCGCTGGCGTCAGCGAAGATCGCCGAGACAGTGCGGGTGCTCTACGGCGGCTCGATGAACGCGAAGAATGTCGCCGAGCTGGTCGCCCAGGACGACGTCGACGGCGGCCTGGTTGGCGGAGCGTCGCTGGAGGGGGAGCAGTTCGCGACGCTGGCCGCCATCGCCGCCGGGGGACCGCTGCCGTAAAGCCGCGCCATTCCACGTCGACGCGACGGGTGACGGGTGCAGCAGCATCGGTTGATGAACCACATTGCGGCGCTTAGCGGCAGCGTTATCGGGGCGCTTCGGCCGGCCAACGCACCCTGGGCTGTCGGGTCGGCGCTGTGGGCGATGGCCACCGCCGCGTTGATCGGCGGAACCGGCGTGCTCGTGGGAGATCTCCAAGTCGCGGGAGTGGCCTTTCTCGGGGCGGCATGTGCCGTCGGCTTCCTCGCCACCGGGTCATACCGTGCTCGTTGGCGAGCGGTGATCGCCCAGGCCAGTGGCGGTGCGCTGGGTATCGGCGCTGGCACGCTGGTTCCGGTTTCGACCGCGGGACTGGTGCTCACTGCGGCAACCGCCGGCACGATCTCCGGATTGATTGGCGGAATAGGCTCTAGCGCAACGGCATTCGGGATGATGCTGTCCGTCGGCGTGGCGTTCGGTCAGTTCGGCGGGTCGTCGCTGCCCTGGTGGCAGCAGGTGCTGTGGTATTTGGCCGGTGCCGCGGTGGCCACCGTGGCCTTATTGGCGTCCTGGGCATTTCGGCGTGGCGCGCAGGAACGACGCGCAGTGGCCGGAGTGTTCGACGCGGCCGCGGACTTGTGCGCAGCTATCGGCGCCGCGGATGCCAGTGCCGCACGGGCGCGACTGGCAGCCGCGTCGGCAATTGCACGAGCCACCCGGCAGCACCGGCAGGCCGACTTGGTGGCGCTCGCGGCGGCAGCTTTGTATGCCCAGGGCAAACCGGTGCCTGACCCGGCTATCGAAGCAATCCGACTGGCCGCCAGGCAGATTCGGGCTGGCAAGCAGGCCTCGGTCGTACTGTCGGAGCGCGACGATCCGTGGCTACTGGCGCTGGCCGATGCGCTGCGCCCCGACCCGGTGCGCCCGGGCGCACCGGTGCCGGCAACCAGCAGGCTGTCGTCCCTGATTCGAACGGCTTGTTCGCGCGATACCGTAGCCAACGGTGTGCGGATTGGGCTGTGCCTGGCAGTGGCGACTGGCATCACTGTCGCGATGCATGAACGCACCCATTCGTTCTGGTTGCCGTTGACCACCGCTGTCATTGTGCGCCCGGAGTACGCGTCGGTGTTCGTGCGCACGGTTAACCGGATTTTCGGCACCTTGATAGGTGCGTTGCTGGTGACGGGCTATCTGGCGGTCTGGCCCTCGGGCCTGCCGGTGGTGGTGGCGACCGCGCTGGCGCTGGGCTTTGTGGTGCTCTCGGCGCCGAAACTCTACGGCCTCAGCGTCATCGGAATCACCAGCGCGGCGCTGTTGTCGCAGTCGATCGGTCAGCCCGATCCGAACGCACCCGCTATCCGACTGGTCGACACTCTCATCGGCGCCGCTGTCGCCGTGGTGTTTGGTTATCTGCTGTGGCCGGGGGCCAGGCGCTTACCCGGCTCCGCCCGGTTCTCGTCGGCTCTGGCCGCGGCGCGCCGTTATTTCGCCGAGGCGGTCAAGCCGGCCGGTCAGCGCCGACGCTGGCAGGCTACCCGCGACGAGGCATACCGGCTGGCACACCGGGTGCGCGCTGGCGCGGAGGCCGCCGTGCTGGAACCTCCGCCGGTCAGTTCACTGGCGGCACAGGCCATTCCGGCAGCCATTGAACTGGAGGACGCAGTGGACGCGATCACCGCGATCAGCGTGGCGATCGACGGCGGTGATGATCCGGTTGCGTTGATCGATGATGTAGAGCATCGGTTGGCGCGCCTGGATCAGAGCGCAGTTGCTATTCGATAGGTGGATCACGTGGTTACGTGGTCAATGACCGCACCGCCCGAATGGTCAGCGTCCGTGCCAGGTGGGCTCGATAACGGTCGGTACCGCCGGGCGGGCACGCGATGTCTCGCAACGCATCCGGGTGCGGTCGCTTGCTCAACGCCGCTTCGGCGTCGGGCCACCGTGTCGGACCCGATGCCAAACCGCTGATGGCGACTCGGAATCCGGATTCCGTCTCGGCCACCATCACCCCGATCAGCGCACTGCGCGCAGCTCGATCGGGCAGCCGCGCATATGCCGATCGCAATAGTGTGGGGGACATCGGAAAGAGCAGCGAGACAATGACTTCCGAATCGGCCAAAGCGGTGCTGAACGCGCCGGTGAAGAATTCTTCGGCCGGGATGCGGCGCCGGTCGGTGATCACCGTGGCACCCAATCCCACACACGCGGCAGGGTAGTCACCGGCCGGATCGTTGTATGCCAGCGACCCGCCAATGGTCGCGCGGTTGCGCACCTGAAGATCGGCGATTTGGGAAGCCAGCAGCGCCAACGATGGAAGTGCTTGCCGGACAAGTGTATCGGTAGCGATCTGGGTATGGGTCGCCATTGCGCCTATGCAGACCTCGGCGCCGTTGACGGTAATGTCGCGTAGGGCCGTGACCGCGCCGAGGTCCACCAGCATCACCCGCCTTCCCGGTGTCCTGGTTAACGCCGGGACCAGGGTTTGTCCGCCGGCCAATGGCACGGCGCCCCCGCAGCCGAGCAGCCGGACTGCTTCACCGACCGTGGTGGGGCGATGATAGACCCAGGCGCTCACCGCCTCTGCCCGTCTTCAGCGGCCATCTCCGCGGCGGCCTCGGCGATGGCGGAGACAATGCTGCGGTATCCGGTGCAGCGGCACAGGTTGCCGGAGATGCCGTCGCGGATGATGGCCTCATCTGGCGACGCGCCATAACGGGCCACCAGGTCGACGGCGGCCACCAGCATGCCCGCGGTGCAGTAGCCGCATTGCACGGCGCCGTGGCGCAGGAATGCCGCCTGCAGCGCGTGCAGCGAATCCGGCGTGGCCAAGCCTTCGACGGTGACGACGTCGGTGTCCCCGGCCTGCAGCGCAAGAACGGTGCAGGACTTCACCGCGCGGCCATCCAGCAACACCGTACAAGCCCCGCACACGGCCGTATCGCATCCGATCGCGGCGCCGGTGAGTCCAAGCGGGCCGCGCAGCAGGTCGACCAGACGGTCGTGTGCAGCCACGTTCACTTCGGCCGGATTACCGTTGACCGTGAACCTGACCGCGCTCAACCCTTCGGCCTCAACGTCCTTCATGGATGGCCTCCCAGATGACGGCGGGGCGGGCGGGCATCTGGATGCCGGCCGCGGCCGGATAGTCGTGCAGCGCGTCGGCGATGGCGTTCATCACCGCGGGCGGCGCTGCCGCGGTGCCGGATTCGCCGCATCCCTTGGCGCCCAACACATTCGTCGTCGACGGCAGACCGTTGTCCACCCATTCGACGTCGGGTATCTCGCACGCCGTTGGGGGAGCATACGTCGCAGCGTCACCGGCGGCGATGCTCATCAGTTCCGCGCAGTCGGGTGCACGCTCCAGGAGCGCCTGCGCGATACCGTGTGCCACCGCGCCCTGCACCTGGCCACGCACCGCTCGCTCGTTGATCACCCGGCCGAAGTCGTCGACCGCGACATAGCGCAGCACCGTGACGCAACCGGTTTCGGGGTCGATCTCGAGTTCGCAGGCATGGCAGCCGTTGGCGAAGCTGCCGTGGCGCAAGCTGACCTCGGACTGGCCGTCGAGGGCTCCCTGCCAGTGCGCGGCCACCTCGCTGATCGAGAACGAAAACCATTCGCCCGCACCGGCATCGGCAAGAAACCTGCCGTCGGCATAGCTCACCGCCTCGACATCCACACCCCACTTGTCCGCAAGCACCTGCTTGCCGCGCTGCACCGCGTCGGACAGTGCTTGGTCCAGCGCAGCGGTCGAGGTCAGCAGCGACTTGGATCCGCCGGTGCCCGCGCCCCGCGGCGCTACCGAACTGTCGCCCTCTCGCACGGTGATCCGCGTGAGATCGATGCCGAGCCGCTGGGCAGCCAGCTGCTGAAGCGGAAAAGCATGGTCCTGTCCGCTCGATTGGGTCCCGACGACGATGTCCAGGCAGCCGTCGCCGGAAAATGTCAGGGCGGCGCACTCGACGGGAAAGGTGCCGGCGCGCATGGCTTCAGCGACCTGCAGGCCGCCGTTGGATTCCAGGTAGTTGGCAAAACCGAAGCCGCGCAACCGTCCGCGCGCCGCCGATTGTCGGCGGCGCGCTTCGAATCCGGCACGGTTGGCCACCTCCAGGCACCGAATCTGATTGTCCAGAAAGCGGCCGCCGTCGATCACCAGGCCGGTGGTTGCGGTAAAGGGCCGGGTCGCAGTGGCGGGCAGATTGCGGGCCCGCAGTTCGGCCGGATCGAAACCCAGTTCGCGGGCGGCTCGGTCGATCAGCCGTTCCAGCACGTAGGTGGCCTCCGGGCGGCCCGCCCCGCGAAAAGCGTCGACCGGAACGTTATTGGTGAACATGGCTCGCACGTTGATCTCGACGGCCTGGAAGCGGTAGGCGCCGGTCTGTACCGGCGCGCCGACCCCGGTCGCGGTGAGCGGCGCCAGCTGCGACAGGTACGCGCCCAGATCCACGGTGGGGCGGACCGACAACGCCAGAAAGCGGCCGTCTTTGTCCAAGGCGATTGTCGCCTCGGTGATGTGCCCGCGGCCTTGCGTGTCGGACAGGAAAGACTCCGAACGGGTCGCGGTCCAGCGGACCGGTCGCCGCAGCCGGCGGGCACATTCCAGAACCAGGGCGTGTTCGGGGTAGGCGTAGATCTTTACGCCAAAGCCACCGCCGACAGTGGGCGTCAGCACCCGCAACCGCCGCGGGTCTAGGTCGAAGGCGTGGGCCAGCACGTTGCGGACGAAATGCACCCCTTGGGTATTGGCGAGCAAGGTCATGGTGTCGGTCTGATCGTCGTAAAAGCCGACGGCCGCGCGCGGTTCGATGGGGTAGGGAACAAGCCGCGGTGACGTCAGCGTGATTGTTACGACGTGATCGGCTGCGGCGAAGAGGTCCCGGCACGCCTGTGCGTCGCCGAATCGCCAGTCGAAGCACACGTCATCGGGCGCGCTGGCCCAGATGGGCACCTCGAGATTGGGTGAGTCGACGTCTGCTCGGTATGGCAGCGGCTCATAGTCGACGTCGACCAAGGCGGCTGCCGCAACGGCTTGGTGTGTGGTTTCGGCGACGACGAAGGCGACACCGTCACCGACGTGGCGCACCCGGTCCACGGCCAATACGGCTCGGTCGGCGTCGACGCGCGGTCCGCCGGAATCGGATCGCAATCCGATCACGCAGCCCAGCGGACGGATCGTGGCCGCGATGTCGTGGCCCGTGATGACCGCCAGAACTCCCGGCGCGCTCGCGGCCCGCGAGCTGTCGATGCGCCGAATCCAGGCGTGCGGCAACGGTGAGCGCACCAAACAACCATGCGCCTCGCCGTCGAATCGCATGCCGTCCACATACGTGCCGGCGCCGCGAACCAGGTCGTATTCGGAGCGGGGCGGCAATCCCGCCGGATCTGTGAACCGCACCTGGCTACCTGCCGGCAGGCGGTCCGAGTAGCGGGCGCACAAGCGCTGGGCTGCGCGGGCGGGCGTCAGCGGTACTTGATCAGCAAACCGACGCCGATGATGCACACCACCCAGATTCCGGTGATGAACAGCGTCAACCGGTCCAAGTTTTTCTCGACAACGGTCGACCCGGACAGGCTGGACTGCACACCGCCGCCGAACAGGGTCGACAAGCCGCCCCCCTTCGCGCGATGCAGCAGTACCAGCAACACCACCAGCACGCTGGTGATCACCAAGGTGATCTGCAGGGCCAATTCCATGACCGGCAGCCTACCGAACTGTCGACGGATAATGGGCGCCGGGCGGGCCGGTTGCTGATACTGGGACACATGGATGAAGCTGCCGACCTGGTTTTCGATACCGCGCTGGAACCGATTGGCGATGTCCACCGGACCCGGCTGGGGCGTGCGGCGACCGAGCCGATGCGCGCCGACATCAGGTTGTTGGGCGCGATCCTCGGCGACACCGTGCGTGAACAGAACGGCGACGAAATCTTCGAGCTCGTCGAGCGAGCACGGGTGGAAGCCTTCCGGGTGCGCCGCTCCGAGATCGACCGAACCCAGATGGCGAAGATGTTCGACGGCATCGACATCCACCGGGCCCTCCCGGTCATTCGGGCCTTCAGCCATTTCGCGTTGCTGGCCAACGTCGCCGAAGACATTCACCGGGAACGCCGCCGCGCCATTCACACCGCCGCCGGTGAGCCGCCGCAGGACAGCAGCCTGGCGGCCACGTACCTGAAACTCGAATCAGCCGAATTGGATTCGGCGACGGTTGCCGAGGCATTGCAGGGCGCCCTGGTTTCCCCGGTCATCACCGCCCATCCCACCGAAATCCGCCGGCGCACCATCTTCGTCACTCAGCACCGGATCACCGAGTTGATGCGGCTCCACGCCGAGGGGCACACCGAGACCGACGACGGCCGCAGCATCGAATCGGAGTTGCGTCGTCAGGTTCTCACCCTGTGGCAGACCGCGCTTATTCGCCTCTCACGACTGCAGATCAGTGATGAGATCGCGGTCGGGCTGCGGCTGTACCCGTCGGCGTTCTTCAAGGTCGTCCCGCAGGTCAATGCCGAGGTGCGGCGGGCATTGCGAGACCGGTGGCCCGGCGCCGACCTGTTGTCGGAGCCCATTCTGAAACCGGGATCCTGGATCGGCGGCGATCGTGACGGCAACCCGAACGTGACCGCCGAGGTGGTGCGGCTGGCCACCGGCAGCGCCGCATACACCGCGCTGTCCCACTACCTGGCCGAGCTGGACCAGCTCGAGCAGGAGCTGTCGATGTCGTCGCGGCTGCTCGCCGTAACGCCCGAGCTGACCGCGTTGGCCGACGGCTGCCGAGACAAGGCTCGCGACGACGAACCGTACCGGCGGGCCCTGCGGGTGATCCGCGCCCGGCTCAGCGCCACCGGCGCCGAGATCCTGTTTCAGCAACCGCAGCACCAGCTTGACCTGGGATTGCCGCCGTACGCCACGCCGGACGAACTGCGGGCCGACCTCGACGTCATCGATGCATCGCTGCGCACCCACGGCAGTGCGCTGTTGGCCGACGACCGGTTGGCGTTGTTGCGAGAAGGCGTGCACGTCTTCGGTTTTCATCTGTGCGGTCTGGACCTGCGGCAAAACTCCGACGTGCATGAGGAGGTCGTCGGCGAGTTGCTGGCCTGGGCCGGTGTGCACCCGGACTACGGCTCGTTGTCAGAGGATGAGCGGGTCGCGCTGCTGGTCGGCGAGCTCGCTACCCGTCGACCGCTGATCGGTGACCGGGCGCTGGGGGTATGCCCCCACAAGTGGGAGGTGCCCCCACCCGCTTGCGGGGGATTGTCCGACCGGGCGCGTAGCGAGCTGGACATCATCGCGGCCGCCGCCCATGCGGTCCAGACTTACGGTCCCGATGCGGTGCCCAATTACGTCATTTCGATGTGCCGGTCGGTGTCGGATGTGTTGGAGGCCGCGATCCTGTTGAAAGAGGCCGGCTTGCTGGATGCCTCGGGGCCGCAACCCTACTGCCCGGTGGGCATCTCGCCGCTGTTCGAGACGATCGGCGACCTACACAACGGGGCGACGATTCTGCAAGCAATGCTGGACCTTCCGCTGTACCGGCGCCTGGTCACGGCCCGCGGTGATGTGCAGGAGGTGATGCTCGGCTACTCCGACTCCAACAAGGACGGTGGGTACCTGGCCGCCAACTGGGCGGTGTACCGCGCCGAGCTGGCCCTGGTCGAAGCGGCCCGCAAGTCGGGAATTCGGTTGCGGCTCTTCCACGGTCGCGGCGGCACGGTCGGCCGCGGCGGCGGCCCCAGCTATCAAGCGATCCTGGCGCAGCCGCCGGGGGCGGTGAGCGGCTCGTTGCGCCTTACCGAGCAGGGGGAGGTCATCGCTGCCAAATACGCCGAGCCGCAGATGGCGCGGCGCAACCTGGAGAGCCTGCTGGCCGCGACCCTGGAGTCGACGCTGCTGGATGTCGAGGGGCTCGGTGACGCGGCGGCGCCGGCCTACGCGGTGCTCGACGAGGTCGCCGCCCTATCGCAGCGTGCGTATGCCGAATTAGTCCATGAGACATCGGGTTTCGTCGAGTATTTCATGGCGTCCACACCGGTCAGTGAAATCGGGTCACTGAACATCGGCAGTCGCCCGACGTCGCGTAAGCCCACCTCGTCGATCGCCGACCTGCGCGCCATTCCGTGGGTGTTGGCGTGGAGCCAGTCGCGGGTGATGCTTCCCGGCTGGTATGGCGCCGGCTCGGCGTTCGAGCAGTGGATCGCGGCCGGCCCCGACGCTGAAGCCGACCGGCTGGAAGTGCTGCACGACCTGTACCAGCGCTGGCCATTTTTCCGCAGCGTGCTGTCCAACATGGCGCAGGTGCTGGCCAAGAGCGATCTGGGCCTGGCGGCCCGCTATGCCGAACTGGTGGTCGACGAGTCGTTGCGGCACCGGGTTTTTGACAAGATCCTCGACGAGCACCACCGCACGATCGCCATGTATCAACGCATCACCGGCCACGACGATCTGCTGGCCGACAACCCGGCGCTGGCGCGATCGGTGTTCAACCGGTTCCCGTACTTGGAGCCGCTGAACCATCTTCAGGTGGAGTTGCTGCGCCGCTATCGCTCGGGTGCAGACGACGAGTTGGTGCAGCGCGGCATCCTGCTGACGATGAACGGATTGGCGAGCGCGCTGCGGAACAGTGGCTAGCTGGCTTCGCTCGAATCTGGCTGTGCGCCGACCTGGCGGCGAATACGCTGACGACTGAGCGCTCGGACCGAAGCCGGCCGCGCACATCGGCGCGAACTGACAAGGAGTTCGATGGGTGGTACCGGTTTACCTCTTTGGCTCCTTATGGTTACTGTCGCAATGGTTACTGTCGCATTCCTCGCGATTCTGATCGCGGTGGGCTGCCAACGGGTGGCAACTCGCACCCTGTCGGCGGTCGGCGAAAGACACAATTCGAACATGGCGCCGTTTATCACCGTCGTCGGGCTTGTCTATAGCGCGCTGCTCGGACTCACCGTGGTCTTCGCCTGGCAGCAGTTCTCCGCCACCGGCGCCGTTGTCACTCACGAGGCGTCCACGTTGACCACGCTGTACCGGCAGACGGTCGCTATGCCGGAACCAGAGCGGACACAGGTGCGCAACGAGTTGCGACAGGACGCGGGCGCCGTGGCGGGCCCGGAATGGCGGATGCAGAGCAGTGGTGGAATCAGCGAGAGTGCACGATCCGCGATCACCGAGATGTATCGCATTGTGGGTATTGAGCCGGCCGGCGTTGCGGCGCACCCGATCCAGTCCGTGTTTCTTAGCCAGGTGACCGTGTTGGCTACCGACCGCACCACCCGCATTCTCGACGCCCGGCCGCGAATATCCGTACTGATGTGGTTGGGGCTGATGTGCATCGCGTTCTCGTTCGACCATCCCTTCGGGAATGAGCTGAGGATCACGCCCGCGCCGTTTCACCACGCGATGGAGGTTTTCGACGCGATCGACGCGGAGACATAGTCAGGTGGTTGAAGGCGCACACGGGAGGACGTTGGTGATCGAGAAGCTGAACGACTTTGCCGACAACATCGCCGCGTTTCGGTGCCATGGGCGCATGACGAAGACCGATTACGAAACCGTGCTGATGCCAGACATCGAAGACAAGCGCAAGCGGCATAAGAAGCTACGGGCCTACACCGAGATCGCCCCCGATTTCTCATTTGGTCCCGACGCGATATGGGCGGGAATGAAGTTCGGCCTACGTCACTTCTTCAGCTGGGAACGCGGCGCGCTCGTTACCGACCTGGCATGGATGCATCACGCAGCCAAATTCTATGGCCGCCTTGGTTTCCTGATACCCGGAGGATTCCGTGCCTTCCCGACCGCTGAGGCGAACAAGGCGCGCGACTGGATTGGTGAACCCCAAGGCTGATGTCCCGTCAGGTCTGCCAACCGTCGTAACTCTGGGCCATCACGTGGGGCCGACGGGAACCATGCTGTTGCCGAGCTGGTGGCCTCGGTAGTTCGACGGTGATCAGCCGACCGTCCGGTTGCGTAGCCGGTCCAGCACGCCGCGGACCGCGTGCTCGGTGACCGACAGGGGAGACATCACCGTCTCGCCCAGGCTCACGATGTAGTCGATCCGATCGACGATCGCTTCGACCGGCTCGACCAGGACAATGAGCCGCTTAGCCAGATCGTCCAGGCTGGACAATGTGCCCTCGAGATGGTCCAGGCCACCCTCCAGGCGCTCCACCGTGGCGTTGAGGGCCGACAACGAACTGTTCAGCTCCTTCATGGTCTTGTCCAGCCCCTCGAGGACGTCCTCGACCTGCTCCACCGTCTTGTCGGCGTTCAGCGCCGCCTGGGTGAGGGTCTTCACACGGCTTCGCACCGGCGTGGTGCGCACGGTCTTGTCTGCCATGACGGTCATTATGACCCCGACGGCGTCACCGAGATAGCTTGGCCGCGGCGGCCTCGTCCAGCAGCCACACCGTGTTCTCGCGCCCGACTGCCCCGGCCGCCGGCACGGTCACCGGGTCGGCGCCACCGATGGCAGCGGCCACCGCGTCGGCCTTGGCGCGTCCGGAAACGATCAGCCACACCTCCCGGGAACGCCGGATTGCCGGCAGCGTCAAGGTAATTCGTTGTGGCGGGGGTTTGGGGGAGTTGTCGACGGGGACCACCAGGCGGGTGGTCTCTCGCACGGCCGCGGTGTGCGGGAAAAGCGAGTTGACGTGGCCTTCAGGTCCCATACCCAAGAGGTGGACGTCGAAATTGGGTGCCCGCTCACCGCGTGCGGCGTTGGCTGCCAGCACCTGTTCGTAGGCCAATGCCGCAGCGTCCAGATCGGTGCCGAACTCACCGTCACTGGCGGCCATCGGGTGCACCTGGCTCGGTGGGATGTCGACGTGATCGAGTAACGCGGCACGCGCCTGCTTGTCGTTGCGCTCGTCATCGTCTTCGGAGACGTAGCGCTCGTCGCCCCAGAACAGATGAATCTTGGACCAGTCGATCCGCGGCCCGGACGCACCGAGATAGCGCAGCAACGCGATGCCGTTCCCGCCGCCGGTCAGCACGATCAGTGCTTGCCCTCTGGCCGCCACCGCGCTGTCGATGGCCCGGATCAGTCGTTGGCCGGTGGCCTCGACCAGAATCTCGCTATCGGGAAAGGTCTGGACGTCCAGATTCATACGTACTGCACCTTCTTGATGCCTTCCAATGCGGCGAAGTAGATTTCGTCGGGGTCCAGCCGGCGCAGATCTTCGGCCAGGCATTCGCCGGTTACCCTGCGCGCCAACGGAACCCGGGCATCGGGCCTGGCCGTCCGGCTCAGGGTGGCGGTGGTCCCTTCCTGGGGTCGGCTCAACACGATGGTCTCGCTCTTGCGCACCAGCTCGACTTGGAGTTTGCCGACCGCACGGCGCACCGGACCGTCGATCCGGCTGGCTAGCCAGCCCGCCAGGATGTCGAGTGCCGGCTCGGTCTTCAAGCCCGACACGAGCGCCGACTCGATCGGTTCGTGGGGCGGCTGGTCGACGGCGGAGGTCAGCAATGCCCGCCAATAGGTGATGCGGCTCCAGGCCAGATCGGTGTCGCCGGCGGTGTATCCGGGTAGCCGGCTCTTGATCGCCGACAGCGGGTCGACGCCGTTGGTGGCGTCCATAATGCGCCGAATGGCCAACTTGCCCAAAGGATCCTGGGCAGGTACCGCCGGAGCGATGTCGGGCCACCAGACCACCACCGGGATGTCGGGCAGCAGGAAAGGGATGACGACGCTGTCGGCGTGGCCGGAGAGCGGTCCGGACAGTCGCAGCACGACGACCTCGCCGGCGCCGGCGTCGGCGCCTACCCGCAATTGCGAGTCCAGGCTCGGCTTCTCGGCGTACGGGTCGCCTCTCATCACGACGATGATGCGGCTGGGATGTTCATGGCTGGCGGAGTTGGCGGCTTCGATCGATTCCTCGACCATCGACTCGCTGTCCGGCGCGATGATCAGCGTCAGGACCCGGCCCATCGTGACAGCGCCGATTCTTGCGCGTAGCTCGTCGAGCTTCTTGTTGACCGTGGTGGTGGTGGTTTCGGGCAGATCGACGATCATTTGCGCCGCTCCTTCTCACTGCTTCGCAGTGCATCGTCGCCGGCGGGGATCATTTGCGCCGCTCCTCCTCATCGCTTCGCTCTGCATCGTCGCCGGCGCGGATCATGGGCGCCGCCATTCCCGGCCGGTGCGGTGCAGCATCTGGAAGGCCGAATCCGGGCCCCACGTGCCGGCCTCATAGGGGTCGGGTTTCCCGTGCGCCGCCCAGTAATCCAGGACGGGATCCAGTATCTCCCAAGCCAATTCGACCTCCGCATTGACCGGAAACAGCGACGGTTCGCCGAGCAGCACGTCGAGGATGAGCCGCTCGTAGGCCTCCGGCGAGTCTTCGGCGAACGCCGAGCCGTAGGAGAAGTCCATGTTGACGTCGCGGACTTCCATCGCAGTGCCCGGGACTTTGGATCCGAACCGCAGGGTCATCCCTTCGTCCGGCTGTACCCGGATGACCAAAGCGTTGGCTCCGAGCTCGTCGGTCATGGTGGCGTCGAACGGCAGATGCGGCGCTCGCTTGAAGACCAATGCGATCTCAGTCACCCTGCGGCCCAGTCGTTTTCCGGTGCGCAGATAGAACGGCACACCGGCCCAGCGGCGGGTGTCGACCTCCAGAGTGATCGCGGCGAACGTCTCGGTGGTGGAGTCCTGAGCGAAACCTTCCTCGTCGAGCAGGCCCACCACCTTTTCGCCGCCCTGCCAGCCGGCCGTGTATTGCCCACGGCTGCTGGTCTCGTCGAGCGGTTCAGCGAGCCGGGTTGCCGAGAGCACCTTGATTTTTTCGGCCTGCAACGCTGACGGTTTGAAGCTGACCGGCTCCTCCATCGCGGTCAGTGCCAGCAGCTGCATCAGGTGGTTCTGGATCACGTCACGGGCCGCGCCGATACCGTCGTAGTAGCCGGCCCGACCACCCAGGCCGATGTCTTCGGCCATGGTGATCTGCACATGGTCGACGTAGTGCGCATTCCAGATCGGATCCCAGAATTGATTGGCGAACCGCAGCGCCAGGATGTTCTGCACCGTCTCTTTGCCCAGGTAGTGGTCGATGCGGAAGACCGATTCCTCCGGAAAGACGGCGTTGACAGCCTTGTTCAGGTCGTGGGCACTGTCCAGGTCGTGGCCGAACGGCTTCTCGATGACGACCCGGCTCCAGCGGTCGCTCTGCGGACGGGCCAGTCCCGACTTGTGCAGCTGCTCGGAGACCACCGGGAATGCCTTGGGCGGGATGGCCAGGTAGAAGGCGTGATTGCCGCCGGTGCCGCGCTCGGCGTCGAGCTTCTCCAGTGTCTCAGCGAGCCGCGTGAAAGCCTGCTCGTCGTCGAAAGAGCCTGGCACGAAACGGAATCCCTCGGCCAGCCGGTCCCAGTTCTCCTGGCGGAACGGGGTCCGGCAGTGTTCTTTGACTGCCTGGTGGACCACCTGGCCGAAATCCTGAGTGTCCCAGTCTCGGCGGGCGAATCCCACCAGCGCGAATGTGGGCGGCAGCAGCCCGCGGTTGGCCAGGTCGTAGATGGCCGGCATCACCTTCTTGCGGGCCAGGTCTCCGGTGACACCGAAGATCACCATGCCGCACGAACCGGCGATTCTGGGCAGCCGCTTGTCCAGCTTGTCGCGCAGCGGGTTGTGCCACTGCGTGGCGGCGGAGTTGCGAGCTGCGCTCATTTGGTGACGGAGTCGAGCTGCGCCTGAGTCTCTTTGAGCAGCTCGGTCCACGCCGCCTCGAACTTCGCCACGCCTTCGTCCTCCAGCACGACGAACACATCGGCCAGGTCTATGCCGATCGCCTGAAGTTTGTCGAATACCTGCTGGGCATCGGATGCGGTGCCGCTGACCGTATCGCCATTGATCACGCCATGATCGGCGACGGCGTCCAGCGTCGGTTGCGGCATGGTGTTCACCGTGTCGGGAGCCGCCAACTCTGTGACATAAAGAGTGTCGGCGTAGTCGGGATTCTTGACGCCGGTCGAAGCCCATAGCGGTCGTTGTACGCGGGCGCCGTGTGCCTTCAGGGCTCGGTAACGGTCTTCGCCCCCGAAGACTCCCTGGTAGGCGGCATAGGCGAGGCGGGCATTGGCCACCCCGGCCTGCCCGCGTAATGCCAGCGCTTCTTGCGATCCCAGCTTTTCCAGCCGTTTGTCGATTTCGGTGTCCACTCTGGAAACGAAAAACGATGCCACCGAATGGATCTTGGACAGGTCCTGGCCGGCTTCTCGCGCCTTCTCGATTCCGGCCAGGTAGGCGTCCATGACCTCACGGTGGCGTTCGACGGAGAAGATCAACGTGACGTTGACCGAAATCCCTTCGGCCAGAACCGCGGTGATAGCGGGCAGGCCGGCCTTGGTGGCCGGAATCTTGATGAACAGGTTCGGCCGGTCGACGATCTTCCACAGCTCGACCGCCTGCTGGATCGTTTTGTCGGTGTCGTGCGCCAGCCGCGGGTCGACCTCGATCGATACCCGGCCGTCCAGTCCGTCGGAAGCCTCCCACACCGGAGTGAACACGTCGCAAGCCCGGCGCACGTCGTCGGTGGTGGCGGTGCGCACCGTGGCGTCCACGTCGGCTCCGCGCTCGGCCAGCTCGGCGATCTGGCCGTTATAGGCGTCGCCTTCGGCCAGCGCCTTCTGGAAGATGGACGGGTTGGTGGTCACGCCGACAACACACTTGGTGTCGATCAGCTCCTGCAGATTGCCCGAATTCAATCGGTCGCGGGACAGATCGTCCAGCCACACGGATACGCCCACGGCGCTGAGCGCAGCGAGGTTGGGGTTCTGAGTCATTGAAACGCCCTTTCTCAGTTGTCGAGTGCTCGTTCGGCGGCAGCGGCAACCGCTTGCGCGGTAAAGCCGTACTCCCGGAACAATGTCTTGTAGTCGGCGGATTCGCCGTAGTGCTCGATCGAGATGATCTCGCCGGTGTCGCCGACCAGTTTGTGCCAGCACTGCGCGACACCGGCCTCGACGGCGACCCTGGCCGACACCGACGGCGGCAGCACGCTGTCGCGGTACTCCGATGGCTGGGACTCGAACCACTCCACGCAGGGCATCGACACCACTCGCGCGATGATGTCCTTGTCCGCCAACAACTTCTGTGCCTCGACCGCGAGCTGCAGCTCCGAGCCGGTGGCGATTATCACCACGTCAGGCTCGTCGTCGCTGTCGTCGCCAAGGACATACCCGCCGCGGGCGACGCCCTCGGCGCTGGTGCCCTCGAGCACCGGTAGGCCCTGCCTGGTCAAAATCAACCCGACCGGACCGCTGCCGTTGCCGCGGGCCAGGATGGTGCGCCAGGCGTATGCGGTCTCGTTGGCGTCGCCCGGGCGTACCACCGAAAGCTGGGGAACCGCCCGCAGCGCCGCAAGGTGCTCGATCGGCTGGTGGGTCGGCCCATCCTCGCCCAGCCCGATCGAATCGTGCGTCCAGACGTAGATGGTGTCGATATCCATCAGCGCAGCTAGTCGCACCGCCGGGCGCATGTAGTCGGAGAACTGTAAGAACGTGCCCCCGTAGGCGCGGGTAGGGCCGTGCAGCACGATGCCGGACAAAATGGCGGCCATCGCATGTTCGCGGACCCCGAAGTGCAGGGTGCGGCCGTACCAGTGCGCGGTGTAATCCTTGGTTGAAATCGACGGTGGCCCAAAGGAATCCGCGCCCTTCATGGTGGTGTTGTTGCTGCCGGCCAGGTCTGCGGACCCACCCCACAACTCCGGCAGCTTCGGTCCCAGCGCAGACAGCACCTCGCCGGACGCCGCTCGGGTGGCCAGCGCTTTGGACCCGGGTTCCCAATGCGGCAGGTCGTCGTCCCAGCCGTCGGGCAACTGCTCGGCGGTCAACCGGTCCAGCAGCGCCTTGCGTTCGGGTTTGCGCTGTGCCCAGGCGTCGAACTCCGCCTGCCACTTCTCGTGCGCTTCCCTGCCCCGGTCCACCAGTGTGCGCGTGTGGGCGATGATGTCGTCGCGCACCTCGAATTTCCTGTCGGGATCGAAGCCGAGAATCTTCTTCACTGCGGCGACTTCGTCGTCGCCCAGGGCCGCGCCGTGCGCCTTACCGGTGTTCATCAAATTCGGCGCCGGGTAGCCGATGATGGTGCGCAGCGAGATGAACGACGGCCGGTCGGTGGCGGCTTTCGCGTTGGCGATGGCCTCTTCGATCCCGACGACGTTCTCGCCGCCCTCGACTTCTTGCACGTGCCAGCCGTAGGCGCGGTAGCGAGCCGCGGTGTCCTCGCACAACGCGATGTCGGTGTCGTCCTCGATCGAGATCTGGTTGTGGTCGTAGAACACGATCAGATTGCCCAGCTGCTGGACGGCGGCCAGCGATGACGCTTCGGAGGTCACCCCCTCTTCGATGTCCCCGTCGGAGGCGATCACGTAGATGTAGTGGTCGAAGGGGCTGGTGCCTGGTTCGGCGTCCGGGTCGAACAGACCACGCTCGTACCGCGACGCCATGGCCATCCCGACCGCTGACGCCAGCCCCTGACCCAGCGGGCCCGTGGTGATCTCCACACCTCGGGTGTGCCGGAACTCCGGGTGTCCCGGGGTCTTGGAGCCCCAGGTGCGCAGCGATTCGATATCGGACAACTCCAGGCCGAACCCGCCGAGGTACAGCTGGATGTAGAGGGTCAGGCTACTGTGCCCGCACGACAACACGAACCGGTCGCGGCCCAGCCAGGTGGTATCGCTGGGATCGTGGCGCATCGTGCGCTGAAAAAGGGTGTAGGCCAGCGGAGCCAGGCTCATGGCTGTTCCGGGGTGACCGTTGCCGACCTTCTGGACCGCGTCGGCGGCCAGCACCCGGATGGTGTCGACCGCAGCCGAATCGATCTCGGTCCAGTCGTCGGGATGGCGCGGTTGGGTAAGCGTCGAGATCTCTTCGAGTGTGGTCACAGATTCAGTCCTCAGTTCAGTCCGCAGGCCAGGGTCATCAAACTGATCAATCCCACCCTAGTGCGGGATGGCCGGCGGTTGCAGGCCCCAAGTTGGAGTAACCATCGCGGCCTGTCGCAAAGCTTCCAACAGCACGGTGAAAATAGCCTGTCGGCTGCGTACGCTGTGCAATCAGTGCCGCAAGGCCGGAAAAGTTGCTGTGAATCGACCCTGCGGCGCTGCTGCCGCGGCCACGCCGTCTACCATCGTGCGTAGTAGAAGCTGTGCGCGGCCGTTCCCCGAGGAGTTATTGCGTGAGCGTTCGTGGCCGCGTCGCGACGGGCCGCATACCTGGCATACCTGGCATGGCCAGGCGGCACTACGCGCCGGGCATTGCGACGTCGAAGAAAAGCCGCACGCTCGCAACGGCGCTGGCCTACCTGGCGTTGACCAAGCCGCGGGTCATCGAGCTGCTGCTGGTCACCGCGATACCGGCGATGCTGCTTGCCGATCGCGGCAGCGTCCATCCGCTGGTCATCCTCAACACACTGATCGGCGGGATGATGGCCGCCGGCGGCGCGAACACCCTTAACTGTGTGGCCGACGCCGACATCGACAAGGTGATGAAGCGGACGGCGCGCCGGCCGCTCGCGCGTGCCGCGGTGCCGACCAGAAGCGCGCTGGTGTTCGGTTTGGCGCTGACGGTGGTCTCCGTTCTCTGGCTGTGGTGGACGACGAACTTGCTGTCCGGGCTGCTGGCCCTGGCGACGGTGGCGTTCTACGTGTTCGTCTACACGCTGCTGCTCAAGCGCCGCACCTCCCAGAACGTGGTGTGGGGCGGGGCGGCCGGCTGCATGCCGGTGATGATCGGCTGGTCGGCGGTCACCGGCACCCTGGCGTGGCCGGCGCTGGCGATGTTCGCGATCGTCTTCTTCTGGACGCCGCCGCATACCTGGGCATTGGCGATGCGGTACAAGGAGGACTACCAAGAGGCCGGCGTGCCCATGCTGCCCGCGGTGGCGACCGAACGTCAGGTCACCAGGCAGATCCTGATCTATACCTGGCTGACCGTGTTGGCGACGCTGGCGCTGACGCCGGCGACCGGGTGGCTGTACGCGGCGGTCGCCGTGGTGGCGGGTGCGTGGTTCCTGGCGATGGCACATCAGCTGGACGCCGGGGTGCGCGCCGGTGAGCCGGTCAAGCCGCTGCGCCTGTTCCTGCAATCGAACAACTATCTGGCGTTGGTCTTCTGCGCGCTGGCGGTCGACTCGGCGCTGGGCCTGCCTACCCTGCTCTAGTTTTCGAGCGGCTCTAGTTTCCGAACGGCGTGCCGCCATGGTCAAGCTGCCTCAGCTCGGCGGGACCTTTGTCACTAATCGGCTGCCGAAATGCTCGGATGGCGCGGAAAGGGTTCTCGCAGTTGCCGATGCGCGCGAA
This sequence comes from Mycobacterium gastri, assembly GCF_002102175.1. Classification (GTDB taxonomy): domain Bacteria; phylum Actinomycetota; class Actinomycetes; order Mycobacteriales; family Mycobacteriaceae; genus Mycobacterium; species Mycobacterium gastri. Next base: position 107,509 of record NZ_LQOX01000119.1, on the reverse strand, counting down.
CATGAGACGTTGAGTACCCGGGCCTAGGGGGATCCTCTCGATGAAGTCGTTCACGATCGATCCGCGTCGGCACGACGGCGTGGTCTTCGTACTCGACACTCCTGCCGTTCCGGGGCGGCCCGAGCCCGACGACTCGGTGATGGAGTCGACCCTCGCGCTCGCCCATAGGCTCCGCCAGGCCGGTGTGGTCACCGCCCTCTACTCGCCGGGCGGCCACAGCGTCCGAGTGCTGGAGGCGGCGGGGATCGCCGAACCGTTCACCGCCCGGGTCGAGCGAGCCCCTACGGAGGCAGCGGAACTGCCCACCAAGCGCTACTGCACCGGCCTGTTAGCGGCCGCCGTCAAGCTGGGTGTGGCCGCGGAGCGGTCGGCGGTGGTTGCGGGTGATAGCGGCGGCGTGGCGGCGGCCCGTGAGTGCGGCTTCGCCGACGTCATCGGTCTCGACCAGGATGGGCATTCCGACGAGCTACTGCACTGCGGCGCCGACGTCGTCGTCGCCAATCTCTCCGACGTCATGGTCCGCACCGGCGACGAATGCATGTCGCGGCGCCCCAACGCGCTGGATTCCTATGGTCAGGTGATCGGGATGGTCTCCGGGCGGCAGCCGGTCGTCTGCGTGAACTACGACAGCACACTGTCGGAGATCGTGCCGGACCCCGACCTCGCAACGCTGGTCGACGGCGCAGCCGAGGCGCTGGCGGATCTGGCGGTGCAGTGCCCGGTCGCGATATTGTCCGGCCGGGATCTGGCGGATCTTCGCGACCGGATAGGGCTGCCGGGCATCTGGTATGCCGGCAGCCACGGCTTTGAGCTCATGGCACCCGACGGCACTCGGTATCACCATGACGCGGCGGCCGCCGCGGTGGCCGTGCTGGCAAGCGCGGCAACCGAACTTCGCGACGAGCTGGGCCCGACATCGGGCGCGCATGTCGAACACACCCGGTTCGGCGTCCGTGTGCACTATGGCAAGGTCGCGCACGAGCGGGTGCCCGAGGTGATCGCGGCAGTGCACCGGCAGAGCCGACGACAAGGCCTTCGGCTCACTACCGGCCCCGGGAGTGTCGAACTGCACCCGGATGTCGACTGGGACAAGGGCACCGCACTTGCCTGGATCCGCGATCACATCGTTCAATCGAGCGGCCAATCGGGGGTCGAATCGGGGGTCGGATCGGGGGCCCAACCAGGCCGGCTGCTGCCGATCTACATCGGTGGCGATCTCACCGACGAGGACGCCTTCGACGCGGTGCGGTTCAGCGGTATCGGGGTCGTCGTCCGGCACGACGAGGACGGTGACCGCCCGACCGCTGCCAGCTTCACGCTGACCAGCCCCACCGAAGCCCGTGACTTCGTCCGGCGCGGCGCCAGGTGGCTGGCATACGACCACGAGACGCGCGCTCGCGGTTGGACTTTCACCTGGGAGGGTTACGATCCGCCCAACGAAAAGCTGCGCGAAGCGCTGTGCACGGTGGGCAACGGTTACTTCGCCACTCGAGGGGCCGCTCCGGAATCGAAAGCCGGTCAAGTCCATTATCCGGGAACGTATGCCGCCGCTGTGTACAACCGGCTCGATGATCTGGTCGCCGGTACTCGGACTGCGCACGAAAGCCTGGTGAATCTGCCCAACTGGCTTCCGCTGACCTTCCGCGTCAACGACGGTGACTGGTTGGACCTCGACGCGGTGACATTGCTGTCCTACCGCCAGACTCTCGACCTGCGCGGTGCGGTGCTCACTCGGGAGCTGACGTACCGCGACGACGTTGGTCGCACCACCTCGATAACGCAGCACCGGTTCGTTGCGATGAACCAGGCGCACGTGGCGGCGCTGCAAACCACCATCGTGGCCCAGGACTGGGAGGGGACAATCGAGATCCGGTCAACCCTGGACGCCGGCGTCCGCAACTCCGGGGTGGAGCGTTACCGGGACTTGGCCAGCAATCACCTACAGGGACTGGAAAAGGTTGCGCTGTCAGAGAATTCGGTGCTGCTGGCCGTCGAGACCACCCAGTCGAAGATCCCGGTCGCACTCGCCGCGCGGACCAGCGTGTGGCACGGCGATACGCCGGCGCCCGCGACGTATCGACTGCTCGACGAGGAATTCGAAATCGGCCACCAGATCTTCACCGACCTGAAACCGGGTCAGCCGCTGACCGTGGAGAAGATCGTCACCCTGGTGACCGGACGTGACGTGGCCACGTCACACCCGTCGACCGGAGCCGAGCGCAGGCTCGCCCGCCAAGGACGATTCGCCGAGATTTGTGCTGCCCACCGGCTCGCCTGGGCGCATCTGTGGGAGCGGTTGTCGATCGAATTCAGCAACCACACCGAAGAATTGCGAGTCCTGCGGCTGCACCTGCTGCATCTGCTGCAGACGGTGTCCTACAACAGCGAGGAACTCGATGTCGGAGTCCCGGCCCGCGGTCTGCATGGCGAGGCGTACCGCGGCCATATCTTCTGGGACGAGCTGTTCATCTTTCCGGTGCTGAATCTGCGAGTTCCCACGGTCACCCGGTCGTTGCTGCGGTACCGGCACCGGCGCTTGGTGGAAGCGCGGCGCGCGGCCAAGCTGGCCGGTTACCGCGGCGCCATGTACCCGTGGCAGTCCGGCAGCGACGGGCGAGAGGAAAGCCCGGAACAGCACCTGAATCCGCGATCTGGCCGGTGGCGTCCCGATGCCAGCCATCGCGCGCACCACATCGGTATCGCCGTCGCCTACAACGTGTGGAACTTCTATCAGGTCACCGGTGATTTGGCGTACATGATCGACTACGGGACCGAGATGATGGCCGAGATCGCCCGGTTCTGGGTGAGCCGTGCCACCTACGATCGGGACCGCGACCGCTACACCATCAACGGAGTCATCGGGCCCGACGAATTCCACTCCGGCTACCCGGACCGGCCATACGACGGCGTGGACAACAACGCCTATACCAACGTGATGGCGGTCTGGGTGATCCTGCGGGCGATCGACGCACTGCAGCTGATGCCGCTGCCGAACCGGCTGGACCTGTGCGAAGAGCTGGGCTTGACCGACGAGGAACTCGCCCACTGGGACCACGTCAGCAGGCGCATGTTCGTCCCGTTCCACGATGGTGTGATCAGCCAGTTCGAAGGATACGAGCAATTATTGGAACTGGATTGGGATGCTTACCGGCGGCGGTACCGCAATATTCAGCGGCTCGACCGCATCCTCGAAGCCGAGGACGACGACGTCAACCGATACCGGGCCTCCAAGCAGGCCGACGCGCTGATGCTGCTCTATCTGCTGTCGGCCGATGAATTGCGGGAGCTGCTGGACCGGCTGGACTATCACCTGGATCCGCGCCGGATTCCGGAGATGGTCGACTATTACCTCGCGCGTACGTCACATGGGTCGACGCTGAGTGCGGTCGTCCATGGCTGGGTGCTGGCGCGGGCCAATCGGGATCGGGCGCTGGAGTTCTTCCAGCAAGTGCTCAAGTCCGATATCGCCGACATCCAGGGCGGCACCACGTCGGAAGGCGTCCACCTGGCCGCCATGGCCGGCAGCGTCGATTTCGTGCAACGGTGCTTCACCGGCCTCGAGATCCGGGGAGACCGCATAGTGCTGTCTCCGCTCTGGCCGGAATACCTTGGTGCACTTGGCTTTCCGATTCATTACCGCGGTAACCACTTACACCTGCGGGTCAGCGGCAAGGGCGCGGAGATCAGCGTCGAACCGCGTGATGTGCCACCGGTGGAAGTGGAATGCCGCGGACGAGTGGAACGCCTGATACCGGGCAGCGTCGTCCGATTCACCTGAGCCTGAGGTTCGCCCTCGCGGTGTCCAACGGCCAGGCAGGCGACACGCATTACCACCAGGGCATCGGCAATACTGTCTGCAAACTCCGCGACATCAGCAGTTATGCATTCCTCTGCGTAATCGCTTGCCGCACTGATGGTTTCGTTGATCATCTGGCCCACTTCATGGGCGCCCATGCCAAGTATCCCCGGGTGGATGCTGAGTCCGGTCAGGCTTCGATGCCCGTTAACCGTCACCTCGACGGCACCTGTCTGGTGTGTCGCGGTGAACGCCTCGGCGCTCATCCGGTGAACCTGCTGGTCGAGAAGAGACATCACGGCGTCGGCCTGATCAAACATCCGTCTGACCTGGAAGTGATGAGCAGGGCTCATGTTATCTCCGTCGATTCACGCGGCGGGGTCAGCGACTCACGGCAGCAACATTATTGAGCCAGTCGTCTTGCGGCCCTGCAAGTCCTGATGTGCCCGGGCCGCTTCGGCCAGCGGGTAGCGACCGCTGATTTCCACGTTGACCACTCCGCCGCCGATGACGTCGAACAGCTCGGCGGCGCGCCAGCCGAATTCCTCGCCGGTGCGCAGGAAATGGACCAGTGACGGGCGGGTCAGATACACCGACCCGGCCGCGTTGAGGCGCTGCGGGTCGACCGGTGGAACCGGACCGGAGGCGGCGCCGAACAGCGCCAGCGTCCCGCGGACGGCCAGGCTGGCCAGGCTGGCGTCGAACGTGGTGGCGCCCACGCCGTCGTACACGGCCGCCACACCGGCCCCGTCGGTCAGCGCTCGGATTTGATCGGCGAACTGCGCGGGGTCGGTGGGGTAGCCGAGAACCTCGGCCGCACCGGCTTCCCGGGACAGCTTGGCCTTCTCCGGGGTGGAGACGGTAGTGATCACCCGCACTCCCAGTTGAGTGGCCCACTGCGTCAGGATCAGTCCGACACCGCCGGCGCCGGCATGCACCAAGATGGTGTCGCCGGATTGCACCGGGTACACCGACTTCAGCAGGTAATGGGCGGTCAGGCCCTTCAGCAACGCCGACGCCGCCACCTCGGAGCTGACGCCGTCCGGCACCTTGGCGCTCAAAAAAGCTGGGGCCGTGCAAAATTCGGCGTAGCCGCCATTTGCTGACGCGCTGACTACCCGGTCGCCGACAGCGATGGCGCCATTGGCCGTCGCGCTTCCGTCGCCGAGGGCCACCACGGTGCCGCACACCTCGGAGCCGATGATGAACGGCAGTGGCCGTGGGTACTGCCCTGAGCGGAAATACGTGTCGATGAAGTTGACGCCGATCGCCTCGGCCTTGATCAGCAGTTGGCCGTGGCCGGGCTCGGGTTGTTGTGTCTCGACGTAACGCAAAACCTCGGGGCCGCCCGTTTCACTGACTTCGATTGCGTGCATCTGGCTATCATGCCCGGGCATGAAGCTTGCCCGGCCGGATATCTTCCATCCGCGCGTCGTGTTGGCGGGTTGGCCGCGGCAGCCCGCCGGCGACGGCGACGACGTCGGGCTGGCTGCGGCGCTGCGTCACCGTGGGTTACACGCCCATTGGTTACCTTGGGACCATCCCGACGTGGCTCGCGCGCATCTGGTGATATTGCGGGCCACCCGCGATTACGCCGGGCGCCTCGACGAGTTCTTGCCCTGGACCAACAGCGTGGCCAACCTGCTGAATCCGCCTTCGGTCGTCGCCTGGAACGCCGACCGGCGCTATCTGGACGACCTGGCTAGTCGGGGAGTGCCGACCGTCCCCGGTGAGATATGCACGCCGGGCCAGCAGATCCGGGCGCCGCATGCCGGACGGGTCTTCGTCAGCCCAACCGTCGGCACCGGTGCCCGCCGGTTCAGTGATCCCGCGGCGGCCGCTGCGTATATCGCCGAACGTCAGCAAGGCGGCCATCCGGTGCTGGTGCAGACGGCCGACCCGGCCGCCGAAACCGTGCTGATCTTCCTCGGGGGCCAGCCGTCGCACGCCTTCACTTCGCAGGATGACGCGCTGCGTCAGGGCGAGCCCGATTTCGAACTCTGGGAGATCGGCGCCGCGGCGCTGGGTGCTGCGGCGGCCGCGTCGGGCGTCGGCATCGGCGAGTTGCTCTATGCGCGAGCCCATCTGATCGACAGGCGGCTGCTGGAACTGCAACTGGTGGACCCGTCGCTGGGTTGGCGGCGGTTGGACGCAACGGCCCGCGATCGGGGCCAGCGCCAGTTCGCGGTGTGCGTGGAGTCAGCGCTGGAGCGGTTGGGGCTGGGCCCGTTCTCGCATCGACGCCCATAGCGCCGCGGTGGCCGCGGTACACGCTGCGGCCCCGGCGACGTGGAGTGCGACCAGGGCGGCAGGCACCCCGGTGTGATACTGGACGACGCCCACCCCGGCCTGCGCGAAAACCAGGGCGAGCAGCACGGCGAGGCGCCGCAAGATCGACCGGGTCGCACCGACAGCCAACAGCCCGAATCCGAGGCCGACCAGCAACGCCAGGTAGGAAACCAGCAGCGACGAATGCAGGTGCACCAAGGTGTTGATCTCGACTTTCAGCCGCGGCACCGTGCGGGTGGGGCTCTTGTCACCGGCATGCGGCCCCGCGGCCGTCACCAGCGTGCCGGTGACCAGAACCGCGGCCAGATTCACCGCGCTCAACACCGTGAGCACACGCAGCGGGCGAGCGACGAGCCGGCTAACAACCCCCTCGTCGGGCCCGCCGACCTTGACGTAGAGCAACACCGACAGCCAGACCATCGTCATGGACGCCAACAGGTGGATGGCCACCGTCCACCACAGCAGCCCGGTGCGCACGGTGATGCCGCCGATCACGGCCTGCACCACCGTCGAGGCCGGCATCAGCCACGCGTACACCAACACCTCGGCCCGCCGGCGCGCCCTGGTGACCGCCAGCACGGCCAGCGCCGCGGCGATCACGACCGCGAAGGTGATCATCCGGTTGCCGAATTCCACCGCCTGGTGGATCCGCGGCACCTCGGCAACCGCTACCGGGGTGAAACTGCCGGGAAAGCACTGCGGCCAGGTCGGGCAACCCAGGCCGGACGCCGTGACCCGCACGATCGTGCCGGTGACCGCTATGCCGCCCTGGGTCAAGATGACGGCGGCGGCAATTGCGCGCTGCACCCGCAGACTCGGTTCGGGGAGCAGGTCCACCAACCGCATCAGCGTTCGTCCGACGGTCACCGCCCGATCGTAACGACAACTACGTCGCGTAGTAGAAGCGGGCGTCGCGCCGAGATTGCTGCCCATGGTCGTGGTTTCAGCTAGGCCAACGACCCTGGCGGCAATCTCGGCGGGCTCGCCGGTGCCCGATCAGGTGAAGCGGAACCAGCGACGCGCCGCCACCGCGGCCAGCGTTCCCCAGACTGCCAGGACGATCAGCCCGAACCAGTCCACCGACAGGATCATCGCCTGCGACAGCGCCTCGGTGAGCGCACCGGACGGGGTAAGCCGGGCTGCCCATTTGATGGCCGTCGGGATCATCGTGGTTTCGAGGGTGAGCGCCCCGAACCCGGCGAACACGAACCACATCAGGTTGGCGACCGCGAGCACGATCTCGGCCCGCAACGTGCCGCCGAGCAGCAGCCCCAGCGCGGCGAAGCCCGCGGTGCCCAGCGCGATGACGGCCGCCCCCAAAGCCAGCGCGGCCAGCGCCGGTCGCCAGCCCAGCGCAAAGCCGATGGCGCCCAAGATGATTGCTTGCAGAAATACCACGGCAACCACGGCCAAAGACTTGCCGGCAATGATTCCCCAGACCGGTAGCGGGGTTGCGCCGAGCCGTTTGAGTGCCCCGTAGCGGCGGTCGAACGCGACCGCGATGGCCTGGCCGGTGAACGCGGTGGAGACCACGGCGAGCGCCATGATCACGGGCACGAAGGTGGCGGCGCGGTGCTGCCCGAAGGAGCCCAGCGGCAGCAGCGTGAGTCCGACCAGCAGGGTGATCGGGATGAACATGGTCAGCAGCAGCTGCTCGCCGTTGCGCAGCAACAGTTTGAGTTCCAGCCCGAACTGTGCGGCCAGCATCCGGGATACGGCATTGGGGCGTGGATTCGGGGCGAAGGTCCCCGGGGGAAACAGCGTCTTGTCGGTCACGGTCGCAATTTCCTGCCGGTGAGATCCAGGAACACGTCCTCGAGGCTGCGTTGTTCGACCCGCATATCGGTGGCCAGCACGTCGATCTGCGCGCACCAGGCGGTGACGGTTGCCAGTACCTGCGGGTTGACCGGGCCCTCGACGAGGTACTCGCCGGGCGTTGACTCGGAGGCCTGGTAGTCCTCGGGCAACGCGGAAGCCAACAGCGACAGGTCAAGCCGCGGTGGTGCGGTGAACCGCAGCTGGTCTTTGGCTCCGGTGCGTGTCAGCTCGGTCGGGGTGCCCGCGGCCACCGTGATGCCGTGGTCGATGATGACCAGCCGGTCCGCGAGTTCCTCAGCTTCTTTGAGTTGATGGGTGGTCAGCACGACTGTCACACCGTCGCGGCGCAGGGCGTCGATCAATTCCCATACCACTAGCCGGGCGTGGGCGTCCATGCCGGCAGTGGGCTCGTCGAGAAAAACCAGCTCGGGACGCCCCACCAGGGCGCAGGCCAGCGCAAGTCGCTGCTGCTGTCCACCGGAGAGCCGCCGATAGGTGGTCTGGGCGACCTCGGTGAGTCCCAGGGTGTCCAGCAGCCACCGCGGATCGATCGGGTCGGCCGCATAGGCGGCGACCAGGTTCAGCATTTCACCGGCGCGTGCAGCTGGATAGCCGCCGCCACCCTGCAGCATCACGCCGATGCGTGGGCGCAGCCGCGCGTTGTCGGCGATCGGGTCCAGTCCGAGCACCTCGATGGTTCCGGTATCCGGGCGCACGAAGCCCTCGCACATCTCGACGGTTGTGGTCTTGCCGGCACCGTTGGGGCCCAGCAGCGCCAATACCTCGGCGGCCCGCACCTCGAGGTCAAGGCTGGAGACGGCCGTCAGGGATCCGTACCGCTTGGTCACTTCACGTAGCCGGACTATTACGGCGTCTCCTGGGGACGCTTGGGAGGCCGAGCTCACGTGGAGTCAGCGTAGGCGTCCGGCGCCGACGTCGGCCGCCGGGTCGCCGAAGTCTCAGCTGCGGGGACCGGATCCATGGGCGCGCGTTGGCCGGGTTCGCCGTTACCCGTCGGCGGTCCTTGCCACGGTAACCGGTGGTAGGTCAGCGCTATCAGGACCAACACGATGATTGCGCTGGCCAGGGTGGCATCGATGATCTGAAACAACGCGAAACGGTCCCCGTTGGCGGTCGGCCCGAAGATGCCGACGATGAGCGTGACGACGATGGCGGCCACCCGAAATCCGGTGCGGGTTGCCCACGCCGCCATCGGAATAATGGCCCAGAGCAGATACCAGGGCTGCACCACGGGGAACAACAGCACCGTGATGCCCAACGCGACTCCGAGGCCGCCGATCGGGTGCAGCCGGCCGCGGAACACCGCCAGCAGCAACCAGCAGACCATCACCATGATGATCAGCACACCCATGGCACGCGTCAGCGACAACACCGCGGTGGTGTGATCGCCCAACCGCAGCAGAATGCCCACCTGCCCGGTGCCCAGCGCCAGCAGTGTCGGCGGCGACATCCAGCTGCGCACCACGTTGGCGGTGCCCAGCGTGTAGACCCAGCCGAAGCCAAGCCCGCTGACCCATCCGACGATGGCCATCACCGACAGCGACAGTGCCGCCATGCCGCCGCCGGCCAGCAGCAACGCCTTTATCGTGCCGCCGTAGCGGTAGGCCAAGGCCATCGTGATGAAGCCCAACGCCAGCAGGGAAGGAAGCTTCACCTGCGATGACAGGGTGATCAGGATCGACCCGCCGAGCAGCATGGCCAGTGGTTCCCAGTCCGCGCCCGGACGCCACGATCTTGGCATCAGTCGCGAGGCTTTTCCCAAATCGATGCCACGCAGCGCGATTTCGGCGCCGGTCAGCATCAGCCCGAGCATCAGTGCCTCGTTGTGGATACCGGCGACCAGGTGCATGAACAGCAGGGGATTGGCCGCGCCCAACCACAGCGCGCTGACTTCGGCCACACCACAGCGCCGCGCCAGCCGCGGCGTAGCCCACACGATCATCGCCACGCCGATCAACACCACCAACCGGTGGCAGAGCACCGCGGCGACAATGTTTTCTCCCGTCAGCGCGGAGATTCCGCGACCGATCCACAAGAACAGCGGACCGTAGGGGGCCGGCGTTTCCCGCCAGAGGCTGGGAACCGACAGCGTGAACACGTGGCCCAGGCCCAGACCGGACGCCGGGCCCACCCGGTAGGGGTCGAGTCCGTCGCGGGAGATCTGGCTTTGGGCCAGGTAGGAATAGACGTCCTTGCTGTACATCGGCGGAGCGATGAGCAGCGGCACCATCCACAACATCAGGGTGCGGTCCAGGTCGCCGCGCGACATCTTTCTCTTGCCCAGCGCGAACCTGCCGAGCATCAGCCAGGCCAGCGCCATCATGACGGCTCCGGTGGTGGTCATCGTCAATGACACGGTCTGGATTCGCGACGGCAGGTTGAGCAGCCGGACCCCGAAGGTGGGATCCTGCACCACCGGCCTGGCGCCGGCGCCCAGGGCACCGATGCCCATCAACACCGTGCCGGTGGCGCCGAACAGCCGGGTGCGCGCCAGTGCGGTCAGTTCGGCGGCATTCAGCGGCGAGCCCACCGCCTGCTCGTCGCCGTGGAGGCTGGCGATCGACGAACTCAGCGTGTGGTGGCGCGCTGCCATCACAGCAGCCTAGCCCCGGCGACTCGGGATGGGCGGGCGCGCCGCGTTGCGGCGTGAGGGCACCCTCGCTAGACAGCTCCCTGGAATTACGTCACACTTGTGTTGTGAAAATCCCGGCAGCTACTCCTGCTGTCCCAGCCGCGGTCCCGGACGGTCATACCCGTCGCGCCATTGTGCGCTTGCTGGTGGAATCCGGGTCGATCACCGCCGGTGAGATCGGCGACCGGTTGGGGCTGTCGGCCGCCGGTGTGCGGCGTCATCTTGACGCGCTCATCGAAGCGGGCGACGCGGAATCCGTACCGGCCGCACCGTGGCAGCAGGCGGGACGCGGACGGCCCGCCAAGCGTTACCGGCTGACCTCGGCCGGGCGGGCCAAGCTGGACCACTCATACGACGACTTGGCGTCGGCGGCCATGCGGCAACTGCGGGAGATCGGCGGCGAGGACGCGGTGCGGACGTTCGCGCGGCGACGCATCGACGCGATTCTGGCCGATGTCGCCCGGGCCGACGGCCACGGCGACGCCGCGGTGGAAGCGGCCGCGGAGCGGATCGCTGACGCGTTGACCAAAGCCGGTTACGTCGCCACCACCACCCGCGTGGGTGGGCCGATCCATGGTGTGCAAATCTGCCAGCATCACTGCCCGGTGTCCCATGTCGCCGAGGAATTCCCGGAGTTGTGCGAAGCCGAACAGCAGGCCATGGCCGAAGTGCTGGGAACCCACGTGCAGCGGTTGGCGACCATCGTCAACGGCGACTGCGCCTGCACCACCCACGTGCCTTTAACCCCGGCGCCCAGCCCGCGCCGCGACACTACGAGCATCAAAGGAGCGTCCGTATGACCCTTGAGGCCAGCAAGACCGCTGCCGAGCCGCTGACCCAGGCGGAGGCCATCGCCTCGCTGAGCCGCTACGGCTACGGCTGGGTCGACTCCGATGTCGCCGGCGCCAGCGCTCAGCGCGGGCTGTCCGAGGCGGTGGTTCGCGACATCTCCGCGAAGAAGAACGAGCCCGAGTGGATGCTGCAGAACCGGCTGAAGGCGTTGCGTATCTTCGAGCGCAAGCCGATGCCGCGCTGGGGCTCCAACCTCGAGGGCATCGACTTCGACAACATCAAGTACTTCGTGCGCTCTACCGAGAAGCAGGCCGCCACTTGGGATGATTTGCCAGAAGATATTAGGAATACCTACGACCGGCTGGGAATTCCGGAGGCGGAGAAGCAGAGATTAGTTGCTGGTGTAGCGGCACAATATGAGTCAGAAGTTGTTTACCACCAGATCAGAGAGGATTTAGAGGCCCAAGGGGTCGTATTCTTAGACACTGATACTGGTTTGCGAGAGCGCCCGGAAATATTTAAGAAATACTTTGGAACAGTAATTCCAGCAGGAGATAATAAGTTTTCCGCGCTGAATACAGCAGTGTGGAGTGGCGGATCCTTCATCTACGTCCCGCCCGGCGTGCACGTCGACATTCCGCTGCAGGCCTATTTCCGGATCAACACCGAGAACATGGGCCAGTTCGAGCGAACACTGATCATCGCCGACGAGGGTTCCTACGTGCACTACGTAGAGGGCTGTCTGCCCGCCGGGGAGCTGATAACTACGGCCGACGGCGATTTGCGACCCATCGAATCGATCCGTGTGGGTGACTACGTCACCGGCCACGACGGGCTGCCGCACCGCGTGACTGCCGTGCAAATGCGCGACCTTAACGGCGAGCTGTTCAGCTTTACCCCGATGTCGCCCGCAAACCAGTTCTCCGTCACGGCAGAGCACCCGTTGCTTGTCATTCCGCGCCGGGAGGTGCGTGTCAAGCGTAACGAGCGCAACGGGTGGAAGGCTGAAGTCGACAGCGCCAAGCTGCGTCGCGCCGAGCCCCGTTGGATCCCGGCGAAAGACGTCGCCGAGGGCGACTTCCTGGTCTATCCCAAGCCGAAGCCAATCCCGCACAAGGCAGTTTTGCCGCTTGAGTTCGCACGGTTGGCTGGTTACTACCTGGCCGAGGGTCATGCATGTTTGACGAATGGTTGTGAGTCACTGAGCTTCTCATTCCATAGCGACGAGTTCGAGTATGTCGAGGATGTGCGGCAGGCGTGCAAGGCGCTGTACGAGAAATCGGGCTCTGTGTTGGTCGAGGAGCACAAGCATTCGGCTCGCGTCACCGTCTACACCAAGGCGGGTTATGCCGCGATGCGCGACAATGTCGGCATCGGGTCGTCGAACAAGAAGCTGTCGGACCTACTGATGCGTCAGGACGAGACGTTCCTGCGGGAGCTGGTGGACGCCTACGTCAACGGTGACGGCAACACCACCCGGCGTGGCGGCGCGCTGTGGAAGCGGGCACACACGACCTCGCGTGTCTGGGCGTTCCAGTTACAGGCCATTCTGGCGCGGCTGGGTCACTACGCCACCGTCGAACTGCGGCGCGCTGCCGGCCCCGGTGTGATCCAGGGGCGCAACGTCATCCGCAAGGACATCTACCACGTTCAATGGACCGAGGGCGGCCACGGGCCCAAGCAGGCCCGCGATTGTGGCGACTACTTCGCGGTGCCGATCAAGAAGCGGGCAGTACGCGAGGCGCACGAGCCGGTGTACAACCTCGATGTCGAGGAGCCGGACAGCTACCTGGCCTACGGGTTTGCGGTGCACAACTGCACTGCTCCCATTTACAAGTCGGACTCGTTGCACTCAGCGGTGGTCGAAATCATCGTGAAACCGCATGCGCGCGTTCGTTACACCACCATCCAGAACTGGTCGACCAACGTCTACAACCTGGTCACCAAACGGGCCCGCGCCGAAGCCGGCGCCACCATGGAGTGGGTCGACGGCAATATCGGGTCGAAGGTGACCATGAAGTACCCGGCGGTCTGGATGACCGGCGAACACGCCAAAGGTGAAGTGCTGTCGGTAGCGTTCGCCGGCGAAGACCAGCACCAGGACACCGGCGCCAAAATGCTGCACCTGGCGCCCAACACGTCGAGCAACATCGTGTCCAAGTCGGTGGCCCGCGGTGGCGGCCGCACCTCCTACCGTGGTCTCGTCCAGGTGAACAAGGGCGCGCACGGATCCAAGTCCAGCGTGAAATGCGATGCGCTGTTGGTAGATACGATCAGTCGCAGCGACACTTACCCCTACGTCGACATCCGCGAGGACGACGTCACGATGGGCCACGAGGCCACCGTCTCCAAGGTCAGCGAGAACCAGTTGTTCTACCTGATGAGCCGCGGCATGACCGAGGATGAGGCCATGGCGATGGTGGTGCGCGGCTTCGTCGAGCCGATCGCCAAGGAATTGCCGATGGAGTACGCGCTCGAGCTCAACCGGCTGATCGAGCTGCAGATGGAGGGCGCGGTCGGATGACGTCCGCTCCTGTGAAAGCCGGACTGAATAAGGGTGAGCTGTTCGCGTCTTTCGACGTCGACGCTTTCGAGGTTCCGCACGGCCGCGACGAGATTTGGCGCTTCACCCCGCTGAAGCGGTTGCGCGGCCTGCACGACGGCTCGGCGCCGGCCACCGGCGCTGCCCAGATCACGGTCAGCGAGCACCCCGGCATCAGCGTGGAGACGGTGCGCCGCGGTGACAAGCGGCTCGGGCAAGGCGGCGTTCCGGCCGACCGGGTTGCGGCGCAAGCATTTTCGTCGTTCAACTCGGCGATCCTGGTTATCATCGGACGGGACACGCCAATCGGCGAGCCGGTGAACGTCACCGTCACCGGCCCCGGCGAAGGCGCGGTCGCCTACGGGCATCTACAGATCCGGGTCGAGGAGCTGGCCGAGGCCGTCGTCATCATCGACAACCGGGGAAGCGGAACGTACGCCGACAATGTCGAATTCGTCGTCGACGACGCCGCCCGGCTCACCGTCGTGTGGATCGCGGACTGGGCCGATGACACCGTCCACCTCAGTGCCCACCACGCCCGGCTGGGCAAGGATGCGGTGCTGCGGCACGTTGCGGTCATGCTGGGCGGGGAGGTGGTTCGGATGGCGGCCAACGTGCGGTTCGATGCCCCCGGCGGCGATGCCGAGCTGCTGGGGCTGTATTTCGCCGACGACGGCCAGCACCTGGAATCACGGCTGCTGGTCGACCACGCGCACCCTGACTGTAAGTCGAACGTGCTGTACAAGGGTGCGCTGCAAGGAGATCCAGCTTCGTCGCGGCCTGACGCCCACACCGTCTGGGTGGGTGACGTCCTGATCCGCGCCGAGGCGACCGGCACCGACACCTTCGAAACGAACCGCAACCTGGTGCTCACCGACGGAGCCCGCGCCGACTCGGTGCCCAACCTGGAGATTGAAACCGGCGAGATCGTCGGCGCCGGACACGCCAGCGCCACCGGACGTTTCGACGAAGAGCAACTGTTCTACCTGCGCTCTCGTGGCATCCCCGAAGAGCAGGCCCGCCGGCTGGTGATCCGCGGCTTCTTCGGTGAGATCATCGCCAAGATTGCGGTGCCCGAGGTACGCGAACGCCTGACCGCAGCCATCGAACACGAACTGGCCATCACGGAATCGAGATCAACAGCCTGATGACGACCCTGGAAATCAAAGACCTGCACGTCAGCGTCGAGAACCCCAACGCCGCCGACGGAGAGCGGGACATTCCCATCCTCAAAGGCGTCGAGCTGACCGTGAAATCCGGTGAGACACATGCCTTGATGGGTCCCAACGGCTCGGGGAAGTCCACCCTGTCCTACGCCATCGCCGGCCACCCCAAGTATCAGGTGACCTCGGGATCCATCACGCTGGACGGCGCCGACGTGTTGGCCATGAGCGTCGACGAGCGAGCGCGAGCCGGAATATTCCTGGCCATGCAGTATCCCGTCGAGGTGCCCGGCGTCTCGATGTCGAACTTCCTGCGTTCGGCGGCAACCGCCATCCGCGGCGAGCCGCCGAAGCTGCGGCACTGGGTCAAAGAGGTCAAGGCGGCGATGGCCGCACTCGACATCGAGCCGGCCTTCGCCGAACGCAACGTCAACGAAGGCTTCTCCGGTGGCGAGAAGAAGCGGCACGAAATCCTGCAACTCGAGCTGCTCAAACCCAAGATCGCCATCCTCGACGAGACCGACTCGGGCTTGGACGTCGACGCATTGCGGGTGGTCAGCGAGGGCGTGAACCGCTACGCCGAAACCGAGCACGGCGGCGTCCTGTTGATCACCCACTACACCCGCATCCTGCGCTACATCCATCCGCAACACGTGCACGTGTTCGTCGGCGGCCGCATCGTCGAATCCGGTGGCCCGGAACTGGCCGACGAGCTGGAGGAAAACGGCTACGTGCGCTTCACCCAAGCTGCGGCCGCGGGGGCGTAAGCATGACCATCTCCGCGACGCCAATGGATCTCGCGGCGATCCGTGCCGATTTCCCGATCCTGCAGCGCGTCATGCGGGGCGGAAATCAATTGGCGTACCTGGATTCCGGCGCGACGTCGCAGCGGCCGCTGCAAGTACTCGACGCCGAACGGGAGTTTCTCATCACCTCCAACGGCGCGGTGCACCGTGGTGCGCACCAGCTGATGGAAGAGGCCACCGACGCCTACGAGCAGGGCCGGGCCGCCATCGCGGCGTTCGTCGGTGCGTCATCCGGATCAGCCGACGAATTGGTATTCACCAAGAACGCCACCGAGGCGCTCAATTTGGTGTCATATGTGTTGGGCGACAAGCGGTTCAACCGTGCCGTCGGACCCGGAGACGTCATCGTCACTACGGAACTCGAGCACCACGCGAACCTCGTCCCATGGCAGGAGCTGGCCCGGCGCACCGGCGCGACGTTGCGCTGGTACGGCGTGACCGACGACGGCCGCATCGATTTGGACTCGCTACAGCTCGACGAGCGCGTCAAAGTCGTTGCCTTCAGCCATCATTCCAACGTGACCGGCGCTCTGGCACCGGTGACCGAATTTGTCTCCCGGGCGAGAGAAGTCGGCGCACTCACCGTGCTGGACGCCTGCCAGTCGGTGCCACACCAGCCGGTGGATTTCCACGCGCTGGACGTCGACTTCGCCGCCTTCTCGGGGCATAAAATGTTAGGCCCCAACGGAGTCGGCGTGCTATATGGCCGTCGCGAGTTGCTGGACGCCATGCCCCCATTTCTCACCGGCGGTTCGATGATCGAGACGGTGACCATGGAAGCGTCCACCTATGCGCCGTCGCCGCAACGCTTCGAGGCCGGCACCCCGATGACCTCTCAGGTGGTCGGATTAGCTGCCGCTGCAAGCTATCTGGGCGCTATCGGCATGGACGCCGTCGAGGCTCACGAACGTGAACTGGTCGCCGCGACCATCGATGGCCTGTCCGGTATCGACGGTGTTCGTATCATCGGGCCCACATCGATGGAAAACCGCGGCTCCCCAGTCGCATTCGTTGTCGACGGGGTGCACGCCCACGACGTCGGCCAGATTCTCGACGACGAAGGTGTGGCCGTGCGGGTTGGACATCACTGCGCCATGCCGCTGCACCGGCGGTTCGGCGTGGCCGCCACCGCGCGAGCATCCTTCGCGGTGTACAACACGCTCGACGAAGTCGACCGGCTGCTGGCCGGGGTGCGACGATCCCTGAAGTTCTTTGGGAGAGCCTGACGTTGCGACTAGAGCAGATGTATCAGGACGTGATCCTGGATCATTACAAACACCCGCAGCACCGCGGGCTGCGGGAACCGTTCGGAGCGCAGGTCTACCATGTCAACCCCGTCTGCGGCGACGAGGTCACGCTGCGGGTCGCGTTGTCCGGCGACGGTATGACGGTCACCGACGTCTCCTACGACGGCCAAGGTTGTTCGATCTCCCAAGCGTCGACGTCGGTGCTCACCCAACAAGTGATCGGCCGCAGCCTGCCGGAAGCGTTGCAGATCATCGACGCGTTCACCGAGATGGTTTCCTCGCGTGGGACGGTGCAGGGTGACGAGGACGTTCTCGGAGACGGGATTGCGTTCGCCGGCGTGGCGAAATACCCCGCACGGGTGAAATGCGCGCTGCTCGGATGGATGGCTTGCAAAGATGCGCTGGCTCAGGCCAGTCATGCCCTGGAGGAGGTCAGCAATGAGTGAAACCGCCGCTCCCAACGAAGAATTGCTCGCCGATCTCGAGGAGGCGATGCGTGACGTCGTCGACCCGGAGTTGGGGATCAACGTCGTCGACCTGGGCCTGGTCTACGGGCTGGACGTGGCCGACGGCGACGAAGGAACCGTCGCGCTGATCGACATGACCTTGACCTCGGCGGCCTGCCCGCTCACCGATGTCATCGAGGATCAGTCGCGCAGCGCACTGGTCGGCAGCGGTCTGGTCGACGAGATACGGATCAATTGGGTGTGGAACCCGCCGTGGGGTCCGGACAAGATCACCGACGACGGCCGCGAGCAACTGCGCGCGCTCGGCTTCACCGTCTGACTTCCTTTTGCTGACGGGCAAGGCGGGGACTGGTTACATCAGTCACACGCGTCACCCGGAGGCTAGGGTGCCCCTCGTGTCCACCTCACTCGGAAATTCATGGTGACCACGAATGCTGCAGGTCAACGATGTCCTCGCGCGCGGCCGTGGCTGCCCGCGCGCACTTTGCTCTATTTTCGGCACGCCGATACCGCCGCACCTTCGCTCAACCCTCATGTGACGGCGGGCGTTCGGGGGATGTCTCACGTGCTCACCGAGTCGGCTGTCTTGCCGCGGTGTCGGGTGTGCGGTGGCGGCTTTGGCTGTGTATGTAGGGCGCGAACCGCCACGATCGGTCGCCCTGACGGCACAGTCGGCGCCGTCAGCGCACAGTCGGCGCCGTCAGCCGGGCGACCCAACCGCACCAGCGTGCAATTTCCATCTCCCACACCGGGGCGTGGTCAACCGGTGAAGCTGGCCCGCGGCGCCCCCATGCCGGGGTCGATCCGATGCGGTCCAGATGCTGAGGGCGTCACCGGGAAGTCAAAGATCGCAGTCGGGATGTACACGGTGGCACACGAATTGGGAATATCGACCACTCCGGACAAGCGTCCCTCGATAGGGGCCGATCCGAGTAGCAGATAGGCCTGCTCGGGGCTATACCCGAACTTTGTCAGGTAGTCGATCGCATGGAGGCAGGCGCGCTTGTAGGCCAAATCAGAATCGAGATATTTCTGTTCGCCGTCCAAGGTCACCGACGTGCCCGAGAAAGCGATCCACTCCGAATACTGCGGGTCGGTATTGCCCGGGACGAAGATGGCGTTTTCATGGACGCCGTAGGTCTGCATGCCTCCTTTGATCACGTCCACATGGACGTCGATGAAACCACCCATTTCGATGGCCCCACAGAAGGTGATCTCGCCGTCACCCTGAGAAAAGTGCAGATCGCCGAACGACAAGTTGGCGCCGGGCACGAACACGGGATAAAACACCCGGCTACCTTTGGTGAGATTCTTGATGTCCTGGTTGCCGCCGTTCTCGCGGGGCGGAGCGGTGCGGGCGGCCTCGGCCGCGACGCGGTTGAACTCGTCGCCGGTCAGCGCACCCAGAATGGCGCCGTCGGGTTCGGGTGGCAGCGCAAGTGGCGGTACCCGGTTGGGATCGGTCGCGATGAGCGCCCCCTCGCGCTTGTTCCAGGTCGCCAACAGCTGCGCGGACGGGGCCGTTCCCATGAGACCCGGGTGCACGATGCCGGTGTACTTGACGCCGGGAATGTGTCGCGAGGTCGCGGTTTGTCCGGCGAAGTCCCAGATCGCCTTATAGGCGTCGGGAAATTGATCGGTGAGAAAGCCGCCGCCGTTGCGTTTGGCGAATATCCCGGTATAGCCCCAGCCCTGTCCGGCAAGCGGGCCCGAGTCCTCCTGCGGGATGGGACCGAGGTCCAGGATGTCCACGATCAGCAGGTCACCCGGTTCGGCGCCGTCGACCGCGAACGGCCCGGACAGGCAGTGCACATTCTGCAGGGGAGCGTTGAGGATGTCGTTGGCCGAATCGTCGTTGTGTATGGCGCCGTCAAACCATTCCCGGCAGTACGCGCGGAACGGGGCACCGCGCTTGACGGTGACAGCCGGGGGGATATCAGGATGCCAGCGATTGTGGCCGATTATCTGTTGCTCATGGAATTTCTTGGCCGAATCCAACGGGAACAGTAATTCAGGCACGTGTCACTCGCCGCACATGCCGACCCTTGCAGCCCAACATGGCCGGTAACTGTGATGGCGCTGATGATCTTCTGCAAACCGCCCACGACAACGCCGGCAGCGGCCTACCCGTCGCCGCCAACGATTTATAGTCGGCGGGGTGCCGACCTACGTATTCCGCTGCGCGCAGGGCTGTCCGAAATTTGTCGAGCGGCATCCGATGGCCTCAGTGCCCGACAGCGCAGACTGCCCGCAGTGCGCTCGCGTGGCCAGAAGAATTCCCACTGCGCCTATGGTCGGTGTCGGTCGCACCGCCGCGATGCGACTCCATGACCGCACCCGGGCCACCGCTGACTCGCCGCAAGTGGTCGGCGCCCTGCCTCCTGCCCGACGTAGCAGCTCCAACATCACTATGAACCCACTGCACCGCGCACTGCCCCGGCCATAGCACGCCGGCTTCGACGCCGACGACGCGTCAGAAGGCAGCTTCAGGCATGCGCATGATCTCGTCGTCGACGGATTCGATGACGGCCCGAAGTCCGGACAGCTTGGGCAGTATGTTCTTGGCGAAGAAACCCGAAACCGCGACCTTGCCTCGATAGAACGCCTCGTCGTCCTTGGAAGGTCCGTTGGCCAACGCCGCATGGGCGACACCGGCTTGCACCAACAGCCGCCAGCCGATGATCAGGTCGCCGACGGCCAGCAGGTATCGCACCGACGCGAGCCCGACCTTGTAGATGTCGGTCGGGTGCTGCGCGGCGGACATCAGGTAGGTGGTCAGCGCGCCCGTCATTGCGGTGACCTCGTCGAGCGCGGTCTGCAGCAGCGCGGCTTGCGGTTTCAGCGCTTCGTCGATGTTGTCGATGGTCCGCGTTATCTGAGCTGTCACAAACTGCAGCGCCTGGCCGTGGTCGCGCACGATCTTGCGGAAGAAGAAGTCCAGTGCCTGGATGGCGGTGGTGCCCTCATAGAGCGAATCGATTTTCGCGTCGCGGATGTATTGCTCGATGGGGTAGTCCGTCAAAAAGCCGGAGCCGCCGAGGGTCTGCAACGACTCGGTCAGGACCTCGTAGGCCCGTTCTGAGCCGACCCCTTTGACGACTGGCAGCAGCAGATCGTCCACGCGGTGCGCCATGTCTGGGTCGGCGCCCGAAACATGTTGCGCCACAGCGTTATCCTGGTGCGCGGCGGCATAGAGATACAGCGCCCGCAGGCCCTCGGCGTAGGCCTTCTGGGTCATCAGGCTGCGGCGAATGTCGGGGTGGCGCATGATCGTGACGCGAGGCGCGGTCTTGTCGGTCATCTGCGTCAGATCCGCGCCCTGCACCCGTTCTTTGGCGTAGGCGAGCGCGTTGAGGTAACCGGTGGACAGCGTGCCCGTGGATTTGACGCCGATCGTCATGCGGGCGTGCTCGATCACGGTGAACATCTGCGCGATCCCGTTGTGCACCCCGCCGACCAGGTAGCCGACCGCGGGCACGTCGGTGGCGCCGAAGGTCAACTCGCACGTGGGAGAGGACTTCAGGCCCATCTTGTGTTCCAGGCCGGTGACGTAGACGCCGTTGCGGGGGCCGAGTTCACCGGTGTCCGGATCGAACAGGTAATTGGGCACATAGAACAGGCTCAATCCTTTGGTCCCCGGACCGGCGCTCTCTGGTCGGGCCAGCACCAGGTGGAAGATGTTCTCGGCCGTGTTGCCTACGTCGCCGCCGGAGATGAACCGCTTGACGCCCTCGATGTGCCAGGTGCCGTCGGGTTGTTCGACGGCCTTGGTCCGGCCGGCACCCACATCGGAGCCCGCGTCGGGTTCGGTGAGCACCATGGTGGCCTGCCAACCGCGTTCGACACCCATCGCCGCCCACTGCCGTTGCTGCTCGTTGCCCTCGACGTACAGGGACTGGGACAGCGTCGGGCCCAGGTTGTAGAAGGCCGCAGAAGGGTTGGCACAGTAAATCATTTCGTTGACAGCCCAGACCAGCGGCGCGGGCGCGGGCATGCCGCCGATCTCCTCGGCCAAACCCAGGCGCCACCACTCGGCGTCTTTGATCGCTTGCACCGTCTTGACCAACTCGTCGGGCACGCTGATGGAGTGGGTGGCCGGGTCGAACACCGGCGGGTTGCGGTCGGCGTAGGCGAAGGTCTCGGCGACCGGACCTTCGGCCAAGCGGGCCGCCTCGGCCAGGATGGTGCGCACCGTGTCGGCGTCGAGTTCGCTATAAGGCCCGGTGCCGAGGACGGCGCCCACATCGAGGACCTCGAAGAGGTTGAATTCGAGATCGCGGACGTTGGCGATGTAGTGGCCCAATGCGGTTCCCTTCACTTCGGCGGCTCGATCCTTGGCCGGGTTTTGATCCGGCCCAGTTTCCCCGAGTGAGGAAAACGTACGCAACCGTAACCACCGGCACGGTGCGCTGACCTGCCGCTCCTCCTAGTACGAAGCTAGCCGTTCGCGCCGTTTTGGCCGAACAGCAGCCCGCGCAGGCCGCCGGTGCCGGGGGTGCCGGCGGTGCTATTGCCGCCGTTGCCGCCGTTGCCGATCAGCAGCGCGTTGCCGCCGTTGCCGCCGTTGCCGGGCGGAAACGCTCCGCCATTGCCGCCGCCCCCGCCGTTGCCGATCAACCCCGCCTGGCCGCCGAGCCCGCCGCTGGCGTTGCTAAAGCCGTTGCCGCCGGCACCGCCGTTGCCGACAAAGAACCCGCCGCCGCCGCCGGCCCCGCCGGTCCCGGCGGAGAGAGCGTCCCCGCCGGTGCCGCCGTCGCCGAGCAGGAAGGCCCTGCCACCATTGCCGCCGCCGCCGAGGAAGCTACTGCCGCCACCACCGCCGTTTCCGTACAGCACACCGCCGTTGCCGCCGGCGCCGCCGGCCCCCGCGCCGTTGGGGCTGATACCGCCGGCGCCGCCATGTCCAAACAGTAAGGCGGAGCCGCCGACACCGCCCGCACCGCCGCCGCCGCCGCTGTTGCCGCCGGCACCGCCGTTGCCGAAGAACAGCCCACCGGTGCCGCCGGCGCCGCCGTTGGCGCCCGCGTCGCCGACGCCGCCGGCGCCGCCGAAACCGACCAGGCCCGCGGAGCCGCCCCGACCGCCGGCCTGCCCAGCCACTCCATCTCCGCCTCTACCGCCGTTGCCGAACAAGATTCCGCCGTCCTCACCGGCCTTGCCGGGCCCGCCGTCGACGCCGTCACCGATCAGCGGACGCCCGAGTAGCGCCCGGGCGGGCGCGTTGATCGCGTCGAGCAGCGGCTGCAACGGGTTCGCCGCGGCGGCCTCAGCACTGGCGTAGGCCTGCGCGCCGCCGAACAGGTTCTGCACGAATTGGTCATGGAACGCCGCTGCCTGCGCGCTGAGCGTCTGATAGCTCAGGCCGTGCGCTTGGAAGAACGCCGCGATGGCGGCCGACACCTCGTCTGCGCCCGCGGCCGCCACGGCGGTGGTCTGGGCCGCGGCCGCCGAGTTGGCCTCGCTGATCACCGAACCGATGCGCGCCAGATTCCCGGCCGCCCCCGACACATACTCCGTATTAGTGACCACGAACGACATCCCGCACCTCCACAGTGAAGCGTCAGCGACTGACGAATCCTATCGCGATTCGGCAGCTGTGATTGGCCATTCCACGAGCAATTTCATGACATGAATTTTTCTGCGCAGATGCAAATTTCAATCGCCTGCGCAATACCCGCCACGGCAGTAGCCGGGGTTGCGTGCACGCCCGGCGCTGCCGCCCACGGCAGCGCCGGCGCCGGTAACGGCAGACACCGCTTACCTTGTGCCAGTGACCAATTCAATCGCATACCGCAATGCAATCGAGATACTCGACGATCGCCGTGTCCCTAGACTCGGTTCATCCTGACGAACTCCCACCCCTCTGTGAGGCCGCCGGAATGACCTTGACCGCTGTTGAAGCGTGCACCTCCGAGGTTTCTTTCGACCACATTCCCGTCGCTGTCGCGCGGCCGCTGAGTTGGCGTGCGGCGTTGTGGTCGGTGATGTCGGTCCGCTGGGCCGCATTCGCGCTGGCCTTGTTTCTTGCCGGGCTGGTCGCCCAGCTGAACGGTGCACTGCATCCCGTGTGGTGGACCCTGTATTTGGCCTGTTATCTCGCCGGTGGCTGGGGCTCGGCATGGGCTGGGGCGCAAGCGCTTTGGAACAAGGCACTGGACGTAGACCTGCTGATGGTGGTGGCGGCGATCGGAGCGGTCGCAATCGGGCAGATCTTCGATGGTGCCCTGCTGATCGTGATTTTTGCGACGTCGGGCGCCCTGGACGACGTGGCCACCAAACACACCGCCGATTCGGTCAAGGGGTTACTGGACCTCGCCCCGGAGCAGGCCGTCGTCGTCGATGGCGACGGCCGCGAGCGGCTGGTTGCGGCCGGCGAGCTGGTCATCGGTGACCGGGTGCTGGTGCGGCCGGGCGAGCGCATACCCGCCGACGGCGCCGTGCTGTCGGGCTGCTCCGAAGTCGATCAATGCTCGATCACCGGCGAGTCCATCCCGGTGGCCAAGGGCCGCGGTGACGAGGTGTTCGCGGGCACGGTCAACGGGTCCGGGGTGTTGCAGCTGCTGGTCACCCGGGACCCGTCGCAGACAGTGGTGGCCCGCATCGTCGAGCTTGTCGCCGAGGCGTCGGCCACCAAAGCCAAAACCCAGTTGTTCATTGAAAAGATCGAGCAGCGGTACTCCGTGGCCATGGTGGCGGCGACCCTCGCGCTGATCGGCATCCCGTTGATGCTGGGCGCGCCTCTGCAACCAGTTCTATTGCGCGCCATGACATTTATGATCGTGGCTTCGCCGTGCGCGGTGGTGCTGGCAACCATGCCGCCGCTACTTTCGGCGATCGCGAATGCCGGTCGGCACGGAGTTCTGGTCAAATCGGCTGTGGTCGTGGAACATCTGGCCGACACCAGCATCGTAGCCTTGGATAAGACCGGCACATTGACCTGTGGCACACCGCAATTGACCACCATCGAGCCGCTACGGCCGGACGTGGTAGGTCTGCGAAGGTTGCTCCAATTGGCTGCTGTCGCAGAGCAATCCAGTGAGCACCCGTTGGGCAGGGCCATTGTCGAGGAAGTTCGCCGGCGCGGTATCGCCATCCCCGCGGCCGAGGATTTCCGTGCCCTGCCCGGCCGCGGAGTGCGAGCCACCGTGGGTCGCGATTTCGTCGAGGTGTGCAGTCCGCAGAGCTACCGGGGTGTGCCGCTGCCCGAGCTCGCGCCGATCCTCGACGCCGGTGCCACGGCTGCCATCGTGATGCTCAACGGCGTCGCCGTCGGTGTGCTGGGGCTCACCGACCAGGTGCGCCCCGATGCCGCGGAGTCCGTCGCGTGCTTGACCGCACTGACGTCGGCGCCGCCTGTCCTGCTGACCGGGGACAACGGGTGCGCGGCCCGGTGGGCGGCCGGGCGCGCCGGGATCAGCGATGTGCGGGCCGCGCTGTTGCCCGAGCAGAAGGTCGAGGCGGTTCGCGATCTGCAAGCCAGCGGTCACCGGGTGCTCGTCGTCGGCGACGGTGTCAACGATGCTCCCGCAATGGCCGCGGCGCGTACGTCCGTCGCGATGGGCGCGGGCGCCGACCTGACCTTGCAGACGGCCGACGGCGTCACGGTTCGTGATGAGCTGCAGGTCATCCCGACGATCATCGGGCTCGCCAGGCAGGCCCGCCACGTGGTGACCGTCAACCTGATCATCGCAGGCAGTTTCATCAGCGTCCTGGTGTTGTGGGACCTGTTGGGGCACTTGCCGTTACCGTTGGGTGTGGCCGGTCATGAAGGATCCACGGTGCTGGTCGCCCTCAACGGCATGCGCCTGCTGACCAACCGGTCCTGGCATGCGGCGGCGTCGATGGGCGCGCCAACGGCCTGAACCCGCAGCGATTCTGGCCGCGCTCGACGTACGCTCTACGTCGCCGGACCCGCCAGGCCTGGAGTCTCGCCGTCACGGCAGCGCGGCCTGCTGTAGACCTCCTGGAACAAAGTCGCCTGGCCGAGGCGTTAGGGCAGTCATGGCAACCAAAGACCTCACTGCTGCGCAGTTCAACGAAACCGTCAACGACAACGACATGGTGCTTGTCGATTTCTGGGCCTCCTGGTGCGGCCCATGTCGCGCGTTCGCCCCGACGTTCCAGGCGTCCTCGGAGAAACACCCGGACGTGGTCTACGCCAAGGTCAACACCGAAGAAGAGCAAGAATTGGCAGCGGCGGCCCAGATCCGGTCGATTCCCACGCTGATGGCATTCAAGAAGGGCCAACTGCTGTTCAACCAGCCCGGGGCGCTGCCCCCGGCAGCCCTAGAAGACCTGGTACAGCAGCTCAAGGCCTATGAAGTCGCCTAGACCGTCACTAATCCGGCGGCGGTGACAGCCGGGCGTACTGCCGTCCGCGATACCGTGCACGGGTGAGTTTGGTCCTGTTGGAACACCCGCGCCCAGATGTTGCGCTGATCACCCTCAACCGGCCGGAGCGGATGAACTCCATGGCTTTCGACGTCATGGTGCCGCTCAAAGAGGTCCTGGAGACGGTGAGTTACGACAATTCGGTTCGGGTGGTGGTGCTGACCGGGGCGGGGCGCGGGTTCTCCTCCGGTGCGGATCACAAGTCCGCGGGTGCGGTGCCGAACGTCGAGGGCCTGACCCGGCCGACCTATGCGCTGCGGACGATGGAGCTCCTCGACGAGGTCATCCTGAAGCTGCGCCGGTTGCACCAACCGGTGATCGCCGCGGTCAACGGCCCGGCCATCGGCGGGGGTCTGTGCCTAGCGCTGGCCGCGGACATCCGGGTGGCCTCCACCAGCGCTTATTTCCGGGCCGCCGGCATCAACAACGGGCTGACGGCCAGCGAACTGGGGCTGAGCTACCTGTTGCCCAGGGCCATCGGATCCTCGCGTGCCTTCGAGATCATGCTGACCGGACGCGACGTCAGCGCGGAGGAAGCCGAGCGCATCGGACTGGTGTCCTGCCGGGTGCCCGACGCCCAGCTGCTGGACACCTGTTATGCGATCGCGGCACGGATGGCGTCCTTCTCGCGGCCGGGAATCGAGTTGACCAAACGTACGTTATGGAGTGGACTAGACGCCGCCAGCCTGGAAGGGCACATGCAGGCCGAGGGCTTGGGCCAACTTTTTGTGCGGCTGCTCACGGCCAATTTCGAAGAGGCCGTTGCCGCACGCGCCGAGAAACGGCCGCCGGTGTTCACCGACGACAAATGACCAGCACCACCAAGGAGAGCGATTGTGATCACGGCGACGGACCTCGAGGTCCGAGCTGGTGCGCGCATCCTGCTCTCGCCCGAGGGTCCGGACCTGCGCGTGCAGCCGGGCGACCGCATCGGGTTGGTGGGCCGCAACGGCGCGGGCAAGACCACGACGCTGCGCATCCTGGCCGGGGAGAGCGAACCGTATGCCGGATCGGTCAGCCGTAACGGCGAAATAGGCTATCTGCCACAGGATCCCAAAGAGGGAGACCTTGACGTGCTGGCTCGGGACCGGGTGCTGTCGGCTCGTGGGCTCGACGTGCTGCTCACCGATCTGGAGAAGCAGCAGGCGTTGATGGCCGAGGTCGCCGACGATGACGCGCGCGACCGCGCGATCCGCCGCTACGGTCAGCTCGAGGAGCGCTTCGTCGCACTGGGCGGCTACGGCGCCGAAAGCGAGGCGGGCCGGATCTGCGCGAGTCTCGGCTTGCCCGAACGGGTGCTGACCCAACAGCTGCGTACCCTGTCCGGAGGCCAGCGCCGCCGGGTCGAGCTGGCGCGGATTCTGTTCGCCGCCTCCGACAGCGGCGCGGGCTCGGGGACCACGCTGCTGCTCGACGAGCCGACCAACCACCTCGACGCGGATTCGATTGGCTGGCTGCGGGATTTCCTGCGGTCACACACCGGCGGGCTGGTGATGATCAGCCACAACGTCGACCTGATCGCCGATGTGGTCAACCGGGTGTGGTTCTTGGATGCGGTGCGCGGCGAGATGGACGTCTACAACATGGGCTGGCAGAAATATCTCGATGCCCGGGCCACCGACGAGCAGCGTCGTCGCCGGGAACGCGCCAATGCCGAACGCAAGGCCGCCGCGCTGCGAACCCAAGCCGCCAAGCTGGGCGCCAAGGCCACCAAAGCCGTTGCGGCACAGAACATGTTGCGTCGCGCCGATCGGATGATGGCCGCACTCGACGAGGAACGGGTAGCCGACAAGGTGGCCCGGATCAAGTTTCCCACCCCGGCCGCCTGCGGCCGCATTCCGCTGGTGGCCAAGGGGCTCAGTAAGAGCTACGGATCGCTGGAAGTGTTCAGCGGTGTCGACCTGGCCATCGACCGGGGCTCGCGCGTTGTCGTGCTCGGACTCAACGGCGCCGGCAAGACCACGCTGCTGCGACTGCTGGCTGGTGTCGAGACACCCGACACCGGGGCGCTTGAGCCCGGACATGGTGTGCGCATCGGCTATTTTGCGCAGGAGCACGACACGCTGGACAACGATGCGACCGTCTGGCAGAACGTTCGGCACGCCGCACCGGAAACCGGTGACCAGGAGTTGCGCGGCCTGTTGGGCGCGTTCATGTTCAGCGGCCCGCAGCTCGAGCAACCGGCCGGCACACTGTCCGGCGGCGAAAAGACGCGCCTCGCGCTGGCCGGACTGGTGGCCTCCACGGCGAACGTGCTGCTGCTCGACGAACCGACCAACAACCTCGATCCCGCCTCGCGTGAACAGGTCCTTGACGCGCTGCGCAGCTATCGCGGCGCGGTGGTGTTGGTGACCCACGACCCCGGTGCCGCCGAGGCGCTCGACCCGCAACGGGTCGTGCTGTTGCCCGACGGCACCGAGGACTATTGGTCCGAGGAGTATCGGGACCTCATCGAGCTGGCCTGAGAAATCGCAAGCGTTTTCAGCCAAAGCGGTCCCGCTATCGCCGGCCGGTTCCTACCCTGGAACCCGGGGATCGTGATCATGCGTGGGAGGCAGCCGGTGAGAACCCAGCGGAAGTCGAAGAAGACGCGCGATCAGTTGTTGCACGAGTTGCGCAACGCTTATGAGGGCGGAGCCAGCATCCGCAACTTGGCGGCCAGCGTTGGGCGATCGTACGGATCCGTTCACAGCATGCTGCTCGAATCCGGTACCACGATGCGCAGCCGCGGCGGACCAAATCATCGCGCCCGGCCGGCCCGAGCGTAACACCACGGCGAGATTCGGATTTTCGCCGTGGCGTGACGCGCACGGCCCAAATCAGCGGCGGCGCACTGAGTTTTCCACCAGGTCCAGTACGGCGGAGAGCCGCTGCGGGTCTTCGCCGGAGGCCAGCCTGGCCACCAATCCGTCGAGGACCAGATCCAGGTAGCACTGCAACACGTCACTGGCAACGTCGTCGCGCACCCTTTTGGCTTGCTTCTGCCGGCGCAGTCGATCGGTGGTCGCGGCGGCCAGTTCCAGGGAGCGCTCTGCCCAGCCGCGGTTGAACGCCGGGTCATTGCGTAGCTTGCGCGCGATCTCCAGCCGGGTGGCCAGCCAGTCGAACTGTTCGGGCGCGGCGAGCATGTCACGCATCACCTGGATGAGGCCTTCGCGCGAAGCGACATCGGCCATGCGCTCGGCGTCCTCGTGCGCCAGCGCGAAAAACAGCGCGTCCTTGTCCCGGAAGTGGTGGAAGATGGCACCGCGCGACATACCGATCGCCTGTTCCAGACGCCGGACGGTGGCTTTGTCGTAGCCGTATTCGGCAAAGCAGCGGCGTGCGCCGTCGAGGATCTGGCGGCGGCGAGCCGCCAGGTGGTCCTCGCTGACTTTCGGCATGGCCAGGGCTGGGGTCGCCTGGCGTTAACCCGATTTGAGCATGTTGCGCAGCACGTACTGCAGGATGCCGCCGTTGCGGTAGTAGTCGGCCTCGCCGGGTGTGTCGATGCGTACCACCGCGTCGAACTCGACTGCGGCGTCACCGCCGGCATCCTTGCTGGCCTTGACATGCACCGTTTTCGGCGTCTTGCCGTCGTTGAGCGCCTCGATCCCGGTGATGTCGAAGACCTCGGTGCCGTCCAGTCCCATTGACGAAGCGGACTCCCCCTCGGGGAATTGCAGCGGAATCACCCCCATGCCGATCAGGTTGGAGCGGTGAATGCGTTCGAACGACTCGGCGATCACTGCCCGCACGCCCAGCAGCAGCGTGCCCTTGGCCGCCCAGTCGCGTGAGGAGCCGGAACCATACTCTTTACCGCCGAGCACCACCAGCGGAATGTTTTGTGCCGCATAGTTTTGCGCCGCGTCGTAGATGAATGCCTGCGGGGCCTTTCCATTTTGGGGGTCTTGGGTGAAGTCGCGGGTGTAACCGCCGGACACGTCGTCCAGCAACAGGTTGCGAAGCCGGATGTTGGCGAACGTGCCGCGGATCATCACCTCGTGGTTGCCGCGCCGCGAGCCGAAGGAGTTGTAGTCCTTGCGCTCCACACCGTGCTCGTCGAGGTATTGCGCGGCGGGGGTGCCCGGTTTGATGCTGCCGGCGGGGGAGATGTGGTCGGTGGTCACCGAGTCACCGAGCAGCGCAAGCACCCGGGCGCCGGTGATGTTGCCCACCGGCTCCGGTTCGGCCGACATTCCCTCGAAATACGGCGGCTTGCGGACGTAGGTCGAATCCTGGTCCCACTCAAAGGTATTGCCGCTCGGGGTCGGTAGGTTACGCCAGCGCTGGTCACCCTTGAACACGTCGGCGTAGTTCTTGGTGAACATCTCCTGGTTGATCGCCGACGCGATGGTGTCGGAGACGTCTTTCTGCGACGGCCAGATGTCTTTCAAGTAGACGTCGTTGCCGTCGTTGTCGGTGCCCAACGGCTGCGACTCGAAGTCGAAGTCCATGGTGCCGGCCAACGCGTAGGCAACCACCAACGGTGGTGAGGCGAGGTAGTTCATCTTCACGTCGGGGTTGATGCGGCCTTCGAAGTTGCGATTGCCCGACAGCACGGCCGCCACCGAAAGGTCGTTGTCGTTGATGGCCTTCGAGATCTCGTCGGGCAGTGGGCCCGAGTTGCCGATACACGTGGTGCACCCGTAGCCGACCAGATAGAAGCCGAGCTTCTCCAGATACGGCCACAGCCCGGCCTTGTCGTAGTAGTCGCTGACCACTTGGGAGCCCGGCGCCATGGTGGTCTTCACCCAGGGCTTGGCGGTCAGCCCCTTTTCGACGGCGTTGCGGGCCAGCAGGGCCG
This sequence comes from Mycobacterium gastri, assembly GCF_002102175.1. Classification (GTDB taxonomy): domain Bacteria; phylum Actinomycetota; class Actinomycetes; order Mycobacteriales; family Mycobacteriaceae; genus Mycobacterium; species Mycobacterium gastri. Next base: position 76,759 of record NZ_LQOX01000119.1, on the reverse strand, counting down.
CGCCGAGCATCACCTCCGGGTTGGAGGTGTTGGTGCACGAGGTAACCGCGGCGATCACCACCGCGCCGTGGTCGAGCACGAATTCGCCCAGTTCGTCGGATTTCACCGTCACCGGGTTGCTCGGGCGGCCTTCGGCACCCACGGCCGCTGACTGCATGACGGCGGCGTCGTCGTCGGCAAACGACAGCTGCCCCGGGTCGCTGGCCGGGAAAGTCTCCTCGACAACCTCGTCGAGCTTGGTGTGCACGGCCGGCTGATGCTCCTCGACGTAGTTGTGAATGTCCTTGCGGAACTGGGACTTCGCTTGCGCCAACACGATTCGGTCCTGCGGGCGCTTGGGTCCGGCGATCGACGGAACCACGTCGGAGAGGTCGAGCTCGATGTATTCCGAGTACGCGGGCTCGTGCTTCGGGTCGTGCCACATGCCCTGTTCTTTGGCGTAGGCCTCGACCAGCGCCAGCTGTTCCTCGTTGCGGCCGGTGAACCGCAGGTAGCTGATGGTCTCTTCGTCGATCGGGAAAATTGCTGCGGTAGAACCGAATTCGGGACTCATGTTGCCCAGTGTGGCGCGGTTGGCCAGCGGCACCTCGGCGACGCCCTCGCCGTAGAACTCGACGAACTTGCCCACCACGCCGTGCTTGCGCAGCATCTCGGTCACGGTCAGCACGACGTCGGTGGCCGTGACGCCGGGCTGGATCTCACCGGTCAGCTTGAAGCCGACCACTCGCGGGATCAGCATCGACACCGGCTGACCCAGCATCGCCGCCTCTGCTTCGATACCACCCACACCCCAGCCCAGCACGCCCAGGCCGTTGACCATCGTTGTGTGCGAGTCGGTGCCCACACAGGTGTCGGGGTAAGCCACCCCGTCGCGGGCCATCACGACACTGGCCAGGTATTCGATGTTCACCTGGTGCACGATGCCGGTGCCCGGCGGCACCACCTTGAAGTCACGGAAAGCGCCCTGGCCCCAACGCAAGAACTGATAGCGCTCACCGTTGCGCTGGTATTCGATCTCGACGTTGCGCTCGAACGCGTCGGCCCGCCCGAACAGGTCGGCGATCACCGAGTGGTCGATCACCAGGTCCGCCGGCGCCAGCGGATTGACCTTGTCGGGCTTGCCGCCCAGGTCGGCGATGGCCTCCCGCATGGTGGCCAAGTCGACGATGCAGGGCACGCCGGTGAAGTCCTGCATGACGACCCGGGCGGGCGTGTACTGGATTTCGACGCTGGGCTCGGCTTCGGGGACCCAGTTCGCGATGGCCTCGATGTGATCCTTGGTGATGTTGCTGCCGTCTTCGTTACGCAGCAGGTTCTCGGCGAGGACCTTGAGGCTGTAGGGAAGTCTTTCGGTGTTCGGAACGGCGTCGAGGCGATAGATCTGATAACTCCGGTCGCCGACCTTGAGTGTGTCGCGGGCTCCGAACGAGTTCACAGACTCTTTGCTGGTCACATCAACTCCCGAGGATTCAGTTCTGCCGCCGACGGGCCGTGTCGACGGTGCTTCACAGGCGCAGCTACTTTAACAGTACGTTTGTCCTGCATTGCGGTTGGTACCCGTGCCCTTCAGTCTCGTCGTGCCGGGCGCGAGTTGAAAAGCCCCTCGCTGATTCGACTGGCCGGGATACCGACGACGCGGCCCGCAGTGACGACGGCGCTCCGCTGGCTTCGAGCGCGTCGCCAGTGCGGATACTTCGCGAAATTGCCGTCCCTACGGGCACACTGAACGCCGCCGACGCATCCTCGACGCGTACGGTTCCTGTAGCACCGCGGGACGTGTGAGAGGAGCGACACCATGACCGGGCACGACACCGGAGGCCAGCTGCCGTTACCCCAGACGATCCCGTTCCTGCCGGCCTACATTCCACAGGATGTCGACATGACGGCGGTCAAGGCACAAGTCGCCGCGGTTGGCGTCAGCGCGCCACCGGCGGCCGTGCCGGGATTGCTCGAGGTGGTCAACCACGCTCACGACGAGGGCATCAACCTCAAGATCGTCCTGCTGGACCACAACCCGCCCAATGACACTCCGTTGCGGGATATCGCGACCGTCGTGGGCGCCGACTACAAGGACGCGACGGTGTTGGTGCTCAGCCCCAGCTATGTCGGCAGCTACAGCACGCAGTACCCGCGGGTCACGCTGGAGGCGGGGGAGGACCATTCCAAAACCGGTAACCCAGTGCAATCCGCGCAGAATTTCTTGCACGAGCTGGACACGCCGGAGTTTCCCTGGGCGGGGTTGACCATTTTTTTGCTGATTGCGGTGCTTGTCACGGCCGTCGGAACCCGGTTCATGCAACTGCGCACCCGGCAGTCAGCAACCTTGGGTGACAGCGCCGACGGGACATTGGATCAAGCCGGCCAGGGCATCTAGCCAGCATGTGAGCCTCGGCCGAGGGTAGTGCGCCGGCCGTGCGTCTGGTTGGCGGCAAACGCTTCACATCACCGTTCGGTCACATTAATTGCACGTCCAGGGTGCACTTTGTGACATACGTTTCTTTAGCGTCAGGTGTGACGTACGGTGCAAATGATGATTGTGATGCCATTAGCGCTTTCGGCGCTGACTCCGTCCATCCGGTTTGAGCCATAGGAGACCAAAGTCGATGAGACGGCCCCGAGGTGGCTCTGCTTCACGATCGGCAGCGCGGTGGGTGCGGCCGGCCATTCCGCCGGTCTTGAGTGTGCTCTTGCTGGTATCGACTCCCGGACTGGCGCCCGCCGCTCCCGGCACTGACCCCATCGCCGCACTGATCGCCGAGGTCGCCAAGGCCAATCAGCGGCTGGAGGACCTCAGCGCCGCCGTGGAGATGGAGCAGGAGAGCGTCAACAAAGCGATGGTCGCCGTGGAGACCGCTCGTGACGAGGCCACCGCTGCCGAACATGAGCTCGAGATCAGCCAGCAGGCCGTCAAGGACGCCAACGCGGCGATCTCGGCAGCGCAACACCGATTCGACACGTTCGCGGCGGCCACCTATATGAATGGCCCGTCCGACAGCTACCTGACCGCCAAGAGCCCCGACGACATCATCGCCGCGGCGACCGCGGCGCGGGCGATGACCGCCAGCACCCAGACGGTGATGGCCAACCTGCAGCGGGCCCGGACCGAACAAGTGAACAAGGAATCAGCGGCCCGGCTGGCCAAGCAGAAGGCCGACAAGGCCGCTGCCGATGCCAGGACCAGCCAGGACGCGGCGGTGGCCGCCCTCACCGACACCCAGCGCAAGTTCGGCCAACAGCGCGAGGAGGTCAACCGCCTGGCCGCAGAACGAGACGAGGCGCAGGCCAGGCTGCAGGCGGCCAGGCTGGTCGCCTGGTCCTCGGCCGGCGGGCAGGGTCTGCCCGGCGAGATGTGGGACCCGGGCGCGGGACCCGGCGGCGGCCGCCGGTGGGACGGGTGGGATCCCTCGTTGCCGCAGATTCCCAGCGCCAACATCCCGGGCGACCCGATCGCGGTGGTCAACCAGGTATTGGGCTACTCGGCTACCTCGGCACAGGTCACCGCTCAGATGGGACGAAACTTCCTGCAGCAGCTGGGCATCCTCAAGCCCACCGACACCGGTATCACCAACGCCCCGGCGGGTTCGACGCATGCCGGCCGGATTCCGCGGGTCTACGGACGGCAGGCCAGCGAGTATGTGATCCGTCGTGGCATGTCTCAGATCGGGGTGCCGTATTCCTGGGGTGGCGGCAATGCCGCCGGCCCCAGTAAAGGCATCGACTCCGGGGCCGGCATTACCGGCTTCGACTGTTCCGGTCTGGTCTTGTATTCGTTCGCCGGGGTTGGCATCAAGCTGCCGCACTACTCGGGTTCGCAATACAACCTGGGTCGCAAGATCCCGACTTCCCAGATGCGTCGCGGCGACGTCATCTTCTACGGTCCCGGCGGCAGCCAGCACGTGACGATCTACCTGGGCGACGGTCAGATGCTCGAGGCGCCCGACATCGGCCTGAAGGTCCGGGTTGCGCCCGTGCGCACCAGCGGGATGACGCCCTTCGTGGTGCGCTACATCGAGTGGTGAACGGGGATTTATGCGGCACAAGCGATTTCGCCTGATCAACCTAGCCTGGATCACCGCGATGGTGACCGGGTTCCTGGTTGCTGTAGCGGCGCCGGCCGACGCCGATCCCGGTCAGTGGGATCCGACTTTGCCGGCAACCGCCAGCGCGGGCGCACCCGGGGATGCTCTCGCCGTCGCCAACGCGTCGCTTCAGGCCACCGCCCAGGCCACCCAGACCACCCTCGACTTGGGGCGACAGTTTCTGGGCGGGCTGGGCATCAACCTCGGCGGCAGTCCTGCCCCAGGTGCCGCCAACACCAGCCCCAGCCGGATTCCGCGTGCCAACGGCCGGCAGGCCATCGAGTACGTGATCCGCCGGGCCGGATCGCAGATGGGCGTCCCCTATTCCTGGGGCGGCGGCACTTTGGAGGGCCCGAGTAAGGGCGTGGACTCCGGCGCCGGGACCGTCGGCTTCGACTGCTCGGGGTTGATGCGCTACGCGTTCGCCGGCGTGGGCGTGCTGATCCCGCGGTTTTCCGGTGACCAGTACAACGCGGGCCGCCACATCCCGCCCAATGAGGCCAGACGCGGCGACCTGATCTTCTACGGCCCGGGCGGTAGCCAGCACGTCACGATGTACCTGGGCAACGGTCAGATGCTGGAGGCGTCCAGCCTTGCCGGCAAAGTCACCGTGAGCCAGGTACGTAAGGCCGGCATGACACCGTTCGTGACCAGGATCATCGAATACTGAGCCGGTGCGGCTCAGGCAACTGTCCGGGGCGTCTCGTCCGGCTTCCCCCGCACGGTTGCGTCCCGCCCGGACGGTCTAGGGTGGCCGGGCAGGAACCGCGGCGTCGACGGAATCCACGGCGCCTGGAATAGTTGAACGCGGGCACGTCGCTGCCCCGCGACGTTGGTTGGTGTCAGCAGTCGTGTCTGATCGAGCGGTGGAGGGTTGTCGATGACAGCAGCAGGTGGCGGTTACCCGGGTCCGGGCGGGCATTCCGGCGCGCCGGCCCATGAGGCGCCGCCGGGCGGTCCTGGTGGTTCTGACGGGCTGGCCGCCGAGGTGCACACGCTTGAGCGGGCCATCTTCGAGGTCAAGCGGATCATCGTGGGCCAAGACCAGTTGGTGGAGCGGATGCTGGTCGGCCTGCTCTCCAAGGGCCACGTATTGCTCGAAGGCGTGCCCGGCGTGGCCAAGACGCTGGCGGTGGAGACATTCGCGCGGGTGGTCGGCGGGAGCTTCGCACGTATCCAGTTCACCCCCGATCTGGTGCCCACCGACATCATCGGCACCCGCATCTATCGGCAGGGCAAGGAGGAATTCGACACCGAGCTTGGTCCGGTGGTGGTCAACTTCCTGCTCGCCGACGAGATCAACCGAGCTCCGGCCAAGGTCCAATCGGCGCTGCTGGAGGTGATGCAGGAACGTCACGTCTCCATCGGCGGCAAGACCTTCGCGCTGCCCAATCCGTTCCTGGTGATGGCGACCCAGAACCCGATCGAGCACGAAGGTGTCTACCCGTTGCCCGAGGCGCAGCGCGACCGGTTCCTGTTCAAGATTCACGTCGGCTATCCCTCGGCAGAGGAAGAGCGCGAGATCATCTACCGGATGGGCGTCACCCCGCCGCAGCCCAAGCAGATCCTGGATACCGGCGACCTGGTGCGGCTACAGGGCATAGCGGCCAACAACTTCGTCCACCACGCGCTGGTCGACTATGTGGTCCGGGTCGTCTTCGCAACTCGGGCACCCGAGCAGCTGGGGATGAACGACGTCAAGAGCTGGATCGCGTTCGGAGCATCTCCGCGAGCCTCATTGGGCATCATCGCCGCCGCCCGCTCACTGGCGCTGGTGCGTGGTCGCGACTATGTGATCCCGCAGGACGTCATCGAAGTCATTCCCGACGTGCTGCGGCACCGGTTGGTGCTCACCTATGATGCGCTGGCCGACGAGATCACCCCGGAGGTCATTATCAACCGGGTGCTTCAGACGGTCCCGCTGCCGCAAGTGAATGCCGTTCCGCAACAAGGCCATTCGGTTCCGCCGGTGATGCAGGCGGCGGCCGCGGCTAGCGGCCGGTGACCGAAAGCAAGGCGCCGGCGGTCGTCCATCCGCCGTCGTTGCTGCGGGGCGACATCGATGACCCGAAGCTGTCGGCGGCGCTGCGCACCCTGGAGTTGGCCGTCAAGCACAAGCTGGACGGTGTCTTGCACGGCGATCACCTCGGCTTGATCCCGGGGCCGGGCACGGAGCCGGGGGAGTCGCGTCTCTACCAGCCGGGCGATGACGTGCGCCGGATGGATTGGGCGGTCACCGCCCGGACCACCCACCCGCATGTGCGCCAGATGATCGCCGACCGGGAACTGGAGACCTGGCTCGTGGTGGACATGTCGGCCAGCCTGGACTTCGGTACCGCCGTCTGCGAGAAACGTGACCTCGCGGTGGCGGCCGCCGCCGCGATCACCTTCCTCAACAGTGGGGGCGGCAACCGGATCGGTGCGTTGATTGCCAACGGCGCCACGATGACTCGGGTCCCGGCCCGTACCGGCCGCCAGCATCAGCACACCATGTTGCGCACCGTCGCGACCATGCCCAAGGCGCCGGCCGGGGTGCGCGGCGACCTGGCGGTGGCCATCGACGCGCTGCGCCGGCCGGAACGTCGCCGGGGAATGGCGGTGATCATCAGCGACTTCCTGGGCCCGATCAACTGGATGCGGCCGCTGCGGGCGATCGCGGCCCGCCACGAGGTGCTGGCCATGGAGGTGCTCGATCCACGCGATGTCGAGCTGCCCGATATCGGCGACGTAATCCTGCAGGACGCCGAAACCGGCGTCACCCGCGAATTCACCATCGACACACAGCTGCAGAACGATTTCGCCCGGGCCGCAGCGGCGCATCGCGCCGAGGTGGCCCGGACCCTCCGCGGTTGCGGCGCACCGGTGCTGACGCTTCGCACCGACCGCGACTGGCTGGCCGACATCGTCCGCTTCGTCGCCTCCCGGCGACGTGGTGCCATGGCGGGGGCTCAGTGACACACCTGCTCGCATCTTTTATGACGGGTCTGATATGACACTGCCGTTGCTCGGTCCGATGACACTGTCCGGCTTCGAACACTCCTGGTTCTTCTTGTTCCTCTTTGTCGTTGTCGGGCTGATGGCGCTCTACATCGTGCTGCAACTGGCGCGCCAGAAGAGGATGCTGCGGTTCGCCAACATGGAGTTGCTGGAGAGCGTGGCCCCCAAACGGCCCTCCCGCTGGCGGCATGTTCCGACGATCCTGTTGGCGTTGTCGCTGGTGCTGTTGACCACCGCGATGGCCGGGCCGACGCATGACGTCCGGATTCCGCGCAACCGGGCGGTCGTGATGCTGGTGATCGACGTGTCGCAGTCGATGCGCGCGACCGACGTCGAACCCAACCGCATGGGCGCCGCACAGGAGGCCGCCAAGCAGTTCGCCGACGAGCTCACCCCCGGCATCAATCTCGGACTGATCGCTTACGCCGGCACGGCGACGGTGCTGGTGTCGCCGACGACCAACCGTGACGCGACCAAGAACGCGTTGGACAAGCTGCAATTCGCCGATCGCACGGCCACCGGGGAGGCGATCTTCACCGCCTTGCAGGCCATCGCCACCGTCGGCGCGGTGATCGGTGGCGGGGACACGCCGCCGCCGGCGCGCATCGTGCTGTTCTCCGATGGCAAGGAGACGATGCCGACCAATCCGGACAACCCCAAGGGCGCCTATACCGCCGCGCGTACCGCCAAGGACCAGGGCGTGCCGATCTCGACGATCTCGTTCGGCACGCCATATGGCTTCGTCGAGATCAACGGCCAGCGCCAGCCGGTGCCCGTCGACGACGAGACGATGAAGAAGGTCGCCCAGCTCTCCGGTGGGAACGCCTACAACGCCGCGACGTTGGCCGAGCTGAAGGCGGTATACGCGTCGCTGCAGCAGCAGATCGGCTACGAGACCATCAAGGGCGACGCCAGTACGGGCTGGCTGCGGCTGGGGGCGTTGGTGTTGGCGCTGGCCGGACTGGCCGCGTTGCTGATCAACCGTCGGTTGCCGACCTGACGTCACGCCGAACGTAACGCCACGGCGAGAAATCGCGCCGGATTTCGCCGTGGCGTTACAGTCGGCGCGCTCGTGCTTCGCGCACCCGGTGGACGACATCCTCGGGGTGGTCTTCGGCTACCACTCGGATCACTATCCACCCGTAGCGCTGCTCCAGCTTGGCGAGGCGCCGGATGTCCTTCACATATTGACGGCGGTCGGACCGATGTTGGTCGCCGTCATACTCGACGGCGACCTTGATGTCTTCCCAGCCCATATCCAAATAGGCTTCTACCCAACCCCATTCGTTGCGGACGGCGATTTGTGTCTGCGGGCGCGGGAAGCCGGCGGTAACCAGCAGTAGCCGCAGCCACGTTTCCTTGGGCGATTGCGCCCCGGCATCCACAAAATCCAGGGCAGCTCGGGCCGCCCTGACGCCTCGGCGGCCCCGATAGCGATCGAGAAGTACCTCGACATCGACGAGCTTCAACTCCGTAGCTTGCGCCAGGGCATCGATCGCAGCGACCGCGACGCCCAGCGGGTAGCGGCATGCCAGGTTCAGGGCGGTGCGCGCCGGCGTGGTGACGCGCATGTCGTCGACAACGCCGATTTCATCGTCACCGATGAGCTCTTCCCATACCTGCACGCCCTTGGCGGGCCGGCGGTTGGTGTCGATGATCGTGGCCGGTCGGGCCGGATCGATCCACTTGGCGCCATGCAGGGCCGCGGCGGAGAAGCCGGCCAGGATGCCCCGGCGCCGGGAGCGCAGCCACAGCGCCTTTGCCCGTAGCACCGCCGTCAGCTCGGTGTCTCTCGGTATGTAGACGTCTTGATGCAGCGCGATATACCGACTGCGCAGCTCATAGCGGGACAACTGGTGCGAGGAGAGGGCTTCAGTGCCCAAGAACGGATCGGCCACGGCGAAAGTGTGCTCGATCACACCGACACCGGCCGCCGAGCGTAACGCCACGGCGAGATTTGGCCCGATTTTTCGCCGTGGCGTTACTGTCGCGACATGCGACGAGCCGATTTCGGTGTTGCCTCCACAAGGCGTTAGGTTGACGGGGTGACTGACACAGCCACCGACACCACAAGCGAGGCCGCCACCGACGGCGGCAAGCCCGCCTTCGTATCCCGTTCGGTCTTGGTCACCGGCGGAAACCGCGGGATCGGGCTGGCGATCGCACAGCGGCTGGCCGCCGACGGCCACAAGGTGGCCGTGACGCACCGCGGATCCGGGGCGCCCGAGGGGCTGTTCGCCGTCGAGTGTGACGTCACCGACAGCGACGCCGTCGATCGTGCCTTCAAAGAGGTCGAGGAGCACCAGGGTCCGGTCGAGGTGCTGGTGTCCAACGCGGGCGTGTCCGCGGACGCGTTCCTCATCCGGATGACCGAGGAGAGGTTCGAGAAGGTCATCGACGCGAACCTCACCGGGGCGTTCCGGGTGACTCAGCGGGCAGCGCGCAGCATGCAGCGACGGAAGTTCGGCCGGCTGATCTATATCGGTTCGGTCTCCGGCAGCTGGGGCATCGGCAATCAGGCCAACTACGCAGCCTCCAAGGCCGGTGTGATCGGCATGGCCCGCTCGATCGCCCGAGAGCTGTCAAAGGTCAACGTGACCGCGAATGTGGTCGCCCCGGGTTACATCGACACCGATATGACCCGCGCGCTGGATGAGCGGATCCAGGAGGGGGCACTGCAATTCATCCCGGCGCAGCGCGTCGGCACCGCTGCTGAGGTCGCCGGGGTGGTCAGCTTCCTGGCGTCGGAGGACGCGAGTTACATCTCCGGTGCCGTCATCCCGGTTGACGGCGGCATGGGCATGGGCCACTAAGAGCAAGAGGGGACGAAACAAATGGCAGGACTGCTGGACGGCAAACGGATCCTGGTCAGCGGGATCATCACCGACTCCTCGATCGCGTTTCACATCGCCCGGGTGGCCCAGGAGCAGGGCGCGCAGCTGGTGCTGACCGGTTTCGACAGGTTGCGGCTGATCCAGCGGATCACCGACCGGTTGCCGCAGAAGGCGCCGCTGCTGGAACTCGACGTGCAAAACGACGAGCACCTGGCGACTCTCGCAAACCGGGTTGGCGAAGTGATCGGCGAGGGCAACAAACTCGACGGCGTGGTCCACTCGATCGGCTTCATGCCGCAAAGCGGGATGGGTATCAACCCATTCTTCGACGCGCCCTACGAGGACGTGTCCAAGGGTATCCACATCTCCGCGTACTCCTACGCCTCGATGGCAAAGGCGTTGCTGCCCATCATGAATCGCGGTGGCTCCATCGTCGGCATGGACTTCGACCCGAGCCGGGCGATGCCGGCCTACAACTGGATGACGGTCGCCAAGAGTGCGCTGGAGTCGGTGAACCGGTTCGTGGCGCGCGAGGCCGGCAAGTACGGTGTGCGCTCGAACCTCGTTGCCGCCGGGCCGATCCGGACTCTGGCGATGAGCGCGATTGTCGGCGGGGCGCTGGGCGAAGAGGCCGGCGCGCAGATCCAGCTGCTCGAGGAGGGCTGGGACCAGCGCGCGCCCATCGGCTGGAACATGAAGGACCCTACGCCGGTCGCCAAGACTGTCTGCGCGCTGCTGTCGGAGTGGCTGCCGGCCACCACGGGGGACATCATCTTCGCTGACGGCGGCGCGCACACCCAGTTGCTGTAGCCCGCATGGAATTTGACGCCGTCCTGCTGTTGTCCTTCGGTGGGCCGGAGGGGCCCGAGCAGGTGCGGCCGTTCCTGGAGAACGTCACCCGGGGCCGCGGCGTGCCCCCCGAGCGCCTCGATGCGGTGGCCGAGCATTACCTGCATTTCGGTGGTGTATCACCGATCAACGGCATCAACCGAGCGCTGATCGACCAGCTTCATGCCGAACTGGACCTGCCGGTGTACTTCGGCAACCGCAACTGGGAGCCCTACGTCGAGGATACGGTAATCGCCATGCGGGACAATGGCATTCGCCGTGCCGCCGTGTTTGCGACATCGGCGTGGAGCGGCTATTCCAGCTGCGCGCAGTATGCCGAAGACATTGCCCGCGCCCGCCGGGCGGCCGGCCCGGACGCGCCCGAGCTGGTCAAGCTACGGCCCTACTTCGACCATCCGCTGTTCGTCGAGATGTTCGCCGATGCCATCGCAGCGTCCGCCGAAACCGTGCCTGATGGCGCGAGACTGGTGTTCACCGCGCATTCGATCCCGGTGGTTGCCGACCAGGGCTGGGGGCCCCGCCTCTACAGCCGCCAAGTCGCTTATGCCGCAACCCTTGTCGCAAAGGCCGCCGGATATGCCGACTATGACCTGGTCTGGCAGTCGCGCTCTGGCCCGCCACAGGTTCCGTGGCTGGAGCCCGATGTCGGCGACCACCTCACCACATTGCACGCAGCCGGTACCGCGGCCGTGATCGTCTGTCCCCTTGGATTTGTCGCAGACCACATCGAGGTGGTGTGGGATCTCGACCATGAATTGCGCTTACAGGCAGAGGCATTGGGTATCGTATTCGCCCGGGCCGGCACTCCCAACGCCGATCGGCGGTTCGCCCGGCTGGCCGCGGATTTGATCGACGAACTTCGCTACGGTCGGGCGCCGTCGCGGGTCAGCGGCCCCGACCCGGTGCCCGGCTGTCTGGCCGGCATCAACGGCGAGCCCTGCCGTCCGCCGCATTGCGTTGCGCGCGAACGGGAGGTCAGTCCGACCAAGCTGAATGCAGGATCGCGCTGACGGCGGCTATCCGCGCGGAGCGCACCACCGCGGTCAGCGGCCGCAATGCGTCGAACGCAGTCTGCACTTCCGACGACGACTGCGCTCTGATCAGTTCGAGACCGGCCGACGGGCGCGGCATGAAGCGGTCGGCTGCGGAGTCAGGCATTCGGCTGAGGCCGGCGCTGACCGCGATGATGGCGTCGACGTGGGCGGCGTTCTCCAGCACCCGCACTGCGCGCGACGGCGCATGGTCGGGAATGCGGTGTTGCCGTGCGGATTCCAGCAACTGCTCGACCAGGCCGCGCGGGTTGGCGATGCCGGCGGCGCTGGGTCCCATGCCGATGGCGCCCAACGCGTCGGCTGCCGAGCGCACCGCGGCCCGCAGGGCGTATTCGGCGTCGCCCAGTTCGCAGTGGTCCAACACCGGGGTGTCGGGCAGCGAGTACACCATCCACGACAGTGCGCACAACTCGGGCAGGCCCGAATCGTCGTCGGAGGCATGTTCGGTGTCGCGGTAAGAGAACTCGGGGACCAGTCCGATAGATCGACCGGGGTCATCGGGATTGGTGATAATGATGGCTTCGCCCGCGGCCAGCGCGTCGCGCTCGAATTGTGTTCCGGCGGAAAGCCCGCGCACATCGCCCGGCACCGGCAAAACAACGTTGATCGTCCTGCGCGGCCGATCCGGCGGGCCCGGCGCCGACGTCCTTCCCCGGCCCGCGGCAGCACGCAACGTTGCCAACAGCGAAACCGTCCCGGCGCTATCCACGTCCGGCCATGGCAGGCCGGTATGTCCGGCCGCGACCGCGTCATACGCCGTGACTGATTGCGTTGGGGCCCAGAGGGATAACGCGTCCAAGAGGTCGTCGGGCGCGGCCTTGCCGGCGAGCCAGGCGTTGGCCCACATCGAAAGCGTTGCACTGGGACACCACATGATCTCGCAGTCTAGTTGTTGGGCACGGTTGCCGGGGATCGCGCGTATTCTGTGCGCATGCCCGTCGCCCTGATCTGGCTGATCGCAGCGTTGGCGCTTGCCAGCGCGGAGGCGTTGACCGGCGACATGTTCCTGCTGATGCTCGGCGGCGGCGCGCTGGCGGCGTCGGCAAGCAGCTGGCTGATGGACTGGCCGGTGTGGGCCGACGGTGCGGTGTTTCTGATCGTGTCGGTGCTGTTGCTGGTGCTGGTTCGCCCCGCGTTGCGGCGGCGGCTGACGCCGGGCAAGGGCGTGCCGATGGGGATCAAGGCGCTGGAGGGCAAGAGCGCGCTGGTGCTGGATCGGGTCGCCCGTGATGAAGGCCAGGTCAAAATCGACGGCCAGGTGTGGACGGCGCGTCCGCTGAACGAGGGCGACGTGTTCGAACCGGGTGATTCGGTGACCGTGGTGCACATCGACGGAGCCACCGCGGTCGTATTCAAAGACGCGTAGCAACTCGAGAAAGGAATCCCGGTGGAAGGTGCCGTTGCCGGCCTGGTATTTCTGGCCGTCCTGGTGATATTCGCCATCATTGTGGTGGCCAAGTCGGTTGCGCTGATCCCGCAGGCCGAGGCCGCGGTGATCGAGCGGTTGGGTCGTTACAGCCGCACCGTCAGTGGGCAGTTGACGTTGTTGGTGCCGTTCATCGACCGGGTCCGCGCCCGGGTGGATCTGCGCGAGCGGGTGGTGTCGTTTCCGCCGCAGCCGGTCATCACCGAGGACAACCTGACCCTCAACATCGACACCGTGGTGTACTTCCAGGTCACCGTGCCCCAGGCCGCGGTCTATGAGATCAGCAATTACATCGTCGGTGTCGAGCAGCTCACCACCACCACGCTGCGCAACGTCGTCGGTGGCATGACCCTCGAGCAGACGCTGACGTCCCGCGATCAGATCAACGCGCAGTTGCGCGGGGTGCTCGATGAGGCGACCGGCCGCTGGGGTCTGCGGGTGGCGCGGGTGGAATTGCGCAGCATCGACCCGCCGCCGTCCATTCAGGCGTCGATGGAAAAGCAGATGAAGGCCGACCGGGAAAAGCGGGCGATGATCCTGACCGCCGAGGGCACCCGGGAAGCGGCGATCAAGCAGGCGGAGGGGCAGAAGCAGGCGCAGATTCTTGCGGCCGAGGGCGCCAAGCAGGCCGCGATCCTGGCTGCCGAGGCCGAGCGGCAGTCGCGGATATTGCGTGCCCAGGGCGAGCGAGCCGCGGCCTACCTGCAGGCGCAGGGGCAGGCCAAAGCCATCGAGAAGACGTTCGCGGCGATCAAGGCCGGCCGGCCGACACCCGAGATGCTGGCCTACCAGTACCTGCAGACGCTGCCGGAGATGGCCCGCGGCGACGCCAACAAGGTATGGGTGGTGCCCAGCGATTTCAGTGCGGCGCTGCAGGGCTTCACCAGGCTGTTGGGCACGCCGGGGGAGGACGGCGTGTTCCGCTTCGAGCCGTCTCCGGTCGAGGAGCTGCCCAAGCACGCCGCCGACGGCGACGACGCCGAGGTCGCCGAGTGGTTCTCCACCGAGCCCGACCCGACGATCGCCCAAGCGGTGGCCAAGGCCGAGGCGATAGCTCGCACACCGGCGGAAAATCCGCTGGGTCCGCCGCCGGAGCTCAGGCGCTAGGAGCAGCTGATGGGCCTTTTGACCTCACCGAAAACCTATGCGGCCCTGGCGGTGTTTCAGGCCGGCGATGCGGTGGCATGCGCGATCCCGCTGGCACCGATCGAGAAGCTGCTCGACGACCTGGGAGTGCCGGCCGGTATTCGTCCGGTCCTGCCCGTGGCCAAGGCCGCCTCGGCGGTCGGACTGCTCTCGGCCACCCGGTTTCCCGCGTTGGCGCGATTGACGACGGCGATGCTGACGGTGTACTTCGTCTTGGCGCTGGGCACGCATATTCGCGCACGAGACTTCAGTGTCCGGGCGATTCCGGCGGCCCTGTTTCTGGCGCTGTTCGCGGCGATGACGGCCAAGGGGCCGGACCGGGTTTAGTCGAGGCGCAACTCGACCAGCGGCAGTGGGGTGTCGGTGTCGGTGATGGCAGTGCCGAGAGTCTGCTCGAGTGCCGGCTTGAGCTGTCGCCAGGCTCGCGGGTGGCGGCTGCGGTAGGCGGCCATGGGCGCACGCATTAGCCTGCGGGAGCGTAACAGCCGTGCGCCGGCCGGGGCCAATAGGGACGCCAATAGGGACGCCAATAGGGACATTGTTAGCCTCCAAACCTTCGTCAGGTGCTGAGGAGTCCGTCGCGGTAGATCGAGAAGACCTCGCCGGCCCAGCGCTGCATCCCGGTAGCCGTGAGCGGGTCCACGTCAAGCACCTCGATCAGCCGTGGCCGTAGGGTCAGCAGCGCCAGATCGTTGACCAGCAAGAAGGCGGCGCGCATCTCGGGATCCGCGCCGGCACTGGCCGTGCCGGCGGCCACCATGGCGTCCAGAGCGGCTTTGCTGAGCCGGAAAAGGCGTTCGAACAATGTCGACCCGGCCGGACCCCCGGCGATCAACATCCGGCTCAGGTAGGCCGGGATCGCCGAGTCGGGCGGCAGGTGGGTGGCCAGGCCGTCGAGCAGGCCGGGCACCGTTGCCGGGCCGAGGCCCGATGCCCCGGTCTGGTCGGTGATTTCGGTCAGCAGCACGTCGAAGGTCGCGACGACATGAGTGTCGACGGCCTCGATCAGACCGTCCTTCGAGCCGTAGTGGCGGATGACCAAGGCCGCAGACACTCCCGCCGCGGTCGCGATGTCGCGCATCGTGACCGCGGCGGGGCCGCGCTCGGCGAACAGTCGCAGGGCCTCGTCACGGATTCGTGCTCGCGCTGTCCGGTCGTCCGGCTGGGGTAAACGCACGTTTACAATTATAAACGTATGTTCACTCCGGTGGTTGCGTGGTTCGTGCTCCGCGACGCATCAGGGGCGGGGCGTCGGCGACGGTTGCGACGACGGTGGTGCGGGCGGCTGATCGGGCGCTCCCGGTGGCTGACCCGGGCCGAAAGGCCCGGCTTGCGGTGGCGTCGGCGGCCGCGGACCACGCGGCACGCCCATCGGCCCGGGCATCGGCCGGAAAGCTCCCGCGACCGGCCCGGGTGGGCCGCCGGGACCGGGAGGGGGCGGTTGGCCGTGGCTGAACGCTTGCCCCGGCATTTGCATGGGCCCCGGCCCCGGGGGAGGTGGCGGTGGCCCGACGCTGATCAGCCAGGCGAACGCGATCGCAGCCATGCTGCCGGCTGCGCCCAGGATCAGGCCCGCAACCCCGGCGCCGATCAGCGCGGCCAGCGAGAAACGGCGGCGCTCACGTCCGGGATCGGCGACGACAGCCGGTGGGGGCCCGGCTGGTGCGGGAGTTGCGACAGGGCCGGTGGTGGTGGTGTTCTCGTCGGCGGTCATACGGCTCCTCACGTCGGGGTGTTCGGTAGTCGCGACGCTAACGGCCGTACTTGAAGTGGATCTGAAGAAACTCGGGTGCTCGAAGCTGCTTACTGACCAGGCGGCAATGGCGGCAACGGCGCCGGTGGCGGCGCGGGGGAGCTGCTCGGCGCCGATGTCGGCGCTGTCGGCGCTGCCGGCGGTGACAGGGGATTACTCACCGGTGGCGTCGCTGACAGCGCGGGTGGATACAGCGGGGCGGGCAGCTCGACGCGGATTTTCCAGGTGACGCCGGTGACCGCGAAGACGGCGAGTGCGCCGATCGCCAAACCCGCCACCGCGGCACCGATCACCACGCCGGTGGAATGGCGCCGCCCGGCTGCGGCTCCGGTTGCCGGTGGGGGTGGCGGGTTGGTGTGGTGGGCGGTCATGTGCTCCCCATGTCGGTGAAATTGGTTGGGACAAACGTGCGTGCTTCAGATTGATCTCAGCACCGCACGTTAACAATGGAGCCATGACCGATCGTTCGCGCCCGGACCGCGTCGCGGGTCATTCGGCGGCGGGGCGCATCGGCCGGTTCAGTGTCGGCACGCCGCGAGTGCTGGTGGTCGAGGACTCCGAGACCATTCGGGAAATGGTCGGCGAAGCGTTGGCCGACGTCGGTTATCACACCGAGACCCGTTGTGACGGGGAAGATTTGGAAGAGGTCCTGGAGGGACTGCGGCCCGATCTGGTGGTGCTCGACGTGATGTTGCCGGGTCGCGACGGCTTCGACCTCATCAACGTCATCCAGGCGTGGGGCGACATCAGCATCGTGTTGATCACCGCCCGCGACGGCCTGCCCGACCGGTTGCGCGGTCTTGACGGCGGCGCCGACGACTACGTGGTCAAACCCTTCGAACTCGCCGAGCTGGTGTCACGGGTGGGGGCGGTGCTGCGGCGGCGGGGCCGGTTACCGCGCGTGGTCCAGGTCGGCGATCTGATCCTCGACGTCGACGCCGGAGTCGCCGCACGCGACGGCCACCGGCTGGAACTGACCGCCACCGAGCTTCGGCTGCTCGACTTTCTCGTGCAGCAACGCGGCCGGATTGTCAGCGCCCGTCAGATCCTCAATGCGGTGTGGGGTTACGACGCCTACGACACCAATCTGGTGCAAGTCCACGTCAGCAGTCTGCGGCGAAAGCTCGAGGCCCGTGGCCCGCGGATGCTGCACACGGTTCGCGGCATCGGATACCGACTCCAACCACGGGCATGACGGTCGCGACGCCGACGCCGTCCCTGCAGCGTCGGGTGGTGCTGCTGGTAGTCGCCCTATTAGTGGGGTTGCTCGTGGTGCTGGGTGTCACCGTCGACGTCAGCCTGGGGCTGCAGGCTCGACGGAATCTGCGGGATCGGCTCATGGCGGCCACCTCGCGCGCCGATGCGCTGGTGGCCGCGCACACATCACCCGAATTGCTTGCCGCCCAGCTCAACGGGGGTAGTGTGCGGGCCCTGCTGGTGACCGCCGACGGCAGCGCCTATGGTGATCGCAGCATCAGCCCCGCGACCACCGCGGGCCCGGTCGTCCCGGCGCCGCCCGGCCTGCCACCCGACACCACTGCAACGGCGGTGGTGCACCCGCTGCCGGACGGTTCCCGGCTGATCCTGGTTGCCGACACCACGCAGACCACCCAGGTGACCCGTCAGCTGCGTCAGCTAATGATCGCTGCCGGGCTGGGAACGTTGGCGGTGGCGGCACTGCTGCTGGTTGCGGTCAGCAGGACGGCGCTGCGGCCCTTGGACCGGCTCGCCGCGCTCGCCCTGGACATCACCACCGGCGACCGCGGCCGTCGGCTGCACCCGGATCGCACCGATACCGAATTAGGCAGGGCCGCAAGCGCTTTCGACGGGATGCTGGATGCGTTGGAAGCTTCTGAGCTGCGGGCGCGGCAAGCCGCGGAATCGGCGCAGCGAGCCGAGAGCGCGACCCGGCAATTCCTCGTCGATGCTGCTCATGAGCTGCGCACCCCGATCGCCGGGATCCAGGCCGCCGCCGAACAGCTGGCCACCAGCGCCAGCCAGCACGTGGCCGACGCTGTGGCGCGCGGTCAGTACCGTCGCGCCAGCCTGTTGTTGTCGGACGCCCGCCGGGCCGGTCGGCTGGTCGCCGACATGCTGGATCTGAGCCGGATCGACACCGGGCTATCGCTGGATGTGCACGACACCGACCTGGGTGCCATTGTCGAAGCCGAAGTGCACCGGGTCGCCATGCTGGCGCCGAACCTCACGATCAACCGGACCGGCCTCGCCGAGTTGACCATCGCGGCGGACCCGACGCGGGTGGCGCAGATACTGTCCAACCTGCTTGACAATGCCCGCAGGTATACCCCCGCGGGCGGGTCCATCACCGTCGAGCTGAGCGCCGGCAGCGGGGTAGCCGAGGTCACCGTTACCGACACCGGCCCGGGCATCCCCGACGACGAGCGCTACCGCATCTTCGAGCGCCTGGTGCGCCTGGACGCTGGACGCGCCCGAGACCACGGTGGTGCCGGGTTGGGCCTGCCGATCGCGCGGGCGCTGGCTCGGGCACACGGCGGGGACCTGGTGTGCCTGCCGCATGATGGCGGCGCGCAATTCCGGCTCACGTTGCCTGCGGTCGCCGGCCGTTAGATGCGCGGGGGACGTCGGCCGCCGATATCAGGGCGGCGGTTTGGTTCGGTACTGAGGACCATGCCGGAGTCGGCGTGAAACCGATTGGCACACAAGCGTTCTAGCTCGTTACCCGGTAGTGGGTGCCGGCAGCAGTTCGGCGATCAGTGCACGAACATGTGCGGTGATGTCGTCGCGGATGGCCCGCACGACGTCAAGGGGCTGGTCGGCGGGGTCGTCGAGTTTCCAGTCGCGGTAGGACACCCCGGGAAAGTACGGACACGCGTCGCCGCAGCCCATGGTGATCACCACATCGCTGGTCTGCACGGCCTGAGGGGTGAGTGCCTTCGGGGTCGCCGAGGTGAGGTCGATGCCCAGTTCGGCCATCGCGGCCACTGCGACCGGGTTGATCCGGTCAGTGGGTTCGGTTCCGGCCGAACGGACTTCGATGCGGCCCTCGGACAGCTGGGTCAACAGAGCGGCGGCCATCTGGGAGCGGCCGGCGTTGTGCACGCAGACGAACAACACGCTAGGCGTATCGGTCATGAGCGCAGCCTTTCCACCGGACGGGTCGCGGTCGGCGGTGACGGGAAGAGCCGCGGCCGCAGCGCCAAAGAGACGTATACCAGGGTGACCAGCACGGGCACTTCGATCAGCGGTCCGACCACTCCGGCCAGCGCCTCACCGGACGAGGCGCCGAAGGTGGCGATTGCCACCGCGATGGCGAGTTCAAAGTTGTTGCCAGCGGCGGTAAATGCCTGCGTGGTAGTGCGGGCATAGCCCAGCCGCAACGCTAGTCCCAGCGCGTAGCCCCCGGCCCACATGACGGCGAAGTAGGCCAGCAGGGGTACCGCGATACGGGCGACGTCCCATGGCCGGGAGGCGATTTGATCACCTTGCAGGGCAAAGAGAATCACGATGGTGAACAGCAGTCCGTACAGAGCCCAGGGCCCGAGTCGGGGCAGCAGCCGGGTCTCATACCACTGCCGGCTCTTGACGCGTTCTCCGAGCCGACGGGTCAGGTATCCGGCGGCCAGGGGGATACCGAGGAAGATGAGCACGGATTTGGCGATTTGCCACGCCGAGACATCGATGCCGGTTTGCGGCAGGCCGAGCCAGCCGGGCAACACCGAAAGGTAGAACCAGCCCAGCACGGCGAACATGACGACCTGGAACATCGAGTTCAGCGCGACCAGGACGGCGGCCGCTTCGCGGTCACCGCAGGCCAGGTCGTTCCAGATGATCACCATGGCGATACAGCGGGCCAGCCCGACGATGATCAACCCGGTCCGGTAGTGCGGCAGGTCCGGCAGCAGCAACCAGGCCAGGGCGAACATGACCGCCGGGCCGACCACCCAGTTCAACAGCAGTGAACCGATCAACAGGCGGCGGTCGGCGGTAACGGTGTCGAGCCGGTCGTAGCGGACCTTGGCCAGCACCGGATACATCATGATCAGCAGCCCGGCCGCGATCGGCAGCGAGATCCCATCGACCTGGACGGCGCTGAGCAGCCCGCCCAGGCCTGGGATCAGCCGGCCCAGTGCCAGCCCGGCGGCGATCGCCAGCCCGATCCACACCGGCAGAAATCGATCCAGCGTGGAAAGCCGGCCTGTATCGGTCACCGGGCTGCCGCCGCTGCGGTCGCGGGGACACCGGCCAGCAGCTCCGATAGTTCGGTGAGCACCTCGGGCACTACGGCGTAGTAGACCCAGGTGCCGCGGCGCTGCGAGGTCAACAGCCCGGATTCGCGCAGCACCTTGAGGTGATGGGAGATGGTCGGTTGACCAACCCCGAGCGCGTCAAGGCCGGCGGCGATGTCGCACACGCAGGCCTGCCCGCCGGCGTGGCTGGCCACCGCCGAGAGCAGGCGCAGCCGTACCGGATCGGACAGGGCCTTGAACCGGGCCGCCATTACCGCTGCCGCCGGGGCGCTCAGCGGTTCGGTCACCAATGGGCTGACCTCACAACACGGATCGCCGACGCCAGTCGGCTCAGCCTGTTTCGACATACTTCGATATTGACAGTTATCGAATCAAGGCGCAACCCAGCAGTCGGGGAGTCAGCAGCACGACGTCGCCGCAGCCTCGGCGCCGCAGCACGCAGCGTCCCCGTCGCCGGGGCGAGCCGGGCTGGCGCCGAAGGTTTCGGAATCGGCCAGCACGGTGTAGACCTCCCAGCGCTCCCCGCCGGGGCCGGCGACCCAGACCTTGTCCTGGGTGGCGAAACAACAGGTGGTTCCCATCTCCTCCTCGGTGAACATGCCGGCCTCGGTCAGCCTGGCGATTTCGGCATGCACCGCGGCGCTTGAGTCGACCTCCACCCCAAGATGGTTCAGGCTGCCACCGGAGCCGGGGTTTTCCAGCAGCACCAGTTTCAGCGGCGGATCGGCGATCGCAAAGTTGGCGTAACCCGGCTTGACTTTCGCCGGTTGCGTGCCAAATAGCTTGGAGTAGAACGTAATCGCGCTCTGCAGGTCATCGACGTTGAGAGCCAGTTGGACACGGGGCATCGGAAACAACCTCCAGTCGGTTAGACATATATCGAACTGATGTCGAATGCCCATGATGCCACTATTTTGATATATGTCAAGAAACCTGGCATCGTGGGATCATGCCTAAAGCGTTGCCCGTAATCGATATCTCCCAACCGGTGTGCTGCGCTCCCGTGGCCGCGGGGCCGATGAGCGACGACGACGCCCTCGAGGTGGCACTGCGGCTTAAGGCCTTGGCCGATCCGGCCCGGGTCAAGATCATGTCGTATCTGTTCAGCTCCAGCGCGGGGGAGCAGACCAGCGGCGAGTTGGCCGCGGCCCTAAGCCTGTCGGACGGCACGGTCAGCCATCACCTGGCCCAGTTGCGCAATGCGGGCCTGGTCCGCTCCGACCGTCGCGGCATGTACGTCTTTCACCGCGCCCACCCGCATGGCCTGCAGGCACTGTGCACGGTTCTGGACCCGCGCTGCTGTAGCTGAACCGGTCGTGGTGGGCCGGGGTGCGGGCTACCCGGGCGCCCATTGCCGTGTCGCGATGGGCGAACGTTCGCTCCTGCGGTGTCGAACTGGGCGCCCGCGCCGCCACGGCCGAGATGGCCGCCATCCCCGCCGCTATCCCCGCCGACAGCGCCGGTGCCGCGGGCGCCGCCTCGCCCGTCGAAGCCGCCTTAGCCGTGCCTTAGCCGACCAGCCACCCGGCACACCAACCCTGGGGGGCGGGTATCCGGAGAAGGTGATTTAGGTAGGAAATGCGCTGGTTACAGCGTGACCGCTCGGTGCAGTCGCCGGCTCAGTGGGTGACGGTCGACTCGCGCAGAGGCTCGTCGTCATAGCGGGGCAGGCTGCGGCGGTGCTGGCGCCGATAGTGACGGATCTCGAAGATCAGGCCCGCCATGCCCAGGGTGCCCGTGCACACCCAAACCAGGGTCAACAGGGGGCTGCCGTCTCCGGCGAGCGCGTTGCCCAAAATCACCACCGCGGCGGTGCCGGGGAGCAGACCGGCCAGGGTGGCCCACATATAGGGCATGACCCGCACGGCTGAGGCGCCGGCGGCATAGTTGATCGCCGCGAAGGGTACGGCGGGAATCAACCGCAACGACAATATGGACAGCCATCCGCGCTCGCGCAGCCGCTCGTCCAGCCGGGCAATCGCGCCGCGGCGTACCAACCGGTCAAGCCGCCATCCGGTCGCGCGCACCAGCAGCATCGCGATCACCGCACTCGCTGTACTGGCGATTACCGCGATCATCACACCGACCAGCGGTCCGAACAGCAGGCCTGCGGCTACGGTGAACGCGGTGCGCGGAAACGGCGGCACCGTGACGACCACGTGGGCCACCAGGAAAGCCAGCGGCAACCAGGGGCCCACCGAGGTGGCCCAATCCCGCAGCTGCACCGCGGTGGGCAGCCGAACAAGCAGCGCCACGAGTACCAGAACTGTGATTCCCACCACGGTGACCACCATCCGCGGTAGCGACAGCTGGCGTACAGCCGCACCGAGCGCGATAACGATACCGCGCACCGTATCGGTGGTTTTGCACATGGCGGGAGCCGTCACGCCTACCAAGGGTACGGGTCGAAGGTGAATATCCCGTTTCGCCGGGCTGGCGTTTCCCATCCCACCCTGGCTCACATCCGGCCTCACCCACACCTCGCCACCGGTGTGACGGCCGTCATCAATTAGCCTTGTTAGTTACGTGGCAGTCTCGGATCAACCTCGTCAATTGCTGCGGAAATAGGAGCAGTCGGTGTCCATTGATGTACCCCGGCTCGCCGACCTAGAACAGGTTCGCGAGCGTTGGCGCAGCGCGGTCGCCGGTGTGCTTGCCAAGTCCAGCCGCCGCGGACCCGCCGAATCGGGAGATCGTCCCGAGCGGCTGCTGGACACCCCGACCTACGACGGGTTCGCTATCCGGGCCCTCTATACCGTTTTCGACGAGCTGCCCGAGCCCTCCCTACCCGGCCGATGGCCCTATGTGCGCGGCGGTGACGCGCTGCGCGACGTCAATGCGGGCTGGAAGGTCGCCGAGGCCTTTCCGCCTCCGCACGCGATAACGCCCGAAGACGCCAACGCGGCGGTGCTCGCCGCGCTCGGCGAGGGAGTGAGCGCGCTGCTGATCAGGGTGGGCAAACACGGTGTGGAACCCGACCAGCTCGGCGAGCTGCTTGCCGGTGTGTACCTGAACCTGGCGCCGGTCATCCTCGATGCCGGCGCCGACTACCCGGCAGCCTGCGAGGCCATGCTCGCGCTGGTGGCCAAACTCGACCCCGACCAGCACGCCACAGTGTCGATCGATCTGGGCGGCGATCCCCTGACAGCCTCGTTCAGCGATCGTTTCGCCCCGACCGTCGAGGACGTCGTGGCGGTCGCCACGCGGGTCGCGGGTGATCGGGGGGTGCGCGCCATCACCGTCGACGGACCGGCCTTTCACAACGTGGGCGCCACCGCGGCCTGGGAACTCGCCGGCACCATCGCCGCGGGGGTGGCCTATCTGCGGCTGCTCACCGAATCCGGGATTCCGGTCGGCGAGGCATTGCGGCAGATCAGCCTGCGGCTGGCCGCCGACGACGACCAGTTCATGACGCTGGCCAAAATGCGGGCCGCCCGCCAGTTGTGGGCCCGTGTCGCCGAAGTCGCCGGAGACCCGGATGGCGGCGCGGTCACCGTGCACGCGGAGACGTCGCTGCCGATGATGACCCAGCGCGACCCGTGGGTGAACATGCTGCGTTGCACCCTGGCAGCCTTCGGCGCGGGTGTCGGCGGCGCCGACACGGTGCTGGTGCATCCGTTCGATGTGGCGATTCCCGGCGGCTTTCCCGGCACTTCGAACAGCTTCGCGCGCCGCATCGCCCGCAATACGCAGCTGTTGCTGCTAGAGGAATCACATGTGGGCCGGGTGCTGGATCCGGCCGGCGGTTCGTGGTTCGTCGAGGATCTCACCGAACAACTGGCGCAACAGGCTTGGCGGCATTTCCAGTCCATCGAGGCGCACGGCGGTTTCGTCGCTGCCCATGACTATCTTGCCGGCCAGATCGCCGAGCTTGCCGCTCGCCGCACCGACGACATTGCACATCGCCGCCTCGCGATCACTGGCGTCAACGAATTTGCGAATCTCGAGGAACCCCCGCTGCCACAAGGTGATTCGCTGGGCAACGGCGGAAGCCTGGTGCGCTATGCCGCCGGGTTCGAAGCACTGCGTGATCGCTCGGATATCTTCCTGGCCCGCACCGGGTCGCGACCGCGAGCGCTGTTGCTGCCGTTGGGTCCGCTGGCCGAGCACAACAAACGGACGACGTTCGTCGCGAACCTGTTGGCCTCCGGTGGCATCGAGGCGCTCAACCCCGGACCAGTCGACGCGGCTGGTGTGGCAAAGGTTGTGGCGGAGTCGGGGTCGCCGACAGTGGCGGTGATCTGCGGTACCGACAAGCGCTACCGGGACGAGGCCGCCGACGTGACACAGGCCGCGAGGAACGCCGGCGTCGAGCGCGTCTACCTGGCCGGACCGGAAAAAGCACTGGGGGACTCGACGGCACATCGGCCCGATGAGTTCCTGACCGCGAAAATCAATGCGCTGGAAGCTTTGTCGAATTTGCTCACACGGTTGGGAGCGTAGCCACGATGACGACGACCGTACCCGCTATCGGCAGTTTCGCCGATGTCCCGCTGCACGGCGATGGCGCCGGGCAGCCGGCCACCGAACAGGCGGTGGACGAGCTTGTCGCCGCGGCCGCGGCCGCGCACGCCTACTCACCCGACCAGCTGCACTGGCACACCCCGGAAGGCATTGACGTCAAACCGGTCTACGTCGCCGCCGACCGCAGTGCCGCCGCTGCCGACGGTTACCCGCTGCATAGCTTTCCCGGCGAGCCGCCGTTTGTGCGCGGCCCTTATCCGACGATGTATGTCAACCAGCCGTGGACCATTCGCCAGTACGCCGGCTTTTCCACCGCCGCCGACTCCAACGCGTTCTATCGCCGTAACCTGGCCGCCGGCCAGAAGGGCCTGTCGGTGGCCTTCGACCTGGCCACCCACCGCGGCTACGACTCTGATCACCCACGAGTGCAGGGCGACGTCGGAATGGCTGGTGTTGCAATCGATTCCATCCTCGACATGCGGCAGTTGTTCGACGGGATCGACCTGTCCGCAGTCAGTGTGTCGATGACGATGAATGGCGCGGTGCTGCCCATTTTGGCGCTGTATGTGGTGGCGGCCGAGGAGCAGGGCGTGCCGCCGGAGAAGCTGGCCGGCACCATCCAGAACGACATCCTCAAAGAGTTCATGGTCCGCAACACCTACATCTATCCGCCCAAGCCGTCGATGCGGATCATCTCCGACATCTTCGCTTACACCAGCGCGAAAATGCCTAAGTTCAACTCCATCTCGATTTCCGGCTACCACATCCAAGAGGCCGGAGCCACAGCCGATTTGGAGCTGGCCTATACCCTGGCCGACGGCGTCGACTACATCAAGGCCGGCCTGGACGCCGGCTTGGACATCGACACGTTTGCGCCGCGGCTGTCCTTCTTCTGGGGCATCGGGATGAACTTCTTCATGGAAGTCGCCAAGCTGCGCGCCGGCCGGCTGTTGTGGAGTGAGCTGGTGGCCGGATTCGAACCCCAAAGCCCGAAATCGCTGTCGCTGCGCACCCATTCGCAGACCTCGGGCTGGTCGCTGACGGCACAGGACGTCTTCAACAACGTGGCCCGCACCTGCATCGAGGCGATGGCCGCAACCCAGGGCCACACTCAGTCGTTGCACACCAACGCCCTCGACGAGGCGCTGGCCCTGCCCACCGACTTCTCGGCGCGCATCGCCCGCAACACCCAACTGGTGTTGCAACAGGAATCGGGCACCACCAGGCCCATCGACCCCTGGGGCGGTTCGTATTACGTGGAGTGGCTGACCCATCAGCTCGCCCGGCGGGCGCGGGCCCACATCGAGGAGGTCGTCGAGCACGGGGGCATGGCGCAGGCCATCAGCGACGGCATTCCCAAACTGCGCATCGAGGAAGCCGCCGCCCGCACCCAGGCCCGCATCGATTCCGGTCAGCAACCGGTGATCGGGGTGAACAAGTACCGGGTCGACGAGGAGCAGCAGATCGAGGTGCTCAAGGTCGACAACAGCCGGGTGCGTGCCGAACAGCTGGCCAAACTGCAGGAGCTGCGGGCCGGCCGCGACCCGGCCGCGGTCGAGGCCGCGCTGGCCGAATTGACCCGTGCCGCGTCCGCCCAGGGCCGCGCCGGGGAAGACGGGCTGGGCAATAACCTGCTGGCATTGGCCATCAACGCTGCGCGCGCCAAGGCCACCGTCGGCGAGATCTCCGACGCGCTGGAGAAGGTGTACGGCCGTCACCAGGCCGAGATCCGTACCATCGCCGGCGTCTACCGTGACGAAGTCGAAGGAGGCGGCAACATCACCCCGCTTTCCAAAGCAACCGAACTCGTTGAGAAGTTCGCCGAGGCCGACGGCCGCCGGCCGCGGATTTTGGTGGCGAAGATGGGCCAGGACGGCCATGACCGCGGTCAGAAGGTGATTGCCACCGCATTCGCCGACATCGGGTTCGACGTCGACGTCGGATCGCTGTTCTCCACGCCGGAGGAGGTCGCCCGCCAGGCCGCCGACAACGACGTTCATGTCGTCGGCGTGTCCTCGCTGGCCGCCGGGCACCTGACTCTGGTGCCCGCGCTGCGCGACGCGCTGGCGAAAGTGGGTCGGCCCGACATCATGATCGTGGTCGGCGGGGTCATCCCGCCCCGTGACTTCGACGAGCTCCACGCTGCCGGGGCCGCCGCGATTTATCCGCCCGGAACGGTGATCGCCGACGCCGCCATCGGCCTGCTGCACCAGCTGGCCGAGCGTCTGGGATATGCGCTGGACTAGTGGCCGGCCAAAACCTTCCCGCGAGCGTGACGTCACGGCGAAATTTGGCGCATTTTTTCGCAGTGGCGTTACGCTCGGTGCCCGCGACGGGGCCGGCCAGGTGACCACCGAACAACTGGCGCAGGCCATCCGCAGCGGCGACCGCGCCGCGCTGCCACGGGCCATCACCCTGCTGGAATCCACCCGCAAAGACCACCGTGAGCAGGCGCAACAGCTGCTGCTGGCCCTACTGCCGGACTCCGGCAAGGCGCACCGCGTCGGCATCACCGGCGTTCCCGGCGTGGGCAAGTCGACCGCCATCGAGGCGCTCGGGATGTATCTGATCGAGCAGGGGCATAAGGTTGCGGTCCTCGCGGTCGACCCGTCGTCGACGCGCACCGGCGGGTCGATCCTGGGTGACAAGACAAGGATGACGCGGCTGGCCATCCACCCGGATGCCTACATCCGGCCCTCGCCAACCTCGGGCACGTTGGGCGGAGTAGCAAAGGCCACCAGGGAAACGGTCGTGCTGTTGGAAGCTGCCGGTTTCGATGTACTCCTGATCGAAACCGTCGGCGTCGGCCAGTCCGAGGTCGCGGTCGCCAACATGGTCGACACCTTCGTCCTGCTGACCCTCGCGCGTGCCGGCGACCAGTTGCAGGGCATCAAAAAGGGTGTGCTGGAGCTCGCCGACATCGTGGTGGTGAACAAGGCCGACGGCGAACACCTGCGCGATGCGCGGATCGCTGCCCGGGAGCTGTCCGGGGCGATGAGATTGATCCATCCTCGTGAAACACTTTGGCGTCCACCGGTTCTCACGATGAGCGCAGTCGAGGGGACCGGTCTGTCCGAGCTGTGGGAGACCGTCGAGCGCCATCGCCGGGTGCTCACCGAGGCCGGAGAGTTCGAAGCCCGCCGGCGAGAGCAGCAGGTCGACTGGACGTGGCAGCTGGTCCGCGACGCGGTGTTGGACCGGGTGCTGTCGCACCCAGAGGTGCGTAAGATCCGCTCTCATGTGGAGTGCCAGGTCCGAGCCGGGGAGTTGACCCCGGCCTTGGCGGCTCAGCAAATACTCCAGGCGGCATCGTCCTAACGGAACGGTAAATAAAATTCCGGTTTGACACTGGCCTCTGTGAAATCCAAGTAAATTTGAAGGTGTGACGGTAGACATCGGAGTCAATCGACGCGCGGTTCCTTTCCGCGATGACCCTGACGCAGGTCATCGGCTGTGCGGCGCGGCGGATTCCCACTTTGCGTGCGTCGTTCGTTTCTTTTCCAGCATGTTTCCCTCCCGCCGGACCGGCGGCGGGGCACTGACGGTGTATCTCGACGGGCAGCCCGTCGTCGACGTCTGGAAAGGGTGGGCCGACCGGCGCGCTGAGGTGCCGTGGTCGGCGGACAGCGCGCCGATGGTGTTCTCGGCGACCAAAGGCATGGCGGCCACGGTCATCCACCGGCTGGCCGATCGGGGGCTGATCGACTACGAGGCCCCGGTCGCCGAGTATTGGCCGGAGTTCGCGGCCAACGGTAAGGCGAACCTCACCGTGCGCGACGTGATGAGGCACCAGGCCGGTTTGTCGGGTCTGCGCGGCGCCACCATGGACGATTTGATGGATCACGTCGTGATGGAAGAGCGGCTGGCCGCCGCGGCCCCCGGACGTCTGCTGGGCAAATCGGCATATCACGCGCTGACCTTCGGTTGGCTGATGTCCGGGCTCGCCAGGGCCGTCACCGGAAAGAGCATGCGCACCCTGTTTCGCGAGGAGCTCGCCGAGCCACTCGACACCGATGGCTTCCACCTGGGTCGTCCGCCGGCCGGATCGCCCACCCGCGCGGCGCAGATCATCATGCCGCAGGATGTCGCCGCCAACCCGGTGCTGACTTACGCGATGCACAAGATCGCCAACCAGATCTCCGGCGGATTCCGCTCGATGTACTTCCCGGGCGTCCTGGCCGCCGTCCAGGGCGATATCCCCATGCTGGACGCCGAGATTCCCGCGGCGAACGGGGTGGTGACGGCCCGGGCGCTGGCGAAGATGTACGGTGCGATCGCCAACGGCGGCCAGATCGACGGGACTCGGTTCCTGTCGCCGGAGCTGATCGCGGGACTGACCGGTGAGCGGCGGCTTCGGCCGGATCGGAATCTGTTAGTGCCGCTGGCCTTCCACCTGGGCTATCACAGTTTGCCGATCGGCAACGTGATGCCGGGGTTCGGGCATGTCGGAATGGGCGGCTCGGTCGGGTGGACCGACCCGGCGACCGGGTTGGCGTTCGCCTTGGTGCACAACCGGTTGCTGACCCCGCTGGTGGCGACCGACCACGCCGGTTTCGTCGCTGTCTACGCCCTGATCCGGCAGGCTGCCGAGAAGGCGCGCAAGCACGGCTACCAGCCGGTGACGGGATTCGGAGCGCCGTATTCCGAGCCGGATGCGGTCGCAGGTTGATGGTCGGGGGTGGCCTCGGCCTACGAATCCTCTAGGCGGAAGCCGACTTTCATGGTCACCTGAAAGTGGCCGACGGCGCCGTCGACCAGGTGGCCGCGTACCGACTCCACCTCGAACCAGTCCAGGCTGCGCATGGTCTGCGCCGCTCGATCCAGACCATTGCGGATCGCGGCGTCGATTCCGTCGGGTGAACTTCCGACGATCTCGATAACCCGGTAGGTGTGATTGCTCATCGCATCCCCTTGTGTTCAGTGGTTGACGGCGCCCTCGAAGGCACCGAAGGCTCGAAGCATCATCTTGCTGCACTGCCGGCCGGGTGAGGTGCCGACGCGCCTGCCCGCTGATGAGAACGCTCGAACTCGGCCGGTGATTACCGGCTGATTCGCATTTCGTAGAAGCGCAGTCGTGCGGTGGGGTTGTGCTGTCCCAACGATCGGCTTCGGCCGACACCGATGGTGTGGGAGTGGATCTCGAGGTTGGTGGCGGTGACCGAATCCGGTGTGTTGACCAGAAACGGCTCGGCGGCGTTGCCGGCGGTGAGGCGGTAGCTGACCCCGTCGAGGGCCACCGTGTAGGTGGTCAGCGGAACGAGAGATCCCATGAAGAGCCGATCGACGATGGTCCGGTCCAGGTCGATGCCTACCAAGACCGCCGTGTGCGGCCCACTTGGTGCCGGCACCGCAACCGGGTTTCCTTCGCGCACAACAACTTCCGAGAGCAGGGCCAGCGGTCCGCAGTGGGGTTGACTGCGCGCCAGCAGCTCCCAGTGGTTCTCGACGCCGTCAACAGTGAAGTCGCACAGCAGCGTACGTGAATACAGCGGGTTTTCCTGCACGCCGAGCCGGCCGTTGATGCCGACGGCGGGCGAGGTCGGAGATTGTCGCGACAGCACGAATTGTGGCCCGGCGGCCAGCGTTTCGCTGTTCAGTTTGTCCAGCGTGGGTGTATAGGCCGAATAGGTCTGGAAGACGGGCGCCGGACGCCAGGCGAAGTCATACGCCCATACGACCGAAGTCTCGTCGGGATCGACGTGAACCGCTGCAGACCCGATGGTTTTGACGAACCGCTCGGGAATGCCGTAATGCCCGCGCTGGCGTGCCTTGCTCTGGCGGATGTGCGCCGCCGCGCGACCGGGAAAGGCCACTGTGGCCAGGCGATCGACCGAGCGCACGGGAGCCTGCAGCACCGCGAGGGGTCGCTGCTCGATCACCAGTGTCCCGATGAGGAACACGACCAGGATCACCACCACGGCGATTTCGAACCGAGGCCGGAGAATGCCGTAGAGCGGGGTGATGGCCACCGCAATCACCATCAGGCCCAACAGCGCGGAAAAGTGGTTGGTGTCGTAGCGTCCGAACGCGCTCTTGGCGATCAGCACCGAGGTGACGGCGACGAGCATCGCGTAGTTTCGCGGGATTACTCGGCCCCCGCGCACCAGCATTGCGCAAACCACGACGAGCCACGCAACGGTGAGCAGCGCCGCGCCTGCGGCATCGAGCGGGATGGGTACGGCCTGCGCATGGATATAGCCGGAGACGATCTGGCCGCTGTACCGAAGCCAGACGGGCAGGTTCCCCAGTCGCTGACCCGCCAGCAGCCACCAGATCGGGATTGACGCCCCGAAAGCGGTCACCGTTGCGCAGTGGCGCCCCACAGCTCGCCAGTCCCGCAAGATGGAAGCCGCCAACGCGATGAACGCGATGACGGGCCCGGTGTTGAACTTCACCAGCAGCTCGAAGCCGCCGACCGCGGCCAGCGCGACGGACGTGATGAACGCCGTCGACCGCTTCAGGTCGTTCTGCAAGAGCAGCAGGCTGGCCCACGCGAACGCGGCCAGAACGACCACCTCGGGATACATGGGACCCAGCAGAATGGCGGTGGTTCCGGTCGTCACGAACGCGCCGACCAGCGACGTTGTAGCCGGGTAGCGCCGGCGCAGGGCAGCCGCGACGCCGAGGAACAGCGCGGCGATGACGCCCACCTGGTAGAACGTGGCGAGCACCGCCTGCTGGGTCGAGTAGTAGCCGGTGTTCTGGAGGAATGCCAGGGGTCCGTAGGTGAAAACGATCTCGGGGCCCCACGCGAGATGGTGAATCCGGGCCAGCGCGACGGCGGCCTCCCAGGAGGGGTCGACCCCGATGTCGGCGTCGACCGACGACTGCGGCCAAAACAGGACGGCGGTGAGCAGCGCGGCGAGGCACCGTTGCCAACGAGCCAACCCCCAACCGGCCGTCGAACACCACGCTTTCACGCGACCTGCGCGCGTCGCCACCATCCCGGCAAGCTATCGATTCAGGTGCGGATTTCGCGGAACAGCCAGCGATCCAGGATCAGGTAGCGGCCGATCCATACGAGGCCGAAGCCGAGCACTTGAACCAGGAACACAACGATGCCGTGGACGGGTCTGCTGTGACCGGCCATGGCGTCGTCGACCAGGTAGGTGAGGTACGTGGCCAGTCCGACGGCCAGCATCACCACCGTCCAGAACACCAGCACCTGGTGATGGAGGTTCTTGCCCGAGGCCGCGCGCCAGACGAAGTGCTTGTTGGCGAAGAAGTTGGGAACCGTGGCGATGGCTGCCGCCAGCAGCGAAGCCCTGGTATAGCTGTTCAGCCACGGACCCAACACCTGGATGAGACCCTGCCCGATGGGCAGAAAGACCAGCGCTACGGCCGTGTAGCGCAACTTCTTGCGCGCTGCATCGGTGCCGGTGGTGTTGGTGTGCGCGACCCAGCCCCCCGCGAGCTCCATGGTGAGTCAAGGTACTAGGACTCACGTCGCCTCGGGTCAGAACCAGAGAATCGGAGTGCCGGAACTTTGTCATTCAAAAGACAAGGTCGGCGCCCACGTGAAATGCTGTCGCGAAAGGCTGCCGCCGTCAACGGAGCCGCGGGGGATCGGCCTTGTTGGTTCGCGTGAAATGCCGCGTGGTCGGGCGTTGATCTCGTAGGCTCCAACACCATCTATACAGACGACGATTGGTTTTGTTATGGTCCAGCACCCTGGACCAGACCGGGAACAGGAAGGGGAGGCGACGGTTCACGTGGCAACTCAACCCGCTGAGCGTATTTGCATAGTCGGTGGCGCCGGGCATGTCGGATTACCGCTGGCGCTGGTGTTGGCGGACGAGGGTTTCACCGTCGACATCTTGGACACCAACGCCGAGGCGTTGCGGACCATCATGGCCGGCCGGATGCCCTTCATCGAGAACGGCGCCGAGGATCTGCTCAAGCGGCTGTTGCCGACCGGGCGGATCAGCGCCAGCACCGACTCGTGGGTAGTCAGGAATTCCGACATCGTGATCTGCGTCGTCGGCACCCCGGTCGACGAATACCTGACACCGCAGGCGCACACGTTCTTCCGCATCATCGACGAGATCAGCCCCTACTTCCACGACGGGCAGACGCTCATCCTGCGAAGCACGGTCTACCCGGGACTGAGTCAGCGGGTCCAGGACATGTTCGCCGAGCGTGGGATCGGCGTTCACGTCACCTTCTGTCCCGAGCGGATCGCGCAGGGCCATTCGATCCGGGAGTTGCGGATCATCCCGCAGGTCATCAGTGGGTTCGACGCCGAGGGCCGGCGGGTGGTGCGCGAGCTGTTCTCGCGAATCACCAGCGAGATCATCGAGGTGGAGCCGCAGGAAGCCGAGCTGGCCAAACTGTTCTGCAACAGCTACCGCTATATCCAGTTCGCGGTTGCCAACCAGTTCTATCTGCTCAGCCGCGAAGCCGGACTTGATTTCGACCGGGTCCACCATGCGGCCACGTACAAGAATTTTCGGGTCGACAGCCTGCCCCGGGCCGGGCTGGCGGCCGGCCCGTGCCTGCTGAAGGACACCATGCAGCTTGCGGCGTTCAGCAACAACAATTTCATGCTCGGCCACGCGGCCATGCTCATCAACGAGGGCCAGCCGCAGTTCATCGTCAACATGCTTAAGCGCCGGGTTAACTTGCGCGACAAGACCGTTGGCATCCTGGGCATGACGTTCAAGGCCGATTGCGACGACACCCGCGACTCGCTCAGCTTCAAACTGCGCCATCTGCTGATGCTGGAAGCCAAGGAAGTGCTGCTGCACGATCCGTTCTTGGCGGGCAAGGACTACTACCCGCTGGACACCGTGGTGGATCGTGCGGACGTCATCGTGGTCGGCGTTCCCCACTCGGCCTACCGAGGTCTTCCGGTGCCGCGTGGCAAGATCGTCGAGGATGTCTGGGGATGCCTGGATGTGAGCGAGCTTGACACCGACGCGCTCAACGGAGCCCAGTTGGCGACGCTGGGGCCGGAAGCGGTGGCCCGGTGAAGATCCTGGTAACCGGCAGCGCCGGATTCATCAATGGCTACGTCGTCGAAGAGCTGCTGCGCGCCGGCCACGAAGTCGTCGGGATCGACAATTACTCGAAATACGGGCCGGTCAGCAAAAGCTACGACGACCACCCGCGGTACCACTTCGTCGAGGGCGACGTCAAAGACGTCGACTTGATGTTCCGGTTGGTCGAAGGCTGCGATCAGATGGTGGCCAGCGCGGCCCGCATCGGTGGTATCACCTATTTCCACGAGTACGCCTACGACCTGCTGGCCGAGAATGAGCGAATTGCGGCCGCCCACTTCGATACCGCAATCTATGCCTATCGCAAGGGCTGGCTCAAGAAGATCAATGTGATCAGTTCGTCGATGGTGTTCGAGAACGCCACCGTCTTCCCGACGCCGGAAAAGCACATCACCGAATGTCCGCCTCCGACAAGCACTTACGGGTTCCAGAAGCTGGCCTGTGAGTATTTCGCCCACGGCGCTTACGAGCAGTATGGACTGCCCTATACCATCATCCGCCCGTTCAACTGTGTCGGCACCGGCGAGCAGCGGGCGCTGGGCGGGCATGAAATCCCCAGCGGGAACGTCAAACTCGCGATGAGCCATGTGGTGCCGGATCTGATTCAGAAGGTGGCCAAGGGCCAGGACCCGCTGCACATCCTCGGGGACGGTACCCAGATACGGCACTACACCTACGGCGGTGACCTGGCGCGCGGCATCCGCATCTGCATGGAGCACCCGGCCGCGCTCAACGGCGACTTCAACCTGTCCACACCCGAGGCCACCACGGTGCTGGAGCTGGCCGAGGTGATCTGGCGCAAAATGCGGCCCGACACCCCGTTTCGCTACGAAAGCGATCCGCCGTTCGAGCATGACGTGCAGCTGCGCTCACCCGACGTCCACAAGGCATCGGAGGTACTCGGCTTCGAAGCCACAACTACCCTGGACGCCATGCTCGACGAGGTCATACCCTGGGTTGCCGACGCCGTCAAGGCGGGGACCATCTGACGTGTGTGGGTTGTATCCGCAAGGACGCCATGCGAATCGCGGGTGAGCCCGATCTTCAACAGCTCTACCGCAACCGGTTCGGCCACGCCCGGGAAGCGCGATCGGCCATCTGGGGCGTGCTGGTCCGCGACTTCTTCCAGGCATGGATCAGGCGCAGCGACACGGTGCTGGACTTGGGTTGCGGTTACGGCGAATTCCTCAATCAGGTGCGTGCCGCTCGACGAATAGGCGTCGACCTGAACCCCGACAGTGCCGGCATGCTCGAGGCCGGCGTCGAGTTCCATCACGGTAGCGCAGCCGATCTGAGCTTCCTCGACGATGACTCGGTGGATGTAGTCTTCACCAGCAACCTGCTCGAGCATCTGGCGAGTAAGGCCGAAGTCGAACGCACGATCACCGAGGCCCGCCGGGTGCTGAAACCGGGTGGGCACTTCATCGCCATGGGGCCCAATATTCGCTTCGTCGGCGGCGACTACTGGGACTTCTGGGACCACAGCGTGCCGATCAGCGACCGCTCGCTGATCGAACTGCTGGAGTCCAACCAGCTCAAAATCGTCGACACCTATGACCGGTTCCTGCCGTACACGTCGAGGTCGCCGTGGCCGCAGGCGCCGGTGCTGGTGCAGCTGTACCTGCATTCCAAAATGGCGTGGCCGGTCTTCGGCAAGCAGTTCGTGATCCGCGCCCGCAAGGCACGGGTAGCGGCCGGAAGCGAGCGGCTGGTGAGCGTGGTCATCCCGGTCTACAACGAGGGCGAGAATATCCAGGTCTGCGTCCGCAGACTCGCGGAGGCGCTCGCGGACATGCCTCATGAACTGTTGGTCTGCTATGACTTCGACGAGGACACCACGTTGCCGGCGCTGGCCGCCATGCCCGACAAGCCGGTCACCGTCCGGCTGGTCCGCAACTCTATCGGCAAGGGCGTGGCCAATGCGCTGATCGCCGGCTTCGCCGCCGCACGCGGTGATGTCGTGGTCACCAGCATGGCCGACCTGTCCGATCCGCCGTCGGCAATTCCCTTGATGGCGGCCAAGATTCGCGACGAGGGAGCCGACGTCGTCAGCGGGTCGCGGTACATGCCCGGCGGCTCCCAACAGGGCGGGCCCCGGCTGAAGACGCTGATGTCGCGGACGGCGGGGCTGAGTTTGCATTATGTGGGCCGAGTGCCGACCCATGATGCCACCACCAACTTCCGCGCGTACAGTCGCCGCTTCCTCGACGATGTCCCGGTGGAGAGTCTGCGCGGGTTCGAGGTGGGGCTGGAGCTCACGACGAAGGCGCACCTGCTGGGCTATCGGGTCGACGAGGTACCCAGCAGCTGGGAAGACCGAACCGCCGGCACCAGCAAGTTCGACTTGGCGGGTTGGCTGCCGGCGTATCTGCACTGGTACGGGCTGGCCATGCGGCGGCCGATGTTGCGCTGGACAGGCGGTGGGCTGGCCGCGATCGCGGCCGCACAGCTAATGCGCCGCCATCGACCGGGCGACTCTGACCGAGCTCGGCGCGAAAAGCCCCGTAGCTGAAGTGAATTGGAGCTAACCCGAGGGGCTCGAATGGTAGCGAGCTTTTTGGCAGAAAGTGGCCATATATCGAGTTGGCTCCGTCTACAATCCATCTGCATGAAGCCCCTTGCAGTGGTTGCCGGTGCACTACTGCTTTCAGCGTGCGGGGGAGGCACGCACACCACGGCCTCGACAGTGAC
Organism: Mycobacterium gastri; assembly: GCF_002102175.1. Classification (GTDB taxonomy): domain Bacteria; phylum Actinomycetota; class Actinomycetes; order Mycobacteriales; family Mycobacteriaceae; genus Mycobacterium; species Mycobacterium gastri. The sequence continues at coordinate 40,240 of NZ_LQOX01000119.1, read as the reverse complement.
CATCACGCAGACCGTCACCGTGCAGGCCACCGCCCCGCAAACGGTGGACGGTCTCAAGCCGCCGCCACCTCCGGGTTCCAAGACGGTCATTGACCCCTTCGGCACATACACCGGTGTCATCGATAGGGACGGCACTTATCTGGTCGGGGTGGATATCATGCCGGGGATGTATCGCACAGCCGGTGGGGCGATTTGTAGTTGGGCGCGGCTGGGCAGCCTTGACACGAGCGACATCATCGATAGCTGGAAGGGCAGTGGTCCGCAGCGAATCGAGATCAAGGAGAGTGACACCGCGTTCTTGACGCAAGACTGCGGTACCTGGCAGATGATGCATGTCCCGAGCGTCACGGGACTCGGATGACGATCCATTCCAAGGTGAACCTGTCGCGCTGTGCCTCAACCAGTTGGGTATTCGCCTGTGGCCGTTGATGCGGCCCGCGAGCCAGGCCGCACACACGATGGTGAGCAGCGTGCTGGTCGATCGCCGCACAACTCGGAGACGAGCTGCCCGCAAAGAAGCGACGAACTCCATGGTGATCGTCACCAGCGACAAAAACTGCGAATTCTCTTGGACTCATTGGTAGAACGCGGACGTGGCCGCGGGCGCGTGGGTACCCTGACGGCGTCGCGACGAGTGGGAACGTGGTTCTCGACGACAACATGGGGCTCCGCGTTATGGCAACGAGTTCTGGTGGCTGTCCTCGCCGCTGTCATCTTCTGGCCACAGCCATCGGCCGATCCTAACGTCGGGCTCGATCCGTCTTGGCAGGCCGGGCTCGCTATGGCCCGAATTGACCATATTGCGTGGGGTCGCGAGCTGGTGTTCACCTACGGGCCCCTTGGCTTCCTGCGGACCAGCGCCTACTACTCATTCGAGCAGTCGCTGCTCGCCACGATCTGCCAGCTGATTGTCATCGCCGCGCTGTTCCTCGGCATCGCGGCAGCCCTGCGCCTGCGCCACCCTCCGCTGCCATCACTTCTCGGCGCGTTCGCGTTGACCGGTATCCTCACCGTCCTGCACCTCGGTCATGGTTTGGCTCTCCGAGGGTCTTCCTCCCTGGAAATGATGTATCCCGAGCTGGGGGTTCTCGCGGCGTTCGTGTGGGCGAGCGTGCCCCTGTTGCAGCGCGAGCCCAAGCGGTCGAGGGTGTTCACCACCTGCGTCGTGCTCGGCGCCGTCGCAGGCTTTCAGCTGTTGATGAAATTCAACACCGGCCTTGCGATCATGGTTATCGCGTTGGCCACGTCGGTATTGCTCGGCTGGAAAGCTGTCGGCCGGCATTGCGCAACGGTAGCCGCATTCGCAGTGTCTACCCTCGTCTGCTGGGTGCTCGCCGGCCAACGACCGGGAGATCTTCCGGCGTGGCTTCGGGGCAGCGCCGCGATTGCATCGGGTTACACCGACGGAATGGCGACCGCGCCCCTCCCACAGTGGGCCCTACCGTCAATCGTCTTGAGCGTGGCCTGGATGGGCGGGCTCTGCGTGGTGTTCGTACGGGGAGGCCACGACATCCCGCGCCGCTACCTGGTGCTCGTCGGCCTCGCGAGCCTGATCGCCGGAAAGGCCGCGTTCGGACGTTTCGAACCGTGGCACTTCGCCATTTTGGTCGGCGTGATGGTTGTTGCGCTGGCCATCACCCCTTGGCCCCGGGCTCGCCGTCGTACCCTGGTGGTGGCTGCGCTGGCAGTCGCGTTGGTTGTCGTGGTCGACCTTGGGGGGACTCCCGCCCTCTCCGACCGCGGTGTGCTGGCGATGCGGGCACCGGTGCAAGCGGTGGACCGCATGGTCACGTTCGCCTCGCCCGGTCATGTGCAGCGCAAAATCGAAGAAGCCAAAGCACGCCAGCGTGCGCTTTACGGTATTCCGGACCGCTTCATCAAAACCATCGGGTCGAGCACGGTACACATTGACCCCCACGAGATTTCGGCCGCATGGGCCTACGATCTAACGTGGCACCCGACACCGGTCTTCCAGACATATCAGGCTCTCACGCCCATGCTCGATGCCCTCAACGGCGAATCACTCGCTAACGGGCCGCAATTCGTGCTCTCCCGCCTATCGCCGGCCATGCCCGCCCTCGGTATCGACGGCCGGCTTGGCGTGCAAGAATCCCCGCTGTATTCGCGTGCGCTGCTGTGCAACTACACGCTGAGCGGTGTCGAGAACCGCTGGGCCCTGTTCAGACACACCGCCCCCCACTGCGGACCGCTCACCAAGCTGTCGGAGGTCTCCGTGCGGGAAGACCATGCGGTTCCGATTCCCGCTCCCAGCGCACCGGATAGGGCGGTGCTCGTTGGAATTGATCTGGATCAGACCTTCGCCGACCGGTACTTCCACGGAAAGATCGCTCCACTGAGCACCTTCACGCTCGTGGTCGATGGGGTCACCTACCGCCTCATCGCGACGAACGCGGCCGAGCCGTTTCTCGTCAACACCCCTGCTTCGGCAGCGGACACGAATCTGCAGATCCAGGCTCACACCATTGGTGTCGGCCGTACCGTAAATCTCAATGAGCCCTTGGTTTCTGCACGATTGCGCTTTTATGAGATGCGCGTTGGACCGTAGGCCGCGGCCCAGGCATGCCGTTCAGCTTTTTCTCGGTAGCGGGCAACGGCACCACGTACAGGGGTTTGGACGCCGGACGCGGCGCGGTAGTTGTCGGCAGGAAAGGTGTTTCGTCGATCCGGTACGACGGCCAACGCCTTGCGCCGCTTGGTGGGTCACCATGAGCGGGCATGAACATCTGTATTCGTCGGCGCTGGCCCAACGCGGACATTAGAGTGTCTCCCGGTAGCCTGCTTGAGCGCCTCACTCTTGCCGGAGGCTCAATCCGAACCGAGGGGAATCGTCCGTGAGTGGACCTGCTGAGGTGGCACGGCGGGCCGTCACCCCAATCCGGCAGCAGCTCTTGGCATTAACTCGCCAATCCGAGCGCACGCTCCTGCTGGGCACCATTCTGCTGGTGTCAGCGCTGTCAGCGGTGACGAGCTTCGTTCTCGTGCAGTATTACTCGATCGATGTGCTTAGCTCTCTTGTTTTCCCACCCCAGGACTGCTGGCTCGATTGGGGTACGCGAATCGGCCGGCACTGCTTCTCCGATTATGGAATTTCGATGGACGTGGGGCTGCGAGCCAATCCTTGGGAGCCCTACCCGCTAATGCTGCCCTGGGACAATTACCGCTTGGGGGGCAGCAACTACCCTGCGGCCGGGTTGGTGCCGCAAACATTTTTCGGGCTTCTCGGCAGATTGCTGCATGCCCCGCGACTGGGCTTGTTGGCTTATCTGCTCGTTTTGACGATCGCCTTGCTGGCTTCGGCTGTCTGGGCGGCCCGGGGCGCTCGCGGTCTAGAGCGTGTGGTGGTATTTCTTACGTTGAGCGTCGCAGCCATTCCGGTGTGGGCGGTGATTGATCGGGGCAATTCGGTGGGATTTGTGACACCGATCGAGTTGGTCTTTCTGGTGGGGTTGCAGCGACGCCGGTGGAAGCTGGTAGCGATCATGGTGGTGTTGGCAGCGCTGGTGAAACCACAATTCGCGCTACTGGCTGTCGCGTTGTTCGCTGCCCGACAATGGCGGCTGGGCAGCATAGCGGTCATGGGGGTCGTTGTTTCCAATCTGGCCGCTTATCTGCTGTGGCCTCGCGACTTGCCGAGAACTGTCGCGCAGTCGATCCATGGCGTCCTCAACTACGGCGGTTCGCTCTCAATGCTTGTCGGTCCTTATAACGTGTCTTTCGGAAAGGGGATCTTATTCATTCCGGATAGGATCTCCCACCCACAATGGGGCTATTTGTCAAACGGCTTTCTTGATGGCGCACGATTGCACGTGGGGTACTTAGTACTTGCATTGGTCGTTGTCTCGGTACTTGCTCTGGGGCGACGTATTTCCCCAGTCATGGTGGGTATTTCGTTGCTGGTCACCGCGTCACTTTTCCCCGTCCTGGTGTACCAAACCTATCTGGTGTTCGCGTTGCCGGTTGCGGCGCTGGTGGTGCGGGATCCGGAGGGGCAGCCGGGATCTGGGATTTTCGACCGGTTCGCGGTCCTCGGTGACGGCCGTCGCGCGGTCGGCATTTGCGTGAGTCTTGCAGCGGCGCTGAGCATCGCGCACATCGCCCTACCCGGGCCTCCGATGCTGACGCCGATCGCTGGGCAACTGGGGGTCGTTGGGGTCGTCGGTAGCACGCCGATCGTTTACACAACTGCGGCCCTGGCACCGATTGCATGGATGATCGCGTGCGCGGCGATCATCTTCTCGTATGCGCGAAGACCGGCTCTCCACGCCCGAGCGGATGGCTCTGCTGAATCGGAGTTGGACGAAGCAGGACTCGTCGCCGCACCGCAAGGTGATCACAAGTGAAATCCGCCTGCTGAATTCGGGTATCCGCGCACTCGGGGCCGTTGATTTAGGAGGACAAGTGGCCTCGAATGCGCGCGTCAGGCGATCACCGCGCTGGCGATGAAAGCAAACCGGCTTCACGACGTAGCCCGCGCTACACAGCCGTCGATCGTGCACGCTACGACGGCCAACCGGCGGAGCAGTCCACCGGACACGGCTTTAGGGCGTTCCATTCGGTGTCGAGACGTGTCCGGTTCCGGAGACACGTCTTCCAGTTGGGGTAGGAGTTCCTCAAGGCGGCTGTGCAAATCCATTTCCACTCCACCTTCAGGCGGCTCCTGTCTTTGATGAACTCGCGAGCCCCGACCAAACTGCGGTTAGAATGCTCCCCATTACTGCCGTCGCTCGCCACCCGATCGTCGAGGCCGACCTAGACCAGATCCTCGAAGCGCCGCTGCCCTGGGAGCGCTTTGCCGGGCGGACCGTGCTGGTAACGGGGGCGGCTGGCTTTCTGGGCGCCTACATGGTTGAGACCCTCCTGCGTCTGAACGAGACCCGCGGCCAGGCGCCGGTCCGGGTGCTGGCACTGGCCCGGCGCGCCGAAGCCCTCCGGGCGAGGTTCCCGGCTCATGATGCGCGAGCCGATCTGGGGTTCGTGGTCCAGGACGCATGTGCCCCGGCGCCCAGGGATCAGCCGGTCAACTTCGTCGTCCACGCTGCCAGTCCGGGTACCCCCAGAGCTTTCGGCCGGGATCCGGTCGGCACCTTCGCCACCAACGTGCTCGCTACTCGCGAACTGCTGGAGCTTAGGCCACCCGACGGGTTTCTGTTCTTTAGTTCTGGCGAGGTGTACGGCCTTGGCAATGACCAGGTCATTCCCACCCACGAAGACGCGTACGGGTTCTTGGATCCAACACAGGTGCGGTCCTGCTATGCCGAGGGGAAGCGCGCAGGGGAGACGTTGTGCGCCTGCTATGCCGCACAGGAAGGCGTGCCCACCACCATGGCGAGGATCTTCCATACCTATGGACCGGGCATGACTCTGTGCGACGGTCGGGTGTTTTCCGATTTCGTCGGTGACGCCCTGGCAGGTCGTGACCTGGTGATGCGCAGCGATGGCCGGGTGAGCAGAGCGTTCTGCTACCTGGCTGACACCGTGGAAGGCTGCTTCACCATCCTGCTCAAAGGTGCTCCCGGCACGGCCTACAACGTAGGTAATGACCGAGCAGAGCTGACCGTCCTCGAGCTGGCGAATCTAGTCGCCGGGCTGGAGCCGGAACGCGGGCTGGCAGTGCGCCGGGAGGCGGCCGAGGCCGCCGATACTTACCTGCCGAGCCCGATCCAGCGCGGCTGTCCCGATGTGTCCCGCTTGCGCAGCCTGGGCTGGGCACCTCGGACTGAGCCGCACGAAGGCTTTCTTCGGACGCTCAAGAGCTTCCAATGAATCTGGTGGAGTTGATGGCAGCTTCCGCGTGAGCTTCAGGAATCTTGTGGTTCGAACAGAAAATTTCCGTTTGGCAGATGCTGGGGGTCAAGGTCCACAAGGTCTCCTCGATCTGCGATATAACGGCCGGTGTAGCCTCTTTCGACCAGGTATTGGTAAACCTCCTGTGGCGCGTGACCAAAACGCCGGCAATGGATATCGACGATCTCGATCAAGATGATGGGTCGAAACATCTTCAGCAGGTTTTCGCCACCGCGCAGCAGGTCCAACTCACCACCTTCAATGTCAGCCTTGATAAAGTCGACCCGGGCCAGGCAATTGTCTCTTACAAAATCGTCCAAGGTGGTCATCGGAACTTGAATTTTCTGGCCGGAATCCAGGAATTGTGATGCGGCCCCGGCGCCCAACGCGATTTGTGGGACATATATGTTGATTGGATCTGCGCTGTTTCCGACGGCCACGCGAAACATTTCAAGATTCTGGCATGAATTGAGCGCCACATTGGCGTTCAATTCCTGGAAGGTGTCGGGCACCGGTTCAAAGGCGAAGACTTTTCCGTCCGGTCCTACGAGCCGCGAAAGATGGACGGCGTGCCAACCGTAGTTGGCGCCGGCGTCGATCGTCGTCCAACCCGGCTTAACGATCCGGCGGAGTAAAGCGGTTTCCGTCTTTTCGTATTCTGCACTGAGCCACAATGCATGGCTATGCGATGTGTCGGAGTTAGACACCTCGAAAGCACAGTCGTCTTGGTAGACAAAAGTGGCCTTCCCCGCTGCAATCTCGATCCTTTCGAGCGGAGTTCCTTCAAGCGACGCGAGCACCCGCCGCCACGCAGCCATCTGCAATTTTCCCTTCAGATCTGTGATGCTGAGAAACCGTTGCAGGGTAAACAGGCGGATGGTGAAACGCGCACAAAATGCTACAAACCATTTTCGTGTCAGCGCATTCCGGTTGATAATGTTTCTGACGGTGTCCTTGATGCTCAAAGCGGATTCTCCCAGTCATCGAATTGCCGTGTCCTTTTGGAACTGTCACCACTCATACCGGAACCGCAAGAGCCCCCAGTCGGCCCAGACGCATACCGCCGTAGCTCATCTTCGGGTCGGCCTGGGCTCTGAGTACACGAAACCCACCGCCAATGAGCAGCTGCTCCAGAGATTGGGTGGAGAAGTAGTTGATGTGCTCGCTCTGCTTGACAGCCCCCAGCCTCGGCACCGTGCGCCCAAAATTGCGCGCGACGCCGGAGACGAAATCCGAGACAATCCAGCTGCCACGGGTAGCAGAAACCCAGTCAAGGAAACGGCGATAACGTGCCTGAGAGTGCCATTGGCGAACTTTGGGCCGGTCCAGCGGCACCTCAGCGTAAAACAATCCATCATCAGCGAGCGCGGCTCGGATCTCTTTCACCGTCGCCACGGGGTCGATGAGGTGTTCGAGAACGCCACATGCGGTCACCAGGTGCGGTCGCTCGGGAAGCTCAGCAAGTGATGAGGCAGCCTGGACGCCCTCGACCATGTTCTTTCCCGAAACGTCGATCACGTACTTCGGGCCCAAGTAACCCGGTGGGAAGAACTGACCTTCGTCGCCCCCGTAGTCGACGATGTTTCGCAAGGTGTCTATTTGGACATGCGGCTCGACGATGCTGGTCACAAACCGGATGCGCTCGGCGACCGCCTCCGATCCGGGTTCCATCGCGTTATGAACATCCCGCGAGTACCAAGGTTCCCAGTGTCGTCGGACCGATAGGTATCGGTCGTTGTGGTAGTCCGAATATATGGCGGCGAGAGTCTTGTCATCAAAGCGATGGGAGAAGTAGACCAAATCGCATTTGTCGCAACCGCATAGCGTGGTATCGCGCGGAACGTCCCTCGTGTCACCTCGCAGCTGAAGAATAAATGGCGCTATTCGGCCGTACGCCCGGATGGTCCCTGGGCTCCCGCAAATTGGGCACAGCTGAGACATGCCGCTATGAACCCCCGTTCGACTCGGAGTATGGCAAACTGATGATGGATTCGTCTCCGAAATCCGTTGGTAGCCAGCCGGACTCACCCGCCGGAACACCATCTCGGTGCGACCGCATATCAACACTGGTACGCGATAGGTGAGCGCCTGACCGGGTTTTGAGATCTAAAAGCTTTGAGGTGTCGCGAAAGGCGCACCTGCCGAACCAGCATCGCGAAGTCATCCGCGAGTTCCCTCTGCCTGTCGCGTACATCTGTGGGCGGACATCGAGCTCACCAGGAAGGGCAGCGCATCGAAGCTGTTGAGTCGCGCATCTGCTGGAATCGCGTCGATGTTGCCATGGGGATATCCGAACGTTACGAGGACAAAACGGAGCCCGGCGGCTATCGCGGTGTCGGCGTCGATCTCGCTGTCCCCGACCAAGATTGCTTCGTCTGCTTGTGCTCCCAGCTGCTTCAGTGCCATATGGGCAAGCAACGGATCTGGCTTGAGCTCGCGGCCAGGGGCCCCGCCGACGATGACATCGAAGTAAGCGGCGATACCGAGCCCGGCCACATAGGCTACTGCGATTTCTTCGCGCTTATTTGTGCAGATCGCGGTACGGTAGCCGCGTTTTCTTAGAGCCGTGAGCATGGCATGCACGCCAGGGTAGAGGTCGGTAGGGTCGGCGCGCTGGCGGCGCAGGATGTCGCGGAATTGGTCGAGATCACCGATTGGGTCGGTCTGCATGCCGAACGCTCCGCGCAGCATCGCCTCGCCGCCAAGGCTTACCCATCGGCGCACCGATGCTATCTCGACAGGTGGGGCACCGCGGCGACGCGCCATCTCATTGAGGCCCCGCGTCATCGTTGGGGCGCTGTCGACGAGCGTGCCATCGAGATCGAACAGGATCGCACCGGTCGAGTTCGGGCTAGGGTTTGGCACCATTTTTGGACTGTTCGATGAGTCGTTCGGGCAAGTTTTTCGACGCTGGATCCAGCGGCACTAGCATGTTGGCGCCGAACTCTGCCCGCGGCAGTAGCGGCGACATGTCCTCTAGCGGCATCGAGCGAATCGATCCGTCAGGCTGGGGCAGCGCGGCAGATTTTGGCCAAAGTGCCTCGTCGTGCTGGACCTGCACGTCCACGATAAGTGGTCCACGCTGCGAAAGTGCTTCGCGCACAACCAGAGCGAGTTCACCTACGTCCTGGATGCGCATCGACTCGATGCCGTTAGCCTTTGCAAGCGCCACGAAATCGGGCAGGCCAAGGCGTCCTTCTGGTCCGGTCCCGACATAGTGACCCTCGAAATAGTTGCGCTGCGTGTTGCGGATCGAGGCATAGCCGCCATTGTTAAAAAGGAAGAGCTTGAGCGGTAGGTCGAGCATGCGGATGGTCTGCAGCTCTTGGACATTCATCATGAGGCTGCCGTCGCCCTCGATGCCCACAAAGGATTTAGCGTCTGAGGCTAAACCCGCCCCGACCATCGCCGGCAAGCCGTAGCCCATTGCGCCGAGGCCAGAAGTGAGAAAGATCCGCTGCCCCGGCTTGTTCGCGAAGCCGGTGTGGAAGATCTCGATCGCTAGCCCCGAGCTGCCCGTGACGATAAGTGTGTTTTCAGGGATCTCGTCGGCGAGCACCTTGGTGAGGTGGTAATGGCTGATGACGCCCGACTTCGGGAACGGCGCACCGTCGTTAATCGGATACCGCGCCTTCCAATCGTTGCAATGGTCGAGCCAGGATGAGCGATCCTTGGCAATCATCCGTGGCTTCTGTTCCAGCATCGCGCGGATGAAGTCCCGCGCGTCGGCACAGACTGTGCGCGCGATATTCATGTCGTCGGGGAATTTGCCTAGTTCGGCGGGATCGACGTCAACGATGACCTTGGGCGCATGACGGCCGAACTTCGCCGGGTTGTAGGCAGTCACGACATTGTCGAGCCGAGCGCCGATGGACAAAACGAGGTCGCTGTTCTGGATGGCGAAATTTGGTGGGCGCAGCGCGACTGTGCCGGGCTTTCCCACCGAAAGGCGGTGGTTCGAGGGAATGAGGTCGGTCGCGTTCCACGTAGTGACGACTGGAATCCCAAGCGTCTCATACAGGGTGCCGAAATCCTCCGCCGCCTCGGCGAGGCGAATGCCGTGCCCCGCGAGAATGATCGGCCGTTCGGCCGCGTTGACGAGGTCGAGGACCGCGGTCGCGTCGGCGGTGAGGTTCTTGGAGCCGGTTGTCGAAGGAACATAGCCCTTGAGCGCGGAAGGGTTGATCTGCGCGGCTTGAACGTCGAGGGGAATGTCCAGCCAGACCGGCCCGCGCCGACCAGTAGTGGCCAGATGCACCGCCTTCTCGAAGTGGTAGCGAATCTCCGATGGATCCGGCACCGTCACCGCATATTTTGTGATTGGCTTCACCATCGAGACGATGTCGACTTCCTGCGGACCTTTTTGTCGCACGCCGCTGTTGCCCATAAGGTCAGCACGCTTGACTTGGCCAGAAATGACAAGAAGCGGTACCGATTCGATCCACGCGCCCGCGACCCCGGTGATTGCGTTGGTCGCGCCGGGGCCGGTTGTGACGAGCGCGCAGCCGAGGTGGCCATTGATGCGCGAGTAGGCTTCAGCGGCAATCGCCGCCGCCTGTTCGTGATGGGTGGGCACATAACGGAGTTCTCGGTTCTGTCCGAGGGCGTCGACGAGATACATCGCCCCGCCGCCTGGGACGAGAAAAACTGCGTCGACGCCCTCGTCTCGCAAGCGCGCAAACAGATAATCCGCGAGTCGCATGGTCTGGGACATGCCGGGGTTCGTCTTATCGGGCGCGACAGTCGCTGTTCTCATCACATCCAATGCGTGAGAAAAGTCTTACGCTCCATGTTCTCGCCGATCTTCGGATCGATATAGAACGAATCATCTTTGTAATGGGTCGAGGAGATCTCCTCGAAGATCGCGCCGTTCTTGCTATTGAAAGCATGGCGTACCGTGCGTTCGATTGTGATGACGTCGCCGGGTCCGCATTGGCGCGCCTCTCCGTCGAGCACGACGTCGAGGTCGCCGTAGAGAACGTGAAAAGTCTCTTCTTTGCGATTGTGATACTGCTCGGGATGTTTTTGTCCGGGCAGTACGACAATAAGCTTCTTGCAATATTCGCGGTTCACCACGGTGATCATGGTGATCCCAAATTCGTCAAACTTATCGATGCCGTAATGGTGTGAGATTTCGAGATCAGCCCGGCCGGGAATCACCACGTTGGCGCGTTCCAGCAGCGACTTCACACTTTGCACGATGGAGAACACCTTCTCGCGCACTTCCTCGCGCCGGCTGTTCGAAGTCAGAATCGGTTCGTTCTTCTTGATTTCAGTCGTGGCGTAGAAATGAGTGTATTTTGACCAGTCGTTGGCGGTGACATGGTCTTCCTGGGTGGGGATCGCCATGAAGACCTCGCCACTGCCGATCTTCTCGCCGGCCTCGATGTCGCGATTGGCGAAGACGCCTCGGCGCAGCGACAAGAGACTCGCCCGCTCGTCGGGTGTCGCTGTGGTGCGTTCACCGGATTTGCCGTTTATGGTACGTGCTGTGCGTGCCGCCTCAAGCCACGCCCGAGCCTGCTCGGGACTGGCGGAATAGCCATTGATGCCGTATTTGTCGGTGACTAGTCCGACATGTTTTTCGAACACGGTGCAGCCCTTGCCAATAGCGACCGCTACTGGCAGCGTCTCGGTAGGGAATTCGTGGGTCGAGTACCCGATACGGATCTCCTCATAGCGTTGACGCAGGAAGTCGATCTGGTTGAGCTGGAGTTTGTCGTTGCTGGTCGGATATTCAGCCACGCAATGCATCAGCACGAAATCTTTGTCGCGGTGTTTGAGGAACGCAACGACGTTGTCGATCTCTTCGAGAGTTGCTCCTGCAGTCGAGACAATCATCGGCAGGGTGCTGCCCACCGCCTTCTCCAGTAGCGGCCAGTCGGTGAGCGAGCAGCTCGCGATTTTGAGGATGTCAAAGCCATCTGCCACCACTCTGTCGACCGATTCATCGTCAAAGGGCGTACAGACCGGAATGAAACCGTTGTCGCGGATCGCATCCACCAGCTTGCGCGACTCCTCGGGGCGCAAGCGAGTTTCCTCAAACCGCTTGATGTATTTGATGTCGTCGCGCCCGTGGTAGTCGGGATGGATGAACGTGTCGAGCGCGCGATACTGCATCTTGAAGGCGAACTTGAAGTCGAAATCTCCTGTGAGCGAAGCGAATTCACTGATCAGGCGCAAGCCATGTTCCACGTCGCCCATGTGGTTGTTGGCCATTTCGAAGATGAAGAGCCAGTCCGGAATGCGTGATGGAGCAACATCCTTCGGGGCTTTCGCTTCCTGCAGCACTACAAACGACCTCTCGGTTGGTGGGGGACGGGCGTCATCCTGTCCGAGAATTTCGTCATTTCGCGGGCCTGCGCTTGGACGGCATTCCATCCCTCCTCCGCATCTTCTAAGCCGGATCGGAGCGGTCCCATACCGACTTTTCTGGTAATGACGAAGTTCGGCCGCTGTTTGACTTCCTCGTAGATGAGCCCGAGGTATTCGCCGACGACCCCGAGAAATAGCGTGACTACCCCGAAGCCGATCAGCATGACACAGATGAGCGAACCGTACCCATGGAAGGGAAGTTCGCCGTAGAAGACGATGCGCACTGCGAACACGAAGACGGCGACGGCCGCGATGAAGCTCAAGAGAAAACCGGTCATGGTGATAAGTCGTAGCGGCATGTAGGAGTGCGCAAAGATGCCCTTGAAAGCCAGGTTAATGACGCCGAAGCTGTATGCCTTGGACTCGCCCGCGAAGCGTGGCGGGCGCACCATGGGTAGCCCGACCGACTTGAAACCTACCCAGGAGAACAGGCCCCGAACGAACCTGTTGCGCTCGTCCATCGAGCGAACCACTTCGTAAACTTTTCGGTCAACCAAGCGAAAGTCGCTGGCGTTCTTGGTGATACGCTCGTCGGTGACTTTCCCCGCCAGCCAGTAGAACAGCCGGGAGTTCATCGCGCGGATCGGGCCGGTGCCTCGTCGTTCAGTGACCAGTCCGTAAACGTTCTCGTAGCCCTCCTCCCATTTGCGGATCATCTCCGGGATGAACTCGGGCGGATCCTGCAGGTCAGCAGTCATGAGAACGACGGCGTCAGCGTCAACCACATTGAGACCGGCCGTTAGCCCGCCGTCCATCCCGAAGTTGCGGGCTAATTGGACGATCTTGAACCGCGGGTCCGCTGCGCTGATTGTGAGCAGTTTGTCCATCGTGTCGTCGGTCGACCCGTTTTCTACGATTATTGCCTCAAAGTCATAAGCGGCCTCGCTATCGAACATCAGGGCCAGCCGCCTTGCTAGCTCGTAGACACATTCGCTTTCGTTGTAGGCAGGAACGATGCATGCGATCTTTTTCTTCACCGCCACACCTTCCATGGTGGGTTGCCGTTGCTCCAAAGGTTGTTAAGCAGTTGCGCTTCCCGGTAGGTATCCATTGGTTGCCAGAAACCGTGGTGCGGGTAGGCGGCGATCTGGTGTTCTTGGGCGAGCCGAAACAGCGGCTTGTCCTCGAGGACCGAGTCGTCGCCGTCGATGTAGTCGAACACTGCGGGCTCGAACAGGAAGTAGCCGATGTTGACCCAGTCGTCAGTCTGTGGCTTCTCTCGGAATGTGGCGACTGCGCCGTCCTCCTCTAGGTCGAGGACCCCAAATCGGCTAGTCGGCTGGGTGGCCGTAATCGTTGCGAGTTTGCCATGCGAGCGGTGGAACTTCAGCAGGGCATGGATGTCGACGTCGGCGATGCCGTCGCCGTAGGTGCATAGGAAGGTCTCGCAGCCTATGTACTTCTGAATGCGTTTGATGCGGCCCCCGGTCATCGTGCTCAAACCGGTGTCTGCGACGGTGACCTGCCAATTGCATTCGTCGTGGGAGCCATGGTAGCGAATGTTCGACTGGTCACCCAGGGTCACCGTGAAGTCCAGATTGGAGATCCCGTAGTTCGTGAAGTAGTTCTTGATGTGCTCGCTCTTGTAGCCCGTGCACACCACAAACTCGGAAATGCCGTAGTGACCAAGAATTTTCATGATGTGCCACAGCACCGGCCGACCACCCACCTCGACCATCGGCTTGGGGCGGAATTCGGTCTCCTCACGCATGCGCGTGCCAAGACCACCCGCCAGCAGAACGGCTTTCACGACGAGTCTTCCAATCTCAATCTATCGTCCCCCCGCGCGGTTTTGCTGACGCGGCGTCGCGTAGGTGACACACTATCAATGCAGTGGCACGCCCGTGGGGTTTTCGGCCGCAATATCTGGATTCACACGTCAGTAGGAGATCTGATTTCAACGTTCGATGCAGATGGTTCCGAGGAAGACGGGCTCGAGGCGGATCGTGAGGACATACTTGCGGCGGTTCGAGGCTATGCCAAGCGGAAGCTGGCGACATCCGAGTTTGTCCCGGGCACAACGCCGGTTCCCGTCTCGGGCAAGGTCCTTGACCCGGAAGACTTCGCCGCACTGGTCGACGCGTCCCTCGACGGTTGGTTGACTGCGGGCCGGTTCCATCCGTTGTTCGAGCGCGCCCTGTCCCGTTATGTGGGTGCCCGCGGTGCGGTCTTCGTCAACAGTGGCTCGAGCGCCAACCTGTGCGGCCTCAGTGCCCTGACTAGTCCAAGGCTGGGCAGGTCTAAAAAGAGACTTGGAAAACGTCCGCTGGAGCCCGGTGACGAGGTGCTGACTGTGGCATGCGGGTTTCCCACCACCGTCAATCCGATCATCCAGAACGGACTGCGGCCCGTCGTCGTCGACATCGAGCTGGGCACGTACGACGCTATCCCGGAGAGGCTGCGGGAAGCTGTCGGGCCCAAGACGCGGGCGATCATGATGGCGCACACCCTGGGCAATCCGTTCGACTTGGACACGGTGCAGGAATTGTGCGACGAGCATGGACTGTGGTTGGTCGAGGACTCGTGCGACGCCTTGGGCTCTACCTATGACGGCAAACGCACTGGGAGTTTTGGCGACACCGCAACCGTGAGTTTCTATCCCGCGCACCACATTACGACCGGCGAGGGCGGTGCGGTGTTCGTCAAGTCGGCACTAATCCGTAAACAGGTCGAGTCCTTCCGCGACTGGGGGCGGGACTGCTATTGCGCTCCGGGGAACGACAACACGTGCCAAAAGCGTTTTGAGTGGCAACTCGGCGGCCTGCCCAAGGGCTATGACCACAAGTACATCTACAGCCACATCGGATACAACTTGAAAGCCACCGACATGCAGGCCGCACTTGGACTTTCACAGTTGGCTAAGCTCGACGGATTCGTTCAGGCGCGTAAGGACAACTTCGACCACCTGACCGCGCGGTTGTCCCGAGTCGATGGGCTAATCCTGCCAGTCGCCACACCAAAATCGGAGCCGTCGTGGTTCGGTTTCCCGATCACACTCGACCCCGCGCACCCCGTGGAACGCAGCAAGTTCATGCGGTTCCTCGACCAGCGCAAAATCGGCTTTCGTCAGCTGTTCGCCGGCAATCTCATCAAGCAGCCGGCCTACCGCAACGTTGACTTCCGGATCGTGGGAGACCTGACCAACACCGATATCGTGATGAACCGTACATTTTGGGTGGGCACCTACCCGGGGCTGACCATTCCGATGCTCGACTTCGTGGCAGACTCGATCGGCGAGTACATGGCCGAAGCCGCGCGATAGCCGTGCACTACTTGGTCACTGGCCATACCGGGTTCAAGGGAGCTTGGCTGGCGTTGCTTCTGCTCAGCCGAGGCCATCAGGTTTCCGGTCTGGCGCTCGACCCGCAGCAGGGCAGCTTGTTCCAGCGGGCGGGGCTCGCCGACCACCTTGTCTCCGATCTGCGGGTAGACATCCGCGACGCCACGGCTACCACGGCAGCGATTCAAGCGGTTGCCCCCGACGTTGTGCTGCACATGGCCGCCCAGTCGTTAGTGCGTGAGTCGTATCGCAACCCGCGCTACACCTACGAGACCAACGTCTTTGGCACGCTCAACGTTCTGGAGGCCGTCGGGGCCACCCAATCGGTGCGTGCGCACGTCGTGATCACGACTGACAAGGTCTACCGCAACGTCAACCAAGAAGCCGGCTATGTCGAAACCGATCCCCTAGGGGGAGACGACCCGTATGCCGCATCCAAAGCGATGGCCGATCTGCTGGCACAGTCCTGGATTCGCAGTTTCGGCGGTTGCCCCACGGCCATTGCCCGTGCCGGCAATGTCATCGGTGGCGGCGACATCAGTCGTGATCGGCTGCTTCCGGACCTGGTGAACGCCTATGCGAATGGTAAGGCTCCCCAGCTGAGGTTCCCGCGCGCGGTGCGGCCGTGGCAACACGTACTTGATTGCCTCAATGGGTACCTGACCCTCGGCGACGCGCTGCTGGCCGGCTCTGGTCTGGGGCAATGGAACTTTGGTCCGGGCCATGACAGCTATATCGAGGTAGGCCAGGTTGCGACGTTGGCGGCCGAACTGTGGGGCTGCGGCGCGCATTGGGAACTGGATAGGGGGAACCATCCACACGAAGCAAACCTGCTTGCACTCGACGCCGCCAAGGCGCAAGCAGAACTGGGCTGGCGGAATCGGTTGGGATTTCGCGACGCGGTCGCATGGACGATCGACTGGGAGCGGCGCGTGTATTCGGGTGCTGACGCGCTGGAGCTGACCCGCGAGCAGATCGCCACATTCGAAAGCCTCCAATGACTGAGTTCGATCTGCCACCCGAATCCGCGCCGCCGGGGCCGCTAATTCGACTCTTCCGGGACCAGCGCGTGGCATTTCTTGTGGTCGGGGGCATCAACACGGTGATTGGCTTCGCAATTTTCATCGCCTGCTCAGTGATTGTGGGCCAGTTCATCGACCACCGATATGGCAAAGTCTTGGGGTCGATGGTGACGGTCGTCCTCACGCACGTGCTGGCCCTGCTGTCTGCCTTCGTAATGCATAGGCGGTTCGTATTCCGCGTTCGCGGCCATGTGCTGCGCGACCTAATGCGGTTCTGGAGTGTCTATCTGACCGCAGGGGCCATCAATCTTCTCGCCTTGCCCCTCCTGGTCAAGCTGGGCATGAACCGCATCCCAGCTCAGGCATTAATTATTGCGACCCTTACGGTGCTGAGCTACTTTGGCCACCGGCACTTTTCGTTTCGGCGCGGTCCCGCCGAGTCTCAGGATGGGACCTCAAATATCGGGCGAACTTAGAGCGCGTACCACCACGGCATCGGTGACGGGGATGATAAACCCAGGACGGTTACCCTCAACTCCACCATCCGCAGTGGGCCCGGCCCTATCCCTCACGGGCCAACGACATGCCCGACGCGGGCACTATTGATGGGGCAATGCGGCGCCGCCGAGGTACCAGCTGGCGTTGTCAATGCTGCTGCCGGCGCTATCGAGGCCGCTGTGACCTACGCGCTCGCGCAAGCTGGCCATCACGCAGCCGGCGACGCCACACAGGCGTACTGCAGAAAGACCCCGTCGGCGAAGTGCCCGCCGCTCAACACGATGAACAACGCCCCAAAAGGCCCCAAGAACGGGTTGATGCCCTTGATCCGCTGCATGGAATAGCCCGCGTCCTCGAACATCCGCACGATGCTGCTGCGTGTGAAGAAGCGCAAGTGGGTGCGGTCGAAGATGCCGAAGTCTTCCTGCGGGAAGTCTCTTCGAAACACCACCTTGCCCAGCGCGGGCAGGTAGCGGATGTTGGGGATCGAGGCGACAACGACGCCTTCGGGTTTGAGCTTGCTACGAAGCTGCGTCAGCGTCTCGAGCGGATTGACCAGATGCTCCAACACGTCGTTACAAACGATCGCGTCGAAGTAGCCATCAGGCAGCTCGGTGATCCGCTCGTTCGCGTCTCCGGCCAGAACATGATCGAGGATGTCGCCGGCGCGTCGGGCCGCTTCCTCGTTGTACTCGATGCCCCAGACTTCCGCACCCCGGCTTTTCTTGACCGCGGCACTGAACATGCCTGCCCCGCAGCCAAGTTCGAGCACGCGTCGCGCGTTGTCCGGGATGAACCGCAACATCTCCGGCCGCTTGTGGCCGTAATAGTGCCTGACGCTTGCCGGTTCCGGCAGGATACGCA
This sequence comes from Mycobacterium gastri, assembly GCF_002102175.1. Lineage (GTDB taxonomy): Bacteria > Actinomycetota > Actinomycetes > Mycobacteriales > Mycobacteriaceae > Mycobacterium > Mycobacterium gastri. Next base: position 22,396 of record NZ_LQOX01000119.1, on the reverse strand, counting down.
TGGCTTATCCGCCTCGTACCGCGAGCCGCCCTGAGCGGCAACCGTTCCCAGCGGCCATCAGGAGGACGTGGTGGCTTCTTCCGGGGCCAACTGAGTAAACAGGTGGTCGGCCAAACCCCGCACCGTGGTGATGTCGGTGGAGCTGATCCGTATCCCCGTTTCGGACTGGACACGGGTGCGCAGCTCCAGGTTGCCCAGCGAGTCCAGTCCGTACTCGGAGAGTTGACGGTCCGGATCGATGGTGCGCCGCAGGATCAGGCTGACCTGCTCGGAGACCAGACGCCGCAGCAGGCCCGGCCATTCGTCCACCGGCACCGAAGCCAGCTCGTTGCGGAATTTGCTTGAACCCGAACGTCCTTGCTCCGATGCCTTGAACGCCTCGGCGAACTTGCTCCGCTCCGCGAAAGCGGCCAGCCACGGCACTCCGACGGTCGGGGAGTAGCCGGTGTAGGCGCGGTCGTGGCGGAGCATCGCCTCGAACGCGTAGGCGCCTTCCTCCGGAGCGATCGCGGCATCGGTGCTCTCCGCCAGCGCGATGGCGCGTCCGATCTCGGCCCAGGCACCCCAGGCGATCGAGGTGGCCGGCAGACCTTGCAACTGTCGCCAATGGGTGAAGGCATCCAACCAGCTGTTGGCCGCGGCATAGGCGCCCTGGCCCGGCGAGCCCAGCATGGCCGCCGCCGACGAGAACGAGCAGAACCAGTCCAGCGGCTGACCGACGGTGGCCTGGTGCAGATGCCAGGCGCCGTACACCTTGGGCGCCCAGTCCCGGTCGAGCAACTCGTCGCTGATGTTGGTCAGGGTGGCGTCCTCGACCACGGCAGCCGCGTGGAGCACACCGCGCAACGGCAGTCCGGTGGCCGTGGCGTTGGCCACCAGCCGCTCCGCGGCGCCGGCCTGGGCGATATCGGCGCACTCCACCACGACATCGGATCCGATCGAGCGGATGAGTTCGATTGTCTCCAACGCCTTTTGGCTGGGAGCGGACCGGGAGCTGAGTACGATTCGCCCGGCGCCGGCGGTGGCCATCTTCTCGGCCAGGAAGAGCCCCAGGCCACCCAGGCCACCGGTGATGATGTAGGAGCCGTCGCCGCGGAAGACGGGCACCTGCTGCGGCGGCAACACCACACTGCTGCTCCCGGCACGCGGGATATCGAGGATGAGCTTGCCGGTGTGGTCGGCGGCACCCATAACCCGGATCGCGGTGGCAGCATCGGCCAACGGGTAGTGCGTGCTGTCGGGCATCGGCAGCGTGCCGTCGGCGGTCAGCCGGTACACCGTGCTCAACAGCTCGCGGATGTACTGCGGATGAGTGAGCGACATCATCCCCAGATCGACACCGTAGAACGACAGGTTGCGCCGGAACGGGAAGAGGCCCATCTTGGTGTCGCCGTAGATGTCACGCTTGCCGATCTCGACGAAACGCCCACCCCACGAAAGCAATTCCAACCCGGCGCGCTGGGCCGCGCCGGTCAGCGAGTTGAGCACGATGTCGACGCCGTAGCCGTCGGTGTCGCGGCGGATCTGCTCGGCGAAGTCGATGCTGCGCGAGTCATAGACGTGGTCAATCCCCATGTCGCGCAACAATTGCCGGCGTTTCGGACTGCCCGCGGTCGCGTAGATCTCGGCTCCCGCCGCGCGGGCGATCGCAATCGCGGCCTGGCCGACCCCGCCGGTTCCGGAGTGGATGAGCACCTTGTCACCGGCTTTGATCCGGGCCAGGTCGTGCAGCCCGTACCAGGCGGTGGCGTGCGCGGTGGTCACGGCCGCGGCCTGGGCGTCGGTCAGGCCCTGCGGGATCGGTGTCGCCAGGTTCGCGTCGCAGGTGACAAACGTCGCCCAGCAGCCGTGGGGTGACATGCCGCCGACGTGATCACCGACCTGGTGCGTCGTGACGTCGGGCCCGACGGCAGTGACCACGCCCGCGAAATCGGTGCCCAGCTCCGGCATCCGGCCGTCTGGGGAGTTGTATCGACCGAACGTGACCAGGACATCGGCGAAGTTGATGCTGGACGCGGTGACGGCGACTTCAATCTCGCCGGGCCCCGGCGTAATCCGGTCGAAGGCGACGAATTCCATGGTCTGCAGATCACCCGGGGTACGGATCTGCAAGCGCATGCCATCGCATTCGTGATTCACCACAGTCGTCTTGCGCTCTTCGGGACGCAACGGCACGGGCGACAGGCGCGCGGTGTGCCATTCGTCGTTTCGCCAGGCGGTCTCGTCTTCTTCCGAGCCGGACAGCAGGTGGCGCGCGATGTGCTCGGCCTGAGTGTGCTCGTCGACATCGATGTGGGTGGTGTGCAGGTGTGGATGCTCGGCACCGATTACCCGCAGCAGACCTCGCAGCCCGGCCTGCTCGAGGTTGGGGCTGTCGGCGGCGAGCACGGTCTGCGCGTTACGGGTCACCACATACAATCGGGGCGCCTCGCCCATGATTTCCGGTAGCTCGCGGATGATGCGCACCAGGTGCCGGACGCGCTCGACACCGCGGACTGCGCTCTTCTCGTCGCGGCCGCCGTTGTCCGGCACGGTCAGGATGACCACATGGTGAAAACCGCCGGCATTGAGCTGGTTTCGCAGCCGTTCGGCGCTGCCGACATGGTCGGCGTGTTCCGGCCAGCTCACCGTTGCGCACTGTGCGCCGTGCGACTTCAACGTGTCGGTCAACTCGGTCGCCAATAGGTCCGCAACGTCGGTGGTGCTGATCAGCAGCCACGTTCCGGCGTCGGCGAGGTCCAGTTCGGGCAGCTCACGTTGTTGCCATTCGATGGTCAGCAGCCGCTCGCCGAGTACGCGATCCCGGTTGCCTTGCTCGGAAACCCCCGTGCCGAGCCGTAACCCACGCACGGCCACCAGCACGGTCCCGTGCTCGTCGAGCACATCGAGGTCCGCGTCGACCCCGGCCGCGTCGACGTTTGTCACCCGCGCATAGCAGTAGTGGGCATTGCGAGTGGAGGCGTAGGCACGGATCCGGCCTACACCCAGTGGCAGCATCAGACCGCCGTTGCCCGCGACCTGGACGTCGGGGTGAGCGCCGACGGCCTGGAAACAGGCATCCAACAGGGCGGGGTGGATCGCATAAGCCCGCTGCTGGGATCGCATCGCGCCGGGCAGCGAGACCTCGGCCAGCACCGTGCTGACGGCCCCGTCCGCGATGTGCGCCGCGCCCAGTCCGGTGAAGGCCGGACCATATTGCACGCCGTGCTCGTCGAACCGTTCCCGTAGTTCGGACCCCTCCTCGGTGCGCAGGTGGCCGGCCAACAAGCCGGGGATGTCGTAGGCGGGCGGCTGGTCCTCGTCTTCGGCGACGTGCAGCACCGCCGCGCCGCGCCGAATGGACCCGCCCTCCTGGAAGGTCTCCACCACGAAGTCGACGACACCGGGCGATTTCACCGATCCGACCACCGACAATGGGGTTTCCTCGTCCAGCAGCAGCATCTGCTCGAAGCGCATATCGCGGACTTCGGACGCCTCGCCGAGGATGGTGCGGGCAGCCGCCAGCGCCATCTCACAATACGCAGCTCCCGGAAGTGCTGGGGCACTGTGGATTTGGTGATCAGCCAACCAAGGCAGCTCCTCGGTGCCGACGTCGGTCTGCCACACATGCCGCTCCGGTTCCTCCGGCAGCCGCACATGCGCACCCAGCAGCGGGTGCACGACCACCGACGAGCCGCCTTGGCCCTGGTAGTCGTGACCCGCGCGGTTCAACAGCAACGATCGGTGCGTCCACATCGGCAGCGGCGCTTCCACCAGCCGCCCGGCCGGATAGAAAACGGAGAAGTCCACCGCGGCGCCCGCGCTGTGCAGATCCGCCAGCAGGGGGCGCAGCCCGTGCGGCAGCGGCTGCTCGCGCCGCATGCCGGCCAATGCCGCAACCGGTATGTCGAGGCTCTCAGCCGTCTTTTCGACGGCGCGGGTCAGCAGGGGATGCGGCGCCAGTTCGGTGAAGACCCGGTAGCCGTCCTCGAGCGCCGCCTGCACCGCCGCGCCGAAGCGCACCGTGTGACGCAGGTTGTCCACCCAGTAGTTGGCATCGCAGTACGGCTCCTCGCGCGGGTCGAACAGCGTCGCGGAATAGTAGGGGACCTCCGGTGTCAGCGGCTCAAGGTCGGCCAGTATCTCGTACAGGTTGTCGAGGATCGGATCCACCTGCGGGGAGTGCGATGCGACGTCGACGGCCACCTCACGGGCCATCACCTCGCGCTGCTCCCACGCCGCGACGAGTTCGCGAACGGCCTCGGTGGCGCCGCCGATCACCGTCGACTGCGGCGAAGCCACGACCGCGACCACGACGTCGTTGACGCCGCGGGCCATCAGTTCCGAAAGCACTTGCTGGGCAGGCAGTTCCACCGATGCCATGGCTCCGGAACCGGAGATGCGCGTCATCAGCCGGGAGCGGCGGCAGATGACCTTCGCCCCGTCTTGCAGTGACAGCGCGCCCGCCGCGACGGCCGCCGCCGATTCTCCGAGGGAGTGCCCGATGACCGCGCCGGGGCGGACCCCGTAGGACTTCATGGTGGCGGCCAGCGCCACCTGCATGGCGAACAGCGTTGGCTGCACGCGGTCGATCCCGGTCACGGTCTCCGGTGCGGTCATCGCTTCGGTCACCGAGAATCCGGACTCCCGCGCGATCAACGGCTCCAGCTCCGCGATGGTCGCGGCGAATACCGGTTCGTTGGCGAGCAGGTCGGCGCCCATCGCCGCCCACTGCGAGCCTTGGCCGGAGAACACCCATACCGGGCCTCGGTCGTCCTGTCCGACAGCGGCTTGGTAGGGGGTCTCGTCGTCGGCAATCTCGCGCAAGGCCGCGGAGAGTTCCGCCGCGCTGCTGGCCAGCACCGACGTCCGGACGGGTCGATGACTGCGCCGACGGGCCAGGGTGTAGGCCAGATCCGACGCCGACCATTCCGGGGCCTGCGCATCGACCCAGTCCGCGAGCCGCCCCGCGGTCTGCCGCAGTGCGTCGGCTGACGTCGCGGACAACGGGAAGATCAGCTCGCCTGCAGCCGGGGTGGCCGGCACGTCGTCGGGCGCTGTGAGTTCGGGCGCCTGCTCGAGGATGGCGTGCACGTTCGTCCCGGATATCCCGTACGCCGACACCGCCGCCCGCCGTACCTGCTCACCGTTTGTTGGCCACGGCGTGATTTCTTGCGGCACAAAGAGTTTGGTTTCGATTCGGGCCATATCGTCGGGCAGGCGGGTGAAGTGCAGGTTCCGCGGGATCACCCCGTGCTGCAGGGCGAGAATGGCCTTCATCAGCCCGAGCGCCCCGGCGGCCGCTTGGGTGTGTCCGAAATTGGGCTTTGCCGATGTCAGCGCGCAGGGCCGGTCGATGCCGTATACCTCGGCCAGACTCTCGTATTCGATGGGGTCGCCCACCGGGGTGCCGGTGCCGTGCGCCTCGACCAAGCCGACGCTGTGCGGCTCCACGCCCGCCGCGGCCAGCGCCGCGCGGTACACCATGGACTGCGCGTGTCCCGACGGCGTCGCGATGCTTACCGTGTGGCCGTCCTGGTTGGCGGCGGTTCCGCGCACGACGGCCAGGACCCGATCGCCGTCGCGCAGTGCGTCCGGTAACCGCTTGAGCAACAGCACCACCGAGCCCTCGCCGGACACGAACCCGTCCGCCGCGGCGTCGAATGCGTGGCAATGTCCGGTGGGCGACAACATATTCTGCGCGGACGCCGAGGCGAACCTGCGCGGTTCCATCATCACGTAGACGCCTGCCGCGAAGGCCAGATCGCTTTCGCCGTCGATGAGGCTGCGGCAGGCCAGGTGGGTTGCGAACATGCTGGACGAGCATGCGGTGTCCACTGTGACCGCGGGCCCGTGCAACCGCAGCGCATAGGAAATCCGCCCCGACGCAAAGCAGGAATTGGTTCCAGTGTTGCCGTAAGGCCCGTCGAAGGCCTCCGCGTCAATGTGCACGAACTGGTAGTCGCCGTGATTGAGACCGACGAAGACGCCGGTTAGCGACTCGGCCATCTTTTCCGGTGTCAGCCCGGCGTGTTCCATCGCCTCCCAGGCGGTTTCCAGAAGCAAGCGGTGCTGCGGATCGACCGCCGTTGCTTCTTTTTCGGTGATCCCGAAGAACTCGGGATCGAAGTCGCCGACGTTGTCCAGGAAGGAACCCCACTTGCAGACGGTCCGGCCGGGCACGCCCGGTTCGGGGTCGTAGTACTCGTCGGCGTCCCAGCGGTCGGCGGGAACCTCGGTGACCGTGTCGTCTCCCCGTAACAACGCCTCCCACAGCGTTGTCGGGGAGTCGATTCCGCCGGGAAGCCGACATGCCATCCCGATCACAGCCACCGGGGTCACACCTGGTTCGTTCACCGCCGTCACCTCTTCTTCCCCCTGTCTTAAGGAGACTTCGCCGAATGTCGATCCGGGCTGTCGATGCCGGCGCATCGCGCGCCGCGCCGTGATCCCCCTGATCGCATCCGACCCAACTAGTCAGGTGAAAAGCAGCGTAGCCCCTCAGCTTCACCAATGTGGGAAAACTGTGCGTACGTACAAAAAAATCTGTCGAATAAGGCTGAAAGAGCAGGTCGACGGCTTAAGGGTGTCGCCGGATGTCCGTAAAAAGCGATATGCGGGCGCTTTGCTCGGCTCGCCGCCAGCGCCACCCGGTTGACGACTATATATGCGGTATATATGCGCCCAATACCTCGGCATGCCGAGGCATGCCGAGGCGGACCGCCGCGTGTTGCAAGCAAGTCGCACACAACGCGGGCGCCCCGGAGGTGCCAGATGTCAGGGCCTGACTGTCACGTCGGCCCCGAGCCGGCCGGATCCGTGTGGTCGGCCCGGCGGGCGGATAATCCGCGTGGTACCCCTGTGACGAGCGGATTTGGCACCAGCCAGGCGCATCCGAGGTAGTGTGAGGCCCGTGGTTGAGTCTTCGATTCCCGCTGTGCTGCGCGAGCGTGCGAGCTTGCAGCCCAACGACACAGCGATGACATTCATTGATTACGAGCAGGATTGGGAAGGTGTCCCGGAGACGCTGACGTGGGCGCAGCTGTATCGCCGCATGCTCAACGTAGGTCAGCTCCTCAGGCAATGCGGATCGCTTGGCGATCGGGCAGTGATACTTGCGCCGCAGAGCCTTGACTACATTGCCGGCTTTCTCGGGGCGCTGGAGGCCGGGCTGACCGCCGTTCCGCTTTCGGTTCCTTATTCCGGCGTTCATGATGAGCGCACCACTTCCGTGCTGGCTGATACGTCGCCCTCGGTCATCCTGACGACTTCCGCGGTGAGCGACCATGTCTCCGGTTACGCGAAGCCGCAACCCGGACAATCTGCGCCCGCCGTTGTCGAAATCGATCTACTGGATCTTGACTCTCGGCCGGCGTCGTCGGTCCGGCCGGGATCTCGTAGCGCAGAGGTGCCGGATGCGCTGTATTTGCAATACACCTCCGGGTCCACCCGCACGCCGGCCGGGGTTGTGGTCTCGAATAAGAATTTGTTCATCAATTTCGGGCAGATCATGGACGGCTACTACGGAAAGTACGGGAAGGTTCCCCCGCCCGGCAGCGGTGTGGTGTCCTGGCTGCCGTTTTACCACGATATGGGTTTCTTTGTCGGAATTATCATTCCCATTCTTGCGGGCATTCCCGTGGTCTTGACGAGTCCGGCGGGGTTTTTGCAGAGACCGGCTCGGTGGATGCAATTGATGGCAAGTAGTGGCCGGGTGTTCACGGCAGCGCCAAATTTCGCATTCGACCTGGTAGCGCGCAAGACGTCCGACGATGATATGGCCGGTTTTGATCTCGGGGAAGTGCTGCATGTCCTCAGCGGCAGTGAGCGGGTGCAGCCCGTCACCGTGAAGCGCTTCACCGACCGGTTCGCAAAATTCAACCTTGATCCCGCCGCGGTCCGGCCGTCATATGGGATGGCCGAGGCAACGGTCTATATCGCGACTCGTGAACCGGGCGAACCGCCGAAAGTCGCGTATTTCGATTCCGCGAAACTGCCCGCAGGTGAGGCGGAGCTGTGCGCATCCGGAACCGGTACCGGGCTGGTGAGCTATGGCAGCCCGCGGCAAATGACGGTGCGAGTCGTCGACCCCGATACCGCTGTCGAGTGCCCGGAGAGAGCGGTCGGTGAGATCTGGCTGCACGGACCCAACGTGGGTGCCGGCTATTGGCAGAAGCCTGTCGAGTCCGAGTGCACCTTCCGGGCGCGCATTGTCAACCCTTCGGCCGACACCCCGGAAGGTCCCTGGCTCAGAACTGGTGATTCCGGCTTCTTCTTCGACGGAGAGTTGTTCATCATCGGCCGTATCAAAGACCTCTTGATCGTGTACGGCCGCAACCACTCGCCAGACGACATCGAGGCGACGATCCAGGAGGTCACTCCGGGTCGATGCGCGGCAATATCGGTTCCGGACCGTGGCGCTGAGAAGCTGGTCGCAATCATCGAGCTCAAGAAGCGTCCCGGTACGGACGAGGATTTGGCTGACAGGTTGCAGGTCGTCAAACGTGAAGTGACGTCGGCAATTTCGAAGTCGCACGGCCTGAGCGTGGCGGATCTGGTTCTGGTCTCGCCCGGCTCGATTCCGATAACGACAAGCGGCAAGATCAGACGAGCGCAATGTGTCGAGCTGTATCGCCACGATGAGTTCACCCGCCTAGACGCTTAGTTCTTTCGCGCTCGCTAGTTTGGGTCAGACGTTCGCTGAGATCGACGGCAGCGCGACGTTCCGGCGGCGAGAGTGAATCTCACGACGCCTCCTGGGACACCTTCATTACCAGTCGACACCAGTCGACGTTCGCGACTCCTGACGGGCACGAAGTGGTAGTGCTCCCGATATCAGCAGCACGTCGTAATCGGTGTCGACGTGTCGGACCGACGCCGCTCGGCGGACTTCGCAGAAGTCCGGGGCCGGCGTAACTTCGGTCTAGCACCGATCAGCTGATCACTGTGGCGGCAGCGGCCGCATGGATCCGATGAAGTAGCTTTCCTGCCCGGTGGGGTATCCGCCGCCGTCGGTGGCGATATGAACGTGGTCGTAGTGGTTGAGGGTTTCGGAGCCGTAGTCCGCCGTCCAGCTCGGGGCGCCGATGCCCGGGTAGAGCTTCTGCCGCCAGATCACATGGAGCACGCCCCAGCGTTTGGCGTTGGCCAGGGCATACCCGGCGATCTGGTTGCCGAGCTCGATACCGGCGGGGGAGCTGTGGTCGGGGATCATCACGTCGATCGCCAACCCGTTGGGATGCCACTTCAGGGGATCCTGCCGAAACCCGTAGATGGCGCTGATCTGGGGAAAGAGCACGCTGATGGCGCGGGCCGCCCAGATGGTCTTGATCTGCAGCCCCTGCTCGGACGCGGCGCCGGCAGGTAACGCCATTTGGAAGTCTTGGCCGGCGACGGGTGCGGCCGCCGCCAACATGTCCACCTCCGCCGGACTGGCGGTGGGCGCTGCGCTGGGCGGCGCGGCTGCGGTACTTGTCGGGGTTGCTGCCGGGGCCTGGACGCAGCACGGCCGCTCGGTGCCTTTGCTTTGGGCGTAGATCATGCCGGCAGAGACGGCGAGTGAGGCCGCGATTGCCAACCAGCGACCTCGCCCGTTGGCTAACACGGCGGTGCCCACGCACAGCACTCTAGTGGCGTGTGCGACGCATGTGGCAGTCCTATTGATCTTTTTGTTGCACGAGTCCCCACCTGGCTAGTCGTTCGGGGATCCGATCGGCACCGGCGTGATGTTCCAGATGTCGTCGCAGTACTCGGCGATCGCCCGGTCCGAGGAGAACTTTCCGCTGTGCGCCGAGTTGAGGATGGATTTGCGGGTCCAGCTTCCGGTGTCCCGCCAGGTGGCGTCGACCTCCTGCTGGGCGCGCAGATAGTCGGCGTAGTCGGCGATGACCAGGAACGGATCGTGGTCGGTAAGGTCGGCGATCAGCGGGGCGAACACCGCGGTGTCGCCGCGCGAGAACCGGCCGTCGGCGATCAGGCCGAGAACTGCTGTGAGCTCGTCGCTTTCGGCGATGTAGTCCCTGGGCCGATAGCCTTGACCGAGCACCCGTTGCACCTCTTGGACGGTCAGCCCGAAGAGGAAGAAGTTCTCCGCGCCGACCTGCTCGCGGATCTCGACGTTGGCCCCGTCGAGGGTGCCGATGGTCAGCGCCCCGTTCATCATGAATTTCATGTTTCCGGTGCCGGACGCCTCCTTGCCGGCGGTAGAGATCTGCTCCGAGAGATCTGCTGCCGGATAGATCAATTGCGCGTTCTGCACGTTGAAGTTCGGGATGAACGCAACCTTCATGCGGTCGTTGACGTCCGGATCCGCGTTGACCGTTTCCGCAACGGAGTTGACCAATTTGATGATGAGCTTTGCCATCGTGTAACCGGGCGCCGCTTTGCCGCCGAAAATGTATGCGCGCGGCGCTATTTCAAGGTCCGGCCGCTGCTTGAGGCGGTGGTAGGCGGTGACGATGTGCAGCAGGTTGAGGTGTTGGCGCTTGTATTCGTGAATGCGCTTGACCTGGATGTCGAAAAGCCACTCCGGATCCAGCGCGATACCGGTGTGAGCTCGGACATAGTCCGACAGCCGCGCCTTGTTCTCCCGCTTGACGGCGCGCCACTGTTGCTGCAATTCGGGATCACCGGCCAGGTCAGCCAGCTCACGCAATCGGTCCAAGTCGCGCAACCACCCCTCGCCGAGCCGCTGATCGAGCAGCCTGCGCAAGCCGGGATTGGCCAGGGCGACGAACCGGCGCGGTGTGGCCCCATTTGTCTTGTTGCTGAACCGCTCCGGCCACATCTCGTAGAAGTCTTTGAGCACAGTCGTTTTCAATAGCTCGGAGTGCAATGCCGCGACACCGTTGACGGCATGGCTGCCGACGGTGGCCAGGTGCGCCATCCGAATCCGCTGGTCGCCGTCCTCGTCGATCAGCGACATCCGCCGGACCCGGTCCTCGTCACCGGGAAACCGGGCGCGCACCTGGTCGAGGAAGCGGCGGTTGATCTCGTAGATGATCTCGAGGTGGCGCGGCAAGAACCGCTGAAACATTGACAGCGGCCAGGTTTCGAGAGCTTCGGGCAGCAGGGTGTGGTTGGTGTAGCCCAGCGAAGCCACGGTGATCTGCCACGCCTCGTCCCAGTCGAGGTCGCGCTCGTCGACGAGCAGCCGCATCAGCTCGGCGACGGCGATCGAGGGGTGGGTGTCGTTGAGTTGTATCGCCACCCGGTTCGAGAGCTCCCGTACCGGCAGGCCGGCGAAATCTTCGAGCAGGTGCAGCATGTCCTGCAGCGAGCAGGACACGAAGAAATACTGCTGGGCCAGCCGCAGTTGCTTGCCGACTTCCGGCTGATCGTTGGGGTAGAGCACCTTGGTGAGGGTTTCGGACACCACCTGGTCATCCACGGCCCGGTAGTAGTCGCCGGCGTTGAATGCGTCCAGGGCCAGCGACTGGATGGCGCGGGCGCTCCACAGCGTGAGGGTGTTGCAGGTGTTAACGCCGTAACCCTGGATGGGCGTGCCGTAGTAGACGCCCTTGGCCGCGCGTTGCGGGACCCAGCGCACCCGGTACCTGCCCCGCTCGTCGGTGTAGGACTCGGTGTGGCCGCCCCAGCCGACCTGATAGCTCAGTTCGGGCTTGGCGATCTCCCACGGATTGCCGTCGGCCAGCCAGTTGTCGGTCTTCTCCAGCTGCCAGCCGTCGTGGATCTCCTGGTCGAAGATGCCGAACTCGTAGCGGATGCCATAACCGATGGCCGGACGCTCCAGAGTGGCCAGCGAGTCCAGGTAGCAGGCCGCCAGCCGGCCCAGTCCGCCGTTGCCCAGGCCGGGCTCCTCCTCGCAGGCCAGCACCTCGTCGAGGTCTTGGCCCAGCGCCGCCAACGCGGTGCGGGCCTGGTCCTCGAGTTGCAGGTTGAGCAGGTTGTTGCCCAAGTGCGGGCCGAGCAGGAACTCCGCCGACAGATAACACGCCACCTTGCGGGAAAGGTCGAGATAGGTCTGGGTGGTCTCGATCCACCGCTGCTGCATCCGGTCGCGCACGGCCAGTGCCAAGGCGCGGTAGTAATGCTTCGGCTGCAACAGGGTGGCCGGACGACCGAGTGAGTAGCGCAGGTGGTCTTCGATGGCCTGACGAAGAGCCTCCGAACTCATCCCGGTGCGGACATCCTCGACGCTGGTGGATGCCCCCTCCGCAGGGGAGGCTGTCGTCAACGGGTGGGCCGAAGGTCGAATGACATCGCTCATGTTCGCGTTCCCTAGATTTCAGCCGGGTGGTGGGTGCGAGTATCGCACCGCAGTGGTACCCGATGCGGCGGCAGTTGGCTGTCTTTTCACGCAGGACGGCGGCCCACGCTTTAGAAATCCCGTCGCAGTCTCATCGGGGTGACGGCCGGCATGTCACCGCCGTCAATCACCGTCTGCGCGATCGGGGTCAGTGCCTGCAGTAACGCCTCGAGCTCGCTGTCGTCCAGCGCGTCGTACGCGTGCAGCGCCAGCGCGTCGGTGGTGGCCTCGATGTGGTTCTTCACATCGCGTCCGGCTGGGGTCAGGGAACCATCGTCGTCGAGCAGACCGCGGTGAATCAGGCTCTGCTGGCATGCACGCCACTCGGCGTCGTCGTAGTGGCGGGTCTGCATGATGTGGTCGCGGGGCACCGCGTCGGCCGCGCAGTGCAACACGTTGGACTCTCGCCCGGAGATGCCGGCGGTAACCAGCACCGCTACATGACCGTCGCCGCGGTGCTCGCGCAGCAACGTTGTCGCATGCCAGAGCGCGGCAACCGGTTCTTGCGGCCAGGGCAAGGCGCGGTTGGCGGCGAACAGTGGTCTTCCGTCGACCCGCGCCCGGCGCGCAGCGTTTCCCGCTAATCGGGCTGCGGTGCGGACGTTTTCGTCGTCGTCGGTGAGGCCGTATCGCCGCAGCGCCGCCACCGCCGACTCGGCGCGGGCCCGCAACGCAAGGTGCGGCCCCGCGATTTCCCACGCCGTCGGTAGCGCCTTCGTCACCCGCGCAAGGGCGAAGTTGTAGAACACCGCGGTCACGACTTCGGGTGGCACCTGGCCCAGCGGGGCCGACCGAGCAGCGAAGTAACCCATCCAAAACCCGCGGTAACCGAGATTTGTCAGGGCCGCACGCGCCTCCGGCGCGAAGTACGTCACGGCGTGGACCGGCTCGAAGCGATCGTAGAGATGACGGGCAAGCTCAGGTTGGCGTTGCATTGCTGAAGCTAACCACTCGGTTTGGGGATACCGGCGCGGGCCCGGCCGAGTACGGGTCTTGCCGGTGAGTTGGCTAGGGTCGCGGACGGTGTTCGGTGCCGGCACGCCTGTCGGCATCCCCAGGCGCGGTAGTGGGGCCAGTCGCTGCCTACCCAGAACGGAGTCAGCCATGAGTGCGAGCGCGCAAACCGGAACCATCACCACCCAGGTACCGGCACGCCTGGACCGGCTGCCCTGGGGGCGGTTTCACTGGCGCGTCGTCGTCGGGCTGGGCGGCGTGTGGATTCTTGACGGGCTCGAAGTCACGATGGTCGGCAACGTGTCGTCACGCCTGACCGAGCACGGTAGCGGTATCGAGCTCAACGCCGCGGACATCGGCTTGGCGGCGTCGTTCTATATCGCCGGAGCCTGCCTGGGCGCGTTGTTCTTCGGTCACCTGACCGACCGGTTCGGCCGGCGCAACCTGTTTCTAATGACCCTCGCGGTGTACTTGATCGCCACCGTCGCAACGGCTTTCGCCTTTGCGCCGTGGTATTTCTTCCTCACCCGCTTTTTCACCGGCTCGGGGATAGGCGGCGAGTATGCCGCCATCAATTCCGCGATCGACGAGTTGATCCCGGCCCGGGTGCGCGGTCGGGTGGATTTGGTGATCAACGGGACCTATTGGCTGGGCTCGGCTGCCGGAGCGGCCGGCGCTTTGGTCCTGTTGGACACATCGCACTTCCCGGCGAACATCGGCTGGCGACTTGCCTTCGGTGTGGGGGCTATCTTCGGCATCTTCGTTCTGCTGGTCCGGCGAAACGTTCCCGAAAGCCCCCGATGGTTGTTCATTCACGGGCGCGAGCACGAAGCCGAGCGGATCGTCGGGGAAATCGAGGAGGAAGTGGAGCGGGATACCGGCCAGCGGCTGCCCGAGCCGCCCGGGAGACCGCTCAGAATACGTCAACGCCATACGATTTCGTTCTGGGAGATTGCCAGGGTGGCGTTTACGCTCTATCCGCGGCGCGCGATCCTCGGCTTGGCGCTGTTCATCGGGCAGGCGTTTCTCTACAACGGCGTGACGTTCAACCTGGGCACGCTGTTGAGCGGTTTCTACGGGGTCGCGTCCGGACACGTTCCGGTGTTCTTCATCGTGTGGGCGCTCAGTAATTTCGTCGGCCCGGTGGTGCTCGGGCGGCTGTTCGACACGGTCGGCCGCAAACCCATGATCACTTTCTCCTACATCGGGTCGGCGGTGGTGGCCGTGGTGCTCGCGGCGCTGTTCGTGACTCGGACCGGCGGTGTCTGGACATTCATCGTCGTGCTGGCGGTGGCATTCTTCCTGGCCTCGGCGGGGGCCAGCGCGGCTTACCTGACCGTCAGCGAGATCTTCCCGATGGAGACACGCGCGCTGGCGATCGCGTTTTTCTACGCGGTCGGCACCGCGATCGGCGGCATCAGCGGTCCATTGTTGTTCGGTCAGTTGATCAACTCCGGCCAGCGCAGCCAGGTGTTCTGGTCGTTCCTCATCGGCGCCGCGGTGATGGCCGCGGCCGGCCTGGTCGAACTGTGGCTTGGGGTGGCGGCCGAACGGCGCCCGCTGGAAGAACTGGCGTTGCCGCTGACGGTGGCCGACGCCGAGCAGGACGAAGGACCGGCGGATGCTCGGGACGGTCAGCGTGCGGCCACACCGCCGGCGCGCGACGATGATCCGCACGATGGGCTCCCAGAACGACCCTGACGCTGAAGCAGCTATTGGTGTTCGATTACCTCGATGAGCACTGATCAACCTGGACCGAGGACGTGGCAATGACGAGCACCCTGCTGGATGAGGCGCTGGAGGCCCACGGCGGGCTGCAGCGATGGCGAACCGCCGCCAGAATCCATGCGCAGGTACGCAGCGGCGGGCTGTTGGTCCGAACACGGGTCCCGGGCAACAGGTTCGCGGACTACCGCATCACGGTCGACGTCCAGGAGGCTCGAACGGTCCTGGACCCGTTCCCGGGTGATGGGCAGCGTGGGGTCTTCGACAACGGGACGGTGCGGATCGAGAGTCACGACGGCCACGTCATCAGCTCACGGGCAAACCCCCGGCCGGCGTTTTTCGGTCGCTCGGGCCTGCGGCGGAACTTCCGGTGGGATCCGCTGGATTCGGTCTATTTCGCCGGCTATGCCATGTGGAATTACCTCACCACCCCCTACCTGTTGACGCGCGACGGCGTCGAAGTCGACGAGGCTGGGACATGGCAGCAGGGCGGCGAGACCTGGCGGCGGCTGAACGCGACGTTCCCGCCGCACAGCCCTACCCACTCGCCGCGGCAGAGTTTCTATTTCGATGCCAGCGGTCGGCTGCGTCGACATGACTACGTCGCCGAAGTGGTGGGCCGCTGGGCGCGGGCCGCGCACTACTGCGCCGAGCCGGTTCACGCCGGCGGGCTGGTTTTCCAGACGCGCCGGCGGGTCTACCCGATCGGCCCCGGCAATCGCTCGCTGCCCGCTCCGACCCTGGTGTCGATACAGCTAGACGGGCTGCGGGTCGATCCCGGATAGATTCGCTGTCGCGGCGGCATTCTCGTTGTTCGCCGCGCCTCCCGGATGACGAAACCATTAGCCTTATGCCTGCACGTCACCGCGTCCAGGCGCTTTCAGTCGTGCATGCGGAAGGCGGGTGAGGAGTCGGCGATGGGTGATACGACCGCGGATTCGCGCGAGGGTTCGCAGTTCGGTCAGTATCGGCTGCGGCGTCTGGTCGGTCGCGGCGCCATGGGCGACGTCTATGAGGCCGAAGACACTGTGCGCGAGCGCGTCGTGGCGCTGAAGCTCATGTCGCCGGCGCTGTCCAGCGATCCGGTCTTCCGCACCCGTATGCAACGCGAAGCCCGGACCGCCGGGCGGCTGCACGAACCACACGTGGTGCCGATTCACGACTACGGCGAAATCGACGGTCAACTCTACGTGGACATGCGCCTGATCGACGGCAAGGACCTGGCCGCCATGTTGAAGCGCTACGGGCCGCTGACCCCTCCGCGGGCCGTGGCGGTAGTGCGCCAGATCGGCTCGGCGCTCGATGCCGCGCACGCTGCCGGAGTGACCCATCGCGACGTGAAGCCGGAAAACATCTTGGTCAGCGGCGACGACTTCGCCTACCTCGTCGATTTCGGGATCGCCAGCGCCACCACCGACGAAAAGCTGACCCAGCTGGGCAACACGGTGGGCACCCTCTACTACATGGCCCCGGAGCGGTTCGGCAACACCGAGGTCACCTATCGGGCCGACATCTATGCCTTGGCCTGCGTGCTGTACGAGTGCTTGACCGGCTCACCGCCGTATCGAGGCGACCAGCTCGGCGTCATGGGCGCACACCTGAATCAGGCCATCCCGAGGCCCAGCGCCGCACGGCCCGGCATCCCGGCCGCCTTCGACCAGGTGATTGTCCGCGGCATGGCCAAAGATCCGGCCGACCGATACGCCACCTGCGGCGACCTGTCCGCGGCCGCCTACGCGGCGCTGGCCACCCCCGACCAGGATCGGGCCACCGACATCTTGCAACGCAGTCAGGTAGCCCCGCTGCCGGCCGCGGTGGTCGGCCAGGCTGCCGGCGGTCTCGCGGCGCCGACGCCCGCAGCACAGCCCACCGGGTGGCCCGCACCATCAGCGCCGGGGTCGCCGGTCCCGACGGGTGTACCGCAGCCCACACTATGGAACGGCGCCACCGGATGGGGCACGGGTTATCCGGGGACCATCGGAGCACCACCTTGGGGCCAACCGCCGGTCCAGCCTTCCGGTGGCAGGGGCAAGCCATGGCTGTGGGTCGGCGTAGCGCTGGCCGTCGTGGTAGCCGTCGCCGGTGGACTGGGCATCGTTGTCGCGCAGCCGTGGCGGTCGTCGGCACCGCGGCCGGCGCCTGCGTCGCCGCCGCCGGCCGACGCGGTTGAACTCCGGGTGCTCGATGACGGGGTATTTGTCGGCAGCTCCGCCGCGGCGAAAACGATCGACATTTTCAACGAACCCATCTGTCCACCGTGCGGCGCTTTCATCAGGTCGTATGCGAGCGACATCGACGCCGGAGTGGCCGACAAGAAGCTTGCGGTGCGCTATCACCTGCTCAACTTTCTCGACGACCAATCGCACACCAAGAATTACTCGACGCGTGCGGTGGCGGCCTCGTACTGTGTTGCAGGCCAAAACGACCCGAAGACGTACACCAACTTCTATTCCGCCTTGTTCGGCAGTGACTTCCAACCCCAGGAGGGCGCCCCATCCGATCGCACCGACGCCGAACTGGCCCACCTGGCCCAAACCGTCGGCGCCAACGCCGCCGTGATCAGCTGCATCAAATCAGGCAGGGACCTCGGCACCGCCCAAACGAAGGCCACCAACGCCAGCGAGAGCCTGGCCGGGTTCAACGCAAATGGCACCCCGTTCGTGTGGGACGGCACCAAGGCCGTGGACCTGCAGAATTCGAGCTGGCTGACGAAGCTGATCGGGTGACATGGCCGGCGTGGATTTAGTGGCGCGACGCCCAATCGGCTAGCATTTCCCGAGCACGCCTCGGGGGAGATTATTGGTGCGCATTCGGGGGGCACCATAAACGTGGTCTCCGGGCCGGAAAGGCACAACAATCCCAATGGCTGGACAACTGACGCCGCATTTCGACGACGTGCAGGCGCATTACGACTTGTCCGACGATTTCTTCCGGCTGTTCCTGGACCCGACCCAGACCTACAGCTGCGCCTACTTCGAGCGCGACGATATGACGCTGGAAGAGGCCCAGATCGCCAAGATCGACCTGTCCTTGGGCAAGCTGGGCCTGCGGCCGGGCATGACGCTGCTTGACGTGGGCTGCGGCTGGGGCGCCACCATGCGCCGGGCCATCGAGAAGTACGACGTCAACGTCATCGGCCTGACCTTGTCGAAGAACCAGGCCGCCCACGTCCAGAAGACTTTCGACGAGCTCGACTGGGGGCACCGCCCGCTTGCGGGGGACCCGCGCAGCAGGGCGGTGTTGCTGGCGGGCTGGGAACAGTTCGACGAGCCCGTCGACCGGATCGTGTCCATCGGCGCCTTCGAGCACTTCGGCCACGACCGTCACGCGGACTTCTTCGCCCGGGCCTACCAGATCCTGCCCGCTGACGGCGTCATGTTGCTGCACACCATCACCGGACTGACCATGCAGCAAATGGTCGATGCCGGCTTGCCGCTCACCTTGTGGTTGGCCCGCTTCCTGAAGTTCATCCAGACCGAGATTTTCCCCGGTGGCCATCCGCCGACGATCGAGATGGTGGGGGAGCAGTCCGCGGCGGCGGGTTTCGCCCTGACGCGGCGCCAGTCGCTGCAGCTGCACTACGCGCGGACCCTGGACCTGTGGGCGCAGGCGCTGGAGGCACACCACGACGAGGCCGTCGCCATCCAGTCCGAAGAGGTGTACCAGCGGTACATGAAGTACCTGACCGGCTGCGCCAAGCTCTTCCGCGACGGCTACATCGACGTCAACCAGTTCACCCTGCAGAAGTAGGGGTTGCGGCCCGCCTGCCGGTTCAGGCCATCGGCGCCCGTTCGGTCGCCGCCGGTGCGCTGGCGGGTGTGGCGGGTGTCGCGCTCGTCGCGCTGGCCAACAACGGCCTCGGCGGGGTCAAGGGGTGGACAGCGCTGGGGTGCTTCCTGGTGAGCTTGAGTGGCGCGCGGGCGAGTTCAGTTCGGCTTCGCGGCCGACGCCGACGGGGCGTCAGTCGGGTTCGCCGTACTCGTCGAACCAGTAGGCCAGTTTGCCCCGCCGGCTCACCGCGCGAAGTCTTGCCTCGGCCGCGGCCCGCGTGTTGGAGGTGGTGACGATCAGTAGTTCGTCGCCGCGTTCGATCCGCGTGTCGGGCAGCGGGACGAAGGTGTGGCCGTTGCGGATGATCAGGGTGATCACGGCGGGGTCGGGCAGCCGCAGCTCCAGGACGGTGACGTTGTGCAGGCGTGACGGCGGCTGCACGGTCATGGTCAGCAGTTCCGCGTCGAGCACGTCCAGCGGCGCCGCTTCCACCTGGATCTCGCGGGTGGCTTCGCGGGAAATCAGTCCCAGCCGATGCGCGATCGGGCGCAGGCTCGGGCCCTGCACCAGGGTGAATACCACGACCAGCATGAAGACGATGTTGAGCAGGCGATAACTGTCCGCGACGCCCGCGACGACCGGAAAGGTGGCCAGCACGATCGGCACCGCACCCCGCAGACCCGCCCACGACAGGAAGACCTGGTCATGCCACGGGATGCGGAACGCCGCCAGCGATGTCACCACCGACAAGGGCCGGGCGATCAGCAGCAACAGCAGGCCGACGACGATCGCGGCCACCACGTCGTGGGCCACGTCGCCAGGGTCCACCAGCAGTCCGAGCAACACGAACAGCCCGATCTGCGCCAGCCAGCCGACGCCCTCGGCGAACGACCGGGTCGCCGACCGGTGCGGCAGGCCCGAGTTGGCCAACACCACCGCGGCCAGATAGGCGGCGATGAATCCGCTGGCGTGGCTGGCGCCGGCGGCCGCGAACGCGACCAGACCCAACCCGAACATCGCGATCGGGTACAGGCCGGAGGCGGGCAGCGCGATACGTCGCAGCGCGAAGGCACCCAGGTAGCCGATCGTCACCCCCACCGCGGCGCCGGCGAGGAGCTCGAACAGCAGATCGGCGATCGCAGTCCCGGGCTCGACGGCGAAGGGCACCGCACTGAACATCAGCACCAGAATCACCGCGGGCGCATCGTTGAACCCGGATTCGGCCTCGAGCAGCCCGGCGACACGCCGCGGCAACGGCAGCACCCGTAGGACCGAGAACACCGCTGCGGCGTCGGTGGAAGAAACGATGGCGCCGAGCAACAGGGCCACCTGCCAGTCGACACGCAGCAGCAGGTGCGCGCCAACGGCCGTAACGGCCATACTGACGAGGACCCCGACAGTGGCCAATGTTGCCGCGGGTGCCAGCACAGTGCGGATGTCGGTGAATCGGGTGGTCAATCCGCCTTCAACGAGAATCAGGGCCAGGGCCGCGGTACCCACGTTCCTGGCCAGCTGTACGTCGTCGAACTTCAGCCCCAGCCCGTCCTCACCGACGGCGACGCCGACTAGCAGGAAGAGCAGCATGCTGGGAAATCCCACCCGAGTCGCCAACCGGGTGCCCACAATGCTGGCCAGCAGCACGAGGCCACCGATCAACAAAGCCAGATACAGCTGCTGCAAGCTCATTTGGTTTCCGTCCAGATGTGATCTCGGCGGCGGTAGCTCGGCGCCCAAGGTGGCGTGCTGCCAGTAAATCAGTACGGGGCGGCCCGCTGTCGGCCGCACAGTCCGAAGCCTGGCAGCCGATGAGACAAGATGGCTGGGTGGCGAAGGGAAAAATACGGATCGCGATTGCCGGCGCGGGCAAGGTCGGCCGTTCGGTCGCGCAGGAATTGCTGGATCGCGGTCACAAGGTGTTGCTGATCGAACGGCAACGGAACAACTTTGAACCACATACGGTTCCCGCCGCGGATTGGTTGCACGCCGACGCCTGCGAACTGTCGACGATGCACGAGGCGGGGGTGCAGACGTGCGACGTGCTGATCGCCGCCACCGGAGACGACAAGGCCAATCTGGTGGTGGGTCTGCTGGCCAAAATGGAGTTCAGGGTGCCCCGGGTGGTGGCGCGGATCAACGACCTGCGCAACGAGTGGCTGTTCGGCCGCGCCTGGGGCATCGACGTGGCGGTCTCGACGCCGGGCGCCATGATCGCCGGTGTCGAGGGCGCCATCGACGTCGGTCACCTGGTGCGCATGATGGTGTTGCGCGAGGGCCGGGCGGCTTTGACGAAACTGACCCTGCCCGAAGACAATCCGCTGGTGGGAAGGCGGGTGTGCGAGCTGGACCTACCGGCCAACACCGCTTTGGTCACCGTGCTGCGAGGTGACGCGGTCAAAGTTCCACAGCCCGACGACGTCCTCCGGGCCGGTGACGGGATGCTGTTCATCGCCGACAGCTTCCTGGAGCGTTCGGTGTGGGCTGCCATGTACAGCGCCGCACCCGCACGTGCCTCGACCAGGCCGGGCTGGCCACCGTCGGCCTGAGGGATCGGCGTCGCGCAGCGCACGCTTGCGACGCGCCGTGCCCGGTTGCCCGAGTGGTGTCGGGACCATTCGGTAGGGTTCCTGCGAACTGTTCGGCAAAACGCACGTGAATGTATGTGTTTGTGAGTGAATGTATGTTTGGGTTGTTGGTGTGAAGTTGGCGGCGTGGGCGCGGTCGGTGGGTGTGCATCCGCAGACGGCGTATGCGTGGGTGCGTGAGGATCGGATGCCGGTGCCGTATCGGCGGTTGGCGTCGGGGACGATTTTGGTGGATGTCGCCTAGCCCGAGGGTCGGCAGCGGGTGGTGTTGTATGCGCGGGTCTCGTCGGATGATCAGCGACAAGATTTGGATCGGCAGGTAGCCCGTTTGACCGGGTGGGCCACGGACGAAGGTCTCGACGTGGGCCAGGTGGTGTGCGAGGTTGGGTCCGGTTTGAATGGGAAACGCCCGAAGTTGGCCCGCATTCTGTCGGACCCGTCTGCGACAGTGATCGTTGTGGAGCATCGGGACCGTTTGGCTCGCTTTGGTGTTGGGCATTTGCAGGCGGTGTTGGCGGCGCAGGGTCGCCGAATCGTGGTCGTCGACGATGGGGAGACGACCGAGGATCTGGTGCGCGACATGATCGAGGTCCTCACCAGTATGTGCGCACGGCTGTATGGGCGGCGCGGGGCTCGCAATCGCGCCATGCGCGCGGTCACCGCCACCAAGCATGATCGTGGTGGTGAGGCGGGATGATTGTGCAGATGCGCACCCGCGCGCAAGCGGCGAAGGTGGCCGCGGTCACTGGTGGGGTGCAGTTGTGCGGCAAGCCGAAACGCGATGGCACGCCGACGTTGTCGACGCGGGTGGACGTCGGCGCGGATTTCGAAGCGCATCGGGTGGCGGTGGAGGCGGTGTCGGTTTTGTTCACGCTCTTTGACGCCGATGCCTTAACTGGTGAGTTGGTGGAGGTTTCGTCGGGGTGGGTTGTGCAGGCGTATCAGTACGCGCTGGACCCGACGTCGGCGCAGCTGAGGGCGTTGCAGTCGCATGCTGGTGGTGCGCGGTTCGCGTTCAACACGATGCTGGCCGCGGTGAAAGCCAATCTGGACCAGCGCAGCGCGGAGCGTTCCTACGGGATCGCCGAGCAACAGCTGACGCCGGTGCTGTCGTGGT
>NZ_LQOX01000118.1 GCF_002102175.1 Mycobacterium gastri | reverse complement strand
CGGGATAGGCTGCGACAGCGGGCGGGGGAAGGGTCGGCGGGCGTCCCAGCGATCCGGCGCTCAGCGGTCGGCCGCAGCTGTCGGTGACGGTGAGAGCCTCAGCGGGTCCGGTGATGGTGATGCCGCCGCGGTGGTGGCTGCGGTGGTGATAGGGGCAGAGCAGCACCAGGTTGGCCAACTCGGTGACACCACCGTCTTCCCAATGCCGAAGGTGGTGGGCGTGCAGACCACGGGTGGCGCCGCAGCCGGGCACCACGCACGTGCGGTCGCGGTGTTCGAGTGCCCGGCGCAGCCGGCGGTTGATCACGCGGGTCGCCCGCCCGGCGCCGATGGGCTGGCCGTCGCGTTCCAACCATGCTTCACACGTGGCATCACAGCTGAGGTAGCGGCGCTCGGCGTCGGACAGCAGCGGACCCAAATGCAGCGCCGCGACGCGGTCCTTGACGTCGAGGTGCACCACCACCGTGGTGTGCTGCCCGTGGGGCCGGCGGGCCGCCTCGGCGTCCCACCCGGTCTCGACCAGCCGCATGAACGCCTCGACGGTGGTCGGCAACGGCGGCCGCTGATCTGACGCGCCCGCGGCGTTGTCGTGATCGTGTTTCCACTCGGTGATCAGCGCGTCACGATGAGACGCCAGCGCGGCGTCGAACTTCGCCGCGTCGTCGTGGGCAAGTTTGATCCGATAGCAGCTGCCCTGCTCTTCGGTGGTCTTGGTGATCGAGGGCTGCGGGTGGGGCCGAGGATCGGGTTCGGGTCGCGGTTCGAGCTTGACCGCGGTGCGCAGCTGGTTGACCGTGGCGACCCGGGCCAGCTGCGCGTAATGCTCATCAGATCCCGCACCGGCCCGTGCGGCGATGACGCCGACCTGATCCAGCGACAGCCAGCCCTCCCGCATGCCCGCGACACACTGGGGGAACTCCTCGAGCCGGCGCGCCACGGTGGTGATCGTGTGGGCGTTGCCCGAGGACACCCCGAGCTTCCAGGCCAGCAACGCCGCCACCGACCGTGCCCCCGTGGCCCCGCACAGCTCGTCACGATCCATTTCGGCGGCGATCTCCACAATGCGCCCGTCAATCGCGTTGCGCTGACCGGCCAACTGCGCCAACTCCGCAAACAACACCTCAAGACGCTGGTCAGGACCGGCCACCACAGCGCCAGCGGCTGCACTCGACGACATAACGACATCATCGCAGCCGGGTACGACAACTCTGCACCGGTGCGCGTGGCAGGAGCTCGACCGCACCCCGATCCACCCAGGACAGCCCGCCCGCGAAAGTAGTGCGCAGATCCGTCAGGGCAAAACCGAAAAACAACAGCCCAACCCGCCACGGCCACCGCGAATCCCCAGTTGTGAGCCAAGACAGATTTGAGCCGCAGCGCGATCGACTGTGCGCGAAGAAACGCGAGTACCCGCGCGCTGCCAGTGATCTCGACGAACGGCGGTGCCTACCCCCAGTTCCACACCGACATGTCGCCGGGCGGGTATTGGTTGCACACCTCGGTGGACTTGGCGACAACGCCCTTGTTGTTGAAGAAGATCTTCATGTGGTTGCGCCAGCCCCACCACAGCGGATCGATGGAATCGTAGAAGTGCTCGGAGTAATCCCGGCGGTCCGCCGGTGACAACGAGAAGAACCAGTGCACCTTGTCCTGGGTCGCCTGCTGGTACTGCGCATGGTTGTTGTAGTCGATCATGTACCGCTCGTAGTACACCGGGCTGGTGTCCCTGGTGGCCGCGAGTATTTGTTCGGCGTCGCAGGTGGTGGCGATCATCCGGCGAGGGATCGGAAAGTCTTCCGTGGAATCGGCCGTAGCGATGCTCGGGGCAACCACTGCGGCGACACCCAACGCGAGAAAAACAACGCCTGCGCGCAGGCGAGAACTCAGCCGAGACATAGTTGTTACGGTAACACTTTCCGGCCCCGGGCATAGCGCCGACCGTCACCTTCGGTCATATTCCTAGCCCAGCTCACTATGCAGTGCCATCAGGGATGATGACGTGGTTGGGGTCGGGGCGCAGCTCCGGAGGAGCCTGACTGTAGTCGCCGAACGGGCCGTCGCGGCGCTCCACCGCGGCCCGCACCCCCTGGGTCTCGGCGGTCGTGATGAAGTCCAGCGCCTCGGGGGTGTTGCGCATCAGGCCGTCGAGAATGCCGCCCAACGTCTGGGTGGACGCCAGTCCCATGTTCTCGTAGGCCTGGTTGACGATCAGCTTCTGGGCCTGCAACTGCGACAACGGGATTCGTGCCAGCTCGGTGGCGATCTCGGCGACCCGCGCCTCCAGCCGTTCGAAGGGCACCGCCTCGTTGATCAGCTCGACCTCGGCGGCCTGGACACCGGTCAACGGCCGGCCGGTCAGCGCATGCCACTTGACCCTGGCCAGGCTCAGCCGATATAGCCACATCCCGCTCAGATAGGCCCCCCACATGCGGCTGTAGGGGGTTCCGATCACGGCGTCCTCGCTGGCGATCACGATGTCGGCGCACAACGCATAGTCGCTGGCGCCGCCCACGCACCAGCCGTGCACCTGCGCGATCACCGGCTTCGACGCCCGCCAGATGGCCATGAACTTCTGCGTCGGACCGGTCTCGCGGGCGGTGACCATGGCGAAATCCTTACCCGGATCCCACTTGCCGGCGGTCATCATGGCCTCGCCCCAGTGCTGGAAGCCGCCGCCGAAGTCGTAACCACCGGAGAAGGCGCGTCCGGCGCCGCGCAGCACGATGACCTTGATGTCTCGGTCGCGCTCGGCCAGCCCGACAGCTGCCTCGATCTCGTCGGGCATGGGCGGGACGATTGTGTTGAGGTGTTCCGGGCGATTCAACGTGATGGTGGCGACCGGTCCGGCCGTTGAGTAGAGCAGAGTTTCGAAGTCGGGTGTCGGCCGGGGACCAGACGGGGGACTAGGCCGGGAAGTAGACATAGCCGAAGCGAAGCCGCTGGGGGACTTCGGTGTCAAGCGCGCGTCATTGCGAGGCGCACGGGACGTCTTGCGCTTCTTGCGCTTCGGTGTCGTGCCCGGATCACTTTTTGAGCAGCCAATGGACCAGCAGGACGGCCGACGCTGCCCACACGTTTTGTGGGGCGCGCAGCAGTGGCAGAAACCGCTGGCCGCCCACTATCCACAGACCACCCGTCACCACGCCGCGAGCGTGGCGATCGGAAGGCGCGCCCTCGGACACCGGATTCGGCGTCGCGTGGCACCGCCCCCACCCCACCGGAGCGATGGTGCGGGGCATCGGACCACGCAGGCCGAATCCGGTGTCCCGCAGCGTGAGACACCCCGCCACCCCAGGTCAGGATCACCCGCCAGATGCGTGCACCCACCCGGGGCGAAGAATGCGGAACGTCAGGCGGCCCAACACCTTCGAGGCCACCCACCGAGCAAAACTCAGTTTCGCTCAGTGTTTAGGAACGGTGCCCAAAGATGCGCGCCGCTAGAGTCCGCGCTCCTGACCCGCTGACAGGGTTACTGGCGCTCGCCCAGCATCTGGTGCAGGAAGGTGTAACTCAACGCCGACTTGAAGGCCAGCTGCTCGTTGTCGGCCGCGCCGGCGTGCCCGCCCTCGATGTTCTCGTAGTACCAGACTTGATGGCCAGCGGCCTCCAGGGCGGCCGTCATCTTGCGGGCGTGGCCCGGATGGACGCGGTCGTCGCGGGTGGAGGTGGTGATGAGCACCGGCGGATACTTTCGGTCCGCTGAAATGTTCTGGTAAGGCGAGTATTCGGAGATGAATTTCCAGTCGTCGGGGTTGTCGGGATCGCCGTATTCGGCCATCCAGGAGGCTCCGGCCAGCAGCAGGTGGTAGCGCTTCATGTCCAGCAGCGGCACGTCGCAGACCAGCGCGCCGAATTTCTCCGGGTACTTGGTCAGCATGATCCCCATCAGTAGCCCGCCGTTGCTGCCGCCCCGGGCGCCGAGCTGCTCGACGGAGGCAATGCCGCGTTTCACCAAATCCGTTGCGACTGAGGCGAAGTCCTCGGCCACCTTGTGCCGGTCCGCGCGCATCGCCTGGGTATGCCAGCTGGGCCCGTACTCGCCGCCGCCGCGGATGTTGGCCAGCACGTAGGTGCCGCCGCGGGCCAGCCACAACCGGCCCAGCACGCCGTCGTATGCGGGTGTCCTGGACGTCTCGAAGCCGCCGTAGCCGCTCAGCAGCGTGGGGCCGGGTCCGTCGGCGGCTGCCGGCCGCACGACGAAATACGGAATGGCCGTCCCGTCCTGGGACTCGGTGAAATACTGTGCCACCGTGATGTTTTCGACATCGAAGAAGGCCGGCGCGGATTTGATCGGGGCGAGTTGTCCGTCGTCGGTGCCGCGCAGCAGTCGCGACGGAGTGTCGAATCCACTGGAATCGAGGAAGAACTCGTCGCCGTGGTTGTCGGCGGTGACGACGACGGTGTGGGTGGCCGCGGGGATGCCCGCCAACGGTTGTCGTTGCCAGCTGCCCGGGGTGGCGATTTCGACGCGGCTGGCGACGTCGGCGAGCGTCACGATCAGCAGCCGGTCGCGGGTCCACAGGTACTGATGCAGGGCGGTATGCGGGTCGGGTTCGAATACCACCCGCAATTGCGCTGTGCCGGCTAGGAATTCGTTGTAGTCGGCGGCCAGCAGGGCGCCCGCGGGGTAGGTGGTGGCAGCTACCGTCCAGTCGGTGCGCAGTTCGATCAGCAGCCACTCGCGGTGCACGGACACGCTGGCGTCGGTGGGCGCATCGATCCGGATCAGCTCTGCGCCGCGCAGCTCGTAGACCTCGTCGTTCCAGAAGTCGAGTGCCCGTGCGATCATGGTGTGCTCGAAGCCGGGGGTACGATCCACTGACGCCATGACGCGCACGTCGGCGCGGGCGCCCTCGAACACCGTCTCCGCCTCGGCCAGCGGGGTGCCCCGGCGCCATCGCTTGACCACCCGAGGGTAGCCGGATTCGGTGAGGGAATCAGCGCCGAAGTCGGTGCCTACCAGCACGGTATCCGGGTCTTGCCAGGTGATCTGGGACTTGGCTTGCGCCAGCTCGAATCCGCTGTCGACGAATTGTCGTGTCAGCATGTCGAATTCACGCACGACGGACGCATCCGAGCCGCCCGGTGACAGACCGATCAGGGCGCGGGTGTAGTCGGGTTCGATGACACCGGCGCCGGCCCAGACCCATTTCTGGCCGTCCGCGCGTCCGAGTTCGTCGACATCGATCAGGACATCCCATTCCGGGTTGTCGCTGCGGTAGCTGTCCAGCGTGGTCCGCCGCCACAGCCCCCGGGGGTTGGCGGCGTCGCGCCAGAAGTTGTACAGGTATTCGCCGCGGCGCACCACATAAGGGATCCGGGTATCGGTGTCGAGCACCTCGAGCGCCTCGGCCCGCATTCGCTCGAATTCGGCCTCGAAATCGCCGCCGCAGAACCGGGCCATGGTCGGCTCGTTGCGTGCGCGCACCCAGTCCAGTGCGTCCTCGTCGGTGATGTTCTCCAGCCACAGGTACGGGTCATCGGACGTCTCAGCGCTCATAGAAGCCATGAGAAGCCATTCTGGCCGCGGCGGTAGTGTGAGCTGTATTACATGACTAGCGAGGAGCCGAAAAGATGACCGTCTTTGCACGTCCGGGTTCCGACGGTGCGCTGATGTCGTATGAATCCCGGTACGAGAACTTCATCGGCGGCGAATGGGTCGCACCCGCCCAGGGCCGCTACTTCGAAAACCTGACGCCGGTGACCGGCCAGCCGTTCTGCGAGATACCGCGGTCCGACGAGGCCGACGTCGACAAGGCGCTCGACGCCGCCCACGCCGCGGCGCCGGGGTGGGGCAAGACCGCGCCCGCCGCCCGGGCGGCGATCCTGAACAAGATCGCCGACCGCATCGACGAAAACCGGGCCGCGCTGGCGGTGGCCGAAGTGTGGGACAACGGCAAACCGGTCAGGGAGGCGCTTGCCGCCGACATTCCGCTGGCCGCAGATCATTTCCGGTATTTCGCCGCGGCGATCCGCGCCCAGGAGGGCACGCTTTCCCAGATCGACGAGAACACCGTCGCCTACCACTTCCACGAGCCGCTGGGAGTGGTCGGCCAGATCATTCCGTGGAACTTCCCGATCCTGATGGGCGCCTGGAAATTGGCGCCGGCGCTGGCCGCCGGCAACACGGTGGTGCTCAAACCCGCCGAACAGACGCCGGCCTCGGTGCTGTATCTGATGTCGCTGATCGCTGACCTGCTGCCGCCGGGGGTGGTCAACGTCGTCAACGGATTCGGTTTCGAGGCCGGAAAACCGCTGGCATCCAGCAACCGGATCGCCAAGGTGGCCTTCACCGGCGAGACCACGACCGGTCGGCTGATCATGCAGTACGCCTCCCAGAACCTGATCCCGGTCACCCTGGAACTCGGCGGCAAGAGCCCCAACATCTTCTTCTCCGACGTGATGGCCGCCAACGACGATTTCCAGGACAAAGCGCTGGAGGGCTTCACCATGTTCGCGCTCAACCAGGGCGAGGTGTGTACCTGCCCGTCGCGCAGCCTGATCCAGGCCGACATCTACGACGAGTTCCTGGAGCTGGCGGCGATCCGAACCAAGGCGGTTCGGCAAGGTGATCCGCTGAACACCGAGACGATGCTGGGCTCGCAGGCCTCCAACGACCAGCTCGAGAAGATCTTGTCCTACATCGAGATCGGCAAGGAGGAGGGCGCCAAGGTCATCACCGGCGGCGAGCGCGCCGACCTCGGAGGTGACCTTGCCGGCGGGTTCTACGTGCAGCCCACCATCTTCGCCGGCAACAACGCGATGCGAATCTTCCAGGAGGAGATCTTCGGCCCGGTGGTGGCGGTCACGTCGTTCACCGACTACCAGGATGCGATCGGCATTGCCAATGACACCCTCTACGGTCTGGGTGCGGGTGTGTGGAGCCGCGACGGCAATACCGCCTACCGGGCCGGGCGCGACATTCAGGCCGGCCGGGTGTGGGTCAACTGCTACCACGTCTATCCCGCGCACGCGGCGTTCGGCGGCTACAAGCAGTCCGGCTTCGGCCGGGAGGGCCACAAGATGATGCTCGACCACTACCAGCAGACCAAGAACCTGATGGTGTCCTACTCCGACAAGGCGCTGGGATTGTTCTGACAATGGGGTTGTTCTGATGCTCGGGCTGTTGTGATGAACCCGCCCTCCCGCGCGCTGATCACCGCGGCGGCGGCCGAGTTGCTGGCCCGGCTGCACGACCGGCACGGTCCGCTGATGTTTCACCAGTCCGGCGGCTGCTGCGACGGGTCCTCGCCGATGTGCTACCCGCAAGGGGACTTCCTCGTCGGTGATCGCGACGTCCTGCTCGGCGTGCTCGATGTGACGGAGGCAGGAGTGCCGGTATGGATCTCCGGTCCGCAGTACCAGGCTCAATATCGAGAGCAGCACACCCAACTGGTTATCGACGTGGTGCCGGGCCGCGGCAGCGGGTTCAGCCTGGAAGCCCCCGAGGGTGTGCGCTTTCTCAGCCGCGGCCGGGTCTTCACCGACGACGAGAAGGCCCTGGTGGAAGCCGTTCCGGTGATCACCGGCCTGGCTTACGCCCGGGGTGAGCGGCCGCCGGTACGTGGCGAGGTTGTCGCCGACAACGCGCCGGGAGCGTGCCGGGCCACTCGGGCGTGACCGCAGTAAGGTCGTACAACGTGATTCCCCTTCCACGTGCGCGGCTGCTGACGAGCGCCATGCTGGTTGGTAACGCGGTCGGCTTACTGGCGGGAGTGGCGGGAACCGTTTTGGTCCAGACGCGGATGCGGCCGGACATCGTCATTGCGCTGGTGGTCGGGATTCCCAGCGTGCTCGGGCTGACGATCATTTTGTTTTCCGGGCGTCGTTGGGTGACGACGCTGGGCGCCTTCATCCTCGCGGTGGCGCCGGGTTGGTTCGGTGTGCTTGTGGCAATTCAGGTGGCAACCGGTGGCTGACAAAGAGGTTGACCAAGATCACGTTTCGGACCCGGGGACGGCACCGTTCGTGCCCGATTTCGACACCGGCTCGCAGCCCTTGCCCATGTTGGCCGCCCAAGCGGAGAAGGCGGACTCGACGGCGCAGCCCAGGGAGGAACCGCAAAGCCCGTCGTCGACCCCGACTGTCGCGGAGGCACCCACCGACGCGTCGGCGGGCGAGTCGGCTGCCACACCGGTGCAGGTGCCCGGCCGCTACCAGTACCTGAAATGGTGGAAGTTGCTGCTGGTCATCCTCGGCGCGTGGTTCGCCGCGGCGGAGGTCGGGCTGAGTCTGTTCTATTGGTGGTATCACACGCTGGACAAGACGGCGGCCGTCTTTGTCGTCCTGGTTTACGTGGTCGCGTGCACCGTGGGCGGCTTGATTCTGTCGATGGTGCAGGGCCGGCCCATGATCGCGGCGTTGTCGCTTGGGGTGATGTCGGGGCCGTTTGCCTCCGTCGCCGCGGCGGCACCGTTGTACGGCTATTACTACTGTGAGCGGGTAGGCCACTGTCTGGTCGGTGTCATCCCGTATTAGGCGCTCGCGGGCAAGGTGTGCGCAGCGTCGAGCAAACCCCGCTCCCAACCGGCCGGCAGCATTGGCAGCGGCCGGAAACGTCATTTCGCCACTCCCCTTTGCTTTTTCGTGCTCCATTGCCGCGCCTGACTGTCGTTGCCGTGAGGCGGCCGTTGGCCACGACGAATAGGTTGTGCTACCGCAATAGGGAGTTGAGCTCCCTGCGTAGCGGGCCATCAAGCCAGTGCTCGTGACTCACTATCGCGTGGCCGTCTCGGAGCCGGTCCGGGCGGATTCATCGTCGGGGCCTCGTCGCATTGACCACGACTGTCACATGTGTCTCTGCGCCGGTCGGCACTCGATGTGCCCAGCTGTGAGCGACAGTTTCGGTCGCGCCGTGCTGCGAATGAGGTTGTCGCGCTGTTGGGCACGCCGAGCGGCACCTCCGACAGAGGCCGGTGTTGCGGATGTGGCTAAGCAGCGACCCGGTGCTGGGAATCGTGAGCCACGGTCACCTTCGACAAACGCCATCCTGGAGTCAGCGCTTGGTCGACTATCCGCGAAGCCTTCCGACCCCGCCGAGTTCGGCACCAAGCGTGATCCTGTTGAGGTCGGGATATGCGCGCGCCGCGTAGTGCTGTACCAATGCAGGCAAGTCGGCGAGCCGCACAACCAGACTCTCAAATGGCGAGAGCGATATCGCAACCATGTGCCCTTCGGCCCGATCAACCTCCGTTGACGCAATGAGCACGACCCCTTGCAATGTGGGCCGTGATATCGCGGGTGAGATGAAAGGCGAGACCATGCCTTTCAATAGCCCCAGCTCTGATTCGGGACCGTAATCCGCCGGATTGATCCGGCAATCTTTCACCGCACGTCTGGCAAGGCCCAGTTCGGCGGCGACGCGGTGTAACAACCGGCGATTGATGGTGAAATCGCCCGCCCCGGTGAACAGAAAGTGCTGGTGGTCCAGCCGCACCGTCATCGTCTTGTTGACCAGCAGCACCGTGCCGTCGGCCCCGCCCGCAATCAGGGTCTGCTTGGTGCTGGCCTTCACGGAGGGCGGATGCCGAATGATCGCGTGATAAATGCCCAGGCTGGAAATGATGCCATGCAGGAGTTCGATCGCTGGACAGGAAAGAGTCGCGACATCGAGCAGGTTTTCACGCCGCGTCAGTTGAGCCGTCGCCGCGGCGCCCGGCAGCGCAGCCCAAACGTCCTCAATGGGCGGCAGCGTCGCAATGCATCGTTCGATCGTGGTGAACGACCGTGGCGGCAGCGCGCTTACGGCGAGCATCGTGGCCGTGGTCGTGCCGCTGTCCTCGGGCCAGACCGGTAATCGGCCCGGCCGAAACGATCTTTTCGGATAACGGTGATCCCCATTGCGCCCACTTCTTTCGATTGCGTCAATTCTAAAGTCGCGCGCCCCGGCGCCGCGTCGATTTGGCGAACCAAATAGCGTTCGTGGCCGCGCGACAGCTGGTCGGACGGCGCGCACCGGTCAGGTGACCGGCGACTGCCACACCGTCACGGCCTATTTCCAACGGCTGCCAGCGTCTTCCAGCGGCTGCCAGCGACTTCGTCGGACCGCGTTCTGGCGCGGTTTTTACGCATCGAGCCGATCGTGCCGGCTTGGCCAGTGGCCGCCGTGGCGTCAACGGCTGTGGTGATCTGTGGTGATCGCCATCGTGACTGCCGTGACTCGGTCCCTGCCCAGGCATTGCAGCCGTTAGGGTAGTGCCCGTGACTCACTATGACGTCGTCGTCCTCGGGGCCGGTCCGGGCGGATACGTGGCCGCCATTCGTTGCGCGCAGCTCGGTCTGAACACCGCAATCGTCGAACCGAAGTACTGGGGCGGCGTCTGCCTCAACGTCGGCTGCATTCCGTCCAAGGCGTTGCTGCGCAACGCCGAACTCGTGCACATCTTCACCAAGGACGCCAAGGCTTTCGGCATCAGCGGTGAGGCCACCTTTGACTACGGCGTCGCCTTCGACCGCAGCCGAAAGGTGGCTGAGGGTCGCGTCGCCGGGGTGCATTTTTTGATGAAGAAGAACAAGATCACCGAGATCCACGGCTACGGCAGGTTTACCGATGCCAACACGCTCTCGGTCGATCTCAACGACGGCGGAACCCAAGAGGTCACGTTCGACAACGCCATCATCGCCACCGGCGCCAGCACCCGGCTGGTGCCCGGCACGTCGCTGTCGGCCAACGTGGTCACCTACGAGGAACAAATCCTGTCTCGGGAGTTGCCGAAGTCGATCATCATCGCCGGAGCCGGCGCCATCGGCATGGAGTTCGGTTACGTGCTCAAGAACTACGGCGTCGATGTGACCATCGTGGAATTCCTGCCGCGGGCACTACCCAACGAAGACGCCGAGGTCTCCAAGGAGATCGAGAAGCAATTCAAGAAGCTGGGCGTCAAGATTCTCACCGGTACCAAGTGCGAGTCGATCACCGACGACGGCTCCGAGGTCACGGTGGTGGTCAGCAAGGACGGCAAAACCGAGGAGCTCAAGGCCGAGAAGGTATTGCAGGCCATCGGTTTTGCGCCGAACGTCGACGGCTACGGGCTGGACAAGGCCGGCGTTGCGTTGACCGACCGCAAGGCCATCGGCATCACCGAGTACATGCAGACCAGCGTCGGCCACATCTATGCCATCGGCGATGTCACCGGGCAGCTGATGCTGGCCCATGTCGCCGAGGCCATGGGCGTGGTCGCGGCCGAAACCATTGCCGGCGCAGAGACTTTGGAGCTGGGTGACTACCGGATGTTGCCGCGGGCTACGTTCTGCCAACCCCAGGTCGCCAGCTTCGGACTCACCGAACAGCAGGCCCGCGACGAAGGTTATGACGTTGCGGTGGCGAAATTCCCGTTCACCGCCAACGGCAAGGCGCACGGCCTGGGCGACCCCAGCGGTTTCGCCAAACTGGTGGCCGACGCCAAGCATGGCGAGCTGCTGGGCGGGCACCTGATCGGCCACGACGTGTCCGAACTGCTGCCCGAACTCACCCTGGCACAGAAGTGGGATCTGACGGCCACCGAACTGGCACGCAACGTCCACACTCACCCGACGATGTCGGAGGCGCTGCAGGAGTGCTTCCACGGCCTGACCGGTCACATGATCAACTTCTGAGTCACCCGATGATTCGCACCGAGACCCTCGCGGGTGGCATCGGCGGTCTGGCCACCGGCTACGTGCTGTGGCTGGTGGCCATTTCGATCGGCGAGGACCTCACCACGGTGAGCAGCTGGAGCGTGGCGGTGTTGCTGCTTTCGGGCGTGCTGGCCGTCTGTGCCGTGCTGGGCGGCTTGCTGCTGCGCTGGCGCAGCAACCACTTGTGGGCGGCCTTCGCGTTCGGCCTGCCGATTCTGCCCGTGGCGCTGACGTTGGCGGTGCTGGCCGACCTCTATATCTGATATCTGAACCGCTAGCGCGGGTTGTCCAACGGAATGTTCAGCGCCGTAATCGTTGCCGCTAGCCCGTCGTATTGGGTTGCCAGCATGCAGAATTCGATCAGTTGCCGTTGTTTGAGGTGAGTCGCCAGCTGCTGCCAGGTTTCGGCGGTGATCGACCGATCCTTGATCAGCTCGTCGGTCGCCTTCAACAGTGCCTGCTGCCGGGCGCTGAGTACCTTTCGGGGCCCGTCGCCCTCCGGAACGTCGGGCCACGCGAAGATCGTGGCCTGTGTCTGCGCGTCCAACCCGGCGGCGCGCGCCATCCGGCGATGGTGTTGCAGCTCGTATTCGCATGATCGCAAATGCGCCACCCGCAGGATCACCAACTCGGTGTCGATTCGGGCCAGCCGGCCGCGCAGCAGCCGGCCGCCGTAGATCAGCCAGGCCCAGAACAGCGACTGGCGGTAGCCCAGTGTGGTGAACAGATGCATCTCCGGCGCTCGGACCGCACGTGCTCCCAGCTTCGCGAGTACCCAGTTGATCGGCCCCAACTGGCGCAACCGGCCCGACGGGATGCGCGCCACCTGGTCCCCGGTCATGGCTGCTTCACCAGGTAGGGGGACACGGTACTGCGATGCTCGTCGAGGTCGAGCGCGCGGCCGAGCGCAGGGAACGCCCGCTGCGGACAGTTGTCGCGTTCACATACTCGGCAACCCGCGCCGATCGGTGTGGCGATATCACCGGACAAGTCGAGTCCTTCCGAGTAGACGAGTCGGTGCGCATGGCGAAGTTCGCAACCCAGTCCGATCGCGAAGGTTTTGCCGGGCTGACCATACCGGGCGGCGCGTCGCTCCACGGTGCGGGCCACCCACATGTAGTTGCGCCCGTCGGGCATCTGGGCGATCTGCACCAGGATCTTGCCCGGATTGGCGAACGTCTCGTAGACGTTCCACAACGGACAGGTCCCGCCGCTGGAGGAGAAGTGAAAACCCGTGGCGGACTGGCGTTTCGACATGTTGCCGGCGCGGTCAACCCGGATGAAGGAGAATGGCACGCCGCGCATCGACGGCCGTTGCAGCGTCGACAGCCGGTGCGCGATGGTCTCGTAGCTCACCGAGTAGAACGCCGACAGGCGCTCGACGTCGTAGCGGAAATTCTCGGCGACATCGTGGAATTGACGGTAGGGCAGCACCGCGGCCGCCGCGAAGTAATTGGCCAGCCCCAGCCGGGCCAGCGTGCGCGACTCGTCGCTGGTGAACTTGCCCTCTTCGACCAGGGTGTCGATCAGGTCGCCGAACTCGAGGAACGCCAGCTCGGCGGCCATCTTGAACAACTGCTGACCGGGGGCGAGGTGATTGCTGATTTCCAGCGTGTTGGACGTGGGGTCGTAGCGGTGCAGCACGCCGTCGCCGAGGTCGATCCGCCTGTTGATGTGCACCCCGTGCACCTCGGTAAGTCGCCGGGTCAACTCGCGGCCCAGATCGCCGTGGTGCATCCGCATCTGGATCGTCACGTCCTCGGCGGCGGTGTCCAGCTCGTGCAGGTAGTTCTGTCGCTGATAGAAGTAGTCGCGCACCTCTTCGTGCGGCATGGTGATCGACCCGGTGCCGCTGCCGTCGGAGAAGCGCTCCTCGGTGGCGGCGGCCAGCTGTGCGGTGGTGATCCGGTACCGCCGGTGCAGATTGACCATCGCCCGCGCCAGGGCCGGGTGCGCGCTGACCACCTCGGCGACTTCGGTCGGGTCGACATCGATATCCAGGTCGCGGTCCATGGTGACCTCCCGCAACTCGGCGACCAGCCGGGTGTCGTCCTGGGAGGCGAAGAAGGTCGCGTCCACGCCGAACACCTCGGTGATCCGGAGCAGCACCGCCACGGTCAGCGGCCGGACGTCGTGCTCGATCTGGTTGAGGTAGCTCGGCGAGATCTCCAGCATCTGGGCCAGCGCCGCCTGGCTGAACCCGCGCTCGCTACGCAGCTGCCGGACCCGGGACCCGACGAACGTCTTGGACACTTCACCGAGCCTACCGGCTGTGCTAAGCCATGTTTCGCAGAGTTCGCATATGGGCGCCCACCGGTGTCCCGATTGGTGTTTTCAAAGCGTCGTTGGCATGATTCGCATCAGGCTTTCAGGGTGAACCTGGGGTTCGCACGAGGAGGGAACGGGGAGTAGAGCCGTGAGCCTGGACAAAGAATTGATGCCGGTGCCGGACGGTCATCCGAGTGTGTTCGATCGCGAGTGGCCATTGCGGGTCGGCGATATCGACCGCACCGGCCGGTTGCGGCTGGACGCGGCGTGCCGCCACATCCAGGACATCGGCCAGGACCAGTTGCGCGAGATGGGCTTCGAGGAGACCCATCCGCTGTGGATAGTCCGGCGCACCATGGTCGACATGATCCGCCCGATCGAGTTCCAGGACATGTTGCGGTGCCGGCGCTGGTGTTCGGGAACCTCCAACCGGTGGTGTGAGATGCGGGTTCGTATAGATGGACGCAAAGGCGGCCTCATCGAGTCCGAAGCGTTCTGGATCCACGTCAACCGGGAAACCGAGATGCCGGCGCGCATCGCCGACGACTTCCTGGCGGGTCTGCACAAGACAACTTCGGTTGACCGGCTGCGGTGGAAGGGCTACCTCAAGCCGGGCAGCCGTGATGACGCCACCGAGATCCACGAGTTCCCGGTCCGGGTCACCGACATCGACTTGTTCGACCACATGAACAACTCCGTGTACTGGAGCGTGATCGAGGACTACCTGGCCGGTCACACCGACCTGTTGGCCGGGCCGTTGCGGGTGACCATCGAGCACGAGGCGCCAGTGGCGCTGGGCGACAAGCTGGAGATCATCTCGCACGTTCATCCGCCCGGCTCGACCGAGCAATTCGGTTCCGGGCTGGCTGACCGTACTGTTACAACGCTCACATATGCGGTTGGCGACGAGACGAAAGCCGTCGCAGCCATCTTCGCCCGCTAGTGTCGGCACGTTACCGCAAATCCGCATCTTGACCTGCGACTTTGCCGTTACTGACGGGTAGGTTCTGTAACGGTTCAGTTGAGCGGCGACTTTGCAAAATTAGCAAAATCGCCGAAAGTCATTGCTGAACTTGGCAAATGAAATGGGTAGACCAGGTTAGCTGGCTGTGCCATGGTCGGATTAGCACACCAGTGAAGCTGAGCCCTCCGCACCGTCGCGGACGCGCCGTGGTCTCAGCAGTCCAGCAAATTGAGTGACCGTTAGGAGCAGTCCAATGTCTGTGGTTGGCACCCCGAAGAGCGCTGAGCAAATCCAGCACGATTGGGACCACAACCCCCGGTGGCAGGGCATCACCCGCACCTACACCCCCCAGGATGTCGTCGCCCTGCAGGGACACGTCGTCGAGGAGCACACTCTCGCCCGGCGTGGCGCGGAGGTGCTCTGGGAGCAGCTGCACGAGATGGACTTCGTCAACGCGCTGGGCGCTTTGACCGGCAACATGGCCGTACAGCAGGTGCGCGCCGGCCTGAAGGCCATCTACCTGTCGGGCTGGCAGGTCGCCGGCGACGCGAACCTGTCGGGCCACACCTACCCGGACCAGAGCCTGTACCCGGCCAACTCGGTGCCGCAGGTCGTCCGGCGCATCAACAACGCGTTGCTGCGCGCCGACGAAGTCGCCAAGGTCGAGAACGACCGTTCCGTCGACAACTGGCTGGTGCCGATCGTCGCCGACGGTGAGGCCGGCTTCGGCGGCGCGCTCAACGTCTACGAGCTGCAGAAGGCCATGATCGCCGCCGGTGTGGCCGGCACCCACTGGGAGGACCAGCTGGCCTCGGAGAAGAAGTGCGGCCATCTCGGCGGCAAGGTGCTGATCCCCACCCAGCAGCACATCCGCACGCTGACCTCGGCGCGGCTGGCGGCCGACGTCGCCGGTGTTCCCACCGTCGTCATCGCCCGGACCGACGCCGAGGCGGCCACGCTGATCACCTCCGACGTCGACGAGCGCGACCGCCCGTTCATCACCGGCGAGCGCACCGCCGAAGGCTTCTACCGCACCAAGAACGGCCTGGAGCCCTGCATCGCCCGGGCCAAGGCTTACGCGCCGTACGCCGACCTGATCTGGATGGAGACGGCTACTCCGGACCTGGCGCTGGCCAAGCGGTTCGCCGAGGGTGTCAAAGCTGAGTTCCCCGACCAGCTGCTGGCCTACAACTGCTCGCCGTCGTTCAACTGGCGCAAGCACCTCGATGACGCCACCATCGCCAAGTTCCAGAAGGAGCTGGGTGCGATGGGCTTCAAGTTCCAGTTCATCACGCTGGCCGGTTTCCACGCGCTCAACTACTCGATGTTCGATCTGGCCTACGGCTACGCCCGCAACCAGATGAGCGCCTATGTCGAGCTGCAGGAGCGCGAGTTCGCCGCCGAGGAGCGCGGCTACACCGCCACCAAGCACCAGCGCGAGGTCGGTGCCGGCTACTTCGACCGGATCGCCACCACGGTGGACCCAACGTCGTCGACCACGGCGCTGGCCGGTTCGACCGAAGAGGGCCAGTTCCACTGACGAGGAGCGGGTGCAACCCGCGACGAGGAAGCGGAACCGACGACTCGAGTCACTGACGAGGAGCGGGTGCAACCCGCGACGAGGAAGCGGAACCGACGGCTCGAGCCACTGACGAGGAGCGGGTGCAACCCGCGACGAGGAAGCGGAACCGACGGCTCGAGCCACTGAGCTGGCCGAGCAGTCGCAGACTCGCACTTCTGCTGCGCAGTTGATGCGAGTCTGTGTCTGCTCGCAGGAGAAGTTGACAGCGTAGGCCCTGCCCAGCCAACCTGGGCGGGGCCTACTGCGGTGCAGGACAATCCGATTCGGAAGAGGTAACAGTGAGTGACGCAGCGATTCAGCGGGTAGGGGTGATCGGGGCCGGCCAGATGGGGTCCGGAATCGCCGAGGTCTCGGTCCGCGCGGGCGTTGAAGTGACGGTGTTCGAGACGACCGAGGCGCTGGTCACCGCCGGACGCAACCGCATCGTGAAATCGCTGGAGCGGGGCGTCAGCGCGGGCAAGGTGACAGAGCGCGAGCGGGACCGCGCGCTGAGCAAGTTGACCTTCACCACCGACCTGAATGACCTGGCCGACCGGCAACTGGTGATCGAGGCCGTGGTCGAGGACGAAGCCGTCAAGGCCGCGATCTTCGCCGAACTCGACCGAGTCGTCATCGATCCCGACGCGGTGCTGGCATCCAACACCTCCAGCATCCCGGTCATGAGAATCGCCGCGGCCACGAAAAACCCTCAGCGAGTGTTGGGTCTGCACTTCTTCAATCCGGTCCCGGTGCTGCCGCTGGTCGAGTTGGTCACCACCCTGGTCACCGACGAGGCCGCTGCCGCACGCACCGAAGAGTTTGCCGGCACCGTCCTGGGCAAGCAGGTGGTGCGCTGCTCCGACCGATCCGGTTTCGTGGTGAACGCCCTTCTGGTGCCGTATCTGTTGTCGGCGATCCGGATGGTCGAAGCCGGGTTCGCCACGGTCGAAGATGTCGACAAGGCCGTCGTTGCCGGGCTGTCGCATCCGATGGGGCCGTTGCGCTTGTCCGACCTCGTCGGCCTCGACACGCTCAAGCTCATTGCCGACAAGATGTTCGAGGAGTTCAAGGAGCCGCTGTACGGACCGCCGCCGCTGTTGCTGCGGATGGTCGAGGCCGGCCAGCTGGGTAAGAAATCCGGTCGCGGTTTCTATACGTACTAAAAAGCGCGTCGGCTACTTCTCCAACGTGAACTGGTCGACGTCGGTGTAGCCCTCGCGAAACAGTTTCGCGCAACCCGTGAGGTACTTCATATAGCGGTTGTAGACCTTCTCGGACTGGATCGCGGTCGCCTTCTCCCTGTTGGCTTCCAGCGCCGCTGCCCACGTGTCCAGTGTCTTTGCGTAGTGCAGCTGCAACGACTGAACCCGGGTGACTTTGAAACCGGCTGTGGTGGCGTGCTCTTCGACCGTTGGGATCGTTGGCAGCCAGCCACCGGGGAATATCTCGGCCAGGATGAATTGAGTGAAGTGCACGATTTCGTGGGTCAGGGTCAGCCCCCGCGCTCGAGCGTCTTTGAAGGTGGGACGAGCGATGGTGTGCAGCAGCATCACGCCGTCGGAGGGCAATATGTTGTAGGCCATCTTGAAAAAGCGTGGGTAGCGCTGACGACCGAAGTGCTCGAAAGCGCCGATCGAGACGATCCGGTCGACCGGCTCGTGGAATTTTTCCCACCCTTCCAGCAACACCCGCCTGGTACGGGGGGTGTCCATCTTGTCGAACATCTGCTGGACGTGGGCCGCCTGGTTCTCGGATAATGTCAGGCCCACGACGTTGACGTCGTATTTTTCGATGGCTCGCCGCATGGTGGCGCCCCAGCCGCAGCCGATGTCCAACAACGTCATCCCAGGCTCGAGTTTGAGCTTTCCCAGCGCCAAGTCGATTTTTGCCAGCTGCGCCTCTTCCAGCGTCATGTCGTCTCGCTCGAAGTATGCACAGCTGTAGGTTTGGGTGGGGTCCAGAAACAGCCGGAAGAAGTCGTCGGACAGGTCGTAGTGGGCTTGGACGTTTCCGAAATGCGGCGTGAGCTGCACGGACATAGCGGTCGGGCCTTTCTGCTTCACAGAGCGTGGCTCAGCGCACCCTGGTCTCCCCCCGGATGCCCCTCAAGCATGTTAGCCGTTGCGAACAGTCTGCAACGGTCATGGCAACCGCACTTGGATCCGGACCGGCACGGCCTGGCCGCGCGGTCCAGCTATTCCACCGGTCGCCATGGCGGCACGATCGGCGTTGGATGCGGCTGCTCGCGGAACTTTTCCAGCGACCCGCCGGCCTCCACAATCCCACACAACGCACTCCAGCTCAGCATCGTCAGATAGTCGATCAGCTCGTCGCTGGTCATCCGTGGCGCCGACATCCAGGAGTGGGTGGCCAACTGAACGCCGCCGACGATCAGATACGCCCACGGTTCCACCCCGCCGGTGTCCATGCCGACCTCCTGCATGCGGTGGCGCAGCATCACTGCGATCATGCGGGCAATGATCCGTTCGGAGTCGGCGATCACCTTGCTCTTGCTGGCCGAGCTGTTGGCCATCACGAACCGGTACGGCTCGGGTTCGGACGCCACCGTTTCGACATAAACCCGGATGACTTCGCGAGTCAGCTCGTAGCCGTCGAGGTTGGATGACAGCGCCGCGGCCATATTCGGAATCAACGTGGTCTGTGCGAACCGCATCATCACCGCGGTCGTCAGGTCATTCTTGTCGACGAAGTAGCGGTAGAGCACCGTCTTGGAAACGCCGATCTCCGCCGCGATCTCGTCCATGCTCAGGAAGCGGCCGCGGACGCGAATGGCCTCGATTGTCCCGTCAACGAGTTCGTTGCGCCGCTCCACCTTATGCTGGTGCCAGCGCCGCTTGCGCCCATCCGTTTTGCCCGTCACGGCCGGGATATGCTCTGTCACTCTCCGCCGATTCCCATTCATTAGACGCAGTCGATACTACGGCGTGCGGGGGCTGATATGACTCATCGGCTACCCGGTGCGTGAACCCTGGGAAGAGTGCCGTCACACTAACTGGTCGCCGCGATAGCGGATGATGGTGTGGTGGCACACAGAGTCGACGCGTCGGGTTCGCCGCCGAGGCTTGAAGTGAGCACACCTCCGTTCCGGGTACGCCGGCCGTCCCTGGCGGAGTCGTTCGCCGGTGCCGATCCGCAGGCGGACGCTGAGCGCCGGCGGGCGCTGCGACGGATGAAATTGGTGGCGTTGAGTTTTCTGCTCGGCGCCACGGTGGTGTTTCTCGCCTGCAGGTGGGCGCAGGCGGATGGCGTCGCACCACTGTGGGTTGGCTACGTCGGGGCGGCCGCGGAGGCGGGCATGGTGGGAGCACTGGCCGACTGGTTCGCGGTCACTGCGTTGTTCAAGTATCCGCTGGGCATTCCGATCCCGCACACCGCCATCATCAAACGCAAGAAAGACCAGCTGGGCGAGGGCCTGGGCGCCTTTGTCCGGGAGAATTTCCTGTCCGGACCGGTGGTGGTGACCAAACTGCGCGACGCGCAAGTGCCCAGCCGGCTGGGGAAGTGGCTGTCGGATCCCGCGCACGCCCGTCGGGTTGCGGCCGAGACGGCCACGGTGCTGCGGGTACTGGTGGAGCTGCTCAACGACGACGAGATCCACCAGTTGATCGACCGCATGATCATGCGCCGCATCGTCGAGCCGCAGTGGGGCCCACCGGTGGGACGGATGCTGCAGACGGCGCTGTCCGAGAACCGGCAGGAGGCGCTGATCCAGCTGCTGGCCGACCGCGCATTTCAGTGGTCGCTGAATGCCGGGGTGGTTATTCAGCGGGTGGTGGAACGCGATTCGCCGACCTGGTCGCCGCGATTCATCGACCATCTGGTGGGCGACCGTATCCATCGCGAGTTGATGGACTTCACCGACAAGGTCCGCCGTAATCCGGATCACGATTTGCGCCGGTCGGCGACGCGCTTTCTGTTCGAGTTCGCCGACGACCTGCAAAACGACCCGGCCACCATCGCGCGCGCCGATAGGGTCAAAGAGCAGCTGATGGCGCGCGATGAGGTCTCCAACGCCGCCGCGGCGGCATGGACGACGCTCAAAGGGCTGGTGCTCGAGGGCGTCGACGACCCGTCCAGCAGCGTGCGCACCCGGATCGCCGACACGGTGATCCGGGTCGGCGAATCACTGCGCGACGATGCCGAGTTGCGCGACAAGGTCGACGACTGGATGGTTCGGGCCGCCCAACACCTGGTTTCGCAATATGGGGTGGAGATCACAGCGATCATCACCGACACGATCGAACGTTGGGACGCGGAGGAAGCCAGTCGGCGAATCGAATTACATGTGGGCCGCGACCTGCAATTTATTCGGATCAACGGCACTGTGGTAGGCGCATTGGCGGGGCTGGCCATCTACGCCATCGCTCAGCTCTTCTTCTAGGGGTGCTAACAAGCGCTTGCAAAAGCAAGCACCTGTCCGTACCCTGAGTGCATCAAGATCAAACAGCAGGTAAGGAGCACACCAATGCCGCCGGAGGAGAAGTTCGGGGCGAAGGTGTCCAGCGTGACTTCCAGAGCCTCCGACATCGGCAGCTTCATCCGGACACAACGCGAAACGGCGCAGGTCTCGATGCGGCAACTTGCCGAGCGGTCCGGTGTCAGCAATCCGTACCTGAGCCAGGTCGAGCGTGGCCTGCGTAAGCCGTCGGCAGACGTCCTGGCCCAGATCGCAAAGGCGCTGCGGGTTTCCGCCGAGGTTCTTTATGTGCGGGCCGGGATTCTCGAGCCCAGCGAGACCAGCCATGTCCGTGACGCCATCATCACCGACACGGCGATCACCGAGCGTCAAAAGCAGATCCTGCTGGATATCTACGCCTCGTTCACCCATCAGAACGAAGCCACCCGTGAGGAGCGTTCGAGCCCATCCGACATTGACGAATGATCAGCTTGTCGGCCGTCAGATCCGACGTCAGGTGTGGTCTAGATCGACGGCCGCCGGGCAACCCAAGAGGGACGGGGAATTCTGTTTCGGGCAAGCCGCCTGACCGACCCGACAACGCGGCCCGGACAACGACGAACTCGATCACCAACCGACCCGACACATCAGGAGGTCTTCAGCAAGTCGCGTGCCAGGTCAATCCGCGGGTCTTGACTACTCCGCCAGAGGAGCCGACGCTTGCTCCAACTTCATATCACGATGCGATAACACCAATAACGAAACAATTGATGAAAGGAAACACCATGGCTGAAAACCCGAACATCGAGGACCTGCGGGCTCCGTTGCTCGCCGCGCTTGGTGCCGCCGATCTGGCTCTGGCCACCGTCAACGACTTGATCGCCAACCTGCGCGAGCGTGCCGAAGAGACCCGCACCGACACCCGTACCCGCGTTGAGGCCCGCGTCGAGGAGAGTCG
Source organism: Mycobacterium gastri (assembly GCF_002102175.1). GTDB lineage: Bacteria > Actinomycetota > Actinomycetes > Mycobacteriales > Mycobacteriaceae > Mycobacterium > Mycobacterium gastri. The sequence goes on along the minus strand of NZ_LQOX01000118.1, from coordinate 115,319 downwards.
CGCCCGCCTGACCAAATTGCAGGAGGACCTTCCCGAGCAGTTCAGCGAACTCCGTGAGCGTTTTACCGCCGAGGAGCTGCGCAAGGCTGCCGAGGGCTACCTCGAGGCTGCCACCAACCGGTACAACGAACTGGTCCAGCGCGGCGAGGCCGCCCTCGAGCGGCTGCGCAGCCAGCCGGTCTTCGAGGATGCGTCGGCTCGTGCCGAGGGCTACGTGGACCAGGCCGTCGAGCTGACCCAGGAGGCGCTGGGCACCGTCGCGTCGCAGACCCGCGCCGTCGGTGAGCGTGCCGCCAAGCTGGTCGGCATCGAGCTGCCGAAGAAGGCGGAGTCGGGTAAGAAGGCTCCGGCCAAGAAGGCTCCGGCTGCGGCCAAGAAGGCAGCTCCGGCCAAGAAGGCGCCTGCCAAGAAGGCTCCGGCCAAGAAGGTTACCCAGAAGTAAGCTGGCGACCCTCGACTCGACTCCGAGTCGCCCCGTGGGCGACTCGGAGTCGACGTTTTTGTGGGTCCGAGTCGCCCTGTGGGCGACTCGGAGTCGACGTTTTGGGCGGTGCCCGCATACTCTTTAAGCGTGAGCCACCTTGTGGGTACTGTCATGTTGGTCTTGCAGATTGCCGTCCTGGTGACGGCGGTGTATGCCTTCGTGCATGCGGCGCTGCAGCGGCCAGACGCCTATACCGCCGCAGACAAGCTGACCAAGCCGGTGTGGTTGGTGATCCTTGGGGCGGCGGTGGCGCTGACATCCATCCTCGGTTTCGTCTTCGGCGTGCTCGGGATGGCAATCGCCGCCTGCGCGGCTGGCGTGTATCTGGTCGACGTGCGGCCCAAGCTTCTGGAAATCCAGGGTAAGTCCCGCTGACCGGATGAAAGCCCTGGTGGCCGCGCCGGCAGCGGTGCTTGTCGGCGTGCTGTGCGCTGTTCCCGCCGAAGCTGGCCCCGGTAGCGGTGTGATTGACCCGTCGGGCCCGGCGTATTCACCACCGTTCGTCGACCACACCCAATGGGCATACTCGGGGCGGCTGAGCAGCCTGCGGATCTACCCGACGCCATCCGGTCGCGCGGCTGCCCGCGACCCCGGCAGCAGCGCCGCAGCTGCCGACAAAGCCTGGGCAGAGGTACTCGGCCTGGCACCCGACGTCGACACACCCGGCATGCGGGCACAGTTCGACTGTCACTGGCGGCTGGCCGAGGTCGCAGAACCCGGGAAGCTCAGCTGGAACCTCGAGCCGTGGCGGCCGGTCGTCGACGACACGGAAATGTTTGCCTCCCGGTGCAACCCGGGTGGCGCCGAAGAGCAGTTCTGATGCCGAGCCCGCCGACCCGACGGCAGCTGGCGGCGTTGGTCGACCACACGCTACTCAAGCCCGAAGCGACCGCTGCCGATGTGGCGGCACTGGCCGAAGAAGCCGCCGAGCTGGGCGTCTGTGCGGTGTGCGTCTCGCCATCGATGGTGCCGGCCGCACGCTGTGCGCTCGCCTCCGGTGGCGTGCGGGTCGCGGCGGTGGCGGGTTTCCCGTCGGGCAAGCACCTGTCAGCGGTCAAGGCGCACGAGGCTGCGCAGGCTATCGCGTCGGGGGCAGCCGAGATCGACATGGTGATCGACATCGGCGCTGCGCTAGCCGGAGACCTGGATGCGGTGCGGTCGGACATCGAGGCGGTGCGTGCCGCGACGGCCGGGGCCGTGCTCAAGGTGATCGTCGAGTCGGCGGTGCTGTTGGACCGGGCGGGGGAGCACCTGCTGAGAGCGGTGTGTCGGGTCGCCGAGGGTGCGGGCGCCGACTTCGTCAAGACGTCGACGGGGTTTCATCCTGCGGGCGGGGCGACGGTGGCTGCCGTCGCACTGATGGCCGACACCGTCGGCGGGCGGCTGGGGGTCAAGGCCAGTGGCGGCATCCGTACCGCCGCCGACGCCGTCGCGATGCTGGGCGCCGGTGCCACCCGACTGGGCCTGTCCGGAACCCGTTCGGTTCTCGATGGGCTCAGCCCCGACTGACCGGCGTCAGAGGTTGGCGAAACAGGGATCCTGCTCGCCGCCGGCGGGGATGGTGGCGTTGCGGGTCGATAAATGAGCGGCCACACCGTTATCGGTGACCTGCACCGTGTCCCAATGAATACCCAGTGGGAAATCCTTGGTCAGCTTGCTGAAGAAGTCGTCGAGCATCGATTGCACCGACTCCTTGGGCAGCGTGAAGCCCAGCGCGTTGAACGTGACGATCGACAGTTGCAGTCCGTTTCCGGTCACCTGCGGCTTGACCACGATGTTGTCGAGAAAGCCCTTCATTTCCACAGTGCCGTCTCTGGGGTGGGTCGTCACGGTGTTGGAAACGAACGGACCCAGCACCGGTATCGCGTTCTGGAACGATTCCTTGATGCCCTCAGACGTCCACGTGACGGTGGCATCGAGCGCACCCACCGTGCCCTGGGAGTTGGGGGTGTCTCTGAGCTGGACGTCCCGAATGTTGATTTGCAGCTTCATTCCCTTGGCATCACGAACCTGGTTACCCGCCGTCTCTGCCGAGATGTTGGTGAAATGCTTGGTCGCGAGCTGCCACAGGACCAACGGGGCCACACCGAAGGAAGCGCTGGCCTTGTCCTTGACCTCACATGCCACCGCTTCGGCGATCTTGCTGTTGGCTTCATGACGGACGTACAGCTCGGCTCCGATCAGCCCCGCGACGACCAGCGAAAACACGATGATCAGGATCAGGAAGATGGACAACGGGTCGCGACGCCAGCGGCGTTTCCGTTGGGGTTTTCCCGATTCGGCGTCTTCTTGCGGCTTGGCCAGCGGAGTCGTCCTGGTCGCGGCCGCGGCTGCCGGCGGTGGCGCCGGTCGCTGTGCACCGGCGCTGGCTGCAGCCAAGTGCTCGGTCGGCTGGGTTGCCTGGCCGGCCCCCGGTCCGGCCTGAGTAGCCGGATCCTGGGCATGGGTGCCGCCAGGCCCGCCGGGACGCAATTGTCCGCCGGAGGGATCGGTAGGCGCTGGAGGCCGGCCAAGGGGACCTGGATTGCCGGGACGCGACCATGTCGACGGGCCCTCGCTGGGTGGCCCTTGCGGGTTCGTCACCTACCCGATTGTGCCCTATCAAGGTGAATGAAATCTGAGTGGTTGCGCAGCACGGCGATGCTGTCGCGGGCCGCAGTCACGTTTTCGACATCGATATCGGCGACCACGAGTTGCGGCTCTGCGCCGGCCGACGCCACCACCTGGCCTAACGGCGAAGCCACCAGACTGCCGCCCACGCCGGTAGGCGCACCCGAGCTGGTGAGCGTGCCGCCCGGATCGGCCTGACCCGCGGCGGCGACATAGCTCGTCGAGTCCAGCGCCCTGGCCCGGGCCAGCACTGTCCACTGGTCGAGTTTGCCGGGACCCGAGCCCCAGGACGCGCACACAGCGATCAGCGAAGCGCCGCGCCGCGCCAGCTCGGTGTAGAGCGCCGGGAAGCGGATGTCATAGCAAACGGTCAAACCTACCCGCACGTCGTTGACCGTGATCACCACCGGCTCGTGTCCCGGGGCGACGGTACGCGACTCGGTAAAGCCGAAGGCGTCGTAGAGATGAATCTTGTGGTAGTGCGCGTCGGGCTGATTCGGTGTCCCCGGACCAGCCGCGACCAGTGTGTTCATCACCCGCCCGTCATCGGCGGGGGTGAACATGCCCGCGACCACGGTGATGCCGGCCTCGGTCGCGATCCGCCGCACACTGCTGGCCCAGGGGCCGTCGAGGGGCTCGGCGATCGGTGCCAGCGGCACCCCGAACCGGCACATCGTCGCCTCGGGAAATACCACCAGCTCAGCGCCGGCGTCGACAGCCCGTTCGGTGTACTCACGCACCAGGAGCAGGTTCGCCGCAGGGTCGGTGCCGCTGAGGATTTGCGCCAACGCGATCCGCATACCCGCCAGCTTAGGAGCCGCCGACACCCCCGCCGGTGGCTAGGCGCTGTTGGCGATCCACTGCGTGGTGAAGCGTTGCTCCAACGTCACCAGCTGGCGCAGTTCGGTGCCGATGATGCTCTCCAGCTTGCCGCCGATCAGCGGAATGCGTACCTGGATGGTTACCTGCAGCGACAGCCGGGCGCCGCCCGAGTCGGCGTTGGGAGCCAGCACGGCGGTGCCCCACAGGTTGGCCGGAGCGTCCACGATCGATCCGGCGATGGATGCCGTGGCGATGCCGTCGGTCACCGGGCTCCACATTTCCTCGCGCCGCACGCACAGATCGCCCCGATGCAACTGGGTGACCAAACCCGGAAGGTTGTGCCGGTGCACGGTCTGCAGCGTGACCACCTCGATGGTGCCCTCGCTTCCCGACTGACCACCTACACGCATCGAGTGCAGGGTCGCAATGTCGACCGGGGTTTCCGCCAGCCTGGCCCGCCAGTACTGCTCATCGTGAAAAACCCGGTGAACTTCTTCGACGCTGCCTTCGTAGTCGGCCGACATGTCGAATGAACGCGGCATAGCTGGTCAGGCTACCGTTACGGGCCGTGATTGGTTCACGCTTTGCCGGCGCATGCGTCGAGGAGTCGGTGCCGCTGGCGCCCCTGACGACGTTGCGGGTGGGACCCGTGGCGCAGCGCGTAATCACCTGCGCCACCAGCGATCAGGTGGTCGCGGTGTTGCGGCAGCTGGACGCCGATGCCCACGCCGAACACAGTGGACCGGTGCTGGTGTTTGCTGGCGGATCCAATGTGGTGATCGGCGATGCCGTGGCCGACCTGACCGCGGTGCGGCTGGCCAATGCCGGCATCGCCGTCGACGGCAACCTGGTGCGCGCCGAGGCGGGCGCGGTGTGGGACGACGTGGTGCTCATGGCCATCGACCACGGTCTGGGCGGGCTGGAATGCCTGTCGGGGATCCCCGGATCGGCCGGAGCGACACCGGTGCAGAACGTGGGAGCGTACGGCGTGGAAGTCTCTGACGTCATCAGCCGGGTACGGCTGTTGGACCGCAGCAGTGGCCAGGTGCACTGGGTGCCGGGCGCCGCCCTGGGCTTCGGCTACCGCACCAGCGTGCTCAAGCAGGCTGGCGGGCTGCGGTTGCCGGCCGTGGTGCTGGAGGTGGAGTTCGCGCTGGATGCCTCGGGCCGCAGCGCGCCGTTGCGCTACGGCGAATTGACGGCGGCGCTGGGTTCGGCCAGCGGCGAGCGTGCCGACCCGCGAGCTGTCCGCGCGGCCGTCCTGGCACTGCGGGCACGCAAGGGCATGGTGCTCGACCCGACCGACCATGACACCTGGAGCGTGGGGTCGTTCTTCACCAACCCGGTGGTCTCACCGGACGTCTACGAACGGCTGGCGGCGGCGGTGAACGGTCCGGTGCCGCACTATCCGGCGCCGGGCGGTGTCAAGCTGGCCGCGGGCTGGCTGGTCGAGCACGCCGGGTTCGGCAAGGGGTATCCCGATCCGGCGCTCACCGGGGAGGCCGCCCCGTGCCGGCTGTCCACCAAGCACGCGCTGGCGTTGACCAACCGGGGCACCGCGACGGCGGCCGACGTGATGCTACTGGCCCGCACGGTGCGCGACGGGGTGTGTGATGTGTTTGGTATCACATTGCAACCCGAACCGATCCTGATCGGTTGCCGCTTGTAGCTGCTACTTTCGTGTCCGATACGCGCGCCGTTGCCGTTGCCGTGGCCGGTTCGCCGGCGCTTGCAGCCGGTTATGGACGGTTTGGCCCGGTATCTTTGATTCCTGTGAGCACCTCCAGCACCCCCCAAGGTCAGGGGCCGATCAACCGGCGCATGGCTTTGATGGCTCTGGGGGCCGGGGTGCTGGCGCCCAATGTGCTGGCCGCCTGCGCGGGTGGGATAACCAGGCAATCCGAGAAGAAGCCGCCGGCTGCGCCCCATCTGACATTTCGGCCGGCCGATGCCGCCGACGACGTATTGCCGATCGCCCCGATCAGCGTCGAGGTCGGTGACGGCTGGTTCCAGCGGGTGGCGCTGACCAACCCGGCCGGCAAGCTGGTTGCCGGCACCTACAACCAGGACCGCACGGTGTACACGATCACCGAGCCGCTGGGCTACGACACCACCTACAGCTGGAGCGGCGCGGCCGTCGGCCATGACGGCAAGGCGGTTCCGGTCGCCGGCAAATTCACCACCGTGACGCCCAAGAAGAAGATCGACGGCGGCTTCCAGTTGGCCGACGGCCAGACCGTCGGGATCGCGGCGCCGATCATCATTCAGTTCGACGCGCCGATCAGCGACAAGGCTTCCGTCGAGCGGGCGCTCACGGTGACCACCAACCCGCCCGTCGAGGGCAGCTGGGCCTGGCTGCCGGACGAGGCGAAGGGTGCTCGGGTGCACTGGCGTCCCCGCGAGTACTACCCGGCGGGCGCCACCGTCAACGTCGACGCCAAGCTCTACGGGCTGCCGTTCGGCAACGGGGCCTACGGTGCCCAGGATTTCTCGTTGAGCATCCAGATCGGGCGACGGCAGGTCGTCAAGGCCGAAGTCACCTCCCACCGCATCCAGGTCCTCACCGACGAGGGCGTCATCATGGACTTCCCGTGCAGCTACGGTGAAGCCGACAAGGCGCGCAACGTCACCCGCAACGGGATCCACGTGGTCACCGAGAAATACGCGGACTTCTACATGTCCAACCCCGCGGCCGGCTACAGCAATGTGCACGAACGCTGGGCCGTGCGCATCTCCAACAACGGCGAATTCATCCACGCCAACCCGGCCAGCGCGGGCGCGCAGGGCAACAGCAACGTCACCAACGGCTGCATCAACCTGTCGACCGGTGACGCCGAACAGTACTTCCACACCGCCATCTACGGTGACCCGGTCGAGGTGACCGGCAGCTCGATCCAGCTGTCTTACGCTGACGGGGACATCTGGGATTGGGCCGTGGACTGGGACACCTGGGTATCGATGTCGGCACTGCCACGCCCGACCTCCCGCCCCCCGGGCACCCAGATCCCGGTAACCGCGCCGGCCACACCCTCGACCGCGCCCAGCTTGTCCGGCACGCCGGAACCTAGCGCGGGTCCGGGTGGTTAGCCCGGCGCGTCGCCGAGGCCTGATCGCGCGGCCGGATGATGATCTGGTCCAGATTCACGTGCGACGGCCGCGAGGCCACGAACCCGATCACCTCGGCGATGTCGGCGGCCACCAGCGGCGTCATGCCGGAGTAGACCGCGTCCGCGCGTTGCCGGTCACCGTCGAAGCGGACCAGCGAGAACTCCGTCTCCACCGCGCCGGGGGCGATCTCGGTCAGCCGGACCGGCTTTCCCAGCAGCTCGCCCCGTAACGTGCGGTGCAACGCGCCTTGGGCGTGCTTGGCGGCCGTGTAGCCGGCGCCGCCGTCGTAAACCTCAAGTGCCGCAATGGAAGTGACGGTGACGATCAGCCCGTCGCCCGATTCGATCAACTTGGGCAGCAGCGCGCGGGTCACTCGCAGCGTGCCGAGCACATTCGTCTCCCACATCCAGCGCCAGTGCTGCAGGTCGGCATCGGCGACGAGCTCTAGGCCCTTTGCGCCACCGGCGTTGTTGACCAGTACGTCGACCCGGTTCAGTCCCGCGGCCAGCGCCGCCACGGCCGCGTCGTCAGTGACGTCGGCCACAACCGGGGTCCCGCCGATCTGCTGTGCCAGGTCGGTGATCCGGTCCGCACGACGGGCCACCGCGACTACATGAAAACCTTGGGCGGCAAGGGTTTTCGCGGTTGCTTCGCCGATACCGGAGCTGGCGCCGGTAACCACCGCAACCCGGTTCGGCGCGTCAGGAGTCGTCATCGGGACCACTCTAATAAACGTGCTAAATTCTCGGTGTGTACTGCAGCGCCTGGTTCAACACGACGACCGCGTGCCTTTGCGCGGGCGCCTGTTGTTGCTGCGTACTTTGTCGCGCCTGACTCACGTCAGCAAGCGTGGCCAAGGACGCCAAGGACTAGGCCAGTTGAACTCGGAATAAGGACGCCAGTGCACTCGACTACTCTCACCACCCATCGCCCCGCCCGTGGTGGCCGGCCGCGGCCGTACCGACAGGTCGTGCCGCCGTCGCTGCACCTGGCCGACTCCGCGGCCGCGTCCGTCTTCCGGGCGGTGCGGTTACGCGGCCCCGTTGGCCGCGACGTGATCGCCAGTGTCACCTCGCTGAGCATCGCGACAGTGAACCGCCAGGTCATTGCCCTGCTCGAGGCCGGTCTGCTGCGTGAACGCGCCGACTTGGCGGTCTCCGGGGCGATCGGGCGGCCCCGGGTCCCCGTGGAGGTCAACCACGAGCCGTTCGTGACACTGGGCATCCACATCGGTGCGCGCACGACCAGCATCGTGGCCGCCGACCTCTTCGGTCGCACGCTCGACGCGGTCGAGACGCCGACACCGCTCAGTCCCGCGGGGGCGGCGCTCGGGTCGCTGGCCGACAGTGCCTGCCGCTACTTGAGGCGCTGGCATCGGCGGCGGGCGCTGTGGGTCGGAGTGGCGATCGGCGGCACCGTCGACGGCGCGACCGGCCACGTCGATCACCCCCGGCTGGGCTGGCAGCGGGCACCGGTCGGGCCAGTGCTGGCCGACGCGCTGGGCCTTCCCGTCTCGGTGGCATCCCACGTCGATGCCATGGCCGGTGCCGAGCTGCTGCTCGGGATGCGACGGTTCGCACCGGGCTCGTCGACCAGCCTGTACGTCTATGCCCGCGAGACCGTGGGATACGCGCTGGTGATCGACGGGCGGGTGCACTGCCCGGCCAGCGGGCCCGGCACCATTGCGGGCCTGCCGGCCCGCTCCGAGCTGCTGGGCGGCACCGGACAGCTCGAGTCCACCGTCAGCGACGAGGCGGTGTTGGCGGCCGCGCGCCGGCTGCGGATCCTTCCGTCCGCCCCGGCCACGCGCGTCAACGGCTCGGCCGGCGCCGTCACCGACCTGCTCCGCGCGGCACGAGCCGGTAACCAACAGGCCACCGATTTGCTGGGGGAGCGGGCCCGGGTGCTCGGCGAGTCGGTCGCGCTGCTGCGTGACTTGCTCAACCCCGACGAACTGGTGGTGGGTGGCCAGGCGTTCACCGAGTACCCGGAAGGGATGGAGCAGGTGGAGAAGGCCTTCGCCGCATGCTCGGTGCTGCCGCCGCGGGACATCCGGGTCACGGCATTCGGCAACCGGGTGCAAGAAGCCGGGGCCGGCATCGTGTCGCTGGGTGGGCTCTACGCCGACCCGTTGGGCGCGATGCGTCGTGCCGGGGCACTGGGCACCCGGCTGCCGGATACCGAGCCGGGAGCGCTCGCTTAGTGCCGCTTATGCCCGTACGTGGGCCTGGCCGCGGAACGCGTCCTGTAAAGATGACAGTGTGCGCCACAGCGACGGGCCCCGGCTGGCCGGAGACGCAGACCCACGCCGGGTCGCCCTGCTGGCGGTGCACACCTCGCCGCTGGCCCAGCCCGGCACCGGCGATGCCGGCGGAATGAACGTCTACGTGCTGCAAAGTGCGCTGCACCTGGCGCGGCGCGGTATCGAGGTGGAGATCTTCACCCGGGCCACCGCTTCGACGGATCCGCCGGTGGTGCAGGTGGCGCCGGGCGTGCTGGTGCGCAACGTGGTAGCCGGGCCCTTCGAGGGTCTGGACAAATACGACCTGCCCACCCAGTTATGCGCGTTCGCGGCCGGGGTGCTGCGCGCCGAAGCCGCCCACGAACCGGGCTACTACGGCATCGTGCACTCGCACTACTGGCTGTCCGGCCAGGTCGGCTGGTTGGCCCGCGATCGCTGGGCGGTGCCGTTGGTGCACACCGCCCACACGCTGGCCGCGGTGAAGAATGCGGCGCTGGCCGACGGTGACGCACCCGAGCCGCCGCTGCGCATCGTCGGTGAACAGCAGGTTGTCGACGAGGCGGACCGGCTCATCGTCAACACCGAAGACGAAGCCCGACAACTGATTTCGATCCATCATGCGGATCCGGCGCGCGTCGACGTCGTTCATCCCGGTGTCGACCTGGACGTGTTCTCACCCGGCGACCGGCGGGCGGCGCGGGCGGCGCGGGCCGCGCTGGGGTTGCCGCTGGACGGGCAGGTGGTGGCCTTCGTCGGACGGATCCAGCCGCTGAAGGCACCCGACATCGTGCTGCGCGCCGTCGCCAAGCTCCCGGGAGTGTGCGTCGTCGTCGCCGGCGGGCCCTCGGGCAGTGGACTGGCCGCGCCGGAGGGACTGGCGCAACTGGCCGGCGAACTCGGTATCGCGCAGCGAGTGACGTTCCTGCCGCCACAGTCCCGCACGGATCTGGCGACCGTGTTCCACGCCGCCGACCTGGTCGCGGTGCCGAGCTATTCGGAGTCGTTCGGTCTGGTGGCCATCGAAGCGCAGGCCTGCGGTACGCCGGTGGTCGCGGCGGCGGTTGGGGGGCTGCCGGTCGCGGTGCGCGACGGGATTACCGGGACGCTGGTATCCGGACACGACGTGGACCGGTGGGCCGACGCGATCGAGCAGCTGCTGCGTCGCAATGCCGGCCCGCCGGGCTGGGCGATGAGTCGCGCAGCTGCCCAGCACGCGGCCGGGTTCTCGTGGGATCACACCACCGACGCACTGCTGGCCAGTTACCGGCGGGCGATCGGCGACTTCACCGCGGGGCGCCGGCGCCGGGTGCGCGACCTGGTTGCGGCGCGCAAACCGCGCCGCTGGACGGCTCGTCGCGGGGTGGGCGCGTGACATCTTCCCCGCAGGGCCCCGATGCCGCCGAGACCGTGGCGCAGGTGATCGAGCAGGCGCTGCAGGCCAGTCGGCTGAACTACTCGCGACATCCCGGCGCGCATGGCGGGCCGGCGGGAATCATCGTGGAGTTGCCGGGTGAACGCAAGCTCAAGACCAACACCATCTTGAGCATCGGGGAGCATTCGGTGCGCGTCGAGGCATTCGTGTGTCGCAAACCGGACGAGAACCACGAGGGTGTCTACCGGTTCCTGCTCAACCGCAACCGGCGGCTCTATGGGGTCGCCTACACGCTGGACAACGTCGGCGACATCTACCTGGTGGGCCGGATGTCGCTGGCCTCGGTCGACGCCGAGGAGATCGACCGGGTGCTCGGGCAGGTGCTCGAGGCGGCGGATTCGGACTTTAATACGTTGCTGGAGTTAGGTTTTCGTTCATCGATTCAAAAAGAGTGGGAATGGCGGGTTTCGCGCGGCGAATCGCTGAAGAACCTGCAGGCCTTTGCGCATCTGATCGACGACGATGACGCCGGCGACGGCGCGTGAGAAACTTGCCGGCATGGGAGACACTGGCACGTTGGTGCTGCTGCGCCACGGCGAGAGCGACTGGAATGCCCTCAACCTGTTCACCGGCTGGGTGGACGTCGGCCTGACCGAAAAGGGCGAGGCCGAGGCGATCCGAAGCGGCGAGCTGCTGGCTGAACACGACTTGCTGCCCGACGTGCTCTACACGTCGTTGTTGCGGCGCGCCATCACCACCGCGCATCTGGCGCTGGACCGCGCTGACCGACTGTGGATTCCGGTGCGGCGCAGCTGGCGGCTGAACGAACGCCACTACGGCGCACTCCAGGGTCTCGACAAGGCGGAGACGAAGGCGCGCTACGGCGAAGAGCAGTTCATGGCCTGGCGGCGCAGCTACGACACGCCGCCGCCGCCGATCGAGAAGGGCAGCGAGTTCAGCCAGGACGCCGACCCCCGGTACGCCGATATCGGCGGTGGCCCGCTGACCGAGTGCCTGGCCGACGTGGTGGCCCGGTTTCTGCCCTACTTCACCGACGTCATCGTCGGCGACCTGCGATCGGGCAAGACGGTGTTGATCGTGGCGCACGGTAACTCGTTGCGCGCGCTGGTCAAGCACTTGGACGGGATGTCCGACGACGACGTCGTCGGACTGAACATCCCGACAGGCGTTCCGTTGCGCTACGACCTGGACCGCCAAATGCGCCCGGTGCAGCCCGGCGGTCGCTATCTGGATCCGGAGGCTGCAGCCGCCGGTGCTGCCGCGGTGGCCAGCCAGGGCACGGCCAAAGTCTGATCGTCAGCGCCGGTAGGCCTGTTTGCTGAACAACGCGTGAACGGTAGCCGAACACCTGTGGCGATTGGTGTGACTTGTCCGATTTCGGCCTCGCTCGGCTAGGGCCGCGTTCACCGGAGTTTGTAGGATTTTGGTTGTGACTGTGTTCTCGGCACTGTTGCTGGCCGGGGTGTTGTCCGCGCTAGCGCTGGCCGTAGGTGTTGCGGCGGGAAACCGCCTGTCGCAGCGGGTCGCGCGGCGCCGCCAGCAAGCGGCCACCGAGCGGGCCGGGATCACCGTCGCGCAGATGCTGCAGCGCATCGTCGCCCTGATGCCGATGGGTGCGGCGGTGGTGGATGCCCATCGCGATGTCGTCTATCTCAACCATCGGGCCAGGGAGCTGGGCCTGGTGCGCGACCGGCAGCTCGACGACCAAGCCTGGCGGGCCGCGCAGCAGGCGCTGGGCGGTGACGATGTCGAGTTCGACCTGTCACCCGCCAAGCGTGCGGCCGGCCGCTCCGGGCTGTTGGTGCACGGGCATGCCCGGTTGCTGAGCGAGGAAGACCGCAGGTTCGTCGTGGTCTTCGTCCATGACCAGTCCGACTATGCCCGGATGGAGGCGACCAGGCGCGACTTCGTCGCCAACGTCAGTCACGAGCTCAAGACCCCGGTTGGCGCCATGGCCCTGCTTGCCGAAGCTCTGCTCGCGTCGCCGGACGACCCCGACACCGTTCGGCGGTTCGCTGAGAAAGTGCTCATCGAGGCCAATCGACTGGGCGACATGGTCGCGGAGCTGATCGAGCTGTCCCGGCTGCAGGGCGCCGAGGGGCTGCACAATGTGACCGACGTTGACGTCGATACCATTGTGTCCGAAGCGATTTCACGTCACAAAGTAGCCGCGGACACTGCCGACATCGAGGTTCGCACCGATGCGCCCAGCGGGCTACGGGTGCTCGGTGACCAAACCCTGCTGGTTACCGCGCTGGCCAACCTGGTCTCCAATGCGATCGCCTATTCACCACGCGGGTCGCTGGTCTCGATCAGCCGGCGCCGCCGCGGTGACAACGTCGAGATCGCCGTCACCGACCGCGGAATCGGGATCGCCCTCGAGGACCAGGAGCGGGTCTTCGAGCGGTTCTTCCGGGGCGACAAGGCGCGCTCGCGGGCCACCGGTGGCAGCGGGCTGGGACTGGCCATCGTCAAGCACGTCGCCGCCAACCACAACGGCAGCATCGGCGTGTGGAGCAAGCCGGGAACCGGGTCCACGTTCACGTTGTCGATTCCGGCAGCGGAGTGCGATGACAGCGAGCTATCTGACCAACTGCGGGCGCGCGAGGCGCGACCCAACAGGTCACAACGAGAGGAAGAGCTGAGTCGATGACCCGCGTCGACGACGATGCAGTGCGAAGCAATGAGGTGGGGGTACCGCCCGCTTGCGGGGGAGAGCGGCGCTGATGACCCGCGTCGACGACGATGCAGTGCGAAGCAATGAGGAGGAGCGGCGCTGATGACCAATGTGTTGATCGTGGAGGACGAGGAGTCGTTGGCCGATCCGCTGGCGTTTCTGTTGCGCAAGGAGGGCTTTGAGGCGACGGTGGTGACCGATGGTCCCTCGGCGCTGGCCGAGTTCGACCGGTCCGGCGCCGACATCGTGCTGCTCGATCTGATGCTGCCGGGGATGTCGGGCACCGACGTGTGCAAGCAGTTGCGTGCCCGGTCCAGCGTTCCGGTGATCATGGTGACGGCTCGGGACAGCGAGATCGACAAGGTGGTCGGACTCGAGCTGGGCGCCGACGACTATGTGACCAAGCCCTATTCGGCACGCGAGTTGATCGCCCGAATCCGCGCGGTGCTTCGCCGCGGCGGCGACGACGACGCCGAATCCAGCGACGGCATCCTGGAGTCCGGGCCGGTGCGCATGGACGTCGAGCGCCACGTCGTCTCGGTGAACGGCGACGTCATCACCTTGCCGCTCAAGGAGTTCGACCTGCTGGAATACCTGATGCGCAACAGCGGGCGGGTGTTGACCCGCGGCCAGCTGATCGACCGGGTCTGGGGTGCGGACTACGTCGGCGACACCAAGACGCTCGATGTCCATGTCAAGCGCCTGCGGTCCAAAATCGAGGCCGACCCCGCCAACCCGGTGCACCTGGTGACGGTGCGGGGACTCGGTTACAAGCTCGAGGGCTAATCGAGGTTGATTCCGGCTTGAGGTGTGAGTTAGGAGCCGACGGACACGACCAACCAGATCTGCCGGCCACGCACTTGCACCGAAATCACGAGGCGGCGCTTACGCGGGATCGGCAAGATCAACGGACGAAATCAGGTTGGTGCGAACAAGTCTGATAGCGGTTACGCCGCGTCGAGACCTGCGATTGCCCTGTTCGGAGAAGACGAAATGCGCTGGCTCGCGCTCAGCGGTGGGCGCCGGCGATGTTGTCGGCGACGGCTAACGCCAGCGCCATGATCGACACCTGCGGGTTCACCTCCGCGCAGCTGGGCAGGATCGATGCGTCGGCAACCCACACACCGTCGACTCCGCGCAGCCGGCCGCTCGGATCGACGGGACAGATCTGCGGGTCGGCGCCGGCGGCCGCGGTCCCGGTCGGATGGAATGCCGCCAGGTGCAGGCTTGCGGGGTCACTGCGCCGCACCGCCTCCCGCAGCTCGGGCAGCGACGTCACCGCGGTGGCGCCGGGAAGGCCGGTGAGTACCTCGGCCGCCCCGGCCTCGAAAAGCAGCCGGCCGATGGCCTCCATGGCGACTCGCAGCTTGGCGATGTCGGCGCGGGCGATGTCGTAGCGCACCAGCGCCTGCCCCCGCACCGATCGGACCGACCCCACGCCCTGGTCGGCCACCATCGCACCGAAGGTGGCGACCCGAGGCGCCCGATCCAGCCAGCCGAGCAGTTCGGCGCCGTAGCCGGGGAAGACCATCGAGCCCATGCCCGGCGGCGTGGCCGTCGCCTCGATCAGCACCCCGTCGGATTCGTGGAACTCGTGGACCGCCGCGCTTTGCAACACGCCGCGCCAGGCGTACACGTCGTCGTCGAAGCGGCCGGCGAGCATCGTCGCCGGATGCAGCGCGAGGTTCCGGCCGAGCCGGGGATGGCCGCCAAGACCGCTGCGCCACAACAACATCGGCGTCTCGATGGCGCCGGCGGCGACGACGATGGTGTCCGCCAGCACGTCGATTGCGGTGCCGTCGGGCCGGCGGGCGCGCACGCCGCGGGCGCGCCCGTGCTCGTGCAACACCCGTTCCACGCGCGCCCGGGAGACGATCCGCGCCCCGGCCGCGCAGGCCTGCGGCAGCGCGTTGAGGTGTACCCCGAACTTGGCGTTGCGGGGGCAGCCGATCGCGCACTGGCAGCAGCCGCCACAGCCGGGCGCGTTGCGCGGGATGGGCGCTGCCCGCCAGCCCAGCGCGGTGGCGGCCTCGAGCAACAGGTTGCCGTTGCGGCCCATGATGTCCAGCGGAACCGGCGCGACCTGCAGCGTGCGCTCCACCTCGTCGAGGTGGCGGGCCAGCCGGTCCGGGTCCGCCAGGTCAAGCCCGAACTCGTCGCGCCAGCGCCGTTGCACGGCATCGGGCGGCCTAAAGCAGGTGCCGGAGTTGACCACGGTGGTGCCGCCGACCGCCCGGCCCATCGGCAGCACCACCGACGGGCGGCCCAGCGCGATGGTGGCCCCGGCGCCGCGGTAAAGGCCGGCATAGCGGTCGATCGGGTGCGTGGTGCGGAACTCCTCGACCGTCCAGCGCCGCCCCTCCTCGAGCACGACGACGCCGACGCCGGCCTGCGCCAGCGTGCGCGCGGCCATGGCCCCGCCGGCCCCGGAGCCGACGATCACCGCATCGGTGGTCACGACCGAAGGGCTATCGGTCGACGAGGTGACGGTCAGCGCCGCATCCGGGCGCGCCGGGTCATGCCCCTGCGCGCGGGCCAGCAGCTCGTCGGCGTAGGCGTCGGCGCCATTGGCCAGCAGCACGATCGCTTTCAGGCCCTCCACTGCCGCACCCATGTCCGGACCGACGGCAGCGACCCGGCCCAGCACCCGGGCCCGGTCCGCCGGGTTCAATCGCGGCAACGACCGGCCCGTTGTCAGGTAGCTCGCGGCCGCCAGCGACAGCACACCGGCGCGCACCGCCAACCGTTGCGTCGCCGGCAGCTGTTCGACGTAGCGCCCGACGCGCTCGACGAACTGAGCCGGCGCCGGACCCCCGTGCTCGGGCGGTAGCAACGCCGTGCCGAACGCGGCCACGGCCCGGTCGGCCAGCCGGCTCATCGTCGGCGCCCGAACCGTCGACCGAGTTTGATGAAGAAGGGATAGGTCCCGAAGATGCCGCCGGCGGCGGCGTGCAGCGGCCACCCTGCTTCCTCGGTATCCACGTCGAAAACGCCGCTGTTCCACATGAAGTCGCGGCCGTTCTGCGAGCGGAACGGGCGCCACAAGAACCCCAGCCCGGGCACGTTGTTGTAGAGCCCGAACGAGCCGGCGAAGAAGACACCGAGCACGGCGGCTTCGGCGAGATCACGACGGTCTTCGGGCACCCGGCGCTCGATGAGCGCTCCGCTGGCGAACAGCAGCGGCGGGTCCAGGAGAAAACTCATGACGGGTTCCTTTCGTTGACGGCGGGTGCGTCGGCTCCGCGCAACCCGACTTCGGCATGCCCGATGCCCACCACCGACCAGCGCCGGTCGTCGACCTCGATGTAGATGTCGGCCTGTTCGGTGTTGGTGCACACCGCCTTGCCCCCGTCCGGGTCGGTGTATTCCAGGCTCACGCACCTGTCCGGGGGTTGATCGACACGGATCAGTACCTTGCGGCCGCTGATGCGTCCCTCCAGCTGCCAGTGCGCCACGCCGAGCGTGGTGCGCATCCGCAGGGACGGGAAAGGGCTTGCCGGCCAGTCTTTTCCGTCGATGCGGAACCGGACGAACGCCAGTGGCGCAAGCTTGCGCAGTCCCGGCTTGTGCGACACCGCGGTGACGGCCTCCACGACGTCGCCGCCGCCGAGGTCGGCGTGGATCCACCCCCAGCGTTTGGCATTGCCATGCCCGTAGATGTGTGCGACGCCGCCGCGCCAGCCGGTGACGGGATGGGTGGTATTGCCTTCAGAACCCAGGCTCAGCGAGCCGGTGAAGTCGGCGGTGGGGGCGAGCACCACCTGCGCGCCCGGCAACAACTCGCGCTCCCACGCCGCCCGGGGAAACGTCCACAGCGGCGCGCCGGCGTCCTTCCAGGCCAGGTCCCAGGCCAGCGATCCGGCCCGCCCGGTCAGCTTTCCGGGCGCCACCCGGGCGCCGGCGGCGTCGAACCATGCCGAGCCGGCGGCGGGCTGGACCGGTGTCGGCCCGAAACGTTCGGTGCGCGGGGGGTCCTGCGGCGGAAACCAGGTGACCCAACCGTGGGCGTAGGGCGATCCGGTTATCGGCGCCACCGTCTCGCAATGGATCCACAGACCCGCACGCGTCGACGGATCGGACAGGGTGGCGTACCAGACTTCCAGCCGTCCCGCCTTACCTTGCCAGCGCGGGGTTGCCGCCGACAGCAATTCATCATCCACTTGCGTCACCTCCGGTTGATCCGTCCACTATATTGGTTGAGCCAATGAACCAGTCAAGTGTCTTTCAGCCGCCGGACCGTCAGCGCGTCGACGAACAGATCGCCGCGTCGATCGCGGACGCCATCCTGGACGGGGTCTTTCCGCCGGGCTCGACGCTGCCGCCAGAGCGTGACCTGGCGGCGCGGTTCGGGGTCAACCGCACGTCGCTCCGGCAGGGGCTGGCCCGGCTGCAGCAGATGGGCCTGATCGAGGTCAGACACGGCAGCGGCAGCGTGGTACGCGATCCCGAGGGGCTGACCCATCCCGCCGTTGTCGAGGCGCTGGTACGCAAACTGGGTCCGGATTTCCTCGCCGAACTGCTGGACATCCGCGCGGCGTTAGGTCCGTTGATCGGCCGCCTGGCCGCGCAGCGGCACACCCCCGACGACGTCCACGCATTGCGCGACGCGCTGGCAGCCCTGCGCGACGCCGATGGCGCGGCCGGCCGGCAGGCGGCCGATCTCGGCTACTTCCGGGTGCTCATCCACAGCACCCGCAACCGCGCGTTGGGGTTGCTCTATCGCTGGGTCGAACACGCCTTCGGGGGTCGCGAACACGAGCTGACCGGGGCCTACGACAATGCCGAACCGGTCCTGGCCGATCTGGCAGCGATCACCGAGGCGGTGCTCGCGCGCGACCCAGTTGCCGCCGGCGCGGCCGTCGAGGCGTATCTGCGCGCCAGCGCGCTGCGGATGATCGTCGCCTACACCGAGGGATCCGTGCGCTGACTGTTCGCTGTGCTGCGGAGCCGGATAGCGCCGTTGCGGCAAACTGCCCGGCCTGACGGCTACCTCGGCGCCGCGCGCGTCGCAGGGTGGACGGCCACCAGCCCTAACCGGCTGCGGCGTTTACACATTTCGGCGAGCTCCGCATACGCCTTGACGCCGAGCAGTTCGGTCAGCTCGTCGGCCAGGCTCTCCCACACCTGTCTGGTTCCGATATGGGCGGCCGGATCGCCGGTGCAGTACCAATGCAGGTCGGCCCCGCCGGAACCCCAGCCGCGACGATCGTATTCGGTGACGGTGGTTTTCAGGATCTCGGTGCCGTCGGGCCGGGTCACCCACTCCTGACTGCGCCGGATCGGCAACTGCCAGCAGACGTCAGGCTTCATCGTCAGCGGCGCCACGCCCATCTTGAGTGCCTTGGTGTGCAGCGCGCAGCCGGCGCCGCCCTTGAAGCCCGGCCGGTTCAAGAAGATGCAGGCGTCCTTGTGTTTGCGGGTGCGGTACTGCGGTTGGCCGTCGTGCTCGTCGAGTTCCAGATACCCCTTGCGGCCCAGGCCCTTTTCGCGGAACTGCCAGTCCTCGTCGGTCAAGTTCTGCACCGCGTCGTCGAGCCGGGCACGGTCGTCGTCATCGGATAGGAAGGCTCCGTGCGAGCAACACCCGTCGTCTGGCCGGCCCGCCACCGTGCCCCGGCAGGCCGGCGTGCCGAACACACACGTCCAGCGCGAGAGCAGCCAGGTGAGATCGGCCGCGATGAGGTGCTCGGGATTGTCCGGATCGTAGAACTCCACCCATTCACGGGGGAAATCCAGTTCGACCTCTTGCCCCGGATGCACCGGCCTCAGGCGCGAGTTTGCCACGGTTGCAACGTTAGTCCACGGTTCCGGTTGTCCGGGCGGACAACGGCAGCCGCATCCTGCGCGGGCTCTCCCCGCAAGCGGGATGGTGCTTCCGCTCCGGGTCGCTGAGCGACCCGCGTCGTCGCCCGCTAGTTTGATTTCGTGCGATTGGGCGTGCTGGACGTGGGCAGCAACACGGTCCATCTACTGGTGGTAGATGCTCACCGTGGTGGGCATCCGACGCCGATGAGTTCGACCAAGTCCACCCTGCGTCTGGCCGAAGCCACCGACAGCTCGGGCAAGATCACCAAGCGCGGTGCCGACAAGCTGGTGTCGACCATCGACGAGTTCGCCAAGATCGCGGTGAGTTCCGGCTGTGCCGAGCTGATGGCCTTCGCCACCTCCGCAGTGCGGGAAGCCGAGAACTCCGAAGACGTGCTGGCCCGGGTGGACAAGGAAACCGGTGTCGAGTTGCAGGTGCTGGGCGGAGTCGACGAGTCCCGGCTGACCTTCCTGGCGGTGCGACGATGGTACGGGTGGAGTGCCGGCCGCATCGTCAACCTCGACATCGGCGGCGGCTCGCTGGAGTTGTCCAGCGGCGTGGATGAGGAACCCGAGGTAGCGCTGTCGCTGCCGCTGGGTGCTGGCCGATTGACCCGCGAATGGCTGCCCGACGATCCGCCCGGCCGGCGGCGGGTGGCGATGCTGCGTGACTGGCTCGACGCCGAGCTGTCGGACGCCAGTGTGGCCGTTCTGGATGCAGGCAGTCCTGACCTCGCGGTCGCCACCTCGAAGACGTTTCGTTCGCTGGCGCGGCTCACCGGAGCGGCGCCGTCGGCCGCCGGACCGCGGGTGAAACGGATGCTGACGGCCAACGGCCTCAGGCAACTCATATCTTTCATCTCTAGGATGACGACCGCTGACCGTGCGGAACTGGAAGGAGTCAGCGCCGAGCGCGCGCCGCAGATCGTCGCGGGGGCTCTGGTCGCGGAGGCAAGCATGCGAGCGCTGTCGATAGAAGCGGTGGACATCTGCCCGTGGGCGCTGCGGGAAGGTGTGATCTTGCGCCGACTCGACAGCGAGGCCGACGGTACCGCCTTCATGGAAACTTCGCCGGTGGCGACATCGGTGCGCGATGCTGGAGGTCAGGTAGTAGATCGGAATGCTGCTCCCCGATCGAGAGGTAACAAACCATGACTGGACCACATTCCGACACGGAGGACACTAAGCAGATCTCGGTCGCCGAACTACTGGCCAGAAACGGCACCATCGGCGCCCCTGCCGTGACCCGGCGGCGGCGCCGTCGCCGCGGCGATAGCGATTCGGTCACGGTTGCCGAGCTGACCGGCGAAATCCCGATCATTCGCGAGGATCGTCACGAGGACCGGCGCGACAAGACCGAGACCCCCGCGCCTACTGTCCCGGTCGAACCGCCGAGTCAGCCAAAGCCCGGCAAACGGCGCGTCGAGGTTGCCGAGCCGGTCCCGCCGTCGCCTCCACAACCGCAGCCGGTCGCCGCAGAACCGGCAACTGAGGAGCCGGCCAAGGCCAGGTACTGGTCCGAGCCCGAACCACGCTGGCCCAGATCCGAGCCGATCGCCCGACGCGCGTCGGGCCCCGAGCGCAGCGAATATCCGCGACCCCTGCGTCACACCGAAGAAAGCGACATCTCCGAGGAGCAGTCCGGTGCCGAGCACATGAGTCCCGACCCGGTCGGCCACTACGTCGACACCTCGGTGGACGCGATAGACGTTGCGGTAGACGAGGCCGAACCGGTCGCCGACGAGACGGCCTACGTGCGTTCCTACCTACACGATGTGGACGGCGCCGCGGAGCGGACCCTGTTCGGCGGACAGTCGCTGGCCGACGAGGTTGCCCGGCGGCGGGGCGAGGCGGCCCCGGCGGTGTTCGACGCCGAGCGGCTCGACAGCGACCGTGCCGACAAAACAGGTTCCGGCCGTGCCCCGGGCGCGCTGGTGGCCCTGTGGCGCGGCACGGTGGTGGTGCTGCAGTCAATTCTGGCCGTCGTGTTCGGCGCCGGCCTGTTCATCGCCTTCGACCAGCTGTGGCGATGGAACAGCATCGTGGCATTGGTGCTCTCGGTCTTAGTGATCCTCGGGCTGGTGGTCGCGGTGCGAGTAGTCCGTAAGACCGAGGACATCGCCAGTACGTTGATCGCGGTTGCGGTCGGCGCGCTGATTACCTGGGGACCGTTGGTGCTATCCCTGCAAACAGGCTAGGCGCACCGAGACACAGTGCGTCCAGCAATCAAAGTCGGCTTGTCGACGGCTTCGGTGTACCCGCTGCGGGCCGAAGCCGCATTCGAGTACGCGGCCCGACTCGGCTACGACGGAGTCGAGCTGATGGTGTGGGGCGAGTCGGTCAGCCAGGACGTCGACGCGGTCAAGAGGCTGACGCGACGCTACCGCGTGCCGGTGCTGTCCGTGCACGCGCCGTGCCTGCTGATCTCGCAGCGGGTATGGGGTGCCAACCCGATTCCCAAGCTGGAGCGCAGTGTGCGGGCCGCCGAACGACTGGGTGCCCAGACGGTCGTGGTACACCCGCCGTTCCGGTGGCAACGGCGCTACGCCGAGGGGTTCGGCGAGCAGGTCGCCGCGTTGGAAGCGTCCAGCGACGTGATGGTCGCCGTCGAAAACATGTTTCCGTTCCGGGCGGACCGGCTTTTCGGGGCCGGCCAGTCACGGGAACGGATGCGCCGGCGCGGCGGTGGTCCGGGTCCGGCGATTTCGGCGTTCGCGCCGTCCTACGACCCGCTGGACGGCAATCACGCCCATTACACGCTGGACCTCTCGCATACCTCGACCGCCGGCACCGATGCGCTGGATATGGCCCGCCGGATGGGCCCGGGACTGGTCCATCTGCACCTGTGCGACGGCAGCGGGCTGCCCGCCGACGAACACCTGGTGCCCGGCCACGGCACGCAGCCCACCGCTGAGGTGTGCCAGTTGCTGGCGGGTGGCGGCTTTACCGGCCATGTGGTGCTGGAGGTGTCCACCTCCTCGGCGCGTTCGGCGAGTGAGCGGGAATCCATGCTGGTGGAGTCCTTGCAGTTCGCCCGGACCCATCTGCTGCGGTGATATGAGCGCGATGTTCACCACCGCGATGGCGCTGCGGCAGGTCGACGCTGCCGCCGCTCACGCGGTGTTTCATGGCGAGCTGAACCGGCACTGGACGATCGGTCCCAAGGTGCATGGCGGCGCGATGATGGCGCTGTGTGCCAATGCCGCCCACATCGCTTATGCAGGGGCGGCACCACAGCCGGCGCTGCAACCGGTGGTCGTGTCGGCAAACTTCCTGTGGGCGCCGGATCCGGGAGCGATGCGACTGGTGACGTCGATCCGCAAGCGGGGCCGCCGGATCGGCGTGGTCGACGTCGAGCTGACCCAGGGTGAGCGCACCGCGGTGCACGCCGTCGTCACGCTGGGCGAACCCGAGCACCAGGGGCGTGGCGTGGCGACCCCGCTGCTGTCGGCGAACCCGGTCGTGGATCTGATGGCACCCGAACCTCCCGACGACGTCGCGCCGATCGGACCGGGCCACCGGCTGGCCGGACTGGTGCACCTGGGAGAAGGCTGCGACGTTCGGCCGCTGCTGTCGACGCTGCAGCCCAATACCGACGGCCGGCCGCCGGTTATCCAGATGTGGGCGCGCCCGCGCGGGGTGGCTCCTGATCCGCTGTTCGCGCTCATGTGCGGGGATTTGTCGGCGCCGGTCACCTTTGCCGTGGACCGCACCGGCTGGGCGCCGACCGTCCAGCTCACCGCCTTCCTTCGGGCACTGCCCGCCGATGGCTGGCTGCGGATCATCGCTACCTGCACGGAGATCGGACACGACTGGTTCGACGAGGACCACGTCGTCGTCGACAGTATGGGCCGCCTGGTGGTGCAAGCACGTCAATTGGCAATGGTCCCGGCCGCTCGCTAGCGGTCCGGGGTCTGCGATGCTGTGCGGCATGGCAAGAATCGCGATCATCGGTGGGGGCAGTATCGGCGAAGCGTTGCTGTCGGGTTTGCTGCGCGCGGGCCGGCGGGTCAAGGACTTGGTCGTGGCCGAACGGATCCCCGAGCGCGCCAAGTACCTGGCCAGCACCTACGCGGTGCTGGTGACCTCGGTCAGCGATGCGATCGAGAACGCGACGTTTGTGGTCGTCGCGGTGAAACCGGCCGACGTCGAGACGGTGGTGGGGGACTTGGCGGCAGCGGCCGCGGCTGCCGGCAGCGACAGTGTCGAGCAGGTGTTCGTCACGGTCGCCGCCGGTGTCAGCACGTCCTACTTCGAATCCAAACTGCCGGCGGGCACGCCGGTGGTCCGGGCGATGCCGAACGCTGCCGCGCTGGTAGGAGCCGGGGTCACCGCGCTGGCCAAGGGGCGGTTCGTCACCCCGCAACAACTGGATGAAGTCTCGTCGCTCTTCGATGCCGTCGGCGTCGTGCTGAACGTTCCGGAGCAGCAGTTGGACGCGGTGACCGCGTTGTCGGGCTCCGGGCCGGCGTATTTCTTCCTGCTGGTCGAGGCCCTGGTCGACGCCGGCGTCGCGGTGGGCTTGAGCCGTCAGGTGGCCACCGAGCTGACCGCCCAGACCCTGGCCGGGTCGACGGCGATGCTGCTGGAGCGGATGGAGCAAGAGCGTCCGGCCGCCGGCGAGCCGGCGGGGTTGCGGGTGGACACCACGGCGCTGCAACTGCGGGCGTCGGTCACCTCCCCCGGCGGGACCACCGCCGCCGCGCTGCGCGAGCTGGAAAAAGGCGGGTTTCGGGGGATCGTCGACGCGGCCGTCCAGGCCGCCAAAAGCCGCTCTGAGCAGCTCAGAATTACATCGGAATAATTCGGGAATTTTGAACTGATTTCCTCTCACCAGTACCAATAACCCCACTAGTCCCGCTATTCTCCTCTTTGTATGCACGTGTGGGTGCCAGCGGAGGGGAAGCCGCTGGCATTGCGCGTGCCTGACATGATTGGGTTGCGATGACGTCAACGAACGGGCCATCAGCACGGGATTCCGCAGGTAAATCGGTGCAGGACAGCGGCACGGGGGGAGGCCAGCAGGCCGGCACTCAATTCCTCACGGTGGCCGAGGTGGCTTCGCTGATGCGGGTCTCGAAGATGACCGTGTACCGGCTGGTGCACAACGGCGAGCTGCCCGCGGTCCGGGTCGGGCGGTCTTTCCGGGTGCATGCCAAGGCCGTCCACGACATGCTGCAGACCTCGTACTTCGCCGGCTAGCCGACAGCGCCGCGGGTCCGAGCGGGCCGCCACGGGCCTGCCTCGGCAGGCCCGGCGGTCACCAATCGGCGCCGGTTTGGTGTTGGGTGCGGCGGGCTGGGTAAAGTGACTGGGTCCTAGGTAGTCATTGGTAGTCCCTTGTAAATCATTGACAAGCGGTCACGGTCAGGTAGCGGAGTCCATGGGTTCAGTAATCAAGAAGCGGCGCAAGCGAATGTCGAAGAAAAAGCACCGCAAGCTGCTGCGCCGCACCCGGGTACAGCGCAGAAAACTCGGCAAGTAAGGCTCGACCGGCCCCAGTTGACGCGTACCGTCACCGGCTTGTAACGCTGCTGTCTCTCGTCGCCGCTAGGCTGTCGGGGTGAACTCATCGAGCGGCCAGGGGGGCGGCGCCGGAGGAATCGGCGGCCGCAATGACGACACCGTGCAGTACCCCAAGGTGGTGCTGGTTACCGGTGCGTGCCGGTTTCTGGGCGGTTACCTCACCGCCCGGCTGGCGCAGAACCCGTTGATCAACTCGGTGATCGCGGTGGATGCGATCGCACCCAGCAAGGACATGCTGCGTCGCATGGGCCGAGCCGAGTTCGTGCGCGCCGACATTCGAAATCCCTTCATTGCCAAGGTGATTCGAAACGGCGATGTCGACACGGTGGTCCATGCCGCGGCGGCTTCCTACGCGCCACGGTCCGGGGGAAGTGCGGCGTTGAAGGAAATCAACGTGATGGGCGCCATGCAACTGTTCGCGGCTTGCCAGAAGGCGCCGTCGGTTCGCCGCGTCGTGCTGAAGTCCACGTCCGAGGTTTACGGCTCGAGCCCACACGACCCGGTGGTGTTTACCGAGGACAGCACCAGCCGTCGGCCCTTCCGCGAGGGTTTCCCCAAGGACAGCCTCGATATCGAGGGCTACGTGCGCGGGCTGGGCCGGCGCCGGCCCGATATCGCGGTGACCATTTTGCGGCTGGCCAACATGATCGGCCCGGCGATGGACACGACACTGTCGCGATATCTGGCGGGGCCGCTGGTCCCGACGATCTTGGGCCGCGATGCACGATTGCAGCTGCTCCACGAGCAGGATGCGCTGGGTGCCCTGGAGCGCGCGGCGATGGCCGGCAAGGCCGGCACGTTCAACATTGGCGCAGACGGCATCATCATGCTGTCGCAGGCGATCCGCCGGGCGGGCCGAATCCCGCTGCCGGTACCGGGGCTTGGCGTCTGGGCACTTGATTCGCTGAGGCGAGCTAATCGCTACACCGAACTCAATCGTGAACAATTCGATTATTTGAGTTACGGCAGAGTGATGGACACCACCAGAATGCGTTCGGAACTCGGCTATCAGCCCAAGTGGACGACGGCCGAGGCTTTCGACGACTACGTTCGGGGCCGCGGCCTAACTCCCATTATCGATCCGCATCGGGTACGCTCCTGGGAGGGTCGCGCGATCGCGTTAGCGCAACGGTGGGGAACCCGGAAGCCAATTCCATGGGTGGGGGTCAGGTAGATTTGGGTAGCTATCGTGGCGGGTGAGACCAGAGCGAATGTCATTCCACTGCACAGTAATCGGGGTCGGGTAGCAGCGCGTCGCCGTGCCGGTCAACGCGCCGACGCGTCCCATGAGCACCCGTCGTTGCTGTCCGATCCGAACGGCCGGGCATCGGCCGAACAGATCGCCGCAGTGGTCCGTGAAATCGACGAGCATCGTCGTGCCGCGGGTGCGACCGGGGTTCCCGGGTCGGGCGAAGCGCCCCTCAGCGATCTTGCGCAGCGTGTCGCCGCGGTCGCCGGATTCCTGCGGCAACGACTGACCGGTGATTACAGCGTCGACGAATTCGGATTCGACCCGCATTTCAATAACGCGATCGTTCGGCCTTTGCTGAGGTTTTTCTTCAGGTCATGGTTCCGCGTGGAAGTCAGCGGAATCGAGAACCTTCCCAGCGATGGCGCCGCGCTGTTGGTGGCAAACCATGCCGGAGTGTTGCCGTTCGACGGGTTAATGCTTTCGGTGGCGGTTCACGACGAACATCCCGCCCACCGGGATCTGCGGCTGCTTGCCGCCGACATGGTGTTCGACCTGCCCGTGGTGGGCGAGGCCGCCCGCAAGGCGGGGCACACCATGGCCTGTACCACCGACGCGCACCGGCTGCTGGCCTCCGGCGAGCTCACGGCCGTGTTCCCCGAAGGTTACAAGGGCCTGGGTAAGCGCTTCGAAGACCGTTACCGGCTGCAGAGATTCGGACGCGGCGGCTTCGTATCGGCGGCGCTGCGTACCCGGGCGCCGATTGTGCCGTGCTCGATCATCGGGTCCGAGGAGATCTACCCGATGCTCACCGACGTCAAATTGTTGGCGCGGCTGTTCGGTTTGCCCTATTTCCCGGTCACTCCGCTGTTCCCGTTGGCCGGCCCCGCCGGGCTGGTGCCGCTGCCGTCGAAATGGCGCATCGCATTCGGGGAGCCGATCCACACGGCCGACTACGCGACCACCGACGCCGAGGACCCGATGGTCACCTTCGAGTTGACCGATCAGGTGCGTGAAACCATTCAGCAGACGCTGTATCGGCTGTTGGCCGGGCGCCGCAACATCTTCTTAGGCTGAGGCTTCGTTAGTCCGCGCGAGAGTGACGCCACGGCGAAAATCCGGGCCGGAATTCGTCGTGGCGTCACGTTCGCGACTGAAAGCACAATGCGGAGCGCTACTTCACCAGTGTGAACTGGCAAACATCGGTGTAGTGGTCGCGGAACAGGTCCGAGCAGCCCCGCAGGTAGTGCATGTAGATGTCGTAGGTCTCCTGCCCCTTGAGGGCGATCGCCGCATCCTTGTGCGCCTCGAGCGCATCGGCCCACGCGTTCAGCGTCGGAACGTAGTTGGCGCCGATGCGGTGGTAGCGCTCGACCTTCCAGCCGGCGTTGGACGAGTAGTGGTCGACCTGCGAGATCTTGGGCAGCCGACCGCCCGGGAAGATCTCGGTCAGGATGAACTTGATGAAGCGCAGCAGGCTCATCGGCGACGTCAAGCCGAGCTCCTTGGCCTCGTCGGCATCGGGGATGGTGATCGTGTGCAGCAGCATCCGGCCGTCGTCGGGTGTCAAGCTGTAGTACTTCTTGAAGAAGGTGTCGTAGCGCTCGAACCCGGCGTCGCCGGCGCCGTCGGCGAAGTGCTCGAACGCGCCGAGTGACACGATCCGGTCGACCGGCTCGTCGAATTCCTCCCAGCCCTGGATCCGCACCTCTTTGCGGCGGGGGCTGTCGATCTCTTCGAACTTGGCCACGTCGTGGGCGTACTGGTTCTCGCTGAGCGTCAGGCCGATCACGTTGACGTCGTACTCCTGCACCGCGTGGCGCATGGTGGCGCCCCAGCCGCAGCCGATGTCGAGCAGCGTCATGCCCGGCTCGAGGTTCAGCTTGTCCAGGGCAAGTTTGCGTTTGGCGTACTGCGCCTCTTCCAACGTCATGTTGGGGCGCTCTTCGAAGTACGCGCAGCTGTACGTCATCGACGGGTCAAGCCAAAGCTTGAAGAACTCGTTGGATTTGTCGTAGTGGGAACGGACTGCTTCGACCGGTGGCTTGAGCTGCGTGCCACCAGTTTCACCGTGGGACGTCATTGAACGGACCCTACCTTCTTGTTTCAACTTGTTTCAAATAGCTGCAATTGCCGCCACGGTGGCATCGGCCTCGGCCTCGTGGTGCGCTGCTTCCCCCAACATGGTGACGACGCCGGTGGCGACCGGCTTTCCGTCGGCATCTGTGACTTCACTTCGAATCTCGGCTAGCACCGTGCCGTGTGACTCGATCACAGAGTCTAGGTAAGTATGGAAGAACAGCTTGTCGCCGGCCAGGATCGGGCGGTGGAACCGGAATTTCTGGTCGCGGTGGAAGACCCGGGCGATGTTGATCGGAATGCTGAATTTGGTGAAAATCTCCATCTGCACGCGCCGCCCGGCCACCGCCAGGAAGGTCAGCGGGGCCACCAATGCGGGATAGCCCGCCTCGGCCGCGGCCGCCTCGTCGTAGTGCGCCGGGTGCTCGTCGTTGACCGCGGCCGCGAATTCGCGGATCTTCTCCCGTCCGACTTCGAAGTAGTCCGGGGCGCGGTAATTCTTGCCGATGAGTCCTTCGGCTTCCTGGGGGAGTGTCATGCCGCTGCGCTCTCTGCTCGAATGTGTGCTCAGCGGCGCAGCTTATCAGCGTGATTGGCGTCGGGACGCTAGAGCGGCCAATGCGCCACCGGCCGCGCCCAGCGCCAGGGCCGACGGCACCCCGATCCGGGCGGCCTTGCGCGCGGTTCGGAAATCCCGAATTTCCCATCCCCGTTCGCGGGCCAGACTGCGCAGGCGTGAATCCGGGTTGATGGCTACGGCGGTGCCCACCAGCGACAGCATCGGCACGTCGTTGTAGCTGTCGGAGTAAGCGGTGCAGCGTTTGAGGTTGAGGCCTTCCCGGATGGCCAGCGACCGAACCGCGTGAGCCTTGCCGGTGCCGTGCAGGATATCGCCGACCAGCCGGCCGGTGAACACCCCGTCGACGGACTCCGCGACAGTGCCTAAAGCGCCGGTCAGGCCGAGCCGGCGGGCGATCGTGGCCGCGAGCTCGTACGGCGTGGCGGTGATCAGCCAAACCTGCTGACCGGCGTCGAGATGCATCTGGGTGAGCTCGCGGGTGCCCGGCCAGATCTTGTCGGCGATGAATTCGTCGTAAATCTGCTCGCCCAGGTTCACCAGCTCGGCCACCGAACGGCCCTCGATGAAGGCCAGTGCCTTGCGCCGCCCGGCTGCGACGTCATCGCTGTTCTCCACGCCGAGCAGCTGGAACTTGGCCTGCGCATAAACGAAGCCCAGGACATCGCGGTAGGTGAAGTAACGACGGGCGGCCAGCCCTCGGCCGAAGTGCACCGCCGATGAGCCCTGGACCAGGGTGTTGTCCACATCGAAGAACGCCGCGGCGGTCAGATCGATCGGCGGCTGCGGACGATCCTCGGCGGCGGCAGCGGCGGTGGCGCGCAGGCCGTCGAGGGCGCGTTCGGCGCTGGCGTTTGCGGCCACCGACTCCAGGTCGGCGCCAGGGATGCGATTCGAGGCGCCCAGATCACCCAGATCAGAGGAAGCCATCAGAAACCTCTCACAATCGCGGTACCCGGCCGGTGGGCGACACCGTGGCCAACACTGCGGCCAACATAAACCCTATCCGGCAAATGTGTTGGGGAGGTTTTCCAGGCTGGCACGAGACGAACACGGGCCGGGATCCGAGTTTATCAACGATGTTGCGAGCTGCACTTCTACAGTGGATCCGTGGACGACCGACTTGGGTTTCGAGTCAATCGCCGGACGTTCGTGAGTGCCTCCGTCGCCGTGGGCGGTGTCGTCGCCGTCACTACCGTTGCCGGATCCGAGCGAACCGTCCAGGACGAAGTTCACACCGCTGTGGTGCGGGCCGAGATCAACGGCGAACCTCGAGAAATCGCCGTCGACAACCGCACGTCGCTGCTGGACATGCTGCGCGAGCGGGCGGGACTGCCCGGCACCAAGAAGGCCTGCGACCACGGCGCATGCGGTGCCTGCACGGTGCTGGTCGACGGTCGGCGGATCAACTCCTGCCTGACTCTGGCAGTCATGCACGAGGGTGCGCAGATCACCACCATCGAGGGCTTGGCCGGTTCGGGCGGCGGACTCCATCCGCTGCAACAAGCGTTCATCGACGAGGACGCCTTCCAGTGCGGCTACTGCACTCCCGGGCAAATCATGTCCGGCGTGGGTTGTATCGCCGAAGGGCACGCGGGCTCGCCCGCGGAAATACGAGAGTGGATGAGCGGCAACATCTGTCGTTGCGGTGCCTACACCAACATCGTGAACGCGGTCGCAACCGTGGCACGAGACCGGTAGCACGTGTTCCCGTTCCACTACCTCAAGGCCGCCGACGAACAGGCGGCGTTGCGGGCAGCGGCTGCCGGTGCCCGTTATATCGCCGGGGGCACCACGCTGGTGGACTTGATGAGGGAATCGGTCGAACGCCCCGATTCGCTGGTCGACATCAACGCGCTTCCGTACCGCTGGATCGACGTGCAGCCGGAAATGATTCGCGTCGGATCTCTGGTGCGGATGTCCGACCTTGCCGCGCACCCTGTCGTCCGGCACCAAGTCCCGGTGATCAGTCAGGCCCTGGAGCTCAGCGCCTCCCCTCAGCTGCGCAACATGGCATCGATCGGCGGCAATCTGCTGCAACGCCCGCGGTGTCTGTATTTCCGCGACGTGTCGGCCGCATGCAACCGACGCGCCCCGGGCACCGGCTGCTCGGCGATCGACGGACGTAACCGCACCCACGCAATCCTCGGTACCAGCCGGCACTGCAGCGCTACCCACCCTTCAGACCTCGCGGTTGCGCTGATTGCATTGGACGCCGTCGTCGTCAGTCGGGGGGCCGCCGGGCAGCGGCGATTTGCGTTGGCGGAGCTCTTCCGCCAGCCAGGTGACTCACCGCACTGCGAGCACAACCTCGATCCGGGCGAGCTGATCGTCGGGATCGAGGTACCTCTCGGGCCGGAGGCCCGCCGGTCCGGATATCTCAAGGTGCGCGATCGCCAGTCATACCAATTTGCGCTGGCCTCGGCGGCCGTGGCACTCGACATCGTCGCCGGCACGATCCGCAGCGCGCGGGTCGCTGTTGGCGGCGTCGCCACCGTCCCGTGGCGGTTACCGGCCGTCGAAAGGGAGCTGCGGGGCCGCCCGATCGACGCGGGCCTGTTCCGCCGCGCCGCCGAACTTTCGGTTGCCGGCGCCCAACCGTTGCGGGAGAACGGTTTCAAGGTCGAACTTCTCCAGCGCACCGTCGAAAAGCAGTTGGCCACGGTGGCGGCACTGCCATGACCCACGCATTCACCGCCGCGCAGATCGTCGCCGGCCAGCCGGTCAGCCGGGTGGACGGCCCGCTGAAGGTGACCGGCAAGGCCAGCTACGCCGCCGACAACCAGATTCCCGGATTGCTCTACGCCGCACTGGTCTGCAGCACGGTGGCATGCGGCGGGATCAAGCGCATGGACGCCGGTGCCGCGTTGCGGCAGCCCGACGTGCTCGCCGTGCTGACCGACTTCACCGGGGTGAAGCTGCCCTTCGACACCGGGCTGGTGTCCTTCTTCGGACAGCCGGTCGCCGTGGTGATCGCGACAGCGGTCGAGTCGGCGCTCCACGGGACGGAACTGGTCGACATCCGGTATTCGAGTCGGCCGCCGTTGACCGATATTGATGCGGCACAAGCGGTCAAGCGACCCGGCCGGTTCATCCGCGACTATTCGCGCGGGTTTGCCGATCAGGCGATTGCTCGCACCTCGGTGATGACGGACCTGCGGTTCAGCATCGCGCGCAACGATCACAACCCCATGGAGATGCCGGCGACGATTGCCACCTGGGAGCGCGACCGGCTCACGGTATGGGACAAGGTGCAAGACATCAGCGCAGCCCAACAGTTCTATGCCGACGCCTTCGGCCTACCCACAGATCACGTCCGGCTGATCTCGCCGTTCGTGGGCGGTGCGTTCGGTAGCGCCAGCCGGACCTGGCCGCATCAAGTGCTGACCGCTTTCGCGGCTCGCCGGATGCGACGACCCGTCAAGCTGGTTTTGACTCGCAGGCAGATGTACAGCGCAATCGGATACCGGCCTACCAGTCGGCAGCGCTTGGCGATCGGGGCAGACGAATCCGGGCGTCTCAGGGCGATGATCCACGAAGGGCACACGGAGACGGCCAGGTACGCAGACTATGAGGACGGACTGGTCCGCAGTCCGCGACTGCTCTACCGCGTCCCCAACATGCGTTCGACGTATCGCGTGGTGCCGTTGGACGTCGGCCTGCCCTGGTTCATGAGGGGCCCCGGCGCCGTCACCGGAGCATTTGCGCTCGAGTGCGCCATGGACGATCTGGCGCACCGCCTGCGCATGGACCCGATCGAATTGCGGATGCGCAACGAACCCGATGTCGACCAGACCAACGGAATGCCGTTTTCCACCCGGCGGCTTACCGAATGCCTGACCCGGGGCGCGGCGAGGTTCGGATGGGATCGGCGCAATCCGGCGCCCGGCGCCACCCGCGAGGGCGATCACTTCGTCGGGATCGGGGTGGCGGCCGCGGCCTATTACACGTATCGCAGCCAATGCGCTGCGATCGCAAGGGTTTTCGCCGATGGCACCGCCGAGGTGCAATGCGGAACCAGCGACATGGGGCCCGGGACCTATACGTCGATGACGCAGGTCGCCGCGGATGCCCTCGGAATGCCGCTGAGCCGGGTGCGGTTCGCGTTGGGTGATAGCAGTTTTCCGCCGGCACCCCCGCACTCGGCCTCCCGAACCATGGCCAGTGTGGGTTCTGCGGTGTATACCGCCGCGAACATACTGCGCGACAAGTTCATTCGCACGGCGGTCACCGACCCGCGATCCCCGCTGAGCGGCCTGCGTCCGGAGGACGTGGTGGTTGTCGACGGCCGCATGTTCGCCACGGCTTTCGGGGCCGGGGCCGCGCGCGGCGAGTCGTATCAGGACCTGTTGCTTCGCCGCGGCTGGTCCGGTTTGGATTCACAACAGACCTGGACGCCGGACGACGCCGACCGCCGATACTCCACTTACAGTTACGGAGCCGTATTCGCCGAGGTCGTCGTCGACCGTTTACTGCCGACGGTACGGATCCGCCGCATGTTTGCGTGCTACGACGCCGGCCGGGTGATCAATCCCAAACTCGCACACAGTCAGGCGATTGGGGGCATGGTCGGCGGGATCGGGATGGCGTTGCTGGAGCGGACGGAGCTGGATTACCGCGACGGCCGGATAGTCAATGCGAATATGTCGGATTACCTGGTTCCGGTCAACGCCGACGTTCCCGCGCTGGACGCGACCTTTTTGCCGGCCGAGGATACGATTGCCGACCCGATCGGGGTCAAGGGGCTCGGCGAGTTGGTGATCGTCGCGGTACCCGCAGCGATCGCCAATGCCGTGTTCAACGCCACCGGCAGACGCGTCACCGATTTGCCCATCACCCTGGAGAAGCTGCTGTGACCCGTCGGATCCGGCCGCCGCCCGGGGCACCGGTAACGAGGTTTGTCTGAAATCCGAAATGCATTTAGCAAGTCGGCGGTAGCGTCTACGCTGCGAACGCAGGATTAGCACGCACGTGGAGATTTCGGGAGGTTCAGATTCGCGCAATGGGCGCTCTCGAGCACACTCCTTGATTGGGGCGAGCCGGGGGCGACGCACCCGATGCCGCAGTCTATGGTGTGGACCCGGTGGCGGAGCACGAGGGTGAGGATGAGTCCGGTTACCAGCGTTGTGAAACGAATGTGGTTGCTGTTGGCCGTCTCAGCCGTGGCGATTGTCGCGGCGCTCGGTATTTATCGGCTGCACCGGGTCTTCGGCGCGCATGAGCATCCCGCCGTGATGGCCAAGGCCGTTATCGATGTCCCGCTGTTCAACCCGAAGCAAGTGATCTACGAAGTTTTCGGCCCCGCCCCGACCGCGAGGATCGCCTACCTGGACCCCGACGCCCACGTGCTGCAGCTGCCGGACGTGCCGCTGCCGTGGTCGCAGACGGTCACCACGACGCTGCCCGCGGTCAGTGTGAACCTGATGGCGCAGAGCGCTGCCGACACCATCGGCTGCCGGATCATCGTGAACGGCACCGTCAAGGACGAAAGGTCGGTCACCAGACCCAAAGCCCTGACCTTTTGCCAGGTGACATCGGCATGAGCGAACGGGATGGCGCAGCGGCGCCGAAGCGCCCGCTTCTGCCGCGATTGATCCACCGTTTTGCGGTGCTGATCCTGTTGTTATGGCTGGGATTTACCGCGATCGTCAATCTCGCCGTTCCGCAGCTGGAAGCGGTGGGAAAGGCCCACTCGGTATCGATGAGCCCCAGCGACGCGCCGTCGATCGAGGCGATAAGGCGCGTCGGCCAAGTATTCAAGGAGTTCGACTCCGATAATGCCGTGACCATTGTGCTGGAAAGCGATGAGCCACTCGGCGATGAGGCGCACCAATTTTACGGCGAGTTGATGAAAAGGCTTTCGGCTGATACCAGGCACGTCGCGCACATTCAGGACTTCTGGGGTGATCCGTTAACCGCCGGGGGATCGCAGAGCGCGGACGACAAAGCCGCGTATGTCGTCGTGTACCTCGTCGGTAGCAATGAGACCCAAGCGTACGCATCGGTGCACGCCGTGCGGCGTATCGTGGACAGCACACCGCCGCCGCGGGGGGTCAAAGCCTATGTCACCGGTCCGTCGGCATTGAATGCGGACCAGGCCGAGGCCGGGGACAAAAGTATCGCCAAGGTTACCGCGATCACCAGCCTGGTGATCGCGGTGATGCTGCTTTTCATTTACCGCTCAGTGGTCACTGCGTTTCTGGTCTTGATCATGGTCGGGATTGACCTGGGGGCAATCCGGGGGACCATTGCATTTCTCGCCGACCACAACGTATTCAGTCTGTCCACCTTCGCAACCAATCTGCTGGTCCTGCTGGCCATTGCGGCCACCACGGACTACTCGATATTCATGCTCGGTCGTTACCACGAAGCGCGCAACGCCGGCGAGGATCGCGAGACCGCTTTCTACACGATGTTCCATGGGACCGCCCACGTGATCTTGGGCTCCGGATTGACCATTGCCGGCGCCATGTATTGCCTGAGCTTCGCCCGGCTCCCGTATTTCAATACACTCGGCCCGCCCTGCGCGATAGGCATGCTTGTCGCGGTCTTCGCGGCCCTTACGCTTGGGCCCGCCGTGCTGGCCATCGGCAGTTTCTTCAAGCTTTTCGACCCCAAACGGAGAATGAACACCCGGCGATGGCGGCGCGTGGGAACGGCAATCGTCCGCTGGCCGGGGCCGGTTCTTGCCGCGACCTGCGTGATCGCATTTATCGGGCTGCTGGCGTTGCCCAGCTACAAGACGACATACGATCTGCGCAAGTTCATGCCGGCCAGCATGCCGTCCAACGTCGGGGATGCGGCGGCGGGCCGGCATTTCTCGCGGGCCCGGCTGAACCCCGAGGTGCTGATGGTCGAGACCGATCACGATATGCGTAATCCGGTGGACATGCTGGTGTTGGACAAGATTGCCAAAAACATTTATCACAGTCGCGGCATCGAACAAGTCAAAGCGATTACCCGGCCGTTGGGAACAACCATCAAGCACACCTCGATACCGTTCATCATCAGCATGCAGGGTGTGTCGAACACCGAAAACATGCAGTTCATGAAGGCGCGCATGGACGACATGCTGGTGCAGGTACAGGCGATGGATGTCTCCATTGCGACCATGCAGACCATGTACGAACTCATGGGTGAAGTCATCGATAATACCGTCGACATGGATCACCTCACCCACGATCTGTCGAATATCACCAACACATTGAGAGATCACATCGCGGATTTCGAAGACTTCTTCCGGCCGATTCGCAGCTACTTTTACTGGGACAAACATTGCTACGAGATCCCGGTCTGCTGGTCGATCAGATCAATATTCGACATGATCGACAACGTCGACCAGATGAGCGAGAAACTGGAATATCTGGTCACCGACATGGATATTCTGGTGAAACTCCTGCCGCAAATGCGCGCCCAGATGCCGCCGATGATAGACACGATGACGATCATGCGGGACATGTTGGTTGTCTGGCACGGGACGTTGCAGTCGTTCTATGACGAGTCCGATTCGGGTAGCAAGGATCCCGGCGCGATGGGCCGGGTCTTCGACGCCGCGCAGATCGATGACTCCTTCTATCTGCCGCAGTCGGCCTTCAAGAATCCCGACTTCCAGCGCGGCCTCAAGATGTTCTTGTCGCCGGACGGCAAAGCGGCCCGCTTCATCATTGCCCTGGAGGGGGATCCCGCGACATCGGCCGGTATCGCCCGGGTCGAGCAGATCAAGGATGAGGCGCGGGAGGCCATCAAAGGCACTCCGTTGCAGGGTGCCGCGATCTATCTGGGTGGTACTGCGGCGACGTTCCGCGACATTCAAGAGGGCGCCACCTACGACCTGCTGATCGCCGGAGTGGCCGCGATCAGCCTGATCGTGATCATCATGATGCTCATCACCCGAAGTGTCGTCGCCGCGGCCGTCATCGTCGGGACGGTGCTGCTGTCCATGGGGTCCTCTTTCGGCCTGTCGGTGCTGGTATGGGAGGACATCTTCGGCATCGAGTTGTACTGGCTGGTATTGGCGATGTCGGTGATCCTGCTGCTGGCCGTGGGATCGGATTACAACCTGTTGCTGATCTCACGGCTCAAAGAAGAAATCGGAGCCGGGCTCAATACCGGGATCATCCGCGCGATGGCCGGCACCGGCGGAGTGGTGACGGCCGCCGGCATGGTGTTCGCCGTGACCATGTCCCTGTTCGTGTTCAGCGATCTGCGGATTATCGGTCAGATCGGCACCACCATCGGGCTGGGCTTGTTGTTCGACACGTTGATCGTGCGCTCGTTCATGACACCGTCCATTGCCGCGTTGCTGGGACGCTGGTTCTGGTGGCCGCAGCGAGTGCGGCCGCGCCCGGCGAGTCGGATGCTGCGGGCCTACGGGCCTCGCCGGCTGGTTCGCGCCCTGCTGCTGCCGCCCAACGGCACATCGGCAGCCGGGGACCGGCGCGAGGGCGTCGTCGGTCCCGGCGGGGCCCGATCATCGATGTCGGCACCCGACGAGACGGCACCCCGGCATTTCGACCACGCCGACGATTCGGGCGCCACCGGCCAACGCCACTGGCAAGCCCGCGACACCGACCCCGAACCCGCGCCCTAACGGACCCCGCGCCCGGTAAGGCGCGCTTCGCCGTGCACTCGAGAACCCGACGAGTCCGCATCCCGCGGCACCCGGAATGCCACACTGGTGCCCATGACGCCGTCAGCACCGCTGTCCGGGCGCCGGCAGGTGGAGCTGCTGACCCGCGACGGCTGCACGATCTGCCTGCGAGTACACGCGCAGCTGGCCGAGCTGTCCCGGGAGCTGGGGTTCGAGTTGGTCAGCACCGACGTCGACGCCGTGGCCGCGGCCGGCAATACCGGCCTGCGGGCCGAGTTCGGCGACCGGCTGCCGGTGATCTTGC
The DNA here is from genome assembly GCF_002102175.1 of Mycobacterium gastri. Taxonomy (GTDB): domain Bacteria; phylum Actinomycetota; class Actinomycetes; order Mycobacteriales; family Mycobacteriaceae; genus Mycobacterium; species Mycobacterium gastri. Next base: position 77,913 of record NZ_LQOX01000118.1, on the reverse strand, counting down.
TCGATGGTCGCGAACATAGCTATTGGGAAGTCGACGAAGCCCGGCTGCGCGCTGATCTGGCCGGCTGAGAAGGCGCTGGCAGGTCGCTCAATTATTTGGTAGCCCACCTGACAAGCGTCTACCGTAGAAGGCAGTTCACTTCTCACTTCTCAAGGCGCAAGGGAGCGGGCCAGGTGATGCTGCCGTGAGCATCCTGCTCTTCGGAGTTTCGCACCGCAGCGCGCCGGTTTCCGTCTTGGAACAACTCAGCATCGACGAATCCGAGCAAGTGAAGATCGTCGACAAGGTATTGCAATCACCGCTGGTCACCGAGGCCATGGTGCTGTCAACGTGCAACCGCGTCGAGGTGTATGCGGTGGTGGAGGCGTTTCACGGCGGCCTGTCGGTGATCGGCCAGGTGCTGTCCGAGCACTCCGGCATGTCGATGGGCGCCCTGACCAAATACGCCTACGTCCGCTACAGCGAGGCCGCGGTCGAGCACCTGTTCGCGGTGGCCAGCGGCTTGGATTCGGCCGTGATCGGCGAGCAGCAGGTGCTGGGCCAGGTACGCCGCTCGTATGCCGCCGCCGAGGCCAACCGCACCGTCGGCCGGGTCTTGCACGAACTGGCCCAGCGGGCGCTGTCGGTGGGCAAGCGGGTGCACTCCGAAACCGGGATCGACGCTGCCGGTGCTTCCGTGGTGTCGGTCGCCCTGGGCATCGCCGAACGACACCTGGGCGGGCTGGAGGCCAAGACCGCCGTGGTGGTCGGCGCCGGAGCGATGGGTGCGCTGTCGACGGCACATCTGACTCGGGCCGGCATCGGGCGGATCCGCGTGCTCAACCGCTCGTTGCCGCGGGCGCAGCGGCTGGCGGGCAAGGTCCGCGGAGCGGGCGTGCCGGCCGAGGCGATGCGGCTCGACCGCCTGGCCGAGGCGCTTGCCGATGCCGACGTGGTGGTCAGCTGCACCGGCGCGGTGAGTCCGGTGGTCTCGCTGGCCGACGTGCACCACGCGCTGGCTCATGCCCGCCGAGACGAAGAGACGCAGCCGCTGGTCATCTGCGATCTGGGGATGCCCCGCGACGTCGACCCGGCGGTAGCCGGCCTGCCCGGCGTCTGGGTCGTCGACGTGGACCGCGTCCAACACGAGCCGTCGGCACATGCCACGGCGGCCGACGTCGACGCCGCCCGCCACATCGTCGCCGCCGAAGTTGCCGCCTACCTGGTAGGGCAGCGGATGGCCGAGGTAACCCCGACGGTCACGGCGTTGCGCCAGCGGGCCGCCGACGTGGTGGAGGCGGAGTTGCTGCGTCTGGAGAACCGGCTACCCGGGTTGGAGCGTGTCGAGCGTGAAGAGGTGGCCCGCACGGTGCGGCGGGTGGTGGACAAATTGCTGCACGCGCCCACGGTGCGGATCAAGCAACTGGCCAGCGCTCCCGGCGGCGACAGCTACGCCGAGGCGCTGCGCGAGCTTTTCGAACTCGACCAGACCGCTGTCGATGCCGTCGCAACCGCAGCCGAACTGCCGGCGGTGTCCAGCGGAATCGACGCGGGTATGCACCCGGGCGAGCTGCCGCGCGACCGGAACCCGTTTGGCGAGTAGCTGATTGTCACACGTGATCCGGATAGGCACCCGGGGCAGTCTGCTGGCCACCACTCAGGCCGCGACGGTCAGAGACGCGCTCATCGCCAACGGCCACCCGGCCGAGTTGGTGACCATCAGCACCGCCGGCGACCGGTCGTCAGCGCCGATCGAGACGCTCGGGGTGGGCGCCTTCACCACGGCGTTGCGTGAGGCCATCGAAGACGGTCGCGTGGACGCGGCCGTGCACTCGCACAAGGATTTGCCCACCGCCGAAGATCGGCGGTTCACCATCGCGGCGATACCGCCGCGCAACGATCCCCGCGATGCAGTGGTGGCCCGCGACGGGCTGGTGCTTGGGGAGTTGCCGGCCGGATCGCTGGTCGGCACCTCCTCCCCGCGGCGGGCCGCACAGCTTAGAGCATTGGGTCTCGGTTTGGAAATCCGCCCCCTAAGAGGCAACCTAGATACCAGGTTGAACAGGGTAAGCAGTGGTGATCTTGACGCCATCGTGGTGGCCCGGGCAGGTCTGGCCCGGCTGGGCCGCCTCGATGATGTCACCGAGACGTTGGAGCCCGTGCAGATGTTGCCAGCGCCGGCGCAAGGCGCGCTCGCCGTCGAATGCCGGGCCGGTAACCACCGGTTGGCGGCAGTGCTGGCGGAGCTGGACGATGCCGACACGCGGGCGGCGGTCACCGCGGAACGAGCCCTGCTGGCCGAACTGGAGGCCGGTTGCTCGGCACCGGTGGGCGCGATCGCTGAGGTGGTCGAGTCCATCGATGAGGAGGGGCGGGTCTTCGAAGAGCTGTCGCTGCGCGGCTGCGTGGCGGCGCTGGACGGATCCGACGTGATCCGCGCGTCCGGCGTCGGCACCCCCGGCCGGGCACGGGAGCTGGGGCTCTCGGTCGCCGCGGAGCTGTTCGAACTGGGTGCTCGAGAACTGATGTGGGGAGCGCGGCACCATCCGCGCAAGGAAAAATTTGAGTGAGTGACGTGGGAGCGACAATGATGACGCGAGGGCGTAAGCCGACTCCGGGCCGCATCACTTTTGTGGGTTCTGGTCCCGGCGACCCGGGTCTGCTGACCACACGGGCTGCCGCGGTGTTGGCCAACGCCGCTCTGGTGTTCACCGACCCCGACGTACCCGAGCCGGTGCTGGCGCTGATCGGCAAGGACCTGCCACCGGTATCCGGACCTGCGCCGGCTGCCCATGCGGGGGAGAACGTCGGCCCGGCTCCGGGAGATCCCGCCCAGACTGCTCCAGCGGTGGTCTCGAGCGGCCCCGACATCCGCCCGGCGCTGGGCGAACCCGCCGATGTGGCCAAGACGCTGACCGCCGAGGCCCGTTCGGGTGCCGACGTGGTGCGGCTGGTGGCCGGCGACCCGTTGTCGGTGGACGCGGTGATCACCGAGGTGAACGCCGTGGCGCGCACCCACCTGCACTTCGAGGTCGTGCCCGGGCTGGCCGCCACCAGCGCGGTCCCGACGTATGCCGGGCTGCCGCTGGGCTCCTCGCACACGGTGGCCGACGTGCGCGGCGATCTCGATGACACCGACTGGGAGGCACTGGCCGCGGCCCCCGGACCGCTGATCCTGCAGGCGACCGCGTCCCATCTGGCCGACGCCGCACGCACCCTTCTCGACCACGAGCTGGCCGACACGACGCCGTGCGTGGTCACCGCGCAAGGCACCACCTGCCAGCAGCGATCGGTCGAAACCACGCTGCAGGGACTGACCGATCCGGCCATCCTGGGCGGCACCGACCCCGCTGGCCCGTTCGCCGGGCCGCTGGTGGTGACCATCGGCAAGACCGTGAGTAACCGGGGCAAGCTGAACTGGTGGGAGAGCCGGGCGCTGTACGGCTGGACCGTGCTGGTGCCGCGCACCAAGGACCAGGCCGGCGAGATGAGCGAGCGGTTGACGTCCTACGGAGCGCTGCCGGTCGAGGTGCCGACCATTGCCGTCGAACCGCCGCGCAGCCCCGCGCAAATGGAACGCGCCGTCAAGGGCCTGGTCGATGGCCGGTTCCAATGGGTGGTGTTCACCTCGACCAACGCGGTACGGGCCGTCTGGGAGAAGTTCGGCGAATTCGGTCTGGATGCGCGGGCGTTCTCCGGGGTCAAGATCGCCTGCGTCGGCGAGTCGACCGCCGACCGGGTTCGTGCCTTCGGGATCAGCCCCGAGCTGGTGCCGTCCGGCGAGCAGTCGTCGATGGGTCTGCTCGACGAATTCCCGCCGTATGACAGCATTTTCGACCCGGTCAACCGGGTCCTGCTGCCGCGCGCCGACATCGCCACCGAAACGCTGGCCGAGGGTCTGCGGGAACGTGGCTGGGAAATCGAGGACGTCACCGCCTACCGGACCGTGCGGGCTGCGCCCCCGCCGGCGGCCACCCGCGAAATGATCAAGACGGGCGGTTTCGACGCGGTGTGTTTCACCTCGAGTTCGACGGTGCGCAACCTGGTCGGCATTGCCGGTAAGCCGCATGCGCGCACCATCATCGCCTGTATCGGCCCCAAGACCGCCGAGACCGCCGCCGAATTCGGGCTTCGGGTGGATGTCCAGCCGGAGACCGCCGCGGTGGGTCCGCTGGTCGACGCCCTGGCCGAGCATGCCGCCCGATTGCGCGCCGAGGGCGCGCTGCCGCCGCCGCGCAAGAAGAGCCGCAGGCGCTAGTGAGCTCCGCGCGGCAGCGGCCACGCCGGCTCCGCTCGACCCCCGCGATGCGTCGTTTGGTGGCGCAAACCTCGTTGGAGCCAAGGCATTTGGTGCTTCCGATGTTCGTTGCCGACGGTATCGACGAACCGCGACCCATCCGTTCTATGCCGGGCGTGGTGCAACACACCCGTGATTCACTGCGCAGCGCCGCCGCCGACGCCGTCGCCGCCGGGGTGGGCGGGCTGATGCTGTTCGGGGTGCCCCGGGACCAGGCAAAGGACGCGATCGGCTCGGCCGGCACCGACCCGGATGGCATCCTCAACGTCGCCCTTCGGGACCTGGCCAAGGACCTCGGCGACGCGACGGTGTTGATGGCCGACACCTGCCTGGACGAGTTCACCGACCACGGGCACTGCGGTGTCCTCGATGAGCGTGGCCGGGTCGACAACGACGCCACCGTGGCCCGCTACGTGGAATTGGCTGTGGCACAAGCAGACTCGGGTGCTCACGTGGTCGGTCCGAGTGGGATGATGGACGGCCAGGTGGGGGCTATCCGCGACGGCCTGGACGCCGCCGGCTACACCGACGTGGTGATCCTGGCCTACGCCGCGAAGTTCGCCTCGGCGTTCTACGGCCCCTTCCGCGAGGCGGTGAGCTGCAGCCTGTCCGGCGACCGGCGCAGCTACCAGCAGGAGCCGGGCAACGCGCGGGAGGCGCTGCGCGAAATCGACCTGGATCTGGACGAGGGTGCCGACATCGTGATGGTCAAACCGGCGATGGGGTACCTGGACATAGTGGCTGCGGCGGCCGCCAATTCGCCGGTGCCGGTCGCCGCCTACCAGGTCTCGGGGGAGTACGCGATGATTTGCGCTGCCGCGGCTCACGGCTGGATCGACGAACGGGCCGCCGCGCTGGAATCGTTGACCAGCATCCGGCGCGCCGGGGCCGATATCGTGCTCAGCTACTGGGCCGCCCACGCGGCGGGTTGGCTTTCGTGACGGAGGCTTCCATGACATCAGCGGGGGACACCAAATCCAAGCCGTTGTTCTACGAACCCGGGGCCAGCTGGTATTGGCTGCTGGCCGGCCCGTTCGCGGCCGTGTCGATGATCTTGATCGAAATGTCCGGCGGCGGCGGGGTTGGGCTGGTGACGCCGGCGATCTTCCTGGTGATGGTGTCGGCGTTCGTGGCCGTGCAAGTGAAGGCGGCGCGCGTCCACACCTCCGTGGAGCTCACCGAAGACGCGTTGCGGCAGGGCACCGAGACCATCCTGGTGTCCGAGATCGTGAAGGTGTTTCCCGAGCCGGAGAATTCGGCGGCATCGGGCAAGCCGTTGGCCAAGTGGCAGTCGGCGCGGGCGCTCGGCGAACTGGCCGGGGTGCCGCGGGGCCGGGTGGGCATCGGTCTGAAGCTCACCGGGGGCCGCACCGCCCAGGCGTGGGCGCGTCGGCATCGTCACCTGCGGGCCGCGCTGACTCCACTGGTCACCGAGCGTGTGGAGCCCGTTCAGGTGGACGTCGACGACGACGACACCGGGCCGGCGCGATGACCGCCCGGCACCGGGCGGTGGCCGAGCTGGCCGTGGCCGTGGCCGCGGTGGTGGCCACCGCGGCAAGCTGGCTGCACACCCGCTCGACGGTGGCCGTCGGGCCGGTTGCCGACGGGCAGCCGGTCACCGTGTCGGTGGTCTATCACCCGCAGCTGTTGGTGCTGACGTTGTTGCTGGCGACAGTCGCCGGAATTCTCGCGGTGGTGGGGACGGTCAGGTTGCGGCGCAGCGCCCGGCCGAGTCCGATCAAGGGCCCCATCGACACCCGCGACACCCCCGCCGGCGACTAAGCCGTCTTCCTGATCAGCGGCAGGACCAGCTGACGGCGGCTGACGATGGCGTCGGCCAGGTCGCGAAGCGCCTCGTGGACTGAGCCGGTGAGCGGAAACGGTGCGTCGTCGCGGTCGTCGCCGACCAGCTGGCGGACGGCCGGGCTCGCGACCAGTGACCATTGCACACCGGCGGCACGGCAGTTCTCGTCGAGCATCTGCAATAACGCGAGGCCGGCCCCAGAGAAGTAACCGACGTCGCTGAGGTCGACGACCACGGGGTGATCCCCGAGGATGAACCGGCGAAGATACTCGCTGACGTCATCGACGTTGACGGCGTCGATTTCTCCCCGGATGGTCAGCACCGTGGCCAGGTGGCGACGGTGCGCCCGAATCTGAGCGCCGGCGCAGTCGTAGGTCCAGTTTCCCCGTCGACTCGTCGGATCAGCGACGTTGGCGATTGTCATGAGCAGCCTCACTCCCCGTGGCAGTCTGGGCCCCAACGCTAACCCGCAAACATAAGGAGACCGAAAGCCGCGTCTAACTCTTCGCTAAGAGCGATTTTCACGGCGCTTGCCGGGCCTCCAGCAACGTCGCTCGCGGCTGGCGGTGGTGTCCCACGGCAACCTCCCAGGATGCGCCGGGTGCCGTCGGGACCGTCTCGCTGTTAGGCTGCGATGGCTGCCCATTCGCCAGTCGGCGGGCTGGACAACAGGCGGGTCGCCCGCTCAGCCGAAGCAGCAGGCGAACGCCCGACGACGATGCGCGTGCCACCTAGCGAGGTTGGGGCACCGACACCACCCGCCCGTCGGGGAGCTTGCGGGGCAGAGCCGGGCAATCAGTTGACGAAACAGCAGAGTTCAGACGGAAAGAGCGTCGTGCGCACCGGAGACATCACCGCAGACATCAGGGGTGAGATCCGCGGGGAGATCAAGTCGCTGACCGGACTTCGCATCATCGCCGCGGTGTGGGTCGTGCTGTTTCACTTCCGGCCGATGCTGGGCGATGCATCCCCGGAATTCCGCGATGCCCTCGCGCCGGTGCTCAACTGCGGTGCACAGGGCGTCGACCTGTTCTTCATTCTCAGTGGTTTTGTGCTGACCTGGAACTACCTCGACCGCATGGGCCGGTCCTGGTCGACCCGGGCCACCGTGCATTTCCTGTGGTTGCGGCTGGCCCGGGTGTGGCCGGTCTACCTGGTCACCTTGCACCTGGCCGCACTGCTGGTGATCTTGAGCCTGCACGTCGGGCATGTGCCGCTACCGGAAGTGAGAGATCTCACCGCCATCAGCTATGTGCGGCAGATCCTGTTGGTGCAGTTGTGGTTTCAGCCTTTCTTCGACGGGTCCAGTTGGGACGGCCCGGCCTGGTCGATCAGCGCCGAATGGCTGGCCTACCTGCTGTTCGGTCTGCTCATCCTGGTGATCTTGCGGATGGAGCGCGCTACCCGCGCTCGGAGCCTGATCTTGCTGGCGTTCGCCGCGTCGTTGCCGCCGGTGCTGCTGTTGCTGGCCAGCGGCCAGTTCTACACGCCGTGGAGTTGGCTGCCGCGCATCGTCACACAGTTCATCGCAGGCGCGCTGGCCTGCGCCGCGGTGCGCCGGTTGCGGCTGTCCGATAGTGCTCGCCGCGTGGCCGGATATCTTTCGCTGCTGCTGATCGCGGTCATGGTGGCCGTCATGTACTGGTTGGACGCGCATCCCATCACCGGAGTCGTGGACAGCGGCGGCGTGGTCGACGTGCTGTTCGTTCCGCTGGTGATCGCGCTGGCAGTGGGCTTGGGCAGCTTGCCCAGACTGCTGTCGACGCGACTGATGGTTTACGGCGGGCAAATCTCATTTTGCCTGTACATGGTGCATGAGCTGGTGCACACCGGGTGGGGTTGGGCCGTTCTTCAATTCGATCTGACGCCGCAGGACAACCCGTGGAAATGGAACATCATCGGCCTGCTCGCGATCGCCGTGGGTGCCTCGATCTTGCTGTATCACTTCGTCGAGGAGCCCGCGCGCTGCTGGATGCGCAGGATGGTAGATGTAAGAGCAGTGCCCCGGAAAAGCGAATCCGCTGAGTCGGCAAGCGCCACGCTTCACCCGATCGACGGTGCGCGGGAAGCGGTTTCGGCCCGCGCGGTGTGACGGTTGCAGCGCGTCGACGGCGGGTTCGCCTAGATTCCTCGTACGATGACGACGCCGTATCCCAGCGGAGGTTGGTAGTGAGTCGGGTGGCCATGTTCATCGTTGGTCTGACTCTGATGGCCGGCGCAACCCCGGCAACCCCCGGCTACCGCCCGTTGACCATGGATTTCCGGCTCACCCACCTCGCGGTGATCGGTGACTCCTATACCGCCGGCACCGACGAGGGAGGCCTGGGCTCCACGTCGTGGACGGCTCGCGCCTGGCAGGCGCTGGCTCGGGGCGGAGAGCGGATTGCCGCCGAGGTGGCAGCCGAGGGCAGAGCCGGTTACGCGGTGCCCGGTGACCATGGCAGCGTGTTCGAGGATCTGACCGCCAGGGCCGTCAAGCCCGACGATGTGCTGGTGGTGTTCTTCGGCTCGCGCAACGACGAGGGCGTCGAGCCGCAACTGCTGGCCGAAAAGGCCGGCGGGACTTTTGATCTGGCACGCCGCTTGGCACCGTCTGCGAGGTTGCTGGTGATCGGGCCACCGTGGCCCACCGCCGCGGTCCCCGATTCGGTGCTGCAGATTCGCGACGTGCTGAACGCCGCGGCTCACGCCGCGGGAGCAGCCTTCGTCGATCCGATCGGCGACGGCTGGTTTGTGGACAGGCCCGAGTTGATCGGCGCTGACGGCGTGCACCCCACCGACGCCGGGCATCAATATCTGGCGGACAAGATCGCACCGCTCATTCGCGCGCAATTGCTTCGATGAGCGAGCTGATTTTCGTCCAAACCGTCAGCCGCACAAGGTGTTCAGCGTCGCCATTCAGTCTTCTGCGTGCCTTTCGTAGTCCCAACGCTCAAGGCGCGCTTGCAATTGCACGAGACCGAGCCCGGCGACTGGCGTGAGGGCCGTCACAAATATCACCATCAACGGACTCATCTCGAAACCTCCAAGACTCTTTCATTGATAACACGTTCTGTGCGGTTATGTGGTTCATTCGCAAAGAAATTCATCCGTGTCGTAATCCAACTTCACCCTTCGGCCAGGGCGCGATCGGCCAGCGCACCGATAACCGGTGTCAGCAGCTGCGAGTACTGGGTTGTCACGTGGTTGTCGTCGCGGAACACCAGGGTGTTGCCCACGATCACCGGACATCGCTCGGTGCTGCAGAACAGGTCGGTCAGATCCGCATAGTGGCCGCCGCCGGCTGCGGTGGCAGCCTGCTCGGCGGCGATGCCGTCGCCGTTGGCGGCCACCGACCGAAGGGGCGCGCAGCCGCGGGCGTCGTCCAGATGCGCGGAAAGGCACGTCGGCACCGAAGACTGCGGATCGGCGACCGGGCCCAGCACCAGCACCGCCGAACCGTTGCTGCGCAGCTGGGCCACCGTCCGGAACAGCGCATCGATCCAGGCCGGGTCGTAGGACGCGAAGCTGAAGTCCGCGTGGTAGCGGCGGCTCATGCCCAGCACCACCAGGCGCGGCCGCTCGGCCCGCAGCCGGTCGAGTATCTCGGCGCGCCACTGTTCGCACTCGGTGTACCTGCGGCCCAGGTACGGGCTGACGATCGGCAGGTCCAGCAGCGGGCAGGTCACTTTGGCCAACGTCTCCAGCCGCCAGTGCCGCTGCTCGGCGGCCTGCTGCAGAGCCGGGTCCCACATGGCGGCATGCGAGTCGCCGACCAGCGCGATGGTCGTCGCCGACGCGGTGTCGGCCGAAGCGCACTCGTGCTGACCGGCGTCACGCCAGGACCGCAAACAGCCGTTGACGAAGACGGGGGCCTTGTCGCCGGGCGCCACAGCCAGCGGCGGGTTCAGATTCGTCGGCACTGCCCGCAGGTCCGCGGCGGCTGCGACGGCGTCGCGCACCTGGGCGAAGAGGCTCCGGATTGCCGCCTCCTGCGGCCTGGGGCCTTCGGTGCTCGCGGCCGCCGAAGGTAGCGCGGCGATCCTGGCCTCGGGCGCGGCCGCTCCGTGGCCGGCCGGCGCCGGTATCGCGGTCAGCAGTACCGCGGACGCGCACGCCGCGACGCCGCTGGCCGCACCGGCCAGCGCCAGGCTCGCCCTGGCGGATCGGCGGAACGCCGCGGCGAACCGGCCGGGATTCTCGACCAGATGCAGCGTGATCACCGCGAGCCCGGCCGAGACGATGATGGCCGCCAGCCTGGCCGGCAGTCCGGCGGAATCGCCGAGCAGCGGCGGCATCAGGAGCAGCACCGGCCAGTGCCAGAGGTACCACGAGTACGACACCCGCCCGATCGCGCGCATGGCCGGGCGGCACAGCAGGCGACCGACTCCCATCGCGCCGGTGACGCAACCGCTGCCGATCACCAGCGCGGTGCCCAGCACCGGCAGCAGCGCCGCGGTGCCGGGATAGGGAGTGCTTCGGCCCAGCTGGGTGCAGGTCAACAGGATCAGCGCCAGACCGCCCCAGCCGACGATCGCCGCGGGCGCCAGGGGCAGCCGCCGCCAGTGACCGATCGAGAGGGCCACCAACCCGCCCACGGCCAGCTCCCAGGCGCGGGTGGGCAGCGAGAAGAACGCCCAGGACGGCGACGTGCGGGTCCAGATCGCCGCCGCTGCTAGCGACGCCGCCGCCACCAGCCCCAGGGCGACGGCATACGGCATCACCCGCGACCCGGTGCCGCGACCGACACGTCGGACCAGCCAGCCGGTGCCGATGATCAGCGCCGGCCAGACCAGGTAGAACTGTTCCTCGACGCCCAGCGACCAGTAGTGCTGGAAGGGCGACGGCGGCTGGTCGGCGGACAGGTAATCGGTGCCTTGTCCGGCGAATCGGTAGTTGCCGACATACAACGAGCTGGCAATGCCGTCGACGAAGACCCGCCGCGCTTGCAGGGGTGGCAGCAGAGCGGCGGCGCCGATCGCGGTGGCCACGCCGACGGTGGCCGCGGCCGGCAGCAGCCGGCGGGCCCGCGCACCGTAGAAGCGGCCCAGCCGGACCGTACGGGTGGTGGTCACCTCGCGCCACAGCAACCCGGTGATGAGGAAGCCGGAGATGACGAAGAAGACGTCCACGCCGATGTAGCCGCCGACGACGCCCGGGATGCCCGCGTGGTACAGCACGACGGCGACCACCGCGACCGCCCGCAAGCCCTCGATGTCTGGACGGAAACCGATTCCCCGACGGGGCCGCTCTGCTGGACGCAGCGGGCCGGCGGGGTCTGCCGGGTTTGCTGGGTTTGCTGGGTTTGCTGGGTTTGCTGGGTTTGCCTGGGGGAGTGTCATCGTGCTCGCTTCAGGACGCCATCCAGGCCAGCTGGCCGGGCAGTTGTACGCGCCAATAGTCCGTGTCGTGCCCGCCGGCGGAGAAGCTGCCCGCCGGGGCCGTCTTCAGTTGGCTGACGAACTGACGCGTGGCGAAGTAGAAGCGGTCGCCGATGCCGCAGTCCACCCGCAGCGGAATTTGGTTCAGGGCCGGCAGACCCATGACACTGTGGGCCACCCAGTCGTCGTAGCTGTCGAACGCGCCCGGTGCGCTGCCGGTGAACGAGGTGTACAAGGCCGGGCTGACCGCGCAGATTCCGGCCGTCCGCGCCGGGCCCAGCCGAGCACCCAGCAGCAGTGCGCCGTATCCACCCATGGACCAGCCCAGGAAGCCGACCCGGGAGGTATCCATACCCATCGAGGCCAGCATCGGCAGCAGCTCGTCGAGCACCATCGCGCCGGAGTCGGTGCCGGATGCCCTGCGGTGCCAGTAGGTGTTGCCGCCGTCGACACCGACCACCGCGAACGCCGGCTTGCCCGCCTTGACCAGTTGGGCCAACCCCTCTTCAACACCGAGGTCGAGCATCATGCCGGCGTTGCCGTCCTTGCCGTGCAGGGCGATGACCGGCCGCAACAACCTGGTCTGGCCCGGTGGCAGGGCGATCACCCAGTTCGTCTGGATACCGCCGCGGGCTGCCGAGATGAACGAGCCGGACAGCTTGGTCGGCAAGCTGCTGCCGGCCGCCGGGGGCTCGAACGGGGCGGGCGCCTGCGGTGGCGCCGCCTGGGGTTTGAGCGGATCCAGCAGGGCGCTCAGAGCCCACACACCAGCGGCTCCTGCGCTTGCCCCGGCGCCCATCCGCAACACCGCGCGACGGGTCAGGTCAGCCACGGGGCCATAATGCCGCCCCGACAGGGTTTTTCCCGGCGAGCCACGCCGGGTCGGTGGCCCAATCGTGACGCTGCACCGGGGTGGTTGACCCGCGGGGCGGTGACCTTCGGTGACGGCTGCACACTCTTGCACCACCCGCCGGTCGGATTGGGGAGGTTTTCGCCCTTGGGCAACGGTGGTGGGGCCTCAATCATGGAAAGCACGCGGCCTGGCAGCGGCGATGTCCCAGAAAGGCAGCTGCAACGTCAGCTCAAAGTCAGGACAGCCCGGCCCGGCGTCGTTGGGCACGATCGACCGTTGACCTTGGTAGCAGAAAGAGGACCCGGATGAGCCTGGCTTTCCATTGGTTTCTGCCGACGTACGGCGATTCACGCAATCTGGTTGCGGGTGGGCACGGTACCGCGATGCGTGGCGACCGGCCCGCGACGCTGAAGTACCTGCACCAGATCTGTGCGGCCGCCGAAACCAACGGTTTCGAGGCGGTGCTCACCCCCACCGGGTTGTGGTGCGAGGACGCCTGGCTGACGACGGCGATGCTGGTCGAGCGCACCGAGACGCTGAAGTTTCTGGTCGCCCTGCGTCCCGGCCTGACCAGCCCCACGCTGGCCGCCCAGATGGCGGGCACCTTCCAACGCCAGTCCGGTGGGCGGCTGCTGCTCAATGTCGTCACCGGCGGTGAACCGCACGAGCAGCGCGCTTACGGGGACTTCTTGGACAAACAGTCGCGGTATGCCCGCACCGCCGAGTTCCTGCACGTGGTGCGGCAACTGTGGAGTTCGAGTGAGCCGGTGACCTTCACCGGCGACCACATCCGTGTCGAAGGCGCGGCGCTGAACAACCGGCCCGACCCGGTTCCCGCGGTGTTCTTCGGCGGATCGTCGGGCCCCGCCGGGCCGGTCGCGGCGAAGTATTCCGACGTCTACCTCACCTGGGGCGAGCCGGTTGGCGCGGTCGGCGAAAAAGTGGACTGGATTCGCGGGCTGGCGGCCGAGCACAGCCGAACCCTGCAGTACGGCTTACGGATTCACGTGATCAGCCGGGACACCTCCGCCCAGGCGTGGGCTGAGGCCGATCGGCTGCTCGAAGGTATCGACCCGGCGGACATCGCCCGGATGCAGGCCAACTTGGCGCGCAGCGAGTCGGAGGGACAGCGCCGCATGGTCGAGCTGCGCGGCGGCAGCAACGACCGACTGGTGATCGCGCCCAACCTGTGGGCCGGGGTCGGCCTGGTGCGGGGCGGGGCGGGCACCGCGCTGGTCGGGTCCCACGACGAGGTCGCCGACCGGCTGGCCGAGTATGCGAAGTTGGGCATCACCCACTTCGTGCTGTCGGGATATCCGCACCTGGAAGAGGCTTACTGGTTCGGTGAAGGCGTGCTGCCGCTGCTCGAGCGCAGGGGTCTGTGGGCGCGCCCCAACGGTCAGTCGCCACCGGCCCCGGTGCCGTTGGCGGTTGTCTCGGCGCATTAGCCCGTCACCGATTGCCTTGCCCGCCTGGATATTTGGCGGGCTGATCGGCACGCGGTCAGCGCGCTGACCCGCGACCGGCAGTGGCATCCCCAGGCAACCTTGTTGTAGACGATTGCGTTCATTACGCAGGTCGGCTATGGTGGGATTTAGTGAACGCAACCGTATACAACGTGAACGTGCGTTCCCCCGTCGACAAGGAAGCGAGAATCCCATGACAACCGAGGCCAACGTTGCCGGTTTCGAGCCGTTGTACGGCGACGCGGAATTGACCGACGGACTGATCCCGTGGGACATCGGCGGCCCGCAGCCGGTCGTCGAGCAACTGGTCGCCTTTGGCGCCATCCGCGGCGAGGTGCTCGACCCGGGCACGGGTCCCGGATACCACGCGATTCACTATGCGTCGCAAGGGTTTTCGGTGACCGGGATTGATGGGTCACCCTCGGCCATCGAGCGGGCCAGGCGCAACGCGGACCGCGCCGGCGTCGAAGTCGACTTCCAGGTGGCCGACGCCACCCGCCTGGACGGCTACGAGGGCCGGTTTGACACCGTGGTGGACAGCGCTTTCTATCACGTCTTCTTAGGCGACGAAGCCACCCAGGCGCGCTACGCGCAGGCGCTGCACCGGGCCACCAAACCCGGGGCACGGCTCTACATGTTCGAGTTCAGCCCGCACAACGTCAACGGCATCCAGTGGGCCGGCATACCGGCGGACAACTTCGACCGGGTGCTCGGCGCCGGGGGGTGGCGGGTGGATTACCTGGGCGCCACCACCTACCAGGCGCGCTTCCTCCCGCAGACCTTCGACGCGATGACCAAAGTGGTCTCGGAGAGTCAGGACGAGATGCTCGAGCGCATGCGACCGCTCGTGCAGCAGCTGAACGTGCTGCAGCCGCTGCTGCAAGACCACCGGGTACACCTTCCGGTGTGGGCCGTGGTCGCCACCCGCCTGGACTAATGGGAGGCGTTGGCAGCTTGCCGCCGCCTTTCGGACAGCGAACGTCGGTTTGGGCCGGGCATAGCTAGCGGTGTCCGAAGCCGGACAGGAAAGTGCCCTTGTTGTAACCGCCGGAGTTTCCGAAACCCGCATTTCCGAAACCCGAATTGAAGAGGAAGCCCGAATTGAAGATGCCCGAAGTGGACCCGCTTGAATTGAGGTAGCCCGAGGCTGGGCTCACATTCCGCAAGCCCGAGACGGTAAAGCCCGCCGCCGAAGTTGCTGTCGCCGCGGTTTCCGCCGCCGAAATTGGTGTTGCCGCGGTTTCCGCCGCCGAAGTTCGCAACGCCGTAATTGCCGTTGCCGACATTGAGGTTTCCCCTGTTGCCGATGCCCACATTGATTCCGGGCAGACCGGCCAGCAGCTCCCACGGCGTCAACTGCGCCTCCAGGATCACCGCCTCCGAAGCTCCGCCATGATAGCCCACCATCGCCGCCACGTCCTCGGCCCACATCTGTTCGTAGCTGCTAGATACATCCGTGCCGAGTTGAGCTCAAGCGGCAATACCGGAAAGTCCACCGCCCCGTCCTTTCTGGGCGACTTTGCTGCCCACACTGGGGCAAGGCGCCCCGTGCAGTGCTAGACAGAACCGCCATAGGCGGGCGTGCAGAAACGCTAGAACATTTCCGTCGTGCGCACGGCCTTTTCGCGTCCAGATGCGATTTACGTCCAGGGACGTGGTGTAAGGCAACCCAGGGTACGGGCGGTGCCCTCGGCGGCAATGGTGGGTTTGCGACGAGAGCCGAGGCAATCACCGGGCATCGCAGGGTTGCATCGGTGCGCTCGCTATCCGTAATCGATCCGCAAGCGCGGCGCGGACTGCTAGCGTCCGGTAATGCGGCGCACGCAGAACCGAGCGCATCGCGCGGCGCGCACGAACATCGAGAGCGGGCCGGCGCGTCCGGCTTCGAGGGCGACAGCGCAACTGCGCCAGGCACTGTCGCAGCGACAGCTCAACATGATCGCCCTCGGCGGAGTGATCGGCGCCGGCTTGTTCGTCGGCTCCGGCGTGGTGATCCAGGCGACCGGCCCCGCGGCGTTTCTGACCTACGCGATGTGCGGGGTGCTGATCGTGCTGGTGATGCGGATGCTCGGGGAGATGGCCACCGCGAACCCGTCCACCGGGTCGTTCGCCGACTATGCGGCCACCGCCCTGGGCGGCTGGGCCGGGTTTTCGGTGGGCTGGCTGTATTGGTACTTCTGGGTGATCGTGGTCGGGTTCGAGGCAGTGGCCGGCGGCAAAGTCCTCAACTACTGGTTTCCTGCGCCGCTGTGGCTGTTGTCGCTGTGCCTGATGGTGCTGATGACCGCGACCAACCTGTTCTCGGTGTCGTCCTTCGGGGAGTTCGAATTCTGGTTCGCCGGAATCAAAGTCGCGACCATCGTGATCTTCCTCGGGGTCGGTGCCGCGTTCGTGCTCGGCCTCCTGCCGGGCCACCGCATGGATTTCGCCAACCTCAGCGCGCATGGCGGGTTTTTCCCTAAGGGTGTCGGCGCCGTATTCGCGGCCATCGTGGTGGTGATCTTCTCCATGGTCGGCGCCGAGGTGGTCACCATCGCCGCCGCCGAGAGTCGAGACCCGCAGCGCGTGGTGCAGCGAGCGACCAACTCGGTGGTCGCGCGGATCGCGATCTTCTTCGTCGGTTCGGTTTTCCTGGTGGTCGTGATATTGCCTTGGAATTCAGTGGAACTCGGTGCCTCGCCGTATGTCGCCGCACTCAAGCACATGGGACTTGCGGGCGCGGACCAGCTCATGAACGCTGTGGTGCTCACCGCGGTGCTGTCCTGCCTCAACTCCGGCCTGTACACCGCGTCGCGGATGCTGTTCGTACTTGCCGACCGGCGCGAGGCGCCGGCACGGCTGGTCAGGGTCAGCCGGCGCGGGGTACCGCACATTGCCATCCTGTGCTCGTCGGCAGTGGGGTTCGGTTGCGTAGTTATGGCGTGGCTCGCGCCCGGCACGGTGTTCCTCTTCCTGCTCAACTCCTCAGGTGCGGTGATCTTGTTCGTCTACCTGCTCATTGCGCTGTCGCAAATTGCGTTGCGTCGCCGCACACCCGCCGAGAAGCTGAGGGTGAAGATGTGGTTCTTCCCGGCGCTGTCGATTCTCACGGCCGCCGGAATCATCGCCGTGCTGGTGCAAATGGCGTTCGACCGCACGGCGCGAACCCAGCTGTGGCTCAGCCTGCTGTCCTGGTTCGTGGTGGTTGCGGTGTACTTCGTCGCAAGGGTGGCCACGCGCAGCCCCTTGCGCCCCGTGTGATACTGCATCGCATGAGGACGGCCGGCGTGCGTCGCGGAACCGATTTCTTGTTTTCACCCGCGGCGCCGCCGCCGACCGGCGGCCTGGTCGCTCTGGCCGGTCTGCGGCTGCTTGCCGGGTTGATCTGGCTCTACAACGTGGTCTGGAAGGTGCCGCCGGACTTCGGGCAGCGCAGTAACAGCGGGCTGTACCACTTCACCCATCTGGCGATCGAACATCCGGTGTTCACACCGTTCAGCTGGGCCGTCGAGCACCTGGTGCTGCCGTACTTCACCGCATTCGGTTGGGCGGTGCTGGTCACCGAGTCCGCGCTGGCGGTGTTGCTGCTGACCGGGACTGCGGTGCGGCTGGCCGCCCTGATCGGCGTCGGGCAATCGCTGGCGATCGGGCTTTCGGTCGCCGAGTCGCCCGGGGAATGGCCGTGGGCCTACACAATGCTGCTCGGCATCCACGTCGTCTTGCTGTTCGTGGCGTCGACCCGGTACGCCGCCGTCGACGCCGTCCGCGCCGCGACCACGCCAGCGGCGGTCCGGTCGGCAGCGCAGCGGTTGCTGGCTGGTTGGGCAACCGTGCTGTTGCTGATCGGGCTGATCGCCGGGTGGCGCGGTCTTGCCGGCAGTTGGCCTGCCTACGTCGGCATACGGGCGCTGGAATTCTCACTCGGCGAATACAACCTGCGCGGAGCCGTGGTGCTGATCGCGGTCGCACTGGCGATGCTGGCAGCGGCTAAGGTCGGCCAGCGCCTCATCGCCATCGCGGCCGCCGCGGTGGCAGCGCTGGCCGCGGCCTCCATTTATGCCCAGGTAGCCGGGAATTCGGTGTGGCTCGGTGGAACCAACACCACCGCAGTGGTTTTCGTCTGCGCGGCGGTAGTGAGTATGGCAACCGGGCCGAAATTCGGACGGAGGAAAGGGGTGTGATGACCGCACCGGGGGCTGTGCAGGAAGTCGTTGCTGTCGCCGCAGAGCATGCCGAGCGAGTGGACGCCGACTGTTCCTTTCCGGTGGAGTCGGTGGATGCGCTGCGGGCCAGTGGCCTCCTTGGTCTGGTGCTGCCCGCCGAGGTGGGTGGAATGGCCGCCAGCCCAAGGGAGTTCACCCAGGTGGTGGCGCAACTTTCGGCTGCCTGCGGATCAACCGCCATGATCTATCTGATGCATGTGGCCGCGGCCGTCGCCGTCGCCGCAGCGCCCCCGCCCGGATTGCCGGATCTGTTGGCGGACATGGCTTCCGGGAAGAAACTGGGCACGTTGGCGTTCAGCGAGAAGGGCTCTCGTTCGCACTTCTGGGCGCCGGTGTCGACCTCGACGGTCGACGGTGACGACATCGTCGTGCGGGCCGACAAGAGCTGGGTGACGTCGGCGGGGTTCGCCGACGTCTACGTCGTCTCCACCGGTTCGGTCAGCGGCGTCGCCGGAGACGTTGATCTCTACGCTGTTCCGGCGGACACACCGGGCCTGCGAGTGACCGGCACCTTCACCGGGATGGGCCTGCGCGGCAATGCCTCGGCGCCGATGTCGGTCGACATTCGCGTCCCGAGTTCGTATCGCGTTGGCGCGCTGGGCGGCGGGTTCGGGATGATGATGGAAACGGTCCTGCCGTGGTTCAACCTCGGAAATGCGGCCGTGTCACTGGGTTTGGCGACCGCGGCCACCAGCGCCGCGGTCAAGCACGTCACCAGCGCCCGGCTGGAACACCTCGGTGGGAGCCTGGCCGAGCTGCCGACGATCCGCGCCCAGATCGCCCGGATGGGCACCGGGCTGGCGGCGCAAGAAGCCTATCTGGCGCAGGTCGCCGACCGGGTGAGTTCACCCGACGACACCACACTGACACACGTGCTGGGAGTCAAAGCGTCGGTCAACGACGCCGCGCTGACCATCACCGAGTCGGCGATGCGGGTATGCGGCGGCGCCGCGTTCTCCAAGCATCTGCCGATCGAACGGGCGTTCCGCGACGCTCGGGCCGGGGCGGTGATGGCACCGACCGCCGACGCGCTGTACGACTTCTACGGCCGGGCCGTCACCGGGCTGCCGCTGTTCTAGCGCGATTCTAGGAGGAATATGTCAGCCGAACCGCTGGTTGTCGGGGCAGTGGCATACACGCCCAATGTGGTCCCGATCTGGGAGGGCATCCGAAGCTATTTCCAGGACACCGAAAACCCTTATGGGCAAATGGATTTCGTGCTCTACTCCAACTACGGTCGGCTGGTCGACTCGCTGATCGCCGGCCACATCGACATCGCCTGGAACACCAACCTGGCCTATGTGCGCACCGTGCTGCAAACGGGCGGGCACTGCACCGCGCTGGCCCAGCGGGACGCCGACGTGGACTACACCACGGTGTTCGTGGCGCGCGCCGGCGGTGGGCTGCGCGGCGCGGGCGATATTGCCGGAAAGCGTCTTGCGCTCGGCTCTGCCGACTCCGCGCACGCGGCGATCCTGCCGCTGTATTACCTACGGCGCGCCGGCATCGCCGAGACGGACTTGCACGTCATCCGATTCAACACCGACATCGGCAAACACGGCGACACCGGGCGCAGCGAACTGGACGCGGTGGACGCCGTGCTGGCCGGGGAGGCCGACGTGGCGGCCATCGGCAGCTCGACGTGGGCGGCCATGGGTGCCGCGGAGCTGATGGGCGAATCGCTGGCCGAAGTATGGCGCACCGACGGCTACTGCCACTGCATGTTCACCGCGTTGGATACCCTGCCCGCCGCGCGGTACCAACCATGGCTGGACCGGTTGCTGGCGATGAACTGGGATGACCCCGAGCACCGAAAGATATTGGAACTCGAGGGGTTACGACGCTGGGTGCCGCCGCACCTGGACGGATACCGGCCGTTGTTCGAGGCCGTCGAGGAGCAGGGTATCGACCCGCGATGGTGATCCTGGACTTGATGCGCCAGGTGGGCGGACTTGCGCAGGGCGCCACCGTCGAGGTTGCCGTCAGCAGTCCCCGCGACCGAGAGCTCGCCGAAAAGTGGTGCGCCCGAACCGGAAACACCCTGGTGCGTGCGGACCTGGACGAGACCGGAGCCGGCACCGTGGTGGTGCGGCGCGGTCATCCGCCGGACCCCGCCGTGGTGCTGGGCGCCGACCGGCTTCCCGGCGTCAGGCTGTGGCTTTATACCAACTTTCACTGCAATCTGTCCTGCGACTACTGCTGTGTCTCGTCGTCGCCGCAGGCTGCGCACCGCGAACTGGGGGCCGAGCGAATCGGCCGCATCGTCGGTGAGGCCGCGCGCTGGGGGGTGCGGGAATTGTTCCTCACCGGCGGAGAGCCGTTCCTGCTGCCCGACATCGCCACGATCATCTCGGCCTGTGTCCAGACGCTGCCCACCACCGTCCTCACCAACGCGATGGTGTTCAAAGGCCGGGCGCGCCGGGCGCTGGAATCCCTGCCCCGGGACGGGCTCGCCCTGCAGATCAGCCTGGACTCGGCCACGCCGGACCTGCACGACGCGCACCGCGGCGCCGGTTCGTGGGAAAAGGCCGTCGCCGGAATCCGTTTCGCGTTATCGCTGGGCTTCCGGGTACGCGTGGCCGCGACCGTCGCCGCCCCCGCGCCCGGCGAACTGGCCGCATTTCACGAGTTCCTCGACGCGCTCGGCATCGCTGGCGAGGATCAGCTGGTCCGGCCGATCGCCTTGGAAGGCGTTGCGTCCGAGGGGCTGTCGCTGCGCCGCGAATCGCTGGTTCCGGAGGTGACCGTCACCGCCGACGGCGTGTACTGGCACCCGGTGGCCGCCACCGACGAACGGGCCCTGGTGTCGCGGACCATCGAACCGCTGACCCCGGCGCTGGACGCGGTGAGCGGGCTGTTCGCCGAGCAGTGGGCGCAGGCCGCCGAGGCGGCCGCGCTCTTTCCGTGCGCGTAGCGCCCGACGCTGCCCAGCGGATCAGTCACCGCCCCATTGCCTTTCCACCGACATGGCCACCGCCGTCAAGGTCGTATTCACCGGCGCGGCCACCCCGACGCGGGCGCCGTACCGCGGGACCGCGCCGTTGATGACGTCGATCTCGCTGACCCGGCGCGCTTCGTGGTCGAGCAGCGCCGACGGCTTCGCGTCGGGCATTGCGGCGCCGAAGGCCCGGACATGGGCGACGGGGTCGCCGACGGTGATCGCGATACCCGATGCCCGCGCCACCTCCCACGCCTCGGTTGCGGCCGCGCGACTGACCGGGCCCATTTCGGGGTCGTCCATCACTTGGCCGACAGTCATCCCGGTCAGGGCGCACGGCGCGCTGTAGGCCACATTGCAGATCAGCTTCTCCCATTGCATGGCGGAGATGTCGGTGACCGCGGCGGCGTCGAAGCCGGCATCGGTCCAGACCCGCGCGATCGCCTCGACCATCGCAAACGGCAGCGACGAATAAGCGCCGAAACGCATTGCCCGCATGGCGTTGTGGTGCACGTGCGCGGGCGCGATCCGCGCCGCGCCGAACCCGCTGGCGATCCCGACAGCGACCCGCCGGTCCCCGACGATGCCGGCGACCGTCTCCGCCGACCCGAGACCGTTCTGGATGGTCAGTACCGGGGTATCGGCACCCAGCATCGCAAGAGCCTGCTGCGCAGCGGTTCTCACGTCGGCGGCCTTGACCGCCAGCACGATCAGGTCCATCGGCTCGGCCGGGGCGGTGGTGCCGGCCCGCAGGGGCACCAGCTGCTCATAGCCGGGCCCGGTGACCCGCAGCCCGTGCCGGGCGATCTGCTCGACCCCAGCCTGGTGGCGATCGATGGCCACGACGTCATTGCCCACGTCATTGCCCGCTAAAGCCAGCTTGGCGGCGTAGATGGAGCCCATTGCGCCGCAACCTATTATCGCGATTTTCATCCGGGTGCTCCTAGGCTGTCAGCTCGGTGATCAACTCGGCAAGACCGGGTTTCTGTTCGAGCCCGAAGCCGGGCGCGTCGGTGGGGGAGATCCGGCCGTCGGTTACCTGGCAGGCGTCGGGATATCCGCCGAAGGGCTGGAACACTCCCGGGTAGGACTCGCAGCCGCCAAGTCCCAGGGCCGCCGCGATGTGCAGGTTGATCAGGTGACCGCCGTGCGGGAAGGCGGACCGGCGATCGAAGCCGTGCGCCTCGATCACCTCGAGCATCCGCGCATACTCGCCCAGCCCGTAGCTCAGACCGGCATCCATCTGGAAGACGTCACGGCCCGGCCGCATGCCGCCGTAGCGGACCAGGTTGGTCACATCGGGCACCGAGAACAGGTTTTCCCCGGTGGCTACCGCGCCGTCGTAGCAGGAGGTCACCGCGCGGTTCAGCTCGAAATCGAGTGGATCACTGGGCTCTTCGTACCAGCGCAGGCCGTAAGGTGCCAGCGCGCTGGCCCACTGTGTCGCGGTGGTGCGGTCGAACCGGCCGTTGGCGTCGACCGCGACGCGTTCGGCGCCGACCACGTCGATCACCGCCTCGATGCGGGCGAGGTCGTCGGCCAGCGCGGCGCCGCCGATCTTCATCTTGACCGCGGCGTAGCCCTGATCGAGATAGCCGCGCATCTCGTCGCGCAGCTCGGCCGGGCCGCGTCCCGGGTAGTAGTAGCCGCCGGCCGCATACACCGCGACCGCGCGCGCCGGTGTTCGCCCGAAGTGACGTGCGATGGTCGCGTAGGCGGGTTCGTCGTCGAGTTTGGCGTTGAGGTCCCAGCATGCCAGCTCCAGGGCGGCGGCCGCGGCCGTCCGGTCTCCGTGTCCGCCGGGTTTCTCGTCACCGGTTTTCCGTCGCGGATGACATCGCTGACCAGTGCCACCAGCGAGACCGTGTGCTGTGCGAAGTTGACGACCGCGTTGGCCGGGCTGCCGGGTAGTGCGACCGGTCGCTCCCGGATCGCAGTGACCCGCATCTCCAGGTCTCAGGAGGTCCGGGTAAACAGCACCGCGCTCTCGAACGGCAGCCGCGCGAAAATCGGCCGCCAGCCGGCAGCGACCTGCGGCGCCGCCTCGGCCATGCTCACCACCCGCGGATCGGCGATGCCGAAAGTCTTGGCGCGCCGCCGCATTCGCCCGCCACCGGCCGCCTTGAGGTTCTTCAGCCAGTCCCGGTCCGGGCCGTAAGTCAATACAACCGCCACCCCGGGTTTGCCGTCGACGGTCGCCTCGAAGGCGTTGACCGGGGTGCGGTACGGCTTGCCCGATCGTCGTCCGACATGCTCGATGGTCGCGAACGGAGGTAGCCAGCCGGCCCACCTCCGCTGAATGGGGTTGGTGACATGGCGGTTGAACCGGGCGAGCTGTTGCGGAAATTGCATGCCACTATCCAACTCATTTCCGGGGCCACATCTCAAGGCCGGGCAGTCGGCCGCGCCGGCTCCGGAATCCCGGCACTATCGAAGCCGACAGGGAGGTGGGCGAATGATTCGCGCCGTGTGGAACGCGACCGTGCTCGCGGAGGCACCGCAGAGCGAGCCGGGCTAACGGCTTTGGCCCCGGAAGATGGTTCGCCGACGGGCGGACGCGGCCACCCGGTCGAGAAGCTCCGGAGCCCGGCTGCGGACCGCGTCGATGACCTGGCCGGGCGTCGGGTTGACCATCGCGATATCGCCGACGACGACGGTGGGCACGGTCTCGTTGCCGTCGGCGATCGAGCGGACCACCGCGGCCGCCTCCGGATCGGTCCAGATGTTCACCTCCCGGGTGGGCAGCCGGCGCCGCCGTAGCGCCCTGCGCAGCCGCCAACAGAACGGACAGCCCGGACGCCAGTAGACCACCACTTCGCTGGCCATGCCGTTACCCCAGCGACCGATCGATGCGCAGCAGCTCGTCGACCGACCACTGGTCGTCGGCGTGACGCCCGTAATGCACCGCGACCAGCCTGCCATCCGGATCGATGAGAAAGTCCGCAGGCAGCCCCAAATGTGTTGTGCCGTCGGTAGATCCGACGCCGGCATAGGCCGGGTCGCGGCGGTGCCGCAGCGCGGCGCGGTAGCCGCGGACGGCTGCCGACCAGGCGCGCAAACTGGCCAGGGAGCGCCAGCTGGTCTGCACGCCGAACCGGCGGTAGTGCACCTTGTCGGGGTCGGCGACCACGGCGAACGGCAGCACGGTCTGATATCCGCGCAGCGCGTCGGCCGGCGAGTGAAAGACCACCACTTCGGTGATGCCGGCGTCGGTGAGCTGCTCGTGTCGGTCGGCGAAGCTGTGCAGATGCAGACTGCAGATCGGGCACCCGGCAAACCGGCGAAACTGCAGATGGGTACGCCCCCGGGGGGCCGGCACCGCCACGGGCTGGCCGGTGATGGTTTCCAGCTCTTGTGCGGGAATCGTCACGCCCGTCGACAGTCGGCCTGAGCCGCTCATGGAGCCCTCATAGAGGTAGTACACCGCGCCGACGCGGCTCTGCCAAACTGGGTGCCAAGCCGACGTCAGCGAGCCGCGCTCTGCGCTGCCGGCAGAAAGTGGGCGGCGCGGTCGGCGTACTCGGCGGTCACATAGACGTGGTAACGGCGCGCCAGCAAGGTCTGCTCGCTGGTGAAGTCACGCTCTCCACCCGTCGACGCGTGTGCCGCGAAGCCGAAGATAGCGCCCCAGAGTGCGCCGAAGGCAATGGGAGCAGCAGCACCCATACCCAAAGCCATAACAGGCCGACGGCAAAGAGCAAGAACAGCAGACCGATCCAGGCGCCACTGGCCGCACCCGCGAGCGCCGCCTTGCCCTTGGTCATGCGGCCGGTGACTTGTTCGACGGTGCGCAGGCCGTCACCGACGATGCGCACGTGCTCGACGGGGAATCCGCCGTCGGACATGCGATCTACCAGCTCCTGAGCGGCGTCGTAAGTGTCAAACGATGCGACCAGCCGTTGCCCGGCGCTCGATGTCGTGCGTTCCCCGGCGGGGTCGGTCATGCGTCTCATCCCTCTCGTTATCCGTCTCGATGCTTCGTTGTCTGTCCTCAGAGGGTTACCCCGTGCCGGGTTGTCGTATGCACGCTGCGGCCGGTCCGGCTGAAAGCGGTTGGCTGCCATCGTTTTTCAAACTCGGGCTACAGCTGGCTGGGGCAGGCCTTGATGGGCACCCGCATGGTCAGGTCGCCGTAGTTGTCGAATACAGTCGAATACAAGGGTCACATCCACCGACGTACCCGGTCTGGCGGATTCCCGCAGACCGTGCACATCGCACACGACCCCGGTTGAAAGCGGGGAATGCGAGCCGCGGTTCGACGAGTCGATGACCGGGTTGTCGCTGCCGCAGCCGCCGGCCAGCACGGCCATCACCAGCGGCGTGCCTGCACCCGCGTCGGGTAGCGCGAACTCTTACACCCTGTAGTTGAACGGGCCGCGGCAACTGGGACACTAGTCGGCATGGGCAGCACGGACCAGGCGACCGCGCAGACGCACGTCTCCGCGCAACTGTTCGCCGACGCCTGCACGGTCATCCCCGGCGGGGTGAACTCCCCGGTGCGCGCGTTCACGGCCGTCGGCGGCACCCCGCGGTTCATCACCGAAGCGCACGGCTGCCGGCTCACCGACGCCGACGGCAACCGCTACGTCGACCTGGTCTGCTCGTGGGGGCCGATGATCCTCGGTCATGCCCACCCGGCCGTCGTCGACGCCGTCGCCAAGGCCGCCGCCAACGGCCTGTCCTTCGGGGCGCCGACACCGGCCGAGACCGAGCTGGCCGCCGAGATCCTCGGGCGGGTGGCGCCCGTCGAGCGGATCCGGCTGGTGAATTCCGGCACCGAGGCCACCATGAGCGCGGTCCGGCTGGCGCGCGGGTACACCGGCCGGGCCAAGGTCATCAAGTTCGCCGGCTGCTACCACGGTCACGTCGACGCGCTGCTGGCCGACGCGGGCTCGGGCGTGGCCACCCTCGGCCTGCCGTCCTCGCCGGGGGTCACCGGCGCCGCCGCGGCCGACACCATCGTGTTGCCCTACAACGACGTCGACGCCGTTCGGGAGAGTTTTGCCCGTTACGGCGAGCAGATCGCCGCGGTCATCACCGAGGCCAGCCCGGGCAATATGGGCGTCGTCCCGCCCAAGCCCGGCTACAACGCCGCGCTGCGCTCGATCACCGCCGAACATGGCGCGCTGCTGATCGTCGACGAGGTGATGACGGGATTTCGGGTCAGCCGAAGTGGCTGGTACGGCCTGGATCCGGTGGCCGCCGACCTGTTCACCTTCGGCAAGGTGATGAGCGGCGGGCTGCCCGCCGCCGCGTTCGGCGGCCGGGCCGAGGTGATGGAGCGGCTGGCGCCGCTGGGCCCGGTGTATCAAGCCGGGACGCTGTCGGGCAACCCGGTGGCGATGGCCGCCGGGCTGGCCACCCTGCGGGCCGCCGACCACGCGGTGTACGCGGCGCTGGACGCCAATGCCGACCGATTGGCGGCGCTGCTGACCGAGGCGCTGACGGACGCCGGGGTGCCGCACCAGGTTCCCCGGGCCGGCAACATGCTCAGCGTGTTCTTCACCGACCGGCCGGTCACCGACTTCGCGTCGGCACGAGCCAGCCAGACGTGGCGTTATGCCCCGTTCTTTCACGCTCTGCTAGACGCGGGCGTCTACCCGCCGTGCAGTGCGTTCGAGGCGTGGTTCGTCTCGGCCGCCCTCGATGACGCCGCATTCGGGCGGATCGCCGACGCGCTGCCTGTTGCGGCCCGTCGGGCCGCCACCGCCGCCGCCCGAGAGGACAGAGCCTGATGGCCGAAGAAACCCGGGTGCACGTGGTGCGCCACGGCGAGGTGCACAACCCCAGCGGGGTCCTCTACGGCCGGTTGCCCGGCTTCCAGCTGTCGGATGCCGGCCGAGCGCAGGCGGTCGCGGTCGCCGACTTCCTGGCCGGCCGCGACGTCGTCGCGGTGATCGCCTCGCCGCTGCAACGCGCCCAGGAGACCGCCGCGCCCATCGCCGCCCGTCACGAGCTGCCGGTGGACACCGACCATGACCTGATCGAATCGGCGAACTTCTTCGAGGGCCGGCGTGTCGGCCTCGGTGACGGCCAGTGGCGCGACCTGCGGGTGTGGTGGCAGCTGCGCAACCCGTTCACGCCGTCGTGGGGCGAGCCGTACACCCAGATCGCCCAACGGATGTCGACCGCGGTGGACAAGGCGCGGGCGCGCGCCGCCGGCCACGAGGTGGTGTGCGTCAGCCACCAGCTGCCGGTGTGGACGTTGCGGCTGCACGTGACCGGTAGGCGGCTGTGGCACGACCCGCGGCGCCGCGAATGCTCGCTGGCGTCGGTGACCTCCCTGGTCTATGACGGCGACCGCCTGGTCGACGTGGTGTACTCCGAACCGGCAGACTGCTGAGCATGCGGCGGCTCGCTTTTGCTCTGGTGGTGGCAGCCGTGCTGACCGGCTGTTCCGGGCGTGATGCCGTCGCCCAGGGCGGTACGTTCGAATTCGTCTCCCCCGGCGGCAAGACCGACATCTTCTACGACCCGCCGGCCAGCCGCGGCCGTCCGGGGCCGCTGTCCGGGCCGGACCTGCGCGACCCGGCGCGCACGCTGTCCCTCGACGATTTCGCCGGGCAGGTCGTCGTCGTCAACGTGTGGGGCCAGTGGTGCGGACCCTGCCGGGCCGAGGTCGGCCAACTGCAGCGGGTGTACGACGCCACCCACGGGTCCGGGGTGTCCTTGCTCGGCCTCGACGTGCGCGACAACAGTCGCGACGCCGCACTGGATTTCGTCAACGACCGCCACGTCACGTTCCCGTCCATCTACGACCCGGCGATGCGCACCCTGATCGCGTTCGGCGGCAAGTACCCCACCACCGTCATTCCGTCCACGCTGGTGCTCGATCGCCAGCATCGGGTCGCGGCGGTGTTTTTGCGCGAGTTGCTGGCCGAGGATCTGCAGCCGGTGGTGCAGCGGGTAGCGGCCGAGGAACCGGTGAGCCCGCGGGGACGGCAATGACGGGTTTCACCGAGATCGCCGCCGCCGGCCCGCTGCTGCTGGCGCTGGGCGTGTGCATGCTGGCCGGGCTGGTCTCGTTCGCTTCCCCCTGCGTGGTGCCGTTGGTGCCGGGCTACCTGTCCTATCTGGCGGGCGTGGTCGGCGTCAACGAGGAGCCATGGCCGCAGCCCGCGGCCCGGTGGCGGATCGCCGGGTCGGCGGCGCTGTTCGTCGCCGGGTTCACCACGGTGTTCGTCCTGGGCACGGTCGCGGTGCTGGGCATGACGACCACGCTGATCAGTAACCAGGTGCTGCTGCAGCGGGTGGGCGGGGTGCTGACCGTCGTGATGGGGTTGGTGTTCGTGGGTCTGATCCCGGCGCTGCAGCGTCAGGTCCGGTTCAGCCCGCGGCTGTTGACGACGGTGGCCGGGGCACCGCTGCTCGGCGCGGTGTTCGCGCTCGGGTGGACGCCGTGCCTGGGGCCGACGCTGACCGGGGTGATCACCGTCGCCTCGGCCACCGACGGCGCCAGCGTGGCGCGTGGGATCGTCCTGGTGATCGCCTACTGCCTGGGGCTGGGCATCCCGTTCGTGCTGCTGGCGTTCGGTTCGGCGGGGGCGGTCGCGGGCCTGGGCTGGCTGCGCCGGCACACCAGGGCCATTCAGGTCTTCGGCGGCGTGCTGCTGATCGCCGTCGGTCTGGCGCTGGTCACCGGCGTCTGGAACGACGTGGTCTCCTGGCTGCGCGACGCCGTGGTGTCCGACGTGAGGCTGCCGATTTGACGGCGCGAGGAGCGGCGCTCGTGGGCAAAGCGCGCAACACCTGGCGGTCGCTGACGTCGATGGGCACCGCGCTGGTGCTGCTGTTTCTGCTCGCGCTGGGGGCGATACCGGGAGCGCTGCTGCCGCAGCGCGGCCTCAACGCCGGCAAAGTCGACGACTACCTGCGCACCCACCCCATCATCGGCCCGTGGCTGAACGAGCTGCAGGCCTTCGACGTGTTCTCCAGTTTCTGGTTCACCGCCATCTACGTGCTGCTGTTCGTGTCCCTGGTGGGCTGCCTGACCCCGCGGATTATCGAGCACGCCCGCAGCCTGCGGGCCGCCCCGGTCGCCGCACCGCGCAACCTGGCCCGGCTGCCCAAGCACGCCAGCTACCAGGCCCGGCTCACCGACCCCGCCGACCCGGACACGCTGGCCACGACGATCGCGGCGAGGCTGCGCGGCTGGCGCTGGATCGTCCGGCACACAGACGGCACCTGCGAGGTCTCCGCCGAGAAGGGCTACCTGCGCGAATTCGGCAACATCGTCTTCCATTTCTCGCTGCTGGGCCTGCTGGTCGCGGTGGCCGTCGGCAAACTCTTCGGCTACGAGGGCAACGTCATCGTCATCGCCGACGGCGGTCCCGGCTTCTGCTCGGCCTCGCCGGCCGCCTTCGACTCGTTCCGCGCCGGCAACACCGTCGACGGCACGTCGCTGCACCCGATCTGCATCCGGGTCAACGACTTCGCGGCCCACTACCTGCCCTCCGGGCAGGCCACCGCGTTTGCCGCCGACATCGACTACCAGGCCGACCCGGGCAGCCACGACCCGTCGGCCAACACCTGGCGGCCCTACCGGCTGGAGGTCAACCATCCGCTGCGGGTCGGCGGGGACCGGGTGTATCTGCAGGGCCACGGCTACGCGCCCAGCTTCACCGTGACCTTCCCCGACGGGCAGATCCGCACGTCGACCGTGCAATGGCGACCCGACAACCCGCAGACCCTACTGTCGTCGGGGGTGGTGCGCATCGACCCGCCGGCCGGCAGCTATCCCACCGCCGAAGAACGCCGTCGGCACCAAATCGCGATCCAGGGCCTGCTGGCACCGACCGAGCAGCTCGACGGCACCCTGTTGTCGTCGCGTTTCCCGGCGCTGGACGCCCCCGCGGTGGCCATCGACATCTACCGCGGCGACACCGGTCTGGACACCGGGCGACCGCAGTCGCTGTTCAGCCTGGATCCCCGGCTGATCGAACAGGGCCGGCTCACCAAGGAAAAGCGGGTCAACCTGCGCGCCGGCGAACAGGTGCGCCTCGATCAAGACGGCACCACCGTCCGCTTCGACGGCGCCGTGCCCTTCGTCAACCTGCAGGTCTCCCACGACCCCGGCCAAACCTGGGTGCTGGTGTTCGCCGTCACGATGATGGCCGGGCTGCTGGTATCGCTGCTGGTGCGCCGGCGCCGGGTCTGGGTCCGGCTTACGCCGGCCACCGACACCCCCGGTACGGTGAACGTCGAGCTGGGCGGCCTGGCACGGACCGACAACTCCGGCTGGGGTGACGAGTTCGAGCGGCTGACCGAGCGACTGCTGGCCGGGTTCGGCGAATCGGCGGCCCCGATGCCCGCAGCATCCCGAAGGAGCCCTCAGGTGCACGTCAGATGAACACCGCGCACATCAACATCGGCCTGGCCCGCTACTCCGACTGGGCGTTTACCTCAGCCGTGGTGGCTCTGGTGGTGGCACTGCTGCTGCTGGCCTTCGAGCTGGCCTACGTCCGCGGCCGCAAACTCGAACCGGTCGTGGTGGCCGCCGGATCGGTCGCCGTCGACAGCACCACCCCGGGCATCGTGGCCGACGGTCCGCGACGGCCGCTCGACGAACGCGTCGGCCGGGCCGGGCTGGCGGTGCTCTACCTCGGCGTCGGCCTGCTGGGCGCCTGCATCGTGCTGCGGGGCCTGGCCACCATGCGGGTGCCGTGGGGAAACATGTACGAGTTCATCAACCTCACCTGCATGTCCGGGCTGGTCGCCGGCGCGGTGGTGCTGCGCCGCCCGCAGAACCGGCCGCTGTGGGTCTTCCTGCTGGTCCCGGTGCTGATCCTGCTGACGGTGTCCGGACGCTGGCTGTACGCCAATGCCGCCCCGGTGATGCCGGCACTGCAGTCGTACTGGCTGCCCATTCACGTCTCGGTGGTCAGTCTCGGTTCGGGAGTGTTCCTGGTCGCCGGCATCGCCAGCATCCTGTTTTTACTGCGGACCTCACGGCTGGGTGAGCCCGAAACCGAAGGGGCGTTGGCCCGTCTGGTGCAGCGGTTCCCCGATGCCCAAACCCTGGACCGGATCGCCTACCGGACCACGATCTTCGCCTTCCCGGTGTTCGGCTTCGGAGTCATCTTCGGCGCCATCTGGGCCGAGGAAGCCTGGGGCCGCTACTGGGGCTGGGACCCCAAGGAGACGGTGTCCTTCGTCGCGTGGGTGGTCTACGCGGCCTACCTCCATGCCAGGTCGACCGCGGGCTGGCGGGACCGGAAGGCGGCCTGGGTCAACGTCGCCGGGTTCGTGGCCATGGTCTTCAACCTGTTCTTCGTTAACCTGGTTACCGTCGGTTTGCATTCCTATGCTGGTGTGGGGTGACCAGGCAGCGGGTACAAATACCGAGTAACACGACGAGGGGACGTACACGTGTCTGACCATCCGACGGAGGGCGTGGGGGCGCCACTGGGACAGGAACGCCAAGACCCGGATCGCCCGACGACACAGTCGCCGGCCGGCGAGACGGGCGGCGAATCCAGCGAGGCGCCGACCCGGGCCTTCGCCGGATTCCGCACCGGGCGACGCTTCTCCGAATCGGAGACACACGCCGTGCCCCCGCCGCCGACCCGCGCCGAGCCGCGCGCGTGGGCGGCGGGGGCCGCAACCCCTACGCCGGCCAAGGGCTTGGCGCCGATCCCTGATGCGCAGGCCTACGGATATTTGGGTGGCCAGCCGGCCGACTCGCCGGTGGAGACTGCGCAGCGGCCGGCGGGCCCGCCGTCGTCACGGTATCCGGAACTGTCCACCAGTACGCTGTTGCGGCAGGTCAAACCGCCGCCGTCGGAGGGTTGGCGCCGCTGGCTCTACATGGCGTCCGGCAAGCTGATCAACCTGGGGGAAAGCCCACGGGTCAACCGGTACAACGACCTGGTGGTCGCGGTCAACCGCCCGTTGCGCGGATGCTATCGGATCGCGCTGCTGTCACTGAAGGGCGGCGTCGGCAAGACCACCATCACCGCCAGCCTGGGCGGCACCTTCGCCTCGATCCGCGGTGACCGGGTGGTGGCGGTCGACGCCAACCCGGACCGCGGAACGTTGAGCCAGAAGGTGCCGGTGGAGACCTCGGCCACGGTGCGCCATCTGCTGCGCGACGCCGACGGCATCGAGCGCTACAGCGATGTCCGCAGCTACACCTCGGTGGGCCCCAGCAGGCTGGAAGTGCTGGCGTCGGAAACCGATCCGGCGGTGTCGGAGGCGTTCAGCGCCGACGATTATGCTCGCACCCTCGAGATCCTCGAGCGGTTCTATGGCCTGGTGCTCACCGACTGCGGCACCGGGTTGCTGCATTCGGCGATGTCGGCGGTGTTGGCCAAGGCCGACGTGCTGATCGTGGTCAGCTCGGCATCCATCGATGGCGCCCGCAGCGCCTCGGCAACGCTGGACTGGCTGGATGCACACGGGTACGACGAGCTGGTACGCGGATCGATAGCGGTGATCAACGCTGTGCGGCCGCGGTCCGGCAAGGTCGACATGCAGAAGGTGGTCGATCACTTCGCGCGGCGGTGCCGCGCCGTGCGGCTGGTGCCGTTCGACCCGCATCTCGAAGAGGGCGCCGAGATCCGCTTCGAGCGGTTGAAGCGGGAGACTCGCGAGGCGCTGATGGAGTTGGCTGCCGTTGTCGCCGACGGGTTTCCCAGCGATCAGCGGCGAACCAACCCGGCGTTCATCTAGGTGGGCCTGGCGCCGGTCAGCCTTGTCCCAACCGGCGCAAGAACTCTGGGTCGTCGTCGGGTCCGATAACGCGAGTCTTGGGCCGGCTTGTCTGCGACCGGGCCGCACGCCAGCCGATGTAGATCAGCGTCCCCAATACCAGGACGACGAGCAGGTAAAGCACTCGACACCTCCTGTGAGCGAATATACCCGCGCCGTAGGCTCAGGCTGTGTCAGCAGCGCCTAACGGCAACAGCGCCGGGAAAACCACCGAGCACCGCGGCGTCGTCGACGTGGCGCTCTACGCTACGGCCCGGTTGCTGCTCGCGGTCGTGGTCACCGCGGCGATCTACGGGGTGGCGCGGCTGGCCGGGATCGCCGAATTCCCGGTTGTCGTCGCCGCGCTGTTCGGGCTGACCATTGCGATGCCGTTGGGTATGTGGGTGTTCACTCCGCTGCGCCGGCGGGCCACCGCCGCCCTGGCGGTTGCGGGGGAGCGCAGGCGCGCCGAACGCGAACGGCTGCGGGCCCGGCTGCGGGGCGAGAATCCCGACGATCCGAACTCCGGCGAGCGTGCCGGCGAAAGCTGAAATCCCGCTTATCCCTATGACTATGGCGCCTTAGGCATTCGGACCACTTGCGCGGCATAGCTGAGGCCGGCGCCGTAACCGATCAGCAACGCCAGGTCGCCCGGCTTGGCGGTCCCGGTCGCCAGCAGTTCGGCCATCGCCAGCGGAATGGACGCCGCCGAGGTGTTCCCGGTGTGCTCGATGTCGTTGGCCACCACCGCATCCGGCCGCAGTTGCAGGGTCTTGGCGAGCAGTTCGTTGATCCGGCTATTGGCTTGATGCGGGATGAACACATCGATCTCGTCGGGTTTCACCCCAGCCGCGTCCAGCGCCCGCTGACCGACTTTGCCCATCTCGAATGCGGCCCACCGAAAGACGGCGGTACCTTCCAAGCGCAGGAACGGGCGTGGTCCGGTTGGGTTCTCCGCGTGGGTGATCCAGTCGATGTCCTGCCGTATCGCCGTGGCCTGTTCGCCGTCACTGCCCCAGACGGTCGGTCCGATGCCTTGCGTCGGCGTCTGCCCGACCACCACCGCGGCGGCGCCGTCGGCGAAGATGAAGCAGTTGCTCCGGTCCTGCATGTCAACCGTGGGTGACAGTTTCTCGGTGCCGATCACCAGCACCGTCCCGGCGCTGCCGCCCCGGATCATGTCGGCCGCGACACCCACCGCGTATCCGAATCCGGCGCATCCGGCTGAGATGTCGAATGCTGGAACGTCGTGGGCGCCCAACGCCGCGGCGACGATCGGGGCACACGCCGGGGTCTGCAGAAAGTGGGTGCTGGTGGCGACGATCACGCCGTCGATGTCGCTGCCCTCGAGGCCGGCGCCGGCGATCGCTTGCCGACTGGCCTCGATCGCCATCGAAGCGGCGGATTCCTCGGCGGCGGCGAACCGGCGGGTCTTGATACCGGTTCGGGTGTAGATCCATTCATCGGATGAGTCGATGTTCTGGCATATCTCGTCGTTGGTGACCACCCGTGCGGGGCGGTACGCCCCGACGCTGAGCAACCCGACGCTCGTGGTCCCGCTGGCTGTGGCGATCTCCGTCATACCCGTCCTCGGTAGCTGTTATCCACATGTCGAGTGTGCGCCCGGGGCCACCCCGCGCCAATAGCGCCCGTCCTGAATGCCCAGCCTGAATGCCCGGCTTGCCGGGCGCGCACGCTCACGCGGCCACCGCCAACGCCACGGCCACCGCAACCGCCCACACCAGCATCGCCAGCCCGGTGTCACGCAGCACCGGGATCAGCTCGGGCCCGCGGCGGCCGGATCGCACCGGCGCGGCCGCACGCAGGGCCAGCGGCGTGGCCACCAGGCCCCCGGCACACCACGGCGTCGCGATCGTCAACAGCAGCGTCAGCGCCCCCGCCGTGACCAGCAGCCCCTGGTAGAGGACTCGGGTGCGGGCATCGCCCAGCCGCACCGCCAGGGTCATCTTGTTCGACACCGTGTCGGTCGGGATGTCGCGCAGGTTGTTGGCCACCAGCACCGACGACGACAGCGCTCCCGTCGCCACAGCCAGCACCAGCCCCACCCAGTCGACCCGCAAGGCCTGGGTGTACTGGGTGCCGAGCACCGCGATCAGGCCGAAGAACACGAACACCGCGACCTCGCCGAAACCGGAGTAGCCGTAGGGTTTCGCCCCGCCGGTGTACAGCCACGCCCCGGCGATGCAGGCGGCGCCGACCGCGATCAGCCACGGCTGGCTCACCAGCGCCAGCACCAACCCGGCCAGCGCGGCGAGCGTCAGGCTCACCATCGCCGCGGTCAGCACCGAACGGGGCGCCGCCAACCGTGAGCCGACCAGCCGCACCGGGCCGGCCCGCTGGTCGTCGGTGCCGCGGATGCCGTCGGAATAGTCGTTGGCGTAGTTGACGCCGACGGTCAGCGCGACCGCGACGACCAGCGCCAGCAGCGCTTTCCACCACACGGCCGCGTGCAGCCAGGCCGCGGCGCCGGTGCCCGCGACGACGGGCGCCACCGCGTTCGGCAGGGTGCGCGGGCGAGCGCCGGCGATCCACTGCGTGAAACTGGCCACGAAGGCATCCTGCCGGTGCCCCGCACCCGCGATCAACTCGCAACGGCATAGACGACAATGAGCGGATGCTCGGAGTGATCGGCGGCAGCGGCTTCTACACCTTCTTCGGTCCCGATGCGCGCACCGTCGAACCGGAAACCCCCTACGGTCGGCCCAGCGGCGCGATCACCATCGGTACCGTCGCAGGCCACGATGTCGCGTTCCTGCCCCGGCACGGCGTGCACCACCAGTACTCGGCGCACACCGTGCCCTACCGGGCCAACATGTGGGCGCTGCGTGCCCTCGGGGTGCGCCGGGTGTTCGCCCCGTGTGCGGTCGGCAGCCTGACTTCCCGGCTCGGGCCCGGCGCGGTGGTGGTGCCCGACCAGTTGGTCGATCGCACCCGCGGCCGGGCCGACACCTACTTCGACTCCGGCGGGGTGCATGCCACCTTCGCCGATCCGTACTGTCCGACGCTGCGCGCCGCGGTCACCGGGTTACCCGATGTGGTCGACGGCGGCACGCTGGTGGTGATCCAGGGCCCGCGGTTTTCCACTCGAGCGGAAAGCCAGTGGTTTGCCGCCGCGGGGTTCGACCTGGTCAACATGACCGGATATCCGGAGGCAATCCTCGCTCGTGAGCTCGAATTATGCTATGCGGCAATCGCTTTGGTGACCGATGTCGACGCGGGTGTCGATGTCGGGGAGGGCGTGACAGCGGCCGACGTGTTCGCCAGCTTCGGAGAGAACATCGAGACGCTCAAGGCGCTGGTGCGGGCGGCGATCGGCCGGGTCGCCGCGGAGCGCACCTGTACCCGGTGCCTGGTGCATGCCGGTGTCGCGTTGCCGTTCGAGTTGCCGTGAAGGTGCTGCTGACCGGTGCGGCCGGTTTCATCGGATCCCGGGTGGCCGTCGCGCTGAGCGCGGCCGGCCATGAGGTGGTTGGCGTCGACGCCTTGCTGCCGGCCGCGCACGGGCCCGATCCGGTGTTACCGCCGGGGTGTCACCGGGTCGACGTCCGTGATGCGCAGGCCTTGGCCCCGCTGTTGGCCGGGGTGGACCTGGTGTGTCACCAGGCGGCGATGGTGGGTGCCGGGGTAGACGCCGCCGACGCGCCCGAATACGGCGCCCACAACGACCTGGCCACCACGGTGCTGCTGGCCCAGATGTTCGCCGCCGGGGTGCGCCGCCTGGTGCTGGCGTCGTCGATGGTGGTCTACGGGCAGGGCTGCTACCACTGCGGCCGGCACGGATTGGTCGACCCGCTGCCGCGGCGGCGGGCCGATCTGGACGCCGGCGTCTTCGAACACCGCTGCCCGGAATGCGGGGAGCCGGTCAGGTGGTGCCTGGTGGACGAAGCCGCCGCGGTGCGGCCGCGCAGCCTGTACGCGGCCAGCAAGGCGGCGCAGGAGCACTACGCGCTGGCGTGGTCGGAGTCGACGGGCGGCTCGGTGGTGGCGCTGCGCTACCACAACGTCTACGGTCCGGGCATGCCGCGCGACACCCCGTATTCCGGGGTGGCGGCGATATTCCGCTCGTCGCTGGAAAAGGGAGATCCGCCAAGGGTTTTCGAAGACGGCGGTCAGATGCGTGACTTCGTCCACGTCGACGACGTCGCCGCGGCCAACCTGGCCGCCGCGGATCTGACTGCGGCCGACCGCGGCGGCTTCACCGCCGTCAACGTCTGTTCGGGGCGGCCGATCTCGATCCTGGAGGTGGCCACCGCGCTGTGCGAGGCCCGGGGCGATTCGATGTCTCCGGTGATCACCGGGCAGTACCGCAGCGGCGATGTGCGCCACATCGTCGCCGACCCCACCCGGGCCGCCGAGGTTTTGGGCTTCCGTGCGGCCGTCGCACCGGGCGACGGGCTGCGTGAGTTCGCGTTCGCGCCCCTTCGCTGACCGTTACCGCGAGTCGCCTGGCGGACGGTAGATCTTCGGGCGCACCGGCCCGGTCGTCTCGGCTGACCGGAAGATCCGGGGGGACGGCCCCGGCCCGGACAGCACGGTGGTGGGTGCGTCATGGCCCGCCTCCGGTGTCCGGAACTGGGCCGTCTCCGCCTCCGACGGCAGCGCGGGCCGCCCACCCGGTGGGGTGCGGCGCCGAGCGGACCGGGGGCGTCGCGGATGTGGCCGCATTCGCCGCGGCGGGCGCTGCCGCCGCGCGATCAGGACGGCGGCGAGAATGCCCAGGGCCAGGCCGCACAGCGTCACGTCGAAGACACTGCTGATCTGCTGGGCCAGGTTGTTGCCATAGACCGGGTTTGCCGGGGCGCCGGGGGGTGTCGCAAATCGTGGGGCCAGGACGATGCCGAGGATGACGCGAGAAACGCTGAGCGCGAACAGAAATCCGGACAGCGACGAGATCAGCCGGCCGGGCAGCGCATCGGTTGTCAGGTTGAGTCGAAGCCAGATCGCAAGCACCGCGGTGACCAGATCGAAGCCCGCCAGCGTCATGGTGTCATAGCGTGAATAAGGGTAATTCAGCATCACCGCCGTGGTGAGGTCGGTGAGCCTCATCACCACCGAACCCAGGCACCACGCGGCGATCAGCAGCAAGCCGTTTCGGGCCGCCGCGCGCCAGACGGCCTTGGCTATCGGCTGGCCGCCCGGGGATCGCACCAAGGTCAGCGGCGCGAAGATGGCGGCGCCGGCCGCCCACGCCAGAAACCCCTCGTATCCGACTCCGGCCGTCGAGGTGTTCTGCGCGATGCCGTGGAATGCGTCGATTTCGCGGCCGGCCGGCAAGATCCACACGATGACTCCGGCGACCAGCGCCGAGGCTCCCAGCGCAATCGTGGACAGCCGGTAGTCTTCGGTGCCCTTCAGCATCCACCGGGATGCAACCAGTACCGCGACGAGCGCGACAATGCCGTAGACCACCGCCGTGTCGATCACCACGATGTTCTGCTTGCCGAAACCGGAGGCGGCGCCCGCGGGATGCAACGCATACCGCACCCGCCAGACAAGGTTGAAACCGGCGCTGAGGGCGGCGCCGAACATCGACGCATAGCCGACGATTCGGGCGGCCAGCAACCAGTTGCGGTGCTTGTCGTCGTCGGCGACCGCGCCGGTGATCGACGGTTGCGCGCTGAGCACCGCGCCGGCGGTTCCCAGCCAGGCGCCTGGCCCGACACCGCCGGGCACGTTGACGGTGCCACCGAACCGGATTGTTTGGAACGCGTCGTAGACGACGAACGCCAACACCAGCAGCAGATACGGGATGTTGAGGCCCAGACGCAACCGGCCTGCCCGGCCGGGATCGGGTTTACCCAGATACGGCACGACGGCCGCCGTCAACGACAGCAGCGTCACCAGCAGCAGGACCGCGAACAAAATTCTGCTGCTGCCCGGAATTCGGAAGCCGAAATACAGATTCCATGGGAAGAACAGCGCACTGACCACCAGCACACCGGCGCCCAGGTCCCGGGTGATGTTCCACCTTCGTATCGAGTCCCGGGCCTGTCCGGGCGGGGCCGGCGGCCGCGCACCCATGATCGGGCCGGTAGGCGTGTCGTCGCTGCTCAGGCTCACGATGCCTCCCTGGGATCGAGATCGGTTGCGGCTACCTCGGGGTCGGCGCGGCGGCGAGGGGACCCCCTGCCGGGCACTCGGCGTTGTTGGATTGCGAACATATCCTCCATTCGGACGACGCGGCAGGTGGCGGGGTTTCGGGTGTGACCCAGCCCTTCGGGAATCCAGTTACGCTGCGTTTGTCGCCTGAAAAGATGAATACTGCCGACCGTATCGCAGTCTAATGATGCCGGACATTGCTGGCCGTGGGGTCGCCAGCCGAAGGAGACCGTAAATGGACGTCGTGTTGGGGGTCGCGGTCGCGGGTCCGGTCGCGCGGTTGGCGCTTGTCGGGGCGGGCTCCGGGGGCGCCGCCGTGATCGACCAATCCTCGGTCGATGTGGCCGAAGAGCCGATCTCGGTGTTGACCGAGACGGTGGCCGGCACGGACCGGTTGCTGGCCGACGAGGGCCACCGGCTGGTCGCCACCCGGCTGTGCTGGCCGGATCACGGCAAGGCCGACGAACTGCGGCAGGCCTTGGTCGATTCCGGTGTCCACGACGTGGAGGTGTTATCGGAGTCCGAGGCTGCCACGGCGCTGTTGGGCGCGCAGGGCTCGGACTCGGCTGTGTTGCTGGTCGGCGACCAGACGGCGAGCTTGTCGGTCGCGGGTGCCGGCGACGCGCCGCCGACCCTGCTGGCTGCCGCGCCGGTGGAGGGTGATGCCACGGCTACATTCGACACGCTGATGGCCCGGCTTGACGAGCAGTCAGGTGCTCCCGGTGAGGTTTTGCTGGTGGGTGGTTCTACCGAGCAGACCTCGGTGCTGGCCGACCAGATCCGGGCCGCCTCGACGATGCGGGTGCAGGTTGCCGACGATCCGACGTTCGCCCTGGCCCGCGGCGCGGCGTTGGTTGCCGGGGCGGCAGCGGGCGCGTCGGGTTCGACGATGGCTCAGCCGGCCGTGGCCGCGGACGCGACGACTTTTCTGCCGCCGGCCGCGGCGGTGCCGGCGGGTGAGGCAGCAGACGCCCAGCTGGCGTACTCGGAGGCGGGCGGCTTTGACGACTATGCGGACGACTATGCGGACGACTATGGCGAGTACGGCGACTATGGCGCGTACGGCGACTATGGCGACGACGATGTGGCCGCCGCGGGCCGTCCGCGGCTCAACTCCCGGTCGTTGCTGATCAGCAATGCCGTGGTGGCATTCATGATCATCGGATTCGCCTCGCTGGCGGTGGCGGTGGCGGTCGCCGTCCGGCCGACCGCGGCGTCGCAGCCGGTCCAGGGTTACCAGAACGCGCAGCCGGGCAAGTTCATGCCGCTGTTGCCGACGGAACAACAGGCACCGGTCCCACCGCCACCTGCCGACAACCCCACCGCAGGCTTCCAGGGCGGTACCGTCCCGGCCGTCCAGGGTGTGGTTCCTCGGCAGCAGACGCCGCCCGCGACAGGCGTGGAGCCGGTTGCACCTGCCCCGGCGCCTCCCGGTGTCGTGCCCGCACCCATCC
Source organism: Mycobacterium gastri (assembly GCF_002102175.1). Classification (GTDB taxonomy): domain Bacteria; phylum Actinomycetota; class Actinomycetes; order Mycobacteriales; family Mycobacteriaceae; genus Mycobacterium; species Mycobacterium gastri. The sequence continues at coordinate 37,752 of NZ_LQOX01000118.1, read as the reverse complement.
CGATCCCGGTTCCGGTCATCATTCCGCCCTGGCCGGGTTGGTCGCCCGGAGTGACGACGCCGCCGACGACCCTGCCCACAACGCCGCCCACCACGCCGCCCACGACGCCGCCCACAACGCCGCCCACAACGCCGCCGACGACCCCGCCCACCACGCCGCCGACGACCCCACCCACCACGCCGGTGACCACGCCACCGACGACGCCGGTGACCACGCCGCCCACGACGATGGCCCCAGTGACCACGACGGTGGCTCCGACGACCGTTCCTCCGACCACGGTCGCTCCGACCACCGTCGCTCCCCAGCCGACGCAAGTACCAACCCAACAGGTACCAACCCAGCAGCAGACTGTGGCCCCGCAGGCGCCGCAGACGGTGGCCCCGGCTCCGCAGACGGTGGCCCCGGCTCCGCAGCCGCCACTCGGGGGTGGCGGTAGCAGCGGCAGCGGTGGCAGCGGAGGCAGCGGCAGCGGCGGGGGTAGCAGCGGCGGGGGTAGCAGCGGTAGCGGCGGCGGCGGAGGCAGCGGCAGCGGTGGCAGCGGTGGCAGCGGCAGCGGTGGCAGCGGCAGCGGCGGCGGCGGCGGTGGCAGCGGCGGCAGCGGTGGCAGCGGCAGCAGCGGCAGCAGCGGAGGCAGCAGCGGCGGTAGCGGTAGCGGCGGCTCCGGGCACTGATCCCGGGCGCGGCATCGCCTAAGGTCGGAGGGCATGCCCGGCGATGCGGTGACGGTGGTGCTGCCCTGTCTCAACGAGGAAGAGTCGCTACCGGCGGTGCTGGCCGCCATCCCGGCCGGTTATCGGGCGCTGGTGGTGGACAACAACAGCACCGACAACACCGCGGCGGTGGCGACCCGCCACGGTGCACGGGTGGTCGGTGAGCCGCGGCCAGGTTATGGCGCTGCGGTGCACGCGGGCGTGGAAGCCGCGACAACCCCGATCGTGGCGGTGATCGACGCCGACGGCTCGATGGATGCCGGTGAGTTGCCCCGGCTGGTGGCCGAACTCGAGCGGGGCGCCGACCTGGTAACCGGTCGGCGCCGTCCGGTTCGCGGATTGCACTGGCCATGGGTGGCGCGGCTGGGCACGGTGGTAATGAGCTGGCGGCTGCGCACCCGTCACGGCTTGCCGGTACACGACATCGCGCCCATGCGGGTGGCCAGGCGGGAGGCGCTGCTGGAACTGGGCGTGGCCGATCGACGGTCGGGGTATCCGCTGGAACTGTTGGTCCGAGCCGCGGCGGCCGGCTGGCGGGTGGTCGAACTCGACGTCAGCTACGGTCCCCGGACCGGCGGCAAGTCCAAGGTCAGTGGTTCGTTACGCGGCAGCATCATCGCGATTCTGGACTTCTGGAAGGTGATCTCGTGAGCGTGCTGCCGGTCACGGTGCTGGTGGTCGCCAAGGCCCCGGAGCCCGGATTCGCCAAGACGCGGCTGGCCGCGACGGTTGGTGACCGGATTGCGGCGGAGATTGCCGCCGCCGCGTTGCTGGACACGCTGGATGCGGTGGCCGCGGCGCAGGTGGCCGCGCGGGTGGTGGCGCTCACCGGCAACCTTGATAACGCCGCGGCGGCTATCGACATCCGGCAGCGGCTAGAGGCCTTCACGGTCATCGCGCAGCGTGGCGACGGCTTTGCCGACCGGCTGGCAAACGCACACGCCGATGCCGCGGACGGGTACCCCGTGCTGCAAATCGGGATGGACACCCCGCAGGTGAGCCCCGGACTGCTGGGCGAGTGCGCACGACGGTTGCTCGAGACGCCGGCGGTGCTCGGATTGGCACTCGACGGCGGTTGGTGGGTGCTCGGAGTCCGCAGCCCTGCTGCGGCGGAGTGCCTGCGCGGCGTCCCGATGTCGCAGCCTGATACCGGTGAACTCACCCTGAAGGCGTTGCGCGACAACGGTATTGAGGCGACAACCGTGCCGGCGCTGGCCGATCTCGACGTCATCGACGACCTCGCGGCGGTCCGCGACGCGTGCGCACCGGACAGCCGCTTCGCCCGGGTCACCCGCGCGGCCGGCCTGTGAGGCTGTCCCCGGGAGGCAGGCGGCACTACCAGGGTGGCGCGCTCGGGCCTTAACTACCCGGCATTGCCGGCTAGCCCACTGTCAGCGGGTTAGGCGGCGCAGTACCACCCAGCGTCCGGCGACCCCGACGGCAAACATGCCCAGTCCCGCGGCGACCGATTCCCAGGGCAGGGTGACCACCAGGACCAGACAGCCGATCAGCCCGCAGACGCTCAGCGCCCGCAGCCGGCCGCGGCCCGCCAGGGTATAGGCGGCGGCGTTGGCGATCGCGTAGTAGATCAACACGCCGAAGGACGAGAAACCGATCGCGCCGCGCAGATCCACGGTGGCCACCAATACGCAGACCGCGACGGCCAGCGCGATCTCGGCGTGATGCGGCACCTGATAACGCGGATGGACCGCGGCCAGCCAGCCGGGCAGATCCCGATGACGGGCCATCGCCAGCGTGGTGCGCCCCACCCCGGCGATCAGCGCCAGCAGCGCACCGAGGGAGGCCAGCGCGCCGCCGACGGCCACCACCGGCACCAACGACGTGGCACCGGCGGCGCGCAGCGCCTCGGCCAGCGGCGCCGCGGCTCTGGCCAGCCGGGCCGGGCCGGCGGCCGACAGCACCGCCACCCCGACCACCAGATAGGTCGCCACCGTGATCGTCAGCGCCAGGGTGATCGCCTTGGGGATGGCATGGGCCGGGTCACGGACCTCTTCCCCCATCGTGGCGATGCGCGCATAACCGGCGAACGCGAAGAACAGCAGTCCCGCCGCCTGCAGCACCCCGTAGGGGGTGACGACGGACCAGGCGTCGGTCAGATGGGCGGACCCGGGCCGGGCCGCGGCAATGCCGATCACCACCACGGCGAGCGCAATAAAGGTGCACGCCACCAATATTCGGGCCAGCATCGCCGTCTTGGTGATGTCGTGATAGTTCAGCGCGGCCAGCACCGCCACGGCGGCGACCGCTACGGCTCGCTGCGCCCACCCCGGCCCGGTGACGGTGTAGGAGGCGACGGTCAACGCCATCGCCGCACACGAGGCGGTCTTGCCGATCACGAATCCCCAGCCGGCCAGGAAGCCCCACCACGGTCCCAGGCGTTCGCGCCCGTAGATGTAGGTGCCGCCGGAAACCGGATACCGCGCGGCCAGCCGGGCCGAGGCGATCGCGTTGCAGTAGGCCACCGCCGCGGCGAGCCCCAGCCCGATCAGCAGCCCCACGCCGGCAGCCCGGGCGGCCGGGCCAAACGCGGCGAACACCCCGGCGCCGATCATCGATCCCAGCCCGATCACCACCGCATCGGTGGTGCCGAGCCGACGCGCCAGTGCCGACTCTTCCATGTATCCGCCTACCAGTTGGTGAAGATGATGCTGTTCAGCAGCAGGGCACCGGCGGCGTTGACCGCCAGCCACAGCCGGTCGGACCGCGCCGGCAGCAGCGCCGGCGCCGCGGTCAGCCAGATGGTGAACGGCAGCCAGATCCGTTCCGTCTCCGCCTTGCTTAGCGTGCTCAGGTCCGCGCAGACGATGGCGGCCAGCACCCCCAGCAGCAACAGATGAAACCCGGAGCGGCGAGCGATGGCGTCGCGGTCGAACACCCGGCTGATGCCGGCGACGCTGCCCAGCCCGATGGCGCACACCACACAAGCCAGGTTGGCCCAAGACCAGTACTGGAACGGGCGGTCCTTCGCGATACCCTGCCAATACCGTTGCTGCACAAGGGTATAGCCGTCGAACCAGCAGAACCCGGCGACGGCGAAGGCCACCGCCACCGCCGCCGCGGCCAAGATGGCCGGCCCCAAGGCCCGCAGCGCGGCCCGCCAGCTCTTCGCGGATACCAGTACCGCCAATGCCGGAAGCCCCATCAGCAGCAGGCCGTAGCTGAGAAAGACGCCCCAGCCCAGCAGCAGGCCCGCCCCGGCGGCCACCAGCCCGGGAAACCGCGTCCCACCGTGCACCGCAACCGCGAGCAGCGCGATACCCCACGCCACGACGCCGGCGAAATATCCGTCGGCCGACACCGCAACCCAGATCGCCGTCGGCGCCAGGGCGACAAAAGGGGCGGCGCGCCGCGCGTTGTGCTCGCCGGCTAAAGCGCGGACGGCGATCACCACCGCCGCGGCGGCGCTGGAACCGACCAGCAGGCACAGCAGCCCGGCCCAGGCCCCGCCATGCAGGCCGAGCCGATCCAGCCACACAAACGTCAGCAGCGCGCCCGGCGGATGCCCGGAGACATGGGTGGTCCAGGAATTCGGCTGGAAGTCGACGATCCGGCCGGCGAACGTCCGGACCGTCGCCGGGATGTCTTTAACGCCCGGCACCTCAAACAAATATTCGTCCTTGGTGGTCAATCGGCCGGCGAAGCCTTGCCGCCAACCGTCGATCATCGCCAGCGAAAACGCCCAGGCGCAGCTGGTGACCCAGCTGCCGGGGATCAGCACCCGCCACGAAAGTTGTTGCGCCACAGCCGGGCCCCACGCCACGACGGCCAGCGCAATGACGATCGCGGCCCAGGTGCCCCAGCTGGCGTGGATGTCCCAGTAGCCGAAGATCGGCGCGGCGCCGGCCCGCGAGGCGAAGCGTTCCAGGCCGATATCGCGGCGCGGTTTGACACCGAGGTTCATCCGCGGCAGCACGAAGGCGGCTGCCACCAGGACGACCCCGACCGCGACGGCTGACGTTTCCCGGCGGGCAATTCTCACGATCGCTCAGCCTATTGACCGCCGGCGACTTGATCGCCGGCGACGCGGCGCACCAACGCCGCCCGGTCGACCTTGCCGATGCCGCGTCGCGGTAGCTCGTCGACGATGTGCAGCTCGCGAGGCGCGGCGGTGACATCGAGCGTGCGCGCGACCTGCGCGCGCAATGCCTCCAGCGTCGGCGCGGCGCAACCAGCGCGGACCACGATCGCGGCCACCACGCGCTGGCCCAACCGGTCATCGGCCACCCCGAAAACCGCACAGTCAGCCACCGCCGGATGGCCGCCCAGTGCCATCTCCACCGGCCCCGGCAGCACGGTCAGTCCGCCCGTGCTGATCGCATCATCGACCCGCCCCAGGACCCGCAGTACACCCGAATCCTCCACCGCGCCAAGGTCATCGGTGTGGAACCAGCCCGGTTCGGCGAACGGGTCGGGATCGACCGGGTTGCGATAGCCCTTCGCCAGCATCGGGCCGCCCAGCGCGATGCGGCCATCGGCCAGGATCCTCACCCGGACCCCGTCGAGCGGCACGCCGTCGTACACGCAGCCGCCCGCGGTCTCACTCATGCCGTAGGTGCGTACCACCCTGATGCCGGCCGCCGCTGCGGCTTCCACGACTCGCCGCGGCGCTGGTCCGCCGCCGATCAGCACGGCGTCCAGTTCGGCCAGCGCCGCGGCGGCGGCCGGGTCGGTGAGCGCCTTGGCCAGCTGGGCGGCCACCAGCGACGTGTATCGTCGCCCCGGGGCCAATCGCCTTACCGCGCCGGGCAATTGGGTGACGTCGAAGCCTGCGGAGACATCCAGCTCGACGGGCGTGCAACCGGCCAGCACACTGCGAACCAGCACCTGCAGCCCGGCGATGTGGTACGGCGGCACGGCCAGCAGCCAGCTGCCCGGGCCGCCGAGACGGCGGTGGGTAGCCGATGCGCTGGCGGTCAGAGCGATAGCCGTCAGCAACGCACCCTTGGGTGCACCGGTGGTTCCCGACGTCGTCACCACCAGGGCCACGTCGTCGTCGATCTCCTCGCCCACTCGTAAAGCCGCCGAGAGAGACTCATCCGGCGCCGGCGTCACGACCAGCGCCGGGTCGCGGCCCTCGAGAGCCCGCTGCAGGGCGGGCAGCAGCAACGACACAGCGCAACCGGATGGGACGCTCAGCGCCCGCAGGACGGTTATGCGCGGTCCTCGCCGGCGTCATCGAGTGGCCAGCCGTTGGCGGCCAGCCGGGCACGCACCCGCTCGATGTCCTCCGGCGCGGGCAGGTCGTCGGTGAATTGGGTTATCACCACCCCGATTTCGATGTCGTCGAACTCGCCGCGCCGCATCAGCTCGTTGGCGACGGCCATGACTTCCTCGTTGGTCAGGCGGCGGCACAGCAAGGCAAGCACTGCGAAGGAGTCCGTCGGTGGAACTCCCTCGGGATAGCCCGCGCGCAGCCACGACACGATCGAGGTAAGAAATCGGTTCACGCTGTCACAACTTCCCGTCAGGCCTGCCGCAAAACTCTATGTCAGGACTAATCCGACGCTACGCGCGTTGGGCTCCGAGGATGTGCCAGCCGATGTGATGGGCGATGAAGTCGCGGGCGATATACAGCACCCCGATGACAACCACCGCCAGCACCAGCCCGAAGATCGCCCACCCGAGCGCGACTAGCACCTGCCGCCGCGACGGGGCGTGGCCCCCGGCCTGCCCGACGGTGCCCGCTCCGGCGGCGTGCAGCTGCACCCCGAGCGCGAACAGCGCCGGCAGCCCGGCGCCGAGCACCAAGCTGAATACCAGGATCTTCGCCGTGGCCTCGTAATTGAACCAGTGATTCATGACGCGTTACCGGCCCCGACCGGGTCGTCGGCACCGAACTCCGGTAGCTGGCCGTTCGATGTGACGGTGGTTTTCGCAGGTGGCGGAACCGCTTTGACTGCCCCGTCGAGCCCGGCCGTCAGGCCGCCTTCCCAATCGGCGTTGACGTTGGTGTGGTCCACCCGCGCCTTGCGCGACTGCAGCCAGATAGCGGTGGCGACTGCGCACAGCAGGCCGAAACCGATCAATGCGCCCGGGTATCCGCCGATGACGTGCACCAGCCAGTAGGTGGTCGCGCCGACCAGGCCGGCCAATGGAAGCGTGATCAGCCATGCGGCCGCCATCCGGCCGGCTACCCCCCAACGCACCTCGGCGCCGGGCTTGCCCACGCCGCTGCCCAGCACCGAGCCGGTCGCCACCTGGGTGGTCGACAACGCGTAGCCGAAGTGTGCGGACAATAGGATCACCGCGGCCGACGACGACTCGGCGGCCATGCCCTGCGGCGGCTTGATCTCCACCAGTCCCTTGCCCAGCGTCCGGATGATGCGCCAGCCACCCAGGTAGGTGCCCCCGGCCATCGCCAGCGCGCAGGACACGATGACCCACAGCGGCGGCATCGTGGCGGCCGTGCTGACCGCGCCGTAGGACATCAGGGCCAGAAAGATCACGCCCATCGTCTTCTGGGCATCGTTGGTGCCGTGCGCCAGCGAGACCAGTGACGCCGAGCCGATCTGACCGTGCCGGAAGCCGCTTTCGGTGCGCTTCTCGGGAAGGCCGCGGATGACCCGGTACACCAGCCAGGTGCCGATCGCCCCGACAAGCGTGGCCAGCACCGCGGCCACCACGGCCGGCACGATCACCTTGGACACCACACCGCTCCAGATGACGCCGTGACCGCCGACCGCGGCGATCGTGGCGCCGACGATGCCACCGATCAGCGCGTGCGAAGAACTCGATGGGATGCCGAGCAACCAGGTCAGTAGGTTCCACACGATTCCGCCGACCAGGCCGGCGAACACCAATTCCAGGGTCACCAGGTTCGCGTCGATCAGACCTTTGGCGATGGTGGCCGCGACAGCGGTGGACAAGAACGCTCCCACCAGGTTCAGCACCGCCGAGAGGATGACCGCTGTTTTGGGCGCCAATGCGCCGCTGGCGATTGAGGTGGCCATGGCGTTGCCGGTGTCGTGGAAACCGTTGGTGAAATCGAAGGCCAACGCCGTGATCACGACGATCACCAAAAGGAAGAAGTCGAGGCTCACGGCACCTGATTCTGGTCGTTGGGCTGATCCGCTGTCGAACAAATGAGTACCCGAAACGCCGGTGTACTGCGACTCGTCGCCAGATATTACTTAGCCCGTTAACCCGAAGTTTCGCCGCGTTCACCTCGGGTGTCTTTGCGCAGCGGGTGGCCTGGGGGGACCTCGACGAAAATCAACGTGATGCCGTCCGGGTCGGTCACGTGCATCTCATAGAGGCCCCACGGTTCGCGCCGCGGCTCCCGGGCGATCGGCACCCCCCGGCCGGCCAGCTCGGCCCGCGTCACGTCCAGGTCGCGCACCTGCAGCCACAGCGCCCCGGGAAACGGGCCGCGGGAGTGGTCGGGCTCGCCATAGCCGGCCAGCTCGAGCAGCGACTGGCCTGCGAAAAGCACCGTGCCCGAAGGGTATTCGCGAGCTATCGCCAGCCCTAGCTGGTCACGGTAGAAGCTCAGCGACTTCTGATAGTCGGCCGGCCGCAGCAGCATCCGGCTGGCCAGGATTTCCATGGTGTCGTGTCTATCACGTCGTCGTCAGTTGGGGCCGCATCGGCTCCGCAGGGTCGGCACGCCGGGGCCGGTGAGGTCGTCGCAGCCGGCCACCCGGCCCGTCATGGCGAGCAGCAGCGACAACAGCGGGCCCTCGACCTTGTCGCCCAGGCCGTGGCACACTCCCGGGTTAGTCGCCGTCGAGGTGGTCATTGCGTTGCTGCATGAGTGCATTGACCCAGCGGGGCCCGATCGTGTTGAGCGCCTTGGCCGCCAGGGCGATCCGCGGCGCGATCCGCACCGGCCGAGTGCGCGCGGCGGTCACCATCCACTCGGCCGCTTCCCGCGGCGTCAACGCAGGCATTCCCTCGTAGGCCTTGGTCGGAGCGATCATCGGGGTAGACACCAACGGGTAGTAGAGGGTCGTGGAATGCACCCCGTCGCGTCCCCACTCGGTTTCGATGGTTCGGCTCACTGCGGACAGCGCCGCCTTAGACGCGTTGTACACCGAGAACAGCGGCGCCGCTTCCGATAAGACGCCCCACGTCGCGACGTTGATGATGTGGCCGTCGCCGCGCTCGCGCATCCCCGGCGCCAGTCCGCGGATCAGCCGCAGCGGGGCGTAGTAGTTCAGCGCGATGGTCCGCTCGATGTCGTGCCAGCGTTGCAGCGATTCGTCCAGGGGTCGGCGGATGGACCGGCCGGCGTTGTTGATCAGGATGTCGACGCCCCCGATACGCCGTTGCACGTCAGCCACCAGGGCGTCGACGGCGTCCAGGTCCGAGATGTCACAGGGCATCGACATCGCCGCCCCGCCGGAGGTGGTGATCCGGTCGGCCACGGCGTCCAGCAAGTCCTTGCGGCGGGCGACGACGGCCACGGTGGCGCCGTGCCGGCCGAACAGCTCGGCGGCGGCCTCGCCGATGCCCGAGGATGCGCCGGTGATCAGGATCCGCTTGCCGTCGAGGTTGATCGGCTTGATCGCGGGCCGGTTGACCAGCAGCTGCGGCGACACCGGTGGCCGCATGGTGGCCAGCGAGATCTGTTCGGCCAACCGGCGCAGCGGACTCTTGCTCACAGGGGGGCAGTCTAGGTGGGTAGCCCGGCACCCTCTAGAAATACCGCGGGAACCGGCTCCAGTCCGGCGGGCGCTTCTGCAGGAACGCATCGCGGCCCTCGACGGCCTCGTCGGTCATGTACGCCAACCGGGTGGCCTCACCGGCGAACAGCTGCTGACCCACCAGACCGTCGTCGAGCAGATTGAACGCGAACTTCAGCATCCGTTGCGCCTGAGGCGATTTGGCGTTGATCTCCGCCGCCCATTGCAGACCGACCGTCTCCAGCTCGGCGTGGTCCACCACCTCGTTGACCGCGCCCATGCGGTGCATCTGCTCGGCGGTGTACGGCCGGCCCAGGAAGAAGATCTCCCGGGCGAATTTCTGGCCGACCTGACGGGCCAGATACGCGCTGCCGTAGCCGCCGTCGAAGCTGCCGACATCGGCGTCGGTCTGTTTGAAGCGGGCATGCTGGCGGCTGGCCAGGGTGAGGTCGCAGACCACGTGCAGGCTGTGCCCGCCGCCGGCGGCCCAGCCGTTGACCAGGCAAATGACCACCTTGGGCATGAAGCGGATCAGCCGTTGCACCTCGAGGATGTGCAACCGGCCGGCGCGGGCTGCATCAATGGTGTCCGCGGTCTCGCCGGAAGCGTACTGATAGCCGGACCGCCCGCGGATGCGTTGATCACCGCCGGAGCAAAACGCCCAGCCGCCGTCGTTTGGCGAGGGCCCGTTGCCGGTCAACAAGACCACACCGACGTCGGGCGACATCCGAGCGTGGTCGAGTGCGGTGTACAGCTCGTCGACGGTGTGCGGCCGGAAGGCGTTGCGCACCTCGGGACGGTTGAACGCCACCCGGACCGTGGCGTCGCTGACGTGGCGGTGATAGGTGATGTCGGTCAGGTCGTCGAACCCGTCGACTCGCCGCCACACCGTGGCGTCGAATGGGTTGTCGCTCAAATCTTTCGAACTCCGTTCGTCAACACGGCCGGGCCTTCCTCGCCGTAAGCCAGTCCCAGCCGCGACACGATCATCATGACCTTGTTGGTCGCCTTCAGCCACCACGGCGGGCGGACGCGGTCACCGTCAGTCATGGCTGCCACAGTAGTCACCGCCCCCGAGCGTGACGCCACAGTCACGCCCGGCCGCGAACGCGCCTGTAGCGTCACGCTCGGCGACGAATCAGCCGACGGCGCGGCCGGCGCCCTCCCAGAACCGGGCCCGCACCGCCTTCTTGTCCGGCTTGCCCAGCCCGGTCAACGGCAGCGAGTCGACAACCACCACCCGCTTGGGCGACTGCACCGAGCCCTTGCGCTCCTTGACCGCGGTCTGGATCTCGGCGGTCATCGCCTCGATCGCGGCGTCGTCGCGGGGCGCGTCGGCGCGCAGCACCACCACCGCGGTCACGGCCTCGCCCCACTTGTCATCCGGCGTCCCGACCACGCACACCTGGGCAACGAAGGCATGCTCGGCGACCACGTCTTCCACCTCGCGGGGGAACACGTTGAAGCCGCCGGTGACGATCATGTCCTTGACCCGGTCGACGATGTAGTAGAAGCCGTCCTCGTCCTCGCGGGCCAGGTCGCCGGTGTGCAGCCAGCCGTCTCGAAATGTCTCGGCCGTCGCCTCCGGCAAATTCCAGTAGCCGCCGGCCAAAAGCGGTCCGCTGACACAGATCTCGCCCGGCTCGCCCTGCGGCACCGGCTGGCCGTCCTCGTCCAGCAGCGCCACCCGCGCGAACAGCGTCGGGCGGCCGCACGAGGTCAGCCGCTTCTCGTCGTGGTCGCCCTTGGCCAGGTAGGTGATCACCATCGGTGCCTCGGATTGGCCGTAGTACTGGGCGAAGATCGGGCCGAACCGCGCGATCGCCTCGGCCAGCCGCACCGGGTTGATCGCCGAGGCGCCGTAATAGACGGTCTGCAGCGACGACAGGTCACGGCTGTGCGAATCCGGGTGATCCAGCAGCGCGTACAGCATCGACGGCACCAGCATGGTAGCCGTAATACGCTGCTCCTCAATGACTTTCAATACCTCGGCCGGGTCGAACTTGCCGAGCACATACATCGAGCCGCCCTTGATCACCGTCGGCGTGAAAAATGCTGCGCCGGCGTGTGATAACGGCGTGCACATCAAAAACCGGGGGTTTTCCGGCCATTCCCACTCGGCCAGCTGGATCGACGTCATCGTGGAAATCGACTGCGCGGTACCCATCACGCCCTTGGGCTTTCCGGTGGTGCCCCCGGTGTAGGTCAGCCCGATGACCTGGTCCGGTGGCAGCTCGGCGGGAACCAACGGCTGCGGCTGGTATTTGGCGGCCTGGGCCGACAGATCAACGGCCACATCCGCCAAGGCTTCCGGCACCGGCCCGATGGTCAGAATCTGCCGCAGCGAATCCACCCGCTCCAGCAGGCCCAGCGCCCGCTCGACGAACATCGGGTTGGGGTCGATGATCAGCGAGCTGATCCCGGCGTCGGACAGCACGTAGGCGTGATCGTCCAGCGACCCCAGCGGGTGCAGCGCGGTGCGCCGGTAGCCACGGGTCTGGCCGGCGCCGATGATCATCAGCACTTCCGGACGGTTGAGCGACAGCAGGCCGACCGCGACACCCGTACCGGCGCCCAGCGCCTCGAAGGCCTGGATGTACTGGCTGATCCGGTCGGCCAGCTGGCCACCGGTCAGCGTGGTCTCGCCCAGGAACAGCACCGGCTTGTTCGTGTGGCGTTTCAGCGCGCCCACCAGCAGATGGCCGTTATGGACCGGCTTACGCAACAACTGGTCGCTCATGTGGCAAGACTAGAACGTGTTGCAATTCGGGGTGACCGCACCCTCGCGGGCCGAACCTATCAGTAGGATCGCCGCTCATGGCCCATGCAGATCTCGTCATCATCGGAACCGTGCTCACCGTCGACGAGACGCGGCCCACCGCCGAATCGCTCGCCGTCACCGACGGCCGGATCGTCGCCGTCGGAAACCGGTCCGACGTCAACGGGCTCATCGGCCCCGACACTCGAACCCTCGACCTGGGCTCGGGTTGTGTCATGCCGGGTTTCGTTGAGGCACATGGCCATCCGCTGATGGAAGCGGTCGCGCTGTCGGACCGGTTCGTCGACATCCGTCCGGTCACCATCGGCAGGGCCGACGCCGTCGTCGACGCGATCCGCGGCGAGGTCGCCCGACGGGGAGCCGAGGGCGCCTACTTCAACGGTTGGGACCCGCTGCTGCAGTCGGGTCTGCCTGAGCCCACCCTGGCCTGGCTCGATGACACGGCACCCGAGGGGCCGTTGGTGATCATCCACAACTCCGGCCACAAGGCCTACTTCAACTCGCATGCGGCCCGCGTCAACGGGCTGACCCGCGACACCCCGGATCCCAAGGGTTCCAGCTACGGCCGCGACGCCGACGGGGAACTCGACGGCACCGCCGTAGAGATCGGGGCGGTGTTCTCGCTGCTGGGCGATGCGATCAAACCCAGTGACTACCCGGCGATGCTGCGGGCCGAATGTGCCCGGCTCAACCGTGCCGGGCTGACGATGTGCTCGGAGATGGCCTTCGATCCGGCCTACGGGCCGCTGGTCGAGCAGGTCCGCGACGACCTGACCGTCCGGTTGCGTACTTACGAGATGTCCAATGCGCGGATGTCCACCGACGCCGCACCCGGCCAGGGCGACGACATCGTGCGTCAGGTGGGAATCAAGATCTGGGTGGACGGCTCCCCGTATATCGGCAACATCGACCTGTCCTTTCCTTACCTGGACACGGCCGCCACCCGGACCATCGGGGTGGCGCCCGGCTCGTGCGGCTGCGCCAACTACACCCGCGAACAGCTCACCGAGATCGTCGGCGCCTACTTCCCCAACGGCTGGCAGATGGCCTGCCACGTGCAGGGTGACGCCGGCGTCGACACCATCCTCGATGTCTACGAAGACGTGCTGCGCCGGCACCCGCGCGACGATCACCGGCTGCGGCTCGAGCACGTCGGGGCCATCCGGCCCGACCAGCTGCAGCGGGCGGCCGCCCTCGGCGTCACCTGCAGCATCTTCGTCGACCAGATCCACTACTGGGGTGACGTCGTCGTCGACGGGCTGTTCGGGGCGGAACGCGGATCCCGCTGGATGCCGGCCGGGTCCGCGGTGGCCACCGGCATGCGGATCTCGTTGCACAACGACCCACCGGTGACCCCCGAAGAACCGCTGCGCAACATCAGCGTGGCCGCCACCCGGGTGGCGCCCAGTGGCCGGGTGCTGGGCCCCGAGGAGCGGTTGACCGTCGAGCAGGCGATCCGCGCGCAGACCATCGATCCCGCTTGGCAGATGTTCGCCGACGATGTCGTGGGCTCGCTGGAGGTCGGCAAATACGCGGACATGGTGGTGCTGTCGGCGGATCCGCGGACGGTTCCGCCCGAGGAGATCGCCGACCTCGAGGTGCGGGCGACCTTTCTGGCAGGCCGGCAGGTCTATCGGCAGTGACGCCTGCGCTGGCGGACTTGCTTGACCGCCTGTATGTGGTGGCGCTGCCGATGCGGGTGCGCTTCCGCGGCATCACCACCCGGGAAGTGGCGTTGATCGACGGGCCGGCCGGGTGGGGCGAATTCGGACCGTTCCTGGAATATCAGCCCCGGGAAGCCGCCGCCTGGCTGGCCGCAGCCGTCGAGGCCGCCTACCGCGAGCCGCCGGCGCTGCGACGCGACCGCATCCCGATCAACGCCACCGTGCCGGCCGTCGGCGCCGCCGAGGTGCCGCAGGTGCTGGCCCGGTTCCCCGGCGCCCGCACCGCCAAGGTGAAGGTCGCCGAGCCCGGGCAGCGCCTGGCCGACGACGTCGCGCGGGTCAACGCGGTGCGACAACTGGTCCCGACGGTGCGGGTGGACGCCAACGGCGGCTGGAGCGTCACCGAGGCCGCCGAGGCGGCTGCCGCGCTGACGGCCGACGGGCCGCTGGAATACCTCGAACAGCCCTGCGCCACCGTCGCCGAGCTCGCTGAATTGCGCCGCCGGATCGACGTGCCGATCGCCGCTGACGAATCCATCCGCAAGGCCGACGACCCCCTGGCCGTCGCCGCCGCCGGGGCCGCCGACATCGCGGTGCTCAAAGTCGCTCCGCTGGGCGGGGTTTCGGCCGTGCTGCACATCGCCGCGCAGCTCGACATCCCGGTGGTGATCTCCAGCGCGCTGGATTCGGCCGTCGGCATCAGCCACGGCCTCACCGCCGCCGCGGCGCTACCTGAACTTCAGCACGCCTGCGGGCTGGGCACCGGGGGGCTGTTCGTCGAGGACGTCACCGAGATCCCGGCGTCCGCCGACGGTTGTCTGGCGGTCGGGCCCGTCACGCCCGACCCGGCGCGGCTGCACGCCCTGGCCGCGTCGCTTGACCGGCGGCAATGGTGGATCGATCGGATCAGGGCCTGTTACCCGCTGCTGTAGCGTCGTTCGGGTGATCAACCTGGCTTACGACGACAAAGGGACCGGTGAGCCGGTCCTTTTCGTCGCCGGTCGCGGCGGTGCCGGACGGACCTGGCACCCACATCAAGTCCCGGCGTTCCTGGCCGCCGGATATCGCTGCGTCACCTTCGACAACCGCGGGATCGGCGCCACCGAAAACGCCGAAGGCTTCACCACGCAGACCATGGTCAACGACACCGCGGCGCTGATCGAATCCCTGGACATAGCCCCGGTGCGCATCGTCGGGGTGTCCATGGGCGCTTACATCGCCCAGGAGCTGATGGTGGTGCGGCCCGAACTGGTCAGCGCCGCGGTATTGATGGCCACCCGCGGCCGGCTGGACCGCGCCCGGCAATTCTTCCGCACCGCCGAGGCCGAGCTGTATGACTCCGGCACCCAGTTACCGCCGGCCTACGATGCGAGAGCTCGCCTGCTGGAAAGCTTTTCGCGCAAGACGCTCAACGACGACACCGCCGTGGCCGATTGGATCGCAATGTTCTCCATGTGGCCGGTCAAGCAGACACCGGGACTTCGCTGTCAATTGGACTGCTCGCCGCAGACCAACCGGCTGCCCGCCTACCGCAATATCGCCGCCCCGGTGCTGGTGATCGGTTTCGCCGACGACATCGTGACCCCGCCGCATCTGGGACGGGAGGTTGCCGATGCCCTGCCCAACGGCCGCTACCTGCAGATACCCGACGCCGGACACCTCGGCTTCTTCGAGCGGCCGGAGGCCGTCAACGCCGCGGTGCTGAGGTTCTTCGCCACCGTCAAGGCCGCAACGCCTTGACGGCCGGTTGTGACACCCTGTACTGGTGAACCCCTCGACGACACAGGCCCGCGTCGTCGTTGACGAGCTGATTCGCGGCGGCGTCCGCGACGTGGTGCTGTGTCCAGGCTCCCGAAACGCGCCGCTAGCGTTCGCGCTGCAGGACGCCGACCGGTCCGGCCGGATCCGGCTGCACGTGCGCATCGACGAACGCACCGCCGGTTATCTGGCGATCGGGCTGGCGGTCGCGGCGGGCGCGCCGGTGTGTGTGGCGATGACGTCGGGCACCGCCGTCGCCAACCTGGGCCCGGCCGTGGTGGAGGCCAACTACGCCCGGGTGCCGCTGATCGTCCTCTCGGCCAACCGGCCCTACGAACTGCTGGGCACCGGCGCCAACCAGACCATGGAGCAGTTGGGCTACTTCGGCACCCAGGTCCGCGCCACCATCAGCCTGGGTCTGGCCGAGGATGCGCCGGAGCGCCTGCCCGCCCTCAACGCGACGTGGCGGTCGGCGACGTGCCGAGTGTTGGTGGCCGCCAAGGGTTCTCGTAGCGCCAACGCGGGACCGGTGCATTTCGACATCCCGCTGCGCGAACCCCTGGTGCCCGATCCGGAACACCTGAACGTCGCTACCCCACCGGGCCGTCTCGACGGCAGACCCTGGACCCACACGCCGCCCGTGACCTTCGATCAGCCGCTGGACATCGACGTGTCGGCAGATACCGTCGTCATCGCCGGGCACGGTGCCGGGGTGCACCCCAACCTGGTGGAGTTGCCCACCGTCGCCGAGCCGACCGCGCCGTATGCGCCCAACCCGTTGCATCCGCTCACCCTGCCGCTGCTGCGTCCCCAGCAGGTGATCATGCTGGGCCGCCCGACGCTGCACCGGCCGGTGTCAGCTCTGCTGGCCAACCCGGAAGTTCCGGTCTACGCGCTGACGACCGGGCCGCGCTGGCCGGACGTCTCGGGCAACTCGCAGGCCACCGGCACGCGGGCGGTCGTCACCGGCGCCCCCAGCCCGAAGTGGCTGCGCCGCTGCGCGGACCTGAATCGCCACGCGCTCGCCGCGGTGCGCGAGCAGCTGGCGGCTCACCCGCTGACCACGGGTCTGCACGTCGCCGCCGCGGTGGCCGACACATTGCGGCCCGGTGACCAGCTGGTTCTCGGAGCGTCCAACCCGGTGCGCGACGCGGCCCTGGTCGGGCTGAACACCGAGGGCATTCTGGTCCGGTCCAACCGCGGCGTCGCCGGCATCGACGGCACCGTCTCCACGGCCATCGGGGCGGCTCTGGCATTCGAGCGGGCTCACGAGACCGCACACCAGGGACGCACCATCGCCCTGATCGGGGACCTGACGTTCGTCCATGACAGCTCCGGGCTGCTGATCGGCCCCACCGAACCCACACCGCAGCGGCTGACGATCGTGGTGTCCAACGACAACGGCGGCGGCATCTTCGAACTGCTCGAGCCGGGTGACCCGAGGTTCTCCGACGTGTCGTCACGGATCTTCGGCACCCCCCACGACGTCGACGTGGGCGCGCTGTGTCGCGCCTACCACGTGGAGAGCCGGCAGATCGAGGCCGAGCAGCTGCCGGCCGCGTTGGACGAACCCAACCCCGGACTGCGGGTGCTCGAGGTCAAGGCGGACCGGTCGTCGCTGCGGCAACTGCACGCCGCCATCAAGGCGGCGTTGTGATCTCGCCAAAAAAGTCGCTGCGCATCCTGATTCACGGAACCAGCGAAGAACTGGCGGATACCTGGCGGCGTCGGGTGGTGCGGTGGGTCCGCATCACCGTGCTGATCGTCGCCGCCTTGGTCACGCTGCAGTCGGTGCTGTTGGTGGCCGGCGCCTGGCGTAACGACCTGGCCATCCAACGCAACATGGGGGTCGCGCAGGCCGAGGTGCTCAGCGCCGGGCCGCGCCGGTCCACCATCGAGTTCGTCACACCCGAGCGGGTGACCTATCGGCCCGAACTCGGCGTGCTGTATCCGTCCGAGCTGGCCACCGGCATGCGGATCTACGTCGAATACAACAAGAAGGATCCCAATCTGGTCCGGGTACAGCACCGCAACGCCGGGCTGGCGATCATCCCCGCCGGATCCATCGCGGTCGTGGCCTGGCTGGCCGCCACGGTCGCGCTGATCGGTCTGGCCCTGCTCGATCGGCGGCTGGACAAGCACCTGAGCAGCCCACCCTGCGGCTAGTTTTCGCGCCGCGTATGCCGGTCGGAAACCTTGCCGACAATATCGCCTGACACCGTGGCCGGGTGCGCGTTGCGATTGTCGCCGAGTCGTTTTTGCCCAACGTCAACGGTGTCAGCAACTCGGTGCTGCGCATCCTCGAGCACCTGCGCCGCACCGGTCATGAGGCCATCGTGATCGCCCCGGACAACCCGCCCGGTGAGCCACGCGCCGACCGTTTGCACGACGGTGTCCGGGTCCACCGGGTGCCGGCGCGGATGTTCCCCAAGGTGACCACGCTGCCCCTGGGTGTGCCGGCCCCACGAATCCTTCGGGTGCTGCGCGGCTTCGGCCCCGACATGGTGCATCTGGCGTCACCGGCGCTGCTCGGCTACGGCGGGCTGCGCGCGGCCCGCCGTCTGGGCGTGCCCACGGTTGCGGTGTACCAGACCGACGTACCGGGATTCGCCGCCAGCTACGGCATTCCGCTGATGTCGCGCGCCGCGTGGGCCTGGTTTCGCCATCTGCACGGTCTTGCCGACCGCACCCTGGCGCCGTCCACGGCAACCATGGAAGACCTTGCCGCCCAAGGCATCCCGCGGGTCTACCGGTGGGGACGGGGAGTCGACCTGCTCCGGTTCGTACCGTCCGCCCGCGACGAAGCGCTGCGCCGGCAATGGTCGCCGGACGGCCGGCCGATCGTCGGCTTCGTCGGCCGTCTGGCCCCCGAGAAGCATGTCGAGCGGCTCGCGTCCCTAAGTGCCTCCGGCGCGGTGCGGCTGGTCGTCGTCGGCGCCGGAGTGGACCGGCGCAAACTCGAATCGGCAATGCCCACAGCACTTTTCACCGGAGCTCTGCACGGTGAAGAGCTCGCGCGGGCATATGCCAGCATGGACGTCTTCGTGCATCCCGGCGAACACGAGACGTTCTGCCAGGTCGTGCAGGAAGCGCTGGCGTCGGGGCTG
This sequence comes from Mycobacterium gastri, assembly GCF_002102175.1. Lineage (GTDB taxonomy): Bacteria > Actinomycetota > Actinomycetes > Mycobacteriales > Mycobacteriaceae > Mycobacterium > Mycobacterium gastri. The sequence goes on along the minus strand of NZ_LQOX01000118.1, from coordinate 19,089 downwards.
CCGGTGATCGCCCCCGACGCCGGCGGCCCCCGCGACCTGGTTGTTCCCTACCGCACCGGGTTGCTGCTGCCGGTCGCCGAGTTCGAGGCCCGGCTGCCGGGCGCCGTCGCCCACCTGGTCTGCGAACGCAACCGCTATGCACTCGCGGCGCGGCGCAGCGTGCTGGGCCGCGGCTGGCCGGTGATCTGCGACGAGCTGTTGGGCCACTACGCGGCGGTGCTGTCGCCGGCTGCTCGGGCGCGCGATTCGGTGTGGCGAATGCGCCACGCCTAAGGCACGCTTCAGGTTTCGACTGTCGGTGTCCTTCTCGTGTCGCGGCATTGGGCGCCTGGTTGCTCAATTTGCCGATGCGCAACCCGGCACGGCGATAGCATCGGCGTGTTCGGGGGGCCGGCGAGGAGGATCGGCGTGGTGTCGTATGTGATTGCCGTACCACAGCTGGTGACAGCCGCCGCAGCGGACTTGGCGGGCATTGGGTCGGTAATCGGTGCGGCCAACGCCGCGGCGGCCGCTCCGACAACGGCTCTGGCGGCGGCGGGTGCTGACGAGGTGTCGGCGGCTATCGCGGCGTTGTTTGCTGCGCACGCCCAGAACTACCAGGCTCTGAGCGCCCGGGTGGCGGCGTTTCATGGCCAATTCGTCCAGGCCGTGACTGCTGCCGGGAATGCCTATGCGGCCGCTGAAGCCGCTAACGTCTCACCCCTGCAGGTCCTTGAGCAGCAGCTACTGGGGGTGGTCAATACGCCCACGCAGGTGCTACTGGGGCGCCCCCTGATCGGTGATGGCGCCAACGGGGCTCCTGGGACCGGGCAAAACGGCGCGGCCGGCGGGCTGCTGTTCGGCAACGGCGGCAGCGGCGGATCCGGCGGTGGCACTCATCCCGGTGGCGGCAACGGCGGTGACGCCGGGCTGTTCGGTTCGGGCGGCAGCGGTGGTCTGGGTGCGCCGGGTGCGCCCGGCGGCAATGGCGGCAGCGGCGGGTTGTTGTACGGCGCCGGTGGGGCCGGTGGGGCCGGCGGCAACGCCATCGTGCCTGGCCAGAATGGCGGGGCGGGTGGCAACGGGGGATCGGCCTGGTTCTTCGGTCAGGGCGGTGCCGGTGGGGCGGGCGGAGTGGGTGCGACCGGCGCCGGCGGCGTCAACCCCAGCCCGCTGCCGGCCGGCCCCCCGGCGAGCGACGGTTCACCGGGTATCCCTGGAACCTTCGGCGGAAACGGTGGGCCCGGCACCAATGGAGTCAGCAGCCCCACCCAGGGGCAGGCGGGCGGTACCGGCGGTGTCGGCGGCAGCGGCACGATCTACGGGGGCAATGGAGGTGTGGGGGGTAACGGCGGTGTGGGCGCCCCGGGCGGTGCGGGCGGCGATGGCGGCTTCGGCGTCCAAATAGCGGGCAATGGCGCTAACGGAGGTAACGGCGGTGCGGGCGCCCTGGGAGGGCAAGGTGGCACGGGCGGTGAATGGGGCGGTACTTCCTTTACTTCCTCGGGACACGCCGGCACCGGCGGCACCGGCGGCGCCGGGGGTACCGGCGCGCAGGGTGGCGCCGGCGGCACCGGCGGGCCGGGCTTCGTGGCCGGCGCCGGCGGTTCGGGCGGGCCGGGCGGCGTTGGCGCCGCGGGTGGATCGGGCGGCTCCGGGGGCGCCGGAGGCGCCGGCGGTCATGGCGGCCTGCTGATCGGCAACGGCGGATCCGGCGGCGCGGGTGGTGGTGCCGGTGCCGGTGGCGTCGGCGCGGACGCCGGTGCCGGTGGTCAGGGCGGCAGCGGCGGCGCCGGACCCGTCGCGGGCGGCGGCGCCAACGGTAACGGCGGAGCGGGTGGTTTTGGAGGTGTCGGAGGTAGCGGGGGCACTGGCGGTACCGGCGGCGCCGGGGGTGCCGGAGGCTACGGTGGCTTCCTGATTGGCGATGGCGGCGCCGGTGGCCTCGGGGGGAGTGCTGGCGGCGGCGGCATGGGCGGCCACGGCGGTGTCGGCGGCGCCGGCGGTAACACCGGCTTGGTTGTCGGGAACCTGGTCGGTGCCGGCGGCAACGGCGGCAACGGCGGCAACGGCGGCACCGGAGGTGCCGGCGGCGACGGCGGAAGTGGCGGTATTGGCGGGGCAGGCGGGCTTTGGGGCCATGCTGGCGCGTCGGTCGCCGGCGGCAGCGCCGGTAGCGGCGGTACCGGCGGCAACCCGGGGTCCGGAGGTTCTGGTGGAGCGGGGTTGTCGGGCGGCGTTGCTGGCCAGGCCGGTCAGACGGGGGCGAGCGGCGACGACGGCCTGCCCGGCTGATCCGCGCTTGACGGGCCCGTGCTGGCAACGGTGGTCACGGGCGGGCAGTTCGCCGCTCGGCCGAGGCGGGTAGCGTCTGGCTGGTGAGTCGCGCGGCCCTGGACAAGAATCCCCGCGACGTCGCGTCGATGTTCGACGGTGTCGCCCGCCGTTACGACCTGACCAACACCGTGCTGTCGCTGGGCCGGGACCGTTACTGGCGGCGCGCCACCCGGTCGGCGTTGCGGATCGGTCCCGGTGACAGGGTGCTGGACCTGGCCGCGGGCACGGCGGTTTCCACCGTGGAGCTGGCGAAATCCGGAGCATGGTGTGTGGCGGCCGACTTCTCGGTCGGGATGCTGGCCGCCGGTGGCGGCCGCAAGGTGCCCAAGGTCGCCGGCGACGCCACTCGGCTGCCGTTCGCAGACGGGGTGTTCGACGCGGTCACCATCAGCTTCGGGCTGCGCAACGTGGCCGACTTCCCGGCCGCGCTACGCGAGATGGCCCGCGTCACTCGCCCCGGGGGGCAGTTGGTGGTGTGCGAATTCTCCACGCCCACAAGCGCATTGTTCGCCACGGTGTACAAGGAATACCTGATGCGGGCGTTGCCGCGGGTGGCGCGGGCGGTGTCCAGCAACCCCGACGCCTACGTGTACCTGGCGGAGTCGATCAGGGCCTGGCCGGACCAGGCCAGCCTGGCCGGCCACATTGCGCGGGCCGGGTGGTCGGCGGTGCGGTGGCGCAACCTGACCGGCGGAATCGTGGCGCTGCATGCCGGGTACAAGCCCGGCGAACCCGATTAGCTGGTGCCGGCCCGTTGCAGAAAGCCGACCTGCTCGGGGCAGTAATGGTCGATCGCGGCACCCAGGAATTGGAACGCCTGCCCCTGGGTGGTTCCGCGCGGCAGGTTGCGCTGCAGGAACGTCGCCGAGTTGTAGGCAGTGTGGTCGACGCCTCGTTCCAGCCGCTCGCAGCTGATCTTGGCCAGCCACGCGAGCTGATCCTGCGGGCCGTAAACGCCGAAACTGTTGACGGTTTGCTTGAACGTGTAGTCGTAGTCGTCGGCCTGTGCGGGTGCGGCCAGTGAGATGGCAGCCACCGCCAGCGCGGCCGTGGAGGCGATAAGAGCCAGCCCCGTTCCCTTCATTAGCCGGACTATACACCTCGTCACACGTACCGCAGGGCTCAACTGAACGGCGGCCGGCGATCGATCAGCCGCGACGCCCGCCCGGCGCCGCGCCACACCCGCGCCACCCAGTCGGCGTCGTCGTCAGTGACCAGGTTGGCCATCACGCGCACGGCGATGGTCATCAGTCTGGTGGAGCGCATCGCGACGGGACCGGTCGTTGGCAGGAACCGCTGGAAGGTCAGCAACAACGCCAGCCTGCGCGCCACCGAGAATCCCCGGGCGTAGTGGTCGTGCAGCAGCGACGGCCACAGCCGGGACAGGTCGCGTGCGTCCAGCACTTCGGCGGCCAGCCGCCCGGTCTCGAGCCCGTAGTCGATGCCTTCGCCGTTGAGCGGGTTGACGCACGCCGCGGCGTCGCCGATCAACATCCAATTCGGCCCGGCCACTCCGGAAACCGCGCCGCCCATCGGCAGCAGCGCCGACGCCACCGTCCGCGGCTCGCCGGGAAAGCCCCACTCGTCGCGGCGCAGGTCGGTGTAGTACGACATCAGCGGCCGCAGCGCCAGCTCGGCCGGTCGTTTGGTGGTCGACAGCGCGCCCACGCCGATGTTCACCTCGCCGTTGCCCAGCGGGAAAATCCAGCCGTAGCCGGGCAACACGGCGCCGTCGGGCGAGCGTAGTTCCAGATGCGACGTGAGCCATGGATCGTCGGCGCGCTCGGTGGTCAGGTAACCGCGGGCGGCGATGCCGTAGACCGTCTCCTGATGCCACCGGCGGCCCAGCTTGCGGCCCAGCGACGACCGCGCCCCGTCGGCGACGACCAACTGCCCGCAGCCGACCTCGGTACCGTCGGCCAACCTGACCGACACCACTCGTCTCGACGAATCATGATGCACCGCAACGACTTTCGCGCCAAGCAGCATACGGGCCCCGGAGTCCTCGGCGACCTTGCGGATGCGCTCGTCGAGCTCCGTGCGGGCCACCGCGCTGCTGTGCGCCGGGAACGACGGTCCGGGCCAGGCGATTTCCACCTCGCCGCCGAATCCGCTCATCCGCAGGCCGTGGTGGCGGATGCGGCCGGTCAGCCACCGGCCGAGCCCCAGCCGTTCCAGTTCGGCGATCGCCCGCGGCGTCAGGCCGTCACCGCAGGCTTTGTCGCGCGGGAAACCGGCGGAGTCGATGACGAGGACGTCCCGGCCGCTGCGGGCGGCCCAGGCCGCCGCCGCCGACCCGGCCGGTCCGGCGCCCACGACTACCAGGTCGGCTCGGGTCTTCATGCTCACCAGTATGTTGGTCGAATGGGAACTCCGGCGACCGTGGTGGCAGGCGTCGACTTCGGGGACGCCCGGTTCGCCACGGCTGTGCGTTCCGGTGTCGCGCGGATCGAGCAGCTCATGGACGCCGAGTTGCGCAGCGCCGATGTGGTGATGATCGACTCGCTCCTGCACCTGTTCAAGGCCGGGGGTAAGCGGTTCCGGCCGCTGTTCACCGTGCTGTCCGCCCAGGTCGGGCCGGACCCGGAGGCCGAGGAAGTGATCATCGCCGGCGCGGTCGTCGAGCTGATCCACCTGGCGACGCTCTACCACGACGACGTGATGGACGAGGCCGAGGTCCGCCGCGGGGCCCCCAGCGCCAACGCGCGCTGGGGCAACAACGTCGCCATTCTGGCCGGCGACTATCTGCTGGCGACGGCGTCGCGGCTGGTGTCGCGGTTGGGACCGGCCGCGGTGCGGATCGTCGCCGACACCTTCGCTGCCCTGGTGACCGGTCAGATGCGCGAGACTCGCGGCGCCCCGGAAGGGGTGGACCTGATCGAGCAGTACCTGACGGTGGTGCACGAGAAGACCGGCAGCCTGATCGGGGCCGCGGGCCGGTTCGGTGCCATGTTCTCCGGCGCCGACAGTGATCAGGTCGAGCGGCTGAGCCGCCTGGGCGGCATCGTCGGCACCGCGTTCCAGATCGCCGACGACATCATCGACATCGACAGCGAATCCGACGAGTCGGGAAAGGTGCCCGGCACCGATCTGCGCGAAGGCGTGCGCACGCTGCCGATGCTCTACGCGCTGCGCGACACCGGGCCCGACGGCGCGCGGCTGCGTGCGCTGCTGGCCGGACCCATCCACGACGACGACGCGGTGCTCGAGGCGCTGGCGCTGTTGCGCGCGTCGCCGGGGATGGCCAAGGCCAAGGAGGTGCTGGGCCAGTACGCCGCCGCGGCGCGTCACGAGCTGGACCTGCTACCCGATGTTCCGGGCCGGCGGGCACTGGCGGCGCTGGTCGACTACACCGCCAGCCGGCACGGCTAGCAGGGATTATCGGCGCCGCGGAACCCGGCGGACCCTTCCGGACGTTGAGTCAGCAGTAAATCGGCAAGCCGAGGTGTTCGTAGGAGGACACACACTGATGACCTGGCATCCGCATGCCAACAGGCTGAAGACGTTCCTGCTGTTGGTCGTTATGTCAGCGATGATCGTGTTCGCCGGCCGGCTGTTCGGTACGACGGCAATGTGGCTGGCGGTGCTGTTCGCCGTCGGGATGAACGTCTACGTCTACTTCAACAGCGACAAGCTGGCCCTGCGGGCCATGCATGCGCAGCCGGTCTCCGAGCTGCAGGCGCCGGTGATGTACCGGATCGTGCGCGAGCTGGCCACCGCCGCCCACCAGCCCATGCCGCGGCTGTACATCAGCGATACCGCTGCGCCCAACGCGTTCGCCACCGGCCGCAACCCCCGCAACGCCGCGGTGTGCTGCACCACCGGCATCCTGCAGATCCTCAACGAGCGGGAGCTGCGTGCGGTGCTGGGCCACGAGCTGTCGCACGTCTACAACCGCGACATCCTGATCTCCTGCATCGCCGGCGCGCTGGCGTCGGTGATCACCGCCCTGGCCAACATGGCCATGTGGATGGGCATGTTCGGCGGCAACCGGGAAAACAGCAATCCTTTTGCATTGCTTCTGGTTTCATTGCTGGGCCCGATCGCCGCGACGGTGGTGCGGTTGGCGGTGTCGCGGTCCCGCGAATACCAGGCCGACGAATCGGGTGCCGTCTTGACCGGTGACCCGTTGGCATTGGCGTCGGCTTTGCGCAAGATCTCCGGTGGCGTGCAGATGGCTCCGTTGCCGCCGGAGCCGCAGCTGGCCAGCCAGGCGCACCTGATGATCGCCAACCCGTTCCGGGCGGGCGAGCGGATCGGGTCGCTGTTCTCGACGCACCCGCCGATCGAGGACCGCATCCGCCGCTTGGAGGAGATGGCACGCGGTTAGGAGTTCTCAGATGTGCTAGCGCCTGCGCTATCACATCTGGCGGAGTCATATTTCCCTGGAGAGCCAATTGCGCGTGGGCACCATGTGGGCCTTTTCGAATACGCTAGCGCCTGCGCTATCAGATTTAGCGGGCTCCTATTTCCTTGGAGACCTAATTGTGCGTGGGCACCATGTGGGCCTGTTCGAATACGCTAGCGCCTGCGCTATCAGATTCGCGGGGGGTCTATTCCTTTGAGGAGCGGGGAGCGGCCCCGGGTGACTGCCGGACCGCGAGCGCATCTGCTACCAATCCGGCATGAACCGATACACCTACCGCGTGCAATGGTGCCCCGAATATGACGAACACATAGGTACCTGCGTCGAAATGCCATACCTGACGGGGAGGGCGCCGACAGCGCAGGAAGCGATCGCCGCTATAGAGGACGCCGTTGATCAGCATGTGTCTGCTCTGCGCGGGTGCGGCGAGGAGGCGCCGACACCACTGAGCGAACGCAGTTATAGCGGCACCCTGGTGATCAGGACCTCACCGGCGCTTCACGCCCGCCTCGCCATTGAGGCTGCCGAACAACGTGTTTCGATGAATCATTGGGTAGTTCAGAAGCTGGCGGATCGTCAATCAGGCGGCAGCTTCGGACGTTTCCCGTTCGATTAGTGGTACTTTCCGCAACGAATGGCCCCTCGTGAGGCCACCATGGACGTGCACATTCCCGCCAGTGGCGTGGTGCTGACGCTGCCAGTCCGTAATCGCTGGCTGCGCAGCGTGGTCGAGCTAGTTGACCGCGATATGAGGCGTGACTGCGGTGCGTTCCGGGATGGCAGCCAACGCCTGCGTCAGCCGGGGCAGCGCGCATACCGAACGCAGATTTCCGGTGCGATGGGCGCTGACTATGTAGAACGCCGCGCTGGCATCAGCAAGCGAAGCTAAAACCCTGAGCCGTAGACCTCGTGTCCGGGCTCGTCGAGCATCAGGCCGTGATAGGCCTGTTCGACGGTGGAGCCGTGGTTGATGACGGCGTCGACTTCGCGAGCGATGGGCATGTTCAGCCCGTACTCGTTGGCGAACTCCATGACCACGCTGGCCGCCTTGACGCCCTCGGCGACCTGGTTCATCGACGCGATGATCTCGTCGATGGGTTTGCCCGCGCCCAGTTGTTCGCCGACGTGGCGGTTACGGCTGCGCTGGCTGGTGCAGGTGACGATCAGATCACCCAGACCGGCCAATCCTGGGAAGGTCTCGGTGTCGCCTCCCATCGCGACGCCGAGTTTGGTCATTTCCCGCAGCGAGCGGGCGATCACCAGCGCCCGGGTGTTCTCGCCGATGCCCAGCGAGTAGCCCATGCCGACGGCGATGGCGAACACATTCTTGAGCGCCCCGGCCATTTCGACGCCGATGACGTCGTCGGTGGTGTACACCCGGAAGCGCCGGGTCCGGAAAAATACTGCCAGCTGGGTGGCCAGATGTTGATCGGGCATGGCCAGGACCGCCGCGGCCGCATAGCCCTCGGCGACTTCTCGGGCGATGTTGGGACCGGCCAGGATGCCCGCCGGATGACCGGGCAGGATCTCCTCGATGATCTGCGACATCCGCATGTTGGTGCTCTGCTCGAGCCCCTTGACCAGGGACACCACCGGCACCCAGGGTCGCAGTTCCTTGCTCAGCTCGGTAAGCACACCCCGGAATCCGTGCGAGGGCACCCCCATCACGACGACGTCGGCGCTGTTGGCGGCTTCGGAGAAATCGGTGGTGGCGCGCAGCGTCTCGCTGAGCACGACGTCGTTGCCGAGATAGCGGCTATTGCGGTGATTGGCGTTGATGTCGCTGGCGGTCGCCTCTGAGCGCACCCACTGCAACGTCGGCACCCGCCGTGCACAAATGGACGCCACCGTGGTCCCCCAGGAACCGCCACCGAGGACAACGACTTTGGGTTCGCGCTTTTCAGCTGCCATGGGGCACAGCCTATTGCGGTAACCCGACATTTGACAGCGGTTGATCGCCGCCCGCGAACCCGGAGACGAAGTCGAAACCAACGACCTCCGAGCATGGGACTTCGGCCCCTACCCGGCGGGGCAACCACGCCGGGATCGTGAAGATAGCTGTTCTATCGAGGAGGAATCATGTCGCGACGAGCGAGACCGCCGCGCGAGAGATATCTACCCTCTTGTAGCGTCCGGACGTTCGTACTGCTGATCGCGGCCGCGTTGGTGCTGCTGGCCGGGTCGCCGGGTGTCGCGTCCGCCGACGGCGGACGCCCGCAGGCGAACCCGGAACAGCGAGCGGCAGCGCTGATCCGGCCGGCAGTCCTATATCTTGCGGCCCAGGCTCACGGTCAGGTTCGGCTGCCCGACGGCCAGCTGCTGTCACTGTTCGGCGAAGGTTCGGGTATCCCCTTCACTGCGACGTGGACCTGCACCGCATTTGTCGTCAATCCCGACGGGTGGGTGGCGACCGCAGGTCACTGCGTCGATCCGGAGACGGCCAAGCAGCTGATACTCAAGCGTGCCGCCAGTGAATTCGTCGCCCAATTTCCCGACTCGCCGGTGGGCCACAATCCCGGCGCGACGCTGGACTGGCTCACCAAGAACGCGCGGGTCGAAGGTCAGACCCCCGACCGGGGGCCCGAGATCAGCCTCATGCTGGGATACGGAACCGGGACAAAGCTCGCCGAGAAGCTCCCGGCCACCGTCGTGGACTTCCGGCCGATGGGCAAAGGCGACGTCGCGCTGCTCAAGGTGGAAAAGCACAACCTGCCGTCGTCGGAGCTCGCCACCGACGCCGACGTCAGTATCGGGGCACCGGTTCTCGCCGTGGGTTTCCCGGAGACGACGCAGCGGGTCACCGGTATGTCGCTGGACCCGACGAACAAGAGCGGCAAGGTGAGCAAGAAGTCGACCATGGAATCGAGTCCGATCTATGAGATCGATGCCCCGGTCGCCGAGGGCATGAGCGGCGGGCCCACCGTCGAACTCAACGGCAAGGTGATCGGCGTGAACAGTTTCGGCCCCGTCGGCGAACCGCAGCCGTTCAACTTCATCGCGCCCGCAGACAGTCTCGCGGCGCTGCTGGCCGGCAAGGGTGTCAAGCCGATGCTCGGACCCGCCGACCTGTACTACCGCCAAGGACTCAACCACTATTTCTCGGGCCAGTACAGCGAGGCGATCTACGATTTCGATCAGGCCCTGGCGCTGTCACCCGACTATCCGGGCGTGGCCGATCTCAAGACGAGCGCGGCCAACCTACGTCAGCAGTACGGTGACGCGCCGGTGTTTCTTCGCTCAAAACCGGTGTGGTACACGGTAAGCGGCGTCTTGCTGCTGCTCACGGTGGGCGGCTGGGTGACCTTCATGGTGCGCAAGAGCCGTCGGCTGCGACGCACCGAAGCCGAAGCCCAAGCCATAGCCGAAGCCGAAGCCGAAGCCCAAGCGGAAGCCGCCGAAGCCGCCGCAGCCGCTGCTGCGGATACTCAGCCGCCGCGGGCGACCGGCACCGTCCGGCCACTGGGCCTTGTTCCCGCCCCGTCGAGTGAGCCGCACTTCTGTGCCAACTGCGGAGCGGCGCACCACCCAGCCGAGAAGTTCTGCCCGAACTGCGGCAAAAAAATCCCGGCCGGCGAATCGGCGCAACCCGCCTAGCTAGGGCGCCTGCCTGCCGTTAGCCCACTACCGCCGCGCGGTCGGCGGCACGGCCGAACACCATCGCCTCCTCGATGCGGTCGAACCGGTAGTCGATGGCATCGGCGAAGTAGTTCTGCCGCACATTCCACGGCCTTTTGGTGCCCGACCTGGGCAGCGCGTGCAGCGAGCGCAGCACATAGCCGGCCTGAATGTCCCAGGAGGGCTTCTCGGTCATCGGCTCGTCGCCGCGGTGCGGGTAGGCATGGGTATAGCCGTGAGCAGCCATGTGCGCCAACAACTTTACCGTTGCCCGCGCCGTCATGTCGGCCCGCAACGTCCAGGACGCATTCGTATAGCCCACACACCAGAACAAGTTCGGCACGTCCTCGAGCATGTGCGCCTTGTAGACGAAGCGGTCGCACGGATTGATCCCGACGCCGTCCAAGCTGATCTTGACACCGCCAAGGGCCTGCAGTTGCAGGCCGGTGGCGGTGACGACCATGTCGGCATCGAGGTGTACGCCGGACTTGAGCGCGATGCCGGTGGCGTCGAAATGGTCGATGTGGTCGGTGACGACGTCGGCGCGCCCGTCGGCGATGGCCGTGTAGAGGTCAGCGTCGGGAATCAGGCACAGCCGTTGGTCCCACGGGTTGTACGTGGGCTTGAAGTGGGTATCGACGTCGTAGCCGGCGGGCAGGTTCTTGATCGCCATTCGCCGCAGCAGCCACTTGATGAGTCGTGGCGTCTTGCGGGACAGGAACCAGAACGCCGCCTCCAGCAGCGCGTTGTACATCCGGATCGCCAGATGGGAAGCCTTGCGGGGCAGTACTTTACGAGCACCTGCGGCAAACCTGCTGTACTTGGACCCCGAGATGAGGTAGGTCGGCGAGCGCTGCAGCATCGTCACCTTGCCGGCCCTTTCCGCCATCGACGGGATCAGCGTGACCGCGGTGGCCCCGCTGCCGATCACCACGACCTTCTTGCCGGCGTAGTCCAGGTCTTCCGGCCAGTGCTGCGGATGCACCACGGTGCCGCCGAACTGCTCGATGCCGGGGAATTCGGGGGTGTAGCCCTGGTCGTAGTTGTAGTAACCGCTGCCGAAGAACACGAACCGGCTGCGGCATTGCTGTGCGACGCCGCCTTGCTCGAAGGTGACGGTCCAGGTGTCGGTGGCCGAATCCCAGTCCGCTGCTAAGACGTGACTGTTGAACCGGATGTGGCGGTCGATGCCGTACTTGTGGGCGGTGTGGGTCAGGTACTCGCGGATGTGGTCGCCGTCGGCGACGCCTTCCTTTCGGGTCCATGGTTCGTAGGGAAAGCTCAGCGTGAAGATGCTGCTGTCGGAGCGCACCCCCGGGTAGCGGAACAGGTCCCAGGTGCCGCCGATCCGCTCGCGCCGCTCCAGGATGGTGTAGGAGAGTTCGGGGTTGCGTTGCAGCAGCCGGTAGGCCGCGCCGAGGCCGGAGATCCCGGCGCCGACGATGACGACGTCGAAGTAGGCCGTGTCGATGGCTTCGTGAGGGCTCACGGTCATGCCAAACCTCGCTTGGATTCGGGTATGCCTCATCCAGAGTAGGCACCCACCGGTTGGTCGGGCCACGGGATGGCTGCCGCGGTTACTGCATGAAGCGAATGGGGCGCCGCGAGCGTAACGCCAGTGCGAAAATTGGCGCCGCGCGAAATCTCGCCGTGGCATTACGTTCGGTGCGGCCCGGGCAGCACCTATCGGTAGTTGACGAACTGCAGCGCCACGTCCAGGTCGGCGTTCTTCAGCATCGCGATGACGGCCTGCAGGTCGTCGCGCTTCTTGCTGGTGACGCGAATCTCGTCGCCCTGGATTTGGGTCTTGACGGTCTTGGGCCCCTCGTCGCGGATCAGTTTGGTGATCTTCTTGGCGTTCTCGCTGCTGATGCCCTGCTTGATGGTGCCGGTGACCTTGTAGGTCTTGCCGGAGGCCTGCGGCTCGCCGGCGTCGAAGGCCTTCATCGAGATGTCGCGGCGGATCAGCTTTTCCTTGAAGACGTCGACGGCGGCCTTGACGCGCTCCGCGGTAGACGAGGTCAGCTCGACGGCCTCCTCACCCTTCCACGCGATCTTGGTGTCGGTGCCGCGGAAGTCGAATCGCGTGGCCAGTTCCTTGGCCGCCTGGTTGAGCGCGTTGTCGACCTCCTGCCGGTCGACCTTGCTGACGATGTCGAACGATGAGTCCGCCATTCGATCGGTCCCTTCTTCGATAGCCCTATGTGCTTTGTCTACCCGGTCGTTGTAACCTGTCTGGCGGCAGGTTGCCCGAGCGGCCAATGGGAGCGGACTGTAAATCCGTCGCGAAAGCTTCACAGGTTCGAATCCTGTACCTGCCACCACGAGTCAGGGGCGGTGTCAGCTCGCGGACCTCAATGGCGATGGCGCCCACTGTCACCATGACGAAGACCAGTAGGTCGGTCCGGGTGGCGACGGTCTCGTCGGCGTTCTTTCCGCGCTTGGCGATGTGGCGCAGGCCCGCGAAGCCGAGGTACACCGCACCTGTTACGGCTGCGCGGATTCCCCAGCCACCGGTGAACGGACTCACCAGGCCGATGAGCCCCATGCTGAGGTTCGCCTAGCCGAGCTCGTGCACCACTTGTTCGGCGCCCGCGTCCTCGATTGCGAGAATGCCGCGCGCGGTGCGCCCCGGTTTTGGTGAGTTGGCTGATGCCCGCGACAAGTAGCCGGGTGCCGACTCCCAGAACGCCCCACCACAAGCCGAACACGACGGCGGGGTTGCTGCCGGCCTCACGCAGTGAACGTTCCGGGTGCTGGCTCCGGTGTCCAAGTCTGGTGACCCAACGCGCCGCCCGCTATGGACTCTGGGCCACCGGGCGGATCGCGCGGTCACTTCGGATTCCGCAGCGGCCGATCCCGACGCGACGTCAATTGATGCGGGCACTGCCGCCGAGGCCGATCTCCAAGACGCTGCCGGTGATGACCCCGGGGTCGGTGACCAGGTAGACCACTCCACGGCTGACATCCTCGGGCTGCAGCCACGGCAGCGGGATCGGGTTGGCTTTCATCATGCGGCGCACCAGATCGTCGGGAACGTCGTCACTTCCCGTCGGCTGCACCATCGGGGTCTGGGTGGTGGTCGGGCAGACGACGTTGACCGTGATGCCCTCCTTGGCAACCTCCAGGGCGAGCGACTTCGCCAGTCCGATGACACCCCACTTGGTGGCGTTGTACGCGGCGAGTTCGGGGATGCCCATTCGCCCGCCCATCGAGGATGTCACCACGATCCGGCCGTAGCGCTGACGGCGCATCACCGGTATGGCCGCGCGAAGGGTGTGAAAGGTACCGGTCAAGTTGGTGTCCACCAGCTGCTGCCACACCTGATCGCTCACGTCCTCGAGCGGTCCGGTGCTGACGATGCCGGCATTGGCCACGACGATGTCGAGGCTGCCCAGGTCGGCGAGCGTCTGCTCCACGGCCGTGCCGACCTGGGCCGGGTCGCGGATGTCGAGGGTTATCGGTAGACAGCGCCGGCCCAGCTCTTCCACGAGTTTGGCCGTGTCGCGGAGGTCAGCTTCGGTGCTGAGCGGGTAGCTCAGGTTTGCCATCGGCGCGGGCACATCGCCGATGGCGATGTCCGCTCCCGCGGCTGCCAGGGCCAACGCATGTGCACGCCCCTGCCCCCGGGCCCCGCCGGTGATGAAGGCCACGCGTCCATCCAAGGCACCCATAGCCGGCTAGGGTAGCAGCCCTACCCGGCTATCGAGGCAGCACCGAGTAGGTCGCGAAATCGATTGCAGTGATGGGTATTTCGCCTGGGCTGTCAGTTCAGTGGGTTATGGGCGGATATCCGGTGTTGGTTCAGGTGTTGGTTCAATGGCAGCGCAGATTGCCGAAACTGTGCGGAGCCAACCCGCTTCGCCTCATTTCGGCGGCGGAATGGGCGGAGTCGCGCTCGACGCACTCAGTGGCGAGCGGCGACGCCGGCGACGCCGGCCGGTACCGCGCCCGCCGCCACCGCCAGCGGTTTGGCGTTCTCGCGCAGCCACCACTGGGCGCTGACCGCGTGCGAGCGACTGTCGAAATCCCCATGCGCGCCACAATCTTTGCCGTCTCCGTCGTCCACCGGTTGCCACAGATTGGCGTCTCGAGTGTTGGGGTGATCGGTCTGCTGCGACGAGTAGCCGTTGCGGGCCAGATAGCAGTCGAGCAGGGCGGGAAAAAGCCGCTGGCCCAGCAGGGTCGCGGTGGTGCTGGCGCCCACCCAGTATTCCTTGTGCCTGGGGTGTTTCGCCGCATAGTAGACCGCGCGCGCCGCGACCTCGGGTTGGTAGATCGGTGGTACCGGTTGCGGTTGTCGCGGCAGCCGGGACAACACCCAGGAAAACTGCGGAGTGTTCAGTGCCGGCATTTGGACGACGGTCACGTGGACGTTGCTGTTGTCATGCAGCAACTCGGTGCGCAACGACTCGGTGAACCCGTTGACCGCGTGTTTGGCCCCGCCGTAGACCGACTGCAGCGGGATCGAACGGTGGCTCAGGGCCGACCCGACCTGAACGATCGTGCCGTGATCGCGGGGGCGCATGCGCCGCAACGCCGCCATGGTGCCCCAGACGAAGCCCAGATAGGTCACCTCGGTGGCGCGGCGGTATTCGTCGGGCGTGATCTCGTGGAACGGGGCGAACACCGAAGTGAACGCCACATTGACCCGGACACCGCGGACGTGACTGCGTGGACAACCGCTTGCGAAATCCATCGAGACGCTGGGCGCTGCTCCTCACGCCCACCGGTTACCCCGTTGGGCAGGTGTTAAGTCGCGGAATCGATGACCGCCGCTCGACGAGAGCTCCGTACCGCCGGCCGTGTGCCGTCTCGATGAAACCGGGGGACATTCGATCTACCGTGGTAAGCGCCCTTGGATGGGTTATGGAAGGTGCACCCGTTGACCGGAGACATGTACATCGCGGTGGTCGTCGTGGTGGTTGCCGCCCACTTCGCCTACATCGCCTACCTGGTGGTCGGCGGGTTTGTCGCGTTGCGATGGAGTCGGACGATGGCCTGTCACGCGTTCGCGGTGGCGTGGTCGGTGGTGAGCTTCACCGGGCACCTCAACTGTCCGCTGACGGGCCTTGAGCGATGGGGTAGGGCACATGCCGGGATGGCGCCGCTGCCACCGGACGGTTTCATCGCGCACTACATCACCGGAGTGGTTTATCCGTCCGGGTGGTCCGGCCCGGTCGCGATAGCCGTCTTCGCGCTCGTCGCCGTCTCGTGGATCCTGGTGTTCGGGTGGCACGCGCGCCGCCGAACGGTCGAAGCGAAGAGCGAGCGGCAGGCTCATGGTCTGTCCGAGATCACCGGGTAACAGCGGCGAACGCGCAACTATGACCCGGTCAGTGGGACGCTGAGCATTCTGGCGGCCAGCGGTCGGGGCGCATGGATAACGACGGCCGGTTTCGTGAACAGCGGCGGCTGCCTCATCCTCACCGCCGGCGGTCTCCGTGTCTTGGCCGCGTTGCCCCGCGTGGTGCTGGGGCTGGCCGGCTGCTGTGGTCTGGCGGTTGCCGCACTGCCCGATCGACGGGGTACCGCAAGCGCCCACCTGGCGGCTGCCGCTGCTGGCAATCTGGCCGTTGCTGGCCGTCTCACGGGACATGGTGACGGCCCGAGGGCGGCGCGCGGCCCGCGAGTACAAGTTGCCGGGACCATGGCGGATTCTCGTGGCGGTGCCGATTCGCAATATGCGGCCCAATCATCACCCGAGCACCGAGGCGTCGATGCAAATGGCGATGGACTACCGCTAGGAATAACCAACGGTTACATCGGCTGGTCGACTCGTCGTTGGCCCAGCCGGACAGCTCCGCGAGCCGGTCGGCTGGAGCGCCACCGGGTAAGCTGTCGAGGCCGCAAATCGATGACGACGACCCAATGTCGCGGATTCACCGCGCGGATTTGCGCGCCGGGCGGACAACGTGAGTTGGCCGACCTGATAGCGCAGTTGATTGCCGAACCACATGATCGCCGGAGTCAAAGTTGTTGGTATGCAACCGGTGAACCCGCTACGAGCAGGCTGCGGACTGAATGTTGCGGTGACAGCTCGCGGCGACGTGCTCGACCTGAGCGTGTAAGTATGTTTCTGGACAAGGGCCGCTCAGTCGTCACGCAGATGACATCACATGTCACGAAGCATTCGCCTAACCGGCCGGCGCCATTAGCAGCGGTGCAATCTCTACCCGAACCAGTTGAATAACAACCTAACCGAAGAAATCTGTTGCCCCTCCCGCGTTTTAGTCATGCAGTAGCCAGTCGGTTGTCGAGGTGTTATTCCGGGTGGCAGCCGCCATCATATAGTCATGTGCGCGGTTCGGGTCGGTGTGATGGGGAACTACCAGCAGGACGATCTTTTGGTTAGCACCGAACACTTCGACGGTATTCGCCGGTTGCCGGTGGTAACCGGAAAGTCTTACCATTCGTTGACCGATGCGCATCTTTGTCGGTGCTTCCGCCCATTCGGCGAGGTGGTATGTCACGCGGTCGATGGGGCCGAGCCTAACGGACAGTACTGCTAGCAGATCCGGCAATTCAATTGGAAGATCGTCGGAGTGTGGCCACCATGCCCCATCGACGTACCCGGTAGTGGGCGCCTTGGGTTTCAAGCGCAAGCGGGGAGTGTTCTCCGGCGGCGTGTGCCGGGAACCGGTTATGGTTGAGCCTCGTTTTCGCGTCATCCGACGCTCCCGTCTTGGCCGCGATCCGGCCAAACCGATTTATCGGTGATGACGCAATCTCAGATGGTCGCGTGTGAGGAACCGCCGATGGTCAGATACTACTCGCAGTCGGCAACCAGAGCGCACCCGGCTGTTTACAGCGTTCGGCTTGCGCTTCGGCGCGCTGACCGGCAATTATGCCGAAAGAGTTGGCGCGCCAATGAATTCAGCTCAAGAAATGCGACGTGGGATACGTTATCGACGAGGTGTCATGTCCGCAAAAGCCACTGTCTCAGTGGCGTTTCGGCTTCAGCGCATCGTCCCGGGCGGCTGTGTGCTCCGCTTTGGCGCGCTTGGCAGCGCGTTTCTGCTTGAGTGTCTGGCTGGATTTCTTGCCCAGAGATTGGCGGGGAGACTTATCGGACACGACTGGCCCCTTCGTATGGGGCCTGGCTGGTCCCGGTTTCAAGAGCGTACGCCGCTCGAGCGGATAAAGGCTAGTGCAGGCAACCGAGCGGTGGGCCGGCGAGACACTGCCTGCCGGCCCACCTGACGAAGCGGTCTCTTAGACGGGTGTCACTCCCGTCGCTTGGGGTCCTTTGGCGCCTTGGCCGACCTCGAATTGAACCCGCTGGTTCTCCTCAAGCGACCGATAACCGCTTCCGAGTATTTCTGTGTAGTGAACGAATACATCCTCTGCACCGCCGTCAGGAGCGATGAAACCGAAGCCTTTGTCGCTGTTGAACCACTTCACAGTTCCCTGTGTCATACCTTTTCCAACTTCTTTCTTTTTAGAATGGATGCACGGAAACGACATCCACCCTCAAGGTAGCACGTTGGGTGGCGGTAGCCCGTACCGCGAGCGCACGCCCGCCTGATCATCGACGAATTAGCCTTTGGCTCAATATATTTCAAACATTCTGCGGTTCGAGCCTCTGCGGGGTGTAGCGTCTCCGGTGAACGTTTATTAGACAACCGGATCCTCGGGTGTCACCACAGCGGACGTGACGATCATTGATGGGCTTCGTTTGTCGGTCCCTCACATGCGTGTGTCGGGTCGCACCTAGACGAACGGATCGTGATGGAACTCCGTGAGCAATGCCGGAATAGCGCACTGGCAGTGACGATTTCGTTGATGCCCTGCGGCCGGGAGTGGGCCGCGCAGCCTGGTGTCACCGCCCGGACTGTCCGCACGGTGGCGTTGGCAACCACGGACGCTTCGTGAACGCGACCGTACACGGACACCGCGTGGCCAGCCCGGTGCGGCTCACCTTGGCGACCGACCTGGGTGCACCATTGGACGGGGGATGGTGGCCGCACAAGGCCTCGATAGCGCAGGAGCTTCCCGACCTCATTGATGCGCTGTCCACGCGACTGGGCGACATTGCGGCAATCAGCATCAATTGGTCGTCGGTGGCGGGTTCGCCAGATCTGGACTTGCTGAACTGTATGAGGATGGCGAACCACGTTGGAATCATTGGCCACCAACGGCTGATGTGGGTCACTGGCGTTGAAACATCGGCAAATCTCCTAGTGGTACCGTGCCGGACCTCTCCTGCCCTCGCCATCATGGTGCTGCGTCAGGCTGCGACCCCCCCGCTGGTGAGTCACGGCGCCAGCGGCGTGAGCTGAAGCCGTTGGTGGTGCCGATCCGCGCAGGGAGGTTTGACGGCCTGTCTGTGGTTTGCGTCTGCCGCGGTATGGTGTTGCGCTGCAATGTAATTGTGGTGGCGGCTATGGGGGTTCCGTTTCGTCGTCGTCTCCGTCGCGGAGCAGTTTTTCGGGGTGATGGAACGTGTTGGTGCGGGGCTGGCCGCGGTCTTGGTGGGCTGGGGGGAGCCATTCGGTGTCGCCGTGGGTGTTTTTGCGGGTGGTCCAGCCTTGGTCGGCCAGTTTGTGGTGGGGGCCGCAGGCGAAGGTGAGTTGGTTGATGTCGGTGGTGGGCGACTCGGCGAACGGAATCACATGGTGGACTTCACAGTAATACCCTTTGACGTCGCAGCCCGGGGCGCTGCAGCCACGATCGCTGGCGTACAAGACGATTCGCTGCCCCGGTGAGGCCAGCCGTTTGCTGTGATACAGCGCCACGGCTTTGCCGTGGTCGAACACGGCGAGGTAGTGGCGGGCGTGGCGGCCCAGGCG
>NZ_LQOX01000117.1 GCF_002102175.1 Mycobacterium gastri | reverse complement strand
CACCAACCCAAAAAACCACCACTGACCAGCACAAACAACGCTGATCAGGCATCAAGGGCGGAAACTCCCGCTAGATCATCCTGCGGCTCACCGCAAACCGGACCTGACCAGCCCTCTTCAAGGTCGAGGAGGTAGTAATACAACGCCGGATCATCAAAGTCGGTCCACGGCCCAGGATCTATGAGGGACTTCCTGGTGTCACGGACAAGGCCCCAGGTAATTTCTGACGGTGGCGCCTGGTACACCAGGTACATCATGGGACCTTCGGTCCACGCATGGGAAACCAACCAAAAACACGTAGTATCCCGGCACTTCTCTCCCGGCATTGTCAGCGTTCTTAATCACGATGTGCCGCAACAACTTTTGCAGGACATCGGCGGCGAACTGTCGCTGCCCTTCTGCCGGATCAGTTGATGGGGACATAGTTGTTCACCCATGGTGGTGTCCAGGTCCAGTTCGGCCCAATTTCTACCACTCCACTACCCCCTGCCAGGGGATACATGGTGATCACTCCCTTCTGTCCGCCGCCGGGCACGGTCGGATTGCCTTGGCTTACGTTGGCGATTCGTGAGACTTTCGCCAGAGGGCGGCAGCGATCGGGTTTTGCCGTACGAGCCTGGTTCATGGCGAATACGTGTACTGCTCGCGCACCTCCATCACTGATTCCCACTGGGGGAATCCGGCGATTATTTCCGCATCGGACAACTCCGTCATGTCCGGTGGCGCGCCGTCTAGGCCATCGATGTGTCCGATGTAGATCCGAGCGGTTAGTCCCGACAGGGACAACCAATCGAAGTTCAAGACGTACTCGGTCAATTTTTCAATGGCGGGCATCGCCCTTGGATCAGCGACTGTGCCGGGACGATCCGCGTCTCTTGCCCATATGTCGCCACCATTCCGTGCGATCAGCGGAGGGATATTAGACGTTGTCGGTGTCCAATAGCCTCGTGTGGAGTACCACGGATGCTGGCGACTGGCATCGTTCGACCAAGCGACCTTCCCGACGCCCGTTACCACGACGAGAGCAGTATTTGAACCCTCGAAACCGCTCCATCGGATGTCGAAGATAACGCCGGCGCGCGAGCGCTGCGGCGAAAGGCGCATATCAATAAACTCGGCTTCATTTAGAGCGCCCTGCTCGATTAATGGGTTCGCCTTAGAAACTGTAGTCAGCATGACCTCCGGCGCGAACTCATAAAGTTCGCGAATCGAATAAGCGTTCATATGAAAGATCCTATCATCAGTTTGGCACGGGTATATGCGCAAAGGGATCTGAAGATGACACCGTCCGACCAGTAAACGGGTCCACTTCTTGACCCATAATATTGAGGTAATTCAAATACCTGTGGGGGTACTGGGCTGTTGGTTCCATGACTCGGATCGATACGACGCGTGGATCAATGCCTGGTTGATTTGGCGTTATCGAATAGATCCAACCTTGTCCAGATTTCGCCGGGGTGTCTGAGATAACTCCAGGCGGAACACCGGGCAGGTTGACTCCGCCCGGGCCGATTACATTCGTGGGCGAGTGCTGCTGCGGTAAGACGTCTAGGTATTGTTGCTTTTCGGCGTTAAGCAGTTGGGTTTCGACATGGAAATCAGCTCTTCGTGGATCGCTGGGAGGCAGTGACTAAATAAAGGTTTATAGATATGGTTGTGCTCCCATATCCTCCGGTTGACATCCTTCAACCCAGCGGCAGCTTGCTCACGCGACATCGGCGGCTGCGGCGGTGGCGGCTCTTGTTTCCAGGTGTGGTCGACGGCCTGGACGTGCGGTTTGTGGTCGTGGGGTGTTTCCGGGAAGGTGGTGGCGATTCCGGCCGTCGCGGTCGTGATTTTGGCGCCTACTTCGTGTTCGACCCCGACGAGCTGGGTGGCGCGTTGGCGGATGTCGGCGGCGAAAGCTTGTGCTTGTGCCTGACGAGATGCCTGTTCTGCGGCGGTGCGGCTGGTTCGGGTGTCGGCGACAGAGAGGTCTTCGCCGACGTTGAAGCCGGCGTCGTTGGCGTCTTGGACGGCATAGATGACCCGCCGTTGGGCGGCGCCGATGGTTCCGGCGCCCTCACGCGATGACCGCAGCCTGACGCAGCTGGTCGGCCTTGGCGGTGACGATCACCAAATCACCGCCGGTTCGCGCTCGCAGCGCCTCACCGCCAGCGCCTTCCCAGACTATGGTGTGAGACTGGTTGCGCATCTGCAGGAACACGTCCTCCCACAGGTCCGCGGTCCTGGACCAGTAGTGGGCCGCATCGATGAGATGCTCGGTATCCCAGGCCTGAAGCTGCGACAGGGTCGGAAGCATCTACACCATCCGCGGTCGGACGGCCGCCATCTCCCCCGCCGCCGTCACTTCGTTGCTGCCATACTCCACGGCACCTGCCTCCACCGCACCGGTCGTCGCCTGGGTCCGGATGGTCAATACTTCTGCGGCGAGGCCGACCGCCGTATGAGCGCCGCCCACCGCCGCGGTCGTGGGTTGACACGGCCGCCCCGGTGTCGGTGATGCCAAAACGCTGAACCTAGTGCTTAGCTCACGCCACTGGCTCGCCGAGGCTTTGAGCTGATAGACATCGACGCGCAGCTCACCGGTCTCCATCCTCGGGAAGTCTAATGATGTGGCGAGGGTCGGCAACTCACCGCAGGTCGTCGGTCGCGGTGAACTGGGCCCAAGGGGACGACCAGACGAACTCTTGATCCCGACGCCAGGACCAGTCCAAGCGTTGGCGGGATCCGCCCAGCAATTTGCAGCGACGCCCTGTTGATCGACCAGTACCCCCAGGAAGTCAGCGCGATCGAAACAAGAGCACGCGCGAGCGGAGCAGCCGGCAATGGCATCAGCGATTGTTGCCCAGTTCCGCGGCGACGCAAAGCGTGTCGCGGCCCTGCTCGATGTGGTGTGACAAGCTGCGGCCGATGCACTGCAAGCATTGCAACCGCACAGCTGGCTAGGATGAGTTCGTGATGTTGGTCGACACCGGCAGCGTCATCCGCGCGACGCGCAACTGGACAATAATGCGCCGGCCGCCGCGGAAGGATAGGCTGCGGAACGAGAAACGTCAGGCCGCGAAACATCCGGTGATTCAATGCAACTCCACTGCATCAGCGTCGCCCTGCTGATCGCCGAGGCCGGCGGCGATCCGTGGGCGATCAACCGGAGCCTCCAAGCAGGTCGTCCAGCGCAAATTTCCGATCTGGCCAAAGCTTTCCATGACGCCGGTGCCTCAACGGCCGAGGCCGACGCGGCCTTCAATCAGGCGCTGCGGCGTTTCGAATGGGCCTGGAACCGGGAGAACGGCGAACACCCAATCAACGACTCTGCCGAGGTGCAGCGCGTAACCACGTCGCTGAAGCTCCAGGCTGCGCAATTGCCCAGGATCGCTGTCGATTTGGAGAATATTGCGGCTGCCCTGGCCGAGGCACAGCGCTCCGCCGGGTGGTACATCTCGGCGCTCGAGCAGGACCTTGAGGATATCGACTGCGAGATCGGTGAGGCCCTCGCCGCCGACGATCAGGCCGAGGCCAATGCGCTGTGCGACGACGCCGTTGCCGAAACACAGGCAGTTCTGGCCCAGCTCAACCACATTCGCGACAATTATTCGGCGATTTTGCAAAGTGGGCTCGGCAATCTTCGCGCCGACGGCGTCGACCCGGCAGAGGTCGCAATAGCCGACGAACTCTTGATCCCACCGCCTGACACCGGTCCAGAGCAGGTCAAGCGCTGGTGGGATTCACTCAGCGACGAGCAAAGACGACTGTTGGTCGATCACCACCCGC
This sequence comes from Mycobacterium gastri, assembly GCF_002102175.1. Classification (GTDB taxonomy): domain Bacteria; phylum Actinomycetota; class Actinomycetes; order Mycobacteriales; family Mycobacteriaceae; genus Mycobacterium; species Mycobacterium gastri. The sequence goes on along the minus strand of NZ_LQOX01000117.1, from coordinate 46,591 downwards.
AGGAGTTGGGCAACCTCAATGGCATTCCGGCCGAAGTGCGCGGCCAGGTCAACCTTGCGGTGATGAACGACGACCTCCGCCGGGTCGAAGATGCCGCCGGACAGCATGGACTGTCACCCGATAGCCTTCGTGGAAACGCGCTTAACAACGTGAGCAACGATGTTTTCAGCAACCCCGGCAAGTACGGCCTGACCGCTGCAGACATCACCAGGTATCAGAACGCGGTGAAGACCAACGAGGGCCTAAACCATGATCGCGGGGACCCCGCGAAGCCGAGGCCTGTCATGCTGTGGGCCTACGATCCGTTGGCGTATAACGGCAAGGGCAGGGCGGCGATCGCAATCGGCAACCCGGATAAAACGCCGAACATCGCCGTCATCGTGCCCGGTACCAACAGCAGCGTAAAGGGAGGCTGGTTGTACGACGGGCACAACGATGCCATCAATCTCTTCGAGCAGTCGACCAAAGCTGACCCGACCCATCCCACCTCAGTGATCGCCTGGATGGGCTATGACGCTCCCGAGTTTGAATTCCAGAATCCCGAAGCGGCCGTGACCGACCCGTCGAAACTGCAACAGGTCGGCACACCCTGGATGGCGCGCCAGGGAGGCGCGGTGCTGGCCGCCGACGTCAACGGCTTGGCGGTTACTCACGATGGTGGCATCCCGTCTCACGTCACCGTCATCGGGCATTCATACGGTTCGACGACAGTCGCCGATGCGTTCGCAAACAGTGGTCTGCGCGCCAACGACGCCGTGTTGATCGGCTGCCCAGGATCCGATCTGGCGCATAGCGCCGCCGACTTCCACCTCAACGGCGGAAACGTCTACGTGGGTGCCGCCTCCACCGACGCGATCAGCTGGATCGGAGAATCAGGTAGCGCCGTGCCCAATTGGGTCAACAACGCACTCGACTACCCGCTCGGGCCACTAGCGGGACTGGGCGGCGACCCCGCTCACGACGGTTTCGGCTCAGTGCGATTCCGCGCCGAAGTAGCCGGCACGCATGACATTACCCCCTGGTTCAATGATCATTCGCACTACTACAACATGGGCAGCGAGGCGCTGCACAACATGACTGAAATTGCCGTCGGCCACGGAAACAATCTCGCAGGAGAAGGAATGCTGGCACCCCACCGAGCCGAAGAACGAATCTCTACCCCGACGCAGGTGCATACGCCGTTCGGAACGATTCCGCTGCCGCATGTCGAGATCCAAACTCCTGTCACCGTCGACCCGGAATGGGACCGGCCAGGGGACTCAGTCACCAATGACCACGAGTTCAAGTAATTGCCTCAGGTCAGGCCTGCTGCGGCTTGCGGTCGTAGCGCTGACGGTGGTTTTAGTCTTGGGAGGTTGTTCGCTTATGTATCCGTTTGCGCACGATGTTGACCACCCCGAACATCCGCTCTCCGACGAGCAGGCCATGGCGCAGGTGGTCGACCCTGCCAAACAAATTGCGAAAGTGGCTGGATTACAGGATGTTTCAGGGGTATTTGGCTGGGAATCCTGCAACGATCAGGGCGACCCACCCTACCGAGGACGTGTCGACATGGGATACGACATGCCGGTGGGTGTCGACCCTCAAACCTATTTTGAGCGGATCGCTAGGGCGATGATCGCCCAGGGTTGGTCAGATGGCCCACCTGCTGGGCTGCATGCTTTTGGTCGCGTAATTCACAAAGACGGCGTAATGGCGATCATCGGCGTGCACTCTGGTGGCAAACAGTGGGGCTCGGTAGAGCTTTCTGGCGAATGTCGCAACATGGGTGCTCACCGCCACGATGGCAAATGGTACGACATCAAGGACCAGCTGAATGCGGGATAAACCCGTGCCCGCAACGGTTTTGCCGCATAGGCAGTGCTTGTCTAGCGGCGAGCTCCATCACCAATGACGATGAGTTCGAATGATCGATTCCGGCGATGGCCAGAACGTCTGGCATGGCCGCTGACGTTGGTTTTCGTGTTGGGAGGTTGTTCGCTGATGTATCCGTTTGCGCACGATGCTGACCACCCCGAACATCCCCTCTCTGACGAGCAGGCCATGGCCCAGGTGATCGAGCCGGCCAAGCAGATCGCAAAAATAGCAGGGCTGCAAGATGTTTCAGGAGGATTCAGCTGGGAGTCCTGCAACGATCAGGGCGATCCACCCTACCGTGGTCGGGTCGACATGACCTTCATCGTTCCGCTTGGCATCGACCACAGCAGCTACTTCGAGCAAGTTGCGGCGACGATGGTGGCTCACGGTTGGTCGTCCGGCGCGCCGCCGGGACAGCACTTGTTCGGAACGGTGGTTCACAAAGATGGTGTCATGGCAACTATCGGAATAAGTCCATTTCTCGGCGCCGATGGGGCGATCGAGCTTTCCGGCGAATGCCGCAATATGAACAACCACCGCACCGACAGCAACGGGTTCAGCATCAAAGACCAGCTTCGTGGCCAGTGAAGCTCACCTATCAGCCGCGCTCGCTAACCCGTCCGCACCAACGAAATCTGGTGCCGCCCAGCCGGTACCGCAACCGTCGACCCGGCCGGCTGACCATCCAGCCGCACCTGCACGCCGTCCGGCAAACCACCGAGAGTGATCTGCGCGGCAAAGTCAGACGCAACCGCAATGCTCGACGACGGCAACGACGCCAGCCCCGCCCGTGCGACATCGACCGTCAGGCTGGCGACTCCGGTGAGCCGCAGCGTCAGATACGGCAGCGCGTCGGCGGGACCGGTTACCCGCCAATCCAATTCGGTGTACAACCCGGGCGTCGGGTCGAAGTGCGGGACGAAGCCGCGGCGCCGGCGAATGCTGTGCATCGGATCCGGACGGGCATAGGAGCGGGCGTCGACTTCCGCGGTGGCTCCGCGCCGGGCCGTCACCGCGGGATCGGCGGTCAGCTCCGACAACCACCACAGCTGATGCGGCCCGATGCCGAGGTCCGCACGCACCAGCTGTGGATACCACGCGAACGTGATGTGGCCCGGATCCGATTGGCGCACACCGGTTCCCATGTGCGCGATCGGATCGTCGAACTTGTCCTGCAGCACCCAGGCGACGTGATCCTCGAGCGGGTACACGGTGAACCGGTAGCGGTAACCCAACCTGTCCAGTTCCAGCACCTGCTCGGCCGCCGACGAAAACGGCACCAACTCGTCGAGCAACCCGTGGGCGATCACGAACGGCAGCCAGCGGGCATTGGCCAGCAGCTCCCAGGTGTCACCCTCGCGGGCACAGTGCGAGTCCAGGTTGAGATCGGCGGGAATGTCGACGTTCGGCAGCAGCCGCACCCCACATGTCGGCGGCCCGGCCAGCACCACGGCCTGAGCGAACACCTCCGGGTACGTCAGCCCCAGCTTGTAGGCCGCATAACCGCCCATCGAGTAGCCGGAAACGACGGTGCGGTTGGGGTCGGTGTCCAGCTGCTCGGCCACCCGCGCCCACACTTCCCACACGTCGAGTTCACCGGCGTCGAAGTACCAGGTCGACGGACCTCGACCCAGCGGCGTCACCACCACCGAGCCGCGGGTCTCACACACTTCGTGCAACAAGCGGGGGTCGATCGCGGCGAACTGGGTCTGCCCCAACGCCAGCGAGTGCAGCAACAGCGTCAGCGGCAACGCCCGGCCCGGCGCGTACGTCGACGGCAGGCACACCGAATACGGCTGCACCCGACCCAGAAACTGCGGGTCGGTGTCCAGCACGGTCCCCGCCGCGACGCCCTGGCCCAGCTCAATCGAGGACACGTACCACCGCGTCGACGGTCCGGTGATCACCGGTTCGGACGTGGTTTCGCGGGCCGCAAGGCGGTCCCATTCGACGGCCACCGCGAACTCGGAGACATCACCGCTGGTCAGCGCTTCGGCCTGGGACGCATCGGACCAGAAGTTGAGGTGCGGCTGCTCCTGCGTGTGAGTGCGGAAGGCGACGTTGTAGACGTTGGGCTGACCGGGCAGCGCGCCCCGCTCGGCCGGCACATCAGCGAACCCGTCCCCCGCTGCGTTGGCCAACCCCGCGGCCAGCCGAACCGTCCACGTCCCGGCCGGCTCCAGCACCGACCGCGGCACCTGCGCCAGAAACGACCGCGCCGGCAGGTCGACGCTGTGCTCGACCGGCGTCGCAACCTGGGTGGTCAGGTCGATCAGCCGGGCGCTGCGACCCGAAACCAGCAGGGCCATATCGATACCCGCCGACCGCACCCCGGCCCCGGCCGGCCACACCGCGGACGCGGTCCGGCCCCGATCGGTGTCGAAGGTGAACAGCGCGATCGGGACCGTGGCATCCACCAAGGTGTTCCAGTCGACCCGCCACCAGGTGTGGGTCTCGGTGAGCCCGATCGCGACGCGGAAGATGTCGGCGCCGTTGCCGGCCGCGGGCCCGCTGGGATACACGTAGGTGCCCCGCGGCGGCGCCTGGATCTGCAGGGCTCCGACCGGCAGACCCGTCGCGCCGTGGTCGTCGTAAAGAAAGTCTGTCCAAAACAGTGCCCCGCCGGCCATGCGGGCAGCCCCGCAGGTTCGCGGAAACTGCTCGCCGAACGGCCATCCCGCAGGCGCTGGAAGCGTCGGCTCGGGCCGCCGAGCGGCGGGCGGCGCGCCCTCGGGCATCCCGTCGACCACGACCAGGTCAGCAGGGGGCGCCGGCGACGGGTGCACCACCGCGTCGGCGACCTGGCGGGCGATACGTAACGGAAGCAGGGTCAGATCCAACAGCGACACGACGCCAACCTACCCGGCGCCAGTGACATCAAACCGGCACCACCACCAACGAGTGCGGCCGGTTGTTGACCGACAGCGCGCCGTCGGCGGTGACGACGACGATGTCCTCGATGCGCGCCCCCCAGCGGTCCGGGAAATAGATGCCTGGCTCGATGGAAAACGCCATGCCCGCGGCCAGCGGCAAGTCGTTGCCGGCCACGATGTAGGGCTCTTCGTGCACGCTCAATCCGATGCCGTGTCCGGTGCGGTGCACGAAATGCTCGGCCAATCCGGCCTCGGCCAGCAGGTCACGGGCCGCGGCATCCACCCGCGCCGCCGTCACCCCCGGACGCACCGCGTCTACGGCGGCGCGCTGGGCCCGCTGCAATATCGAATAGTGTTGTGCCACAGCCGGATCAGGTTCGCCGATGCTGTAGGTGCGGGTGCAGTCGGAATGGTATCCGGGCTCGACGGTCCCACCGATGTCGACGACGACGATGTCACCGACCTGCAGTGTGCGATCCGAAAACCGGTGATGCGGGTCGGCGCCGTGCGGGCCGGATCCGACGATGACGAACGCCACCTGCGAATGTCCTTCGGCGACAATCGCTTCGGCGATGTCGGCGGCGACCTCGGCCTCGGTGCGGCCCGGCATCAGGAACTCCGGCACCCGGGCGTGCACCCGGTCGATGGCCGCACCCGCCCGTCGCAGCGCGTCAATCTCCGCCTTCTCCTTGACCATTCGCAGCGTGCGCAGCACATCAGTGGCCAAAACCGGCAGCGCGCCCAGCGCTTCGGCCAGCGGCAGCAGATGCAGCGCCGGCATGGAATCGCAGACCGCACTCGCTTGGCCGTCGCCCAACGCGGCCGCCACCAGTCGGTAGGGATCGTCGCCGTCGACCCAGGTCCGCACGCGTAGCCCCAGAGCATCGGCAGACTCCGCGAAAGTGGCCAGCTCCAGCCGCGGCACGACAATGGTTGGCTCACCGGAAGCCGGCAGCACCAGCGCGGTAAGCCGCTCGAACGTCTCCGCCCGCGAGCCGATCAGGTAGCGCAGGTCATAGCCCGGGGTGATCACCAGACCGGCCAGGCCGGCGTCGGCGGCCGCGGCTGCCGCCGCTGCCAAACGTCGCGCGTAAACGGCGGCATCGAATCGGCGAGAGTCCATGGCAGCCAGGCTAACCGCGGCTGGCCGGCCTGGCAGGATGGCTCGCATGCCCGCACCCCTGCTGTTACTGGACGGCGCCAGCATGTGGTTCCGCTCGTACTTCGGCGTGCCATCGTCGATCACCGCGCCGGACGGTCGCCCGGTCAACGCCGTGCGCGGATTTTTCGACTCCATGGCGGTGGTGATCACCCAGCAGCGGCCCAGCCGGCTGGTCGTGTGCCTGGACCTGGATTGGCGGCCACAGTTCCGGGTAGACCTCATCCCGTCCTACAAGGCGCACCGCGTCGCTGAAGCGGAGCCCGCCGGCCAGCCCGACGTCGAGGAGGTGCCCGACGAGCTGACCCCTCAGGTCGACATGATCATGGAGCTGCTCGATGCGTTCGGGATCCCGACGGCCGGGGCACCGGGCTTTGAGGCCGACGACGTGGTGGGCACGCTGGCGGCGCGGGAACGCCACGATCCGGTGGTCGTCGTCAGTGGCGACCGCGACCTGCTGCAGCTGGTGACCGACGAGCCGGTCTCGGTTCGGGTGCTTTACCTCGGTCGCGGGTTGTCCAAGGCCACCTTGTTCGGGCCCGCCGAGGTCGCCGAACGCTATGGCTTGCCGACGGATCGGGCCGGATCGGCCTACGCCGAACTGGCGCTGCTGCGCGGCGACCCCTCCGACGGATTGCCCGGAGTGCCCGGCGTCGGTGAGAAGACGGCGTCCGCCCTGCTGGCACAGCACGGCTCGCTGGATCAGATCCTGGCGGCCGTACACGATCCCAAGTCGGGGATGGCCAACGGCTTACGAACGAAACTGCTTGGCGCGCAGGCCTATATCGAGGCCGCCGGTTCGGTGGTGCGGGTGGCCACCGACGCACCGGTCAAGCTTTCAACGCCCACCGACTCACTACCGCTGGCCGCCGCCGACCCGGCGCGCACCGCCGAGCTGGCGACGCGATTCGGCGTCGGGTCATCGATCGGGCGACTGCAGAAGGCGCTGGACGAACTCCCGTCGTGACAGCTACTGCGGCCGGCCGACCTCGTAGGTGCCCTTGTTGTCCTGGAACGTCACCGTCACGCGCTTGGACGCGCCATCGATACTGACGCTGCAGTCGAACGTTGCGCCCTTCTTGACGGTGGGATTGACCCCGTTGTTGCACTTGACGTCTTTGACGTTCTTGGCGCCGTAGCCGTTGGTCTCGTCGGTCAGGATCTGCTGGACGCCGGCGTTCGCCTTATTGACGTCCAGTTTGGTGGTGACGAAAAACCCGGGCTCCCAAAACCCGAGCACCAAGACGACGCCGATGATGAGCACCGCGATCACGCCGACGACACCGCCGATGACCGCCATCGAACGCTTGGAGCCCTTGGCCGCCTGGTCGTAGGGAGCGTATTGCCCGGGATATTGGCCCGGCTGGCCATATTGGCCCGGCGGTACGTATTGACCCGGCTGACCGTACTGGGCCGGCTGGCCGTACTGCGGCGCCCCGTACTGCCCTGGCTGCGCGTATTGCGGAGTAGGACCGACCTGGGTGGCCTGTGAACCGAAGTCGGGCTGCCCGTAGCCGGGCGTGGACTGCGGATACTGCTGCGGATACGCCGGGTCCACCGGCTGTTGGTACTGCGGATACTCGGCGGGTGTGTAAGCCGGAACCTGCCACGTGGCATCCTGGCTCGGCTGCTGCTGCCAAGGTGACCCGGTCGCGGTCGGGTCCGAGGAATGATCGCCCTGCCCGGGCGGTTGCCACGATTGTCTGGGGTCTGATCCCTGCGGTCCGCTCATCGCATCTCCTGTTTCCCTGCGGTCACATTCCGGACATAACCGTAGCTTCGGCCCAGCCTACCCGGCGTCAACTGCGACGACGCCGCGCCGGATGTCGTTGATGGCGCGCTTGGCGACAGCGCGCACTTCGGGGTCCGGGGCGGCGTTGCGCACCTGGTCCAGCAGGTCGAGCACCTGCCGGCACCAGCGCACGAAATCACCTGCAAGCAAAGGAGAACCGCTACCGGTGGCATCGGCGGCAGCCAATGCCGCCGCCAGGTCACCCGTGCGTGCCCACCGATAGATGACGTTGACGAAGCCGTCGTCGGGTTCCCTGCTCTGGCTGATCCGGTGCGTCTGCTCATCGGCACGCAGCTCCGCCGACAGCCGCGCGGTCTGGCCCAGCGCCTGGCGCAACCGCGGTGTCGGCGCCTCTGCCCCCGACGACGTACCCGGCCCGTCACCACCGCGCGATTCGTAGAGCACCGCCGAGACGACCGCCGCCAACTCGGGCGGCTTCAAGTCCGCCCAGGCGCCGGTCCGCAGACACTCGGCCACCAACAGGTCGCTTTCGCTGTAGATGCGTGCCAGCAACCGGCCGTCGTCGGTGACCTGGGGGTCGGTCGGCGGTCCATGGATGAACCCACGCTCGGTGAGCAGACCCACAATCCGGTCGAAGGTGCGCGCCAACGAGTTGGTGGCGGCGGCCACCTTGCGCTGCAGCTGCGCATTGTCCCGTTCGATGCGCAGATAGCGCTCCGCCTGGCGAACCTGAACCTCGACATCGGGAAGGCGGTGGCAGGGGTGGCGGCGCAGTTGCTCGCGCAGCGACTCCAGGTCCGGGTCATGATGGGTGCGTTTCTTGCCGCGGCGTTCAGCCGGCGCGGTCAGGCCCGCGGCGGCCGAGCGTAGCGCCGACGCCAGATCCCGGCGCACCCGCGGCTGGCGGTATTCGACCCGTTTGGGCAGTGTCATCGATCCGACCGGCGGCACCCCGCCCGAATAGTCGGCCGACGAAATGCGCCCGGCCCAGCGGTTTTCGGTCAGCACCAGCGGCCGCGGGTCGGCGCTGTCGCGGGCGGACTCCAATACCACCGCCAGCCCGCCGCGCCGGCCGTGGGTGATGGTGATGATGTCCCCCTTGCGCAGCGCGGCCAGCGCGTCGTTGGCGTCCTGCCGGCGCTGCAACCGGGACGCGCGGGCCTGCGAGCGCTCCAGCTCCGACACCCGCGCACGCAGCCGGGCATAGTCGAGGATCGGCGCGTCCGGGCCGCCGAGTTCGGCGGCGATCTCGTCGAGCATCCGTTTGCCGCGCTCGATGCCGCGGACCAGTCCGACGACCGACCGGTCGGCCTGGTATTGAGCGAATGACTGCTCCAGCAGCCGGTGCGCCTGTTGCGGGCCCATCCGGTGCACCAGGTTGATCGTCATGTTGTACGACGGGACGAACGAGCTGCGCAGCGGAAAGGTGCGGGTGGATGCCAGGCCGGCCACCTCGGCCGGCTCGCTGGTGCTGTCGGCGGGATGCCAGATCACCACGGCATGACCCTCGACGTCGATACCGCGCCGGCCGGCCCGGCCGGTCAACTGCGTGTACTCCCCCGGCGTCAGGGGCAGGTGCTGCTCACCGTTGAACTTCACCAGCCGCTCGAGCACCACCGTGCGGGCCGGCATGTTGATGCCCAGTGCCAACGTTTCGGTGGCGAACACCGCCTTGACCAGGCCGGCGGCGAACAGCTCCTCGACGGTGTGCCGGAAGGCCGGCAGCATCCCGGCGTGGTGGGCGGCCAGACCGCGCAGCAGCCCCTCGCGCCACTCGTAGTAGCCGAGTACGGCCAGGTCGGCGTCGGCCAAGTCGCCGCAGCGGTGATCGATCACCTCCGCGATGCGGGCGCGTTCCTCCTCACTGGTGAGCCGCAACGGGGAGCGCAGGCACTGCTGGACGGCGGCGTCGCAACCGGCCCGGGAGAACACGAACGTGATCGCCGGCAACAACCCCTCGGAGTCCAGTTTCGTGATCACCTCCGGCCGGGCGGGCGGCCGGTAGAAACGCGACCGGCCGTTGTCGCCTCTTCCCGCCTGCCGGCGGGGACTGCGCCAGTCCGACATCCGGTCTGCCTCGCGGCGATGGGCGATGTGGCGCACCAAATCCGGGTTGACCCGCGGCCGTTGTGCGTCGGCGTCGTAGTCGAACAGATCGAAGAGGCGCTTGCCCACCAGAATGTGTTGCCACAGCGGCACCGGCCGGTGCTCATCGACGACGACCGTGGTGTCACCCCGCACGGTCTGGATCCAGCCGCCGAACTCTTCGGCGTTGCTGACCGTCGCCGACAGGCTGACCACCCGCACCTCGTCGGGCAGTTGCAGGATGACCTCTTCCCATACCGGGCCCCGCATCCGGTCGGCCAGAAAATGCACCTCGTCCATCACCACATGGGAAAGTCCTTGCAGCGCAGGCGAATCAGCGTAGAGCATGTTGCGCAGCACCTCGGTGGTCATCACCACCACGGGCGCATTGGCGTTGACGGAGAGGTCTCCGGTCAGCAGTCCGATCCGGTCGCGGCCGTAGCGAGCCGTCAAGTCGGTGTGCTTCTGGTTGCTCAGGGCCTTCAAAGGCGTGGTGTAGAAGCATTTTCCGCCGCCCGCCAAGGCCAGGTGCACGGCGAACTCGCCGACCACCGTCTTGCCGGCCCCAGTCGGCGCGCACACCAGGACCCCGTGTCCGCGTTCCAGAGCGGCACAGGCCCGCTGCTGAAAGTCGTCGAGCGAAAAGGGCAGCTCAGCAGCGAACCGGGCCAGCTCGGGCAGATCTGTCACACCACCGCCCTGATGCGATCGCTACGTGACGTCGTCATGTGATCCGCCGATCACCGACGGCGCCGGTATCGGCTCGGGCGAATCGATGGCCGACGCTTCGTCGTCGGGAATCAACGCCTCCCGCTTGGCTTTCCGTTTGTCGTGCACCCGGGCGATCTGGATGGCCAACTCGAGCAGCACGGTCAGCGCCACCCCGAGCGCGGTCATCGAGAACGGGTCCGACCCGGGCGTGAACACCGCCGCGAACACGAACATGGTGAAGATCAGGCCGCGCCGCCAGGACTTGAGCCGTTCATAGGTCAGCATGCCCGTCATGTTGAGCATCACGATCAGCAGGGGAAACTCGAAGCTGACCCCGAACACCACCAGCAGGTTGATCAGGAAGCCGAAATACCGGTCACCCGACAGCGCGGTCACCTGGACGTCGCTACCGACGGTCAACAGGAAGCCCAGCGCCTTCGACAGCACCAGATACGCCAGCACCCCACCGGCCACGAACAGCACCGCCGCCGGGATCACGAACGCCACCGCGAAGCGGCGCTCCTTCTTGTACAGCCCCGGCGTGATGAACGCCCACAGCTCGTAGAACCACACGGGACAGGCCAGCACGACGCCGGCCGTCATCCCGACCTTGAGCCGCAACATGAACTGGTCGAACGGGGCGGTGGCCAGCAGCCGGCACTGCCCGTCGGCGCTGATGTCCGCCCGCGCCGACTGCGGCAACGAACAATAGGGATGGCGCAGCCACTCCCCCAGGCTCTGCAGCCCGAACACCGAATGCGAGTACCAGATGAACCCGAAAATCGTGGTGACCAGGATGGCGGCCAGCGAGATCAGCAGCCGGGTCCGCAGCTCGGTCAGGTGATCGACCAGTGACATCGTCGCGTCAGGATTGACGCGGCTACGCCTGTTGCGAGGGTTCAGCCGCTTGAGAACAGCGGCGGCACGCGCTGAGGCCCGGAAACCATTCCCCACGTTCGATCGGTGACGCTTGGGCGCCGAGACGGTGGTGCCGGGCTACGCCGGCCGCGCCTCGGTGTGACCCGGCTCGGCACTGGCCGGAGGTTCGACCCGCTGCGACTGCACCGGCGTTGGGTTGGTTGCCGTGTTGGTTGCCGTGTTCGTTTCGATGGCAGGCGCTTGCGGTTTGGTCTCGCTCTGCATTTCCCGGATCTCGGACTTGAAGATGCGCATTGACTTGCCCAACGACCGCGCCGCATCGGGGAGCTTCTTGGCGCCGAACAGCACGATCACCACGACAGCGAGGATCGCCCAGTGCCACGGACTAAGACTGCCCACTTTGATTACCTCCAGACGTTGACCCCGATGCTACCGCAGCAGAGCCGCCAAGCCGCCTGGCCGCGCCGTCACCCCTGCACAGCGGCCCGGTAGGCCTGCACTGCGGCTTCCGCGGCCGCCCGCACGCGCCGGGTGAGCGAGTCCGGCGCCAGCACCCGCACATCGGAGCCCAAGCCCAGCATCAGACGAGTCATCCACTCCTCCGAGGCATAGGTCATGGCCACCTCACAGGATCCATCGGGCAGCTCATGCACCTCCCGTATCGGGTAGTACTCCAACATCCACGACGCCGACGGCGCCACCCGCAGCGCCGCCGACGGCAGCGACGGATCCGCGTCGAACAGCGCCGTGTCCGGCGGCGCCTGCAGCGCCGGTTCCGGGGGCGCGGCCGGCTCGTCCAGCTCCCAGGTGTCGACGATCCGGTCGAACCGGAACAGCCGAACCCCTTCGGCCTCGCGCGACCAGGCCTCCAGGTAGCTGTGGCCGCCGATCAGCAGCACCCGAATGGGATCGACGGTCCGGGTGGTGAGGGTGTCGTGCGACGCCGAGTAATAGTCAATGCTCAGCGCCCGTTTGTCGCGCACCGCGGCGCGCACCGTCGCCGCCGCCGCGTGCTCGGCCGGCGCCGGCTGGTCGGCGGCCGAAACCGTGCTGTCATAGCCGGCCGCGCCGGCCGCGCCGGCCGCCGCCGAGATCTTGGCGATCGCGCTGCGGGCCGCCCGCGGATCGACGACGCCCGGAATGTCCGCCAGCGCCCGCAGCGCCACCAGCAGACCGGTGGCCTCCGGAGACGTCAGCTTCAACGGCCGGTCGATGCCCGCCGAGAACGTCACCTCGATGGTGTCCCCGGAGAACTCGAAGTCGATCAGATCTCCCGGGTAATAGCCGGGCAGCCCGCACATCCACAGCTGGTTGAGATCCTCTTCGAGCTGCGTGGCCGACACCCCGAGGTCGGCGGCGGCCTCCGCGCGGGTGATCCGGGGGTTGGCCTGGAAGTACGGCACCATGTTGAGCAGCCGCACCAGCCGGGTGGACACCGCAGTCATAGCGCTGCCTCGGCGTGGGCACGTAATCGGGCCAACACGTCGTCGCGCAGGGCGGCCGGCTCCAAGACGATCGCGTCGGCTCCGTAGCCGGCAATCTCGCGCGCCAGCCGGTCACTGGATCCGATGTCGAGTTCGATCACGTCGCCGTCGCGACCGGCCAGTCTCCGTGGCCCGACGGGTCGCCCGGCTCGGCGCAGCGCGGTGGCCCGCCCGCCGGCGACCCAGACCGTGGCCCGCATACCCGTCGGCGCCTCGGTGACCTTCTCAGCCACGATGCCACGCAGGTCGACGTCGTCGGGCACGGCGACCGCACCGACCGGGCCGATCGGGGTGATCTCCGCACCGATCCGCGACAGCCGGAAAACGCGGGTGGCGTCGCGGTCCCGGTCATGGCCGACGAGATACCAACGGCCCTGCTCGGTGACCACCCCCCACGGTTCGACCGTGCGGGTGGTGTAGGGCTCGGCCCGCGACGACCGATGCGGGAACTGCACCGCCTGCCGAGAGTCGATGGCGGACAACAGGATTCCCAGCACATGTTCGGATCCGCGCAGCCCGGTCAGCCCGGCCGGGGCGGCGATGGTCACCGGCGCCCCGCTGTCCAAGGGATCGACGTCCACTCCGGCGGCCCGCAGCTTGAGCAACGCGCCCTGGGTCAAGGTGATCAGTTCCGGCGACTCCCACAATTGGGTGGCGACGGCAACGGCGGTCGCCTCGTCCGGGTTCAGGTCGACGGGCGGCAGCGCGTAGGCGTCGCGGTTGATGCGGTAGCCCTCGCCTGCGTCCAGGTTCGACACCTTGCCGACCTCCAGCGGGATGCCGAGGTCACGCAGTTCGTTCTTGTCGCGCTCGAACATCCGGGAGAACGCGTCGGCGGTCGGGCTGTCGGCATAGCCCGCAACGGTGGCGCGGATCTTCTCGGCGGTGATGTAGCCGCGAGTGGACAGCAGCGCGATGACGAGATTGACCAGCCGTTCGACTTTCGAGGTCGCCATTAGCTTTGAATTACATGCTCGCGATCAGCCGTTTGACCCGCTCGTCGACCGAACGGAACGGGTCCTTGCACAGCACCGTGCGCTGCGCCTGGTCGTTGAGTTTGAGGTGCACCCAGTCGACGGTGAAATCCCGTCCCGCGGCCTGCGCGGCGCTGATGAACTCACCGCGCAGCCGCGCGCGCGTGGTCTGCGGCGGGTGGTCGACCGCGTCGGCGATCTCCTCGTCGGTGGTGACTCGTGCCGCCAGACCCTTGCGTTGCAGCAGATCGAAGACACCGCGCCCGCGTTTGATGTCGTGGTAGGCCAGGTCCAGCTGGGCAATCTTGGGGTCGGACAGCTCCATGTTGTAGCGGTCCTGGTAGCGCTGGAACAGCTTGCGCTTGATCACCCAGTCGATCTCGGTGTCCACCTTGGCGAAATCCTGGCTCTCGACCGCGTCGAGCTGGCGCCCCCACAGGTCGACGACCTGCTCGATCTGCGTATTGGGTTCCCGGTTTTGCAGGTGGTCAACGGCGCGGGCGTGATACTCGCGCTGGATGTCCAGCGCGCTGGCCTGGCGCCCGCCGGCCAGCCGCACCGGCCGGCGGCCGGTGACGTCGTGGCTGACCTCGCGGATGGCGCGGATCGGGTTGTCCAGGGAGAAATCACGGAAGGCGACCCCCGCTTCGATCATTTCCAGCACCAGCGCAGCGGTGCCCACTTTCACCATGGTGGTCGTCTCACACATGTTGGAGTCGCCGACGATGACGTGCAGCCGCCGGTACTTCTCGGCGTCGGCGTGCGGCTCGTCACGGGTGTTGATGATCGGACGTGATCGGGTGGTGGCGCTGGAGACGCCCTCCCAGATGTGCTCGGCGCGTTGGCTCAAGCAGAAGGTGGCCGCCTTGGGGGTCTGCAGCACCTTGCCGGCCCCGCAGATCATTTGGCGGGTGACCAGGAAGGGCAGCAGCACGTCGGAGATCCGGGAGAACTCGCCTGCCCGCACGATGAGGTAGTTCTCGTGGCAGCCGTAGGAGTTGCCCGCCGAATCGGTGTTGTTCTTGAACAGGTAGATGTCGCCGCCGATGCCCTCGTCGGCAAGGCGCTGTTCGGCGTCGATGAGTAGGTCCTCGAGCACCCATTCGCCGGCCCGGTCGTGGGTGACCAGCTGTACCAGGCTGTCGCATTCGGCGGTGGCGTATTCGGGATGACTGCCCACGTCGAGATACAGGCGCGCGCCGTTGCGCAGGAAAACGTTGGAGCTGCGCCCCCAGGACACCACCCGCCGGAACAGGTAGCGCGCGACCTCGTCGGGGCTGAGCCGACGATGGCCGTGGAAGGTGCAGGTGACACCGAACTCGGTCTCGATGCCCATGATTCGTCGCTGCACGTAATCGAGGGTACTGGTTGTCTTGACGCAGCGGTGAGTAAGCCGCGCCCATTCTGCGACGACGACAGGCGTCGGGCAGATCGGCGGACCAGCGGACCGTCTTGTTGTCAGTGCCCGGGAGTCGGATCGCACGCATGTTCGGCCTGCGGCGTCTGGGACATGACCTGCCGGTTCCCCGGTTGCGACCAGCCCGCGGAGTTTTGCGACCTCGAGCACACCGTGGCTATCCGTGTTCGGGCTCACCCGCCCGAGCGGCCGCCCACCGCATCAACAGCGAACGCGCCCTCAAACGACGCCCATTTCGCCAAGCGCGACATGCCACCGCCGTTCTGACCATCCCAACTCCCCTCGGATGCCGTCACAGCAGCGCCGACGGGTGATCCCAGCGCACGCCGGCGAATCGCCCGAAATCGCTGTCGTAGGACACGATGCTGGCGCGATGCTCGACGGCGAGCGCGGCCAGGTGAGCATCGTTGACGAGGTTGGCGCCCGTTCCCACGTGTGTCAGCATCCTCGCCAGGATGTCGGCGTGTCGGGCGGTCGGATTCACCAGTGCCGCGCTCGGTGCAGTCAACCAATTGGCAACCTGACCGATCGCGTCGTCAGGAGACAGCGGGCGGGGGAACAACCCCTGCCTGGTCGCTAGCCGCACGAACGCCAACAAGGGGACCCACGCGAATCCGATGCTGTCGCCACCGGATAGCGCGCCGTCGAGCCAGCGCAGGGACGGGCTGTGGTGCTCGCTGGCGGTATTAACCGCATACAGCAGGACATTGGCGTCGACGATTTTCATGAACCGCTATGACCCACGCCGACGCAGAGCGAAGCGATGAGGTGGCGGCGCGCCCCCACAAGTGGGAGGTACCCCCACCCGCTTGCGGGGGAGAGCGGCGCTCATGACCGACGTCGCTGACGACGCACGAGTTCTTCGTCCTCGATGTCGGCCGCAAGCTGCAAGGCCCGGTCGAGATTGACCGCGGGGACACCCAAGTCTGCCGTGCGCGTGCTGAACCGGCGCGGCGCGGGCCGGCCGGAGGCGCCGTCTCGTATGGCGTCGTTGAGCGCTTTCTTGAAGGACACCTGCCGCTCGGCCATCCGTCGCCGCACCAACTGCTCGACGTCGTCGTCCAACGTCACCGTCGTCCGCATGTTTGGCAGCATAGCATCAAGATCATTGACAGCATGCTGTCAAGTGCGGCGGTTTGCCTCAGCCGGGTGGGCCGGGCGCGCCGGGCTGACCGAGCAACAGCCCGCGGGTACCGCCGTTACCCCCAGGCCCAGCGAGCCCGATCGAAATGCCGGGTCCGCCGGCCGCCCCCGCCCCACCGGCGCCACCGTTGCCAATCAGAATGGCGTTGCCGCCGCGACCGCCGGTACCGCCGGTGCCACCGGCCCCGGTGGTGCCGGGCCCGCCCTGGCCGGCGGCCCCGCCGGCGCCACCATTGCCGTACAACCAGCCACCGTTGCCGCCGTCGCCGCCCGGGTTGCCGTTGCCGCCGATGCCGCCACTGCTGACGGAGCCGGGCGCGCCGACCCCGCCGCTGCCGCCATTGCCGCCGTTGCCGATCAGCCGGGCGTCGCCGCCGCGACCGGCACCTGTCCCGATGAACGGCAGCCCGCCGTCACCGCCGCTCCCGCCGTCGCCGCCGTCGCCGTACAGCCACCCGCCGGCCCCGCCGGCCCCGCCGTGGCTGCCCGGCGGAAGCAAATGCGAGCCGGCCCCGGCACCGCCGCCGTCGCCGCCGTCGCCGCCGGTGCCGAACAGCCCGGCGTCGCCGCCTAGCCCGCCGCTGCCGCCGTAGCCGCCGAAGCCGTTCACGAAACCGCCGGCGCCGAAGCTTCCGCCGTGGCCGCCGGCGCCACCGGCACCGCCGTTGCCGTACAGCAGCCCACCGCCGCCGCCGAACTGACCGAAGCCACCATTGCCACCGCTGCCACCAACGCTGAAGAGGCCGCTCCCGGGCGCACCAGCCCCGCCATCACCACCGGCCCCGCCGGCCCCGCCGTTGCCGATCAACCCGGCCGCGGCGCCCAAGCCGCCCGCGCCGCCCTGGCCGCCGGCGCCGCCCCCGGTGCCGACGTCGGGGCCACCCGTCCCGCCGTTCCCACCGGCCCCGCCGGCCCCGCCGTTGCCATACAGCAGCCCAGCGGCGCCACCGTTGCCGCCGCTACCGCCAGCGCCGCCAGCCGCACCTGCTGGGCCGGCCGCGCCGGCGGCGCCCTTGCCGCCGTTACCGCCGTTGCCGATCAGCCCGGCCGCCCCGCCGTTACCACCGGCGACACCGGGGCTCGTGCTGTCCCCGCCGTTGCCACCGTTGCCGTACAGGATTCCGCCGGGCCGGCCGGGCTGGCCAACCCCCCCGACGGTCCCGCCGTCGGCGCCGTCGCCGATCAGCGGTCGCCCCACCAGGGCCTGGACGGGCGCGTTCACCGCATTCAGCAGATTCTGCTGGACGTTGGCCGCCTCGGCGCTGGCATACGCACCCCCACCGGCGGTCAAGGCCCGCACGAACTGGTCATGAAACGCCGCCGTCTGCGCGCTGACGGCTTGATAGCTCAGGGCGTGCGCACCGAAGATTCCCGCGATGCCCGTCGACACCTCATCGGCGCCTGCGGCCAGCACGCCCGTTGTCGGCAGCGCCGCCGCCACGTTCGCCGCGCTGATCACCGATCCAATTCCGGCCAAATCATTGGCGGCCGCCAGCAACGCCTCCGGCGCCGCGATCACAAACGACATCTGGGACCTCCCATCTCATGGCGGGCCGGTCGCAATGGATGAATCGGCAGGAGCAAATGTTATCTCGCTCCGGGTGCCACTGCTGCGTATTCCCCAAATCCATGGGCTAGCCGTGGGCTAGCCGGGTTGCTGAGGGCGCCTACCCGTGCCCGAGAGCCGGGCGCCAGCAAAGCCGAACTGGCCAAGCAGCTGGCCGCCTAGTCCTCGCCTACTCCGACGATTTCGCGTCCGTGGAGTCCTTGGAATCCTTGACGGCCTTGGATGCCTTAGCGACCTTGGAGGCCTTGGCATCCGATTTCTGCAGCAGCGTTTCCAGCTGGGCGCCGGTGATCCGGCGAAAAGCCCGACGCGGCCGGTTGGCGTCGAGGATGGCCACCTCCAGGTTGGCCACACCGAGGGCGGGCGGACCGTTACCTGAGGTGTCGGCACTGCTCGCCCGCAACGCCTGCACCGCGATTCGCAACGCGTCGTGCAAGTCGGCGTTTTCGGCGTAGGACTCCTTGAGGGCGTTGACGATCGGCTCGGTGGTGCCGCCCATCACCACGAAATGCGGCTCGTCGGCGATCGATCCGTCGTAGGTGATCCGGTACAGCTCGGGCGGCTTGGTTTCGCCGTAATGGGCAACCTCGGCCACGCACAGCTCGACTTCGTAGGGTTTGGCCTGCTCGGTGAAGATGGTGCCCAGCGTCTGCGCGTAGGCATTGGCCAGCTGGCGGCCGGTGACGTCGCGGCGGTCGTAGGCGTAGCCGCGGGTGTCGGCGAATGTGATGCCGCTGCGGCGCAGATTGTCGAATTCGTTGAACTTGCCCGCGGCGGCAAAGCCCACCCGGTCGTAGAGTTCGCTGATTTTCTGCAGTGACCGCGATGGGTTCTCCGCGACGAACACCACACCACCGGCGTAGGCCAGCGCCACCACACTCTTGCCGCGCGCGATTCCCTTACGCGCGAGCTCGCTGCGCTCGCGCATCGCCTGCTCAGGCGATATGAAATATGGGAAGCTCACTTCTCACCGCCATTTGGACCGAAAGTGTCAGCGCGCGAACGGCTTTCGATGACTTCCCGGGCCAGCTCGGCGATCCGGCTCTCCGGCACGTCCGTGGCACCGTCGGCGTCGATGGTGACCGCGGTCGGGTAGATGCCGCGGACCAGATCCGGGCCGCCGGTGGCCGAGTCGTCGTCGGCGGCGTCGTAGAGCGACTCCACCGCCACCCGCAACGCGGAATCGGCATCGGTGACTTGAGAATAGAGCTTCTTAATCGACGACTTGGCGAAGATCGATCCCGAGCCCACCGATTGGTAGCCTTCTTCCTCGATGTTCCAGCCACCGGCGGCATCGAACGAGACGATCCGCCCCGCGGTCTGCGGGTCGGAGGCATGCATGTCGTAGCCCGCCAGCAACGGCAGCGCCACCAGGCCCTGCATCGCTGCCGCCAGGTTGCCGCGCACCATGATCGCGAGCCGGTTGACCTTGCCGGCGAACGTCAGCGGCACCCCTTCGAGCTTCTCGTAGTGCTCGAGTTCGACGGCGTACAGGCGGGCGAACTCGACGGCGACCGCTGCGGTGCCGGCGATGCCGGTGGCCGTGTAGTCGTCGGTGATGTACACCTTTTTCACGTCGCGCCCGGCGATCATGTTGCCCTGGGTCGAGCGCCGGTCCCCGGCGATGACGACGCCACCGGGGTACTTCAGCGCGACGATGGTAGTGCCGTGCGGCAGCTGTGCACCGGCGGATGGTACGCCGACGCCGAGGTTTGCTGGCAACAATTCCGGCGCCTGGCGGCGCAAGAAGTCAGCGAATGAGGAGAGGTCTACAGCGGATCCGGAAAGTGCCGATTTAAGGGATAAGCGATCAGGCAACGGCCAGGTCACTGTCCGCCCTTTTGGACGTACGCGCGGACGAAGTCTTCGGCGTTCTCCTCGAGCACGTCGTCAATCTCATCGAGCAGATCGTCCGTTTCCTCGGCCAGCTTTTCGCGACGCTCCTGGCCCGCAGCAGTGCTGCCGGCGAAGTCGTCGTCGTCTCCGCCGCCACCGCCACGTTTGGTCTGCTCCTGAGCCATCGCCGCCTCCTGCTCTCGTCATGGCCTGCTCACAGGCCGCGGGCGCCGTACCGCACGCCCGCTGGTCTTTCTCTAACAGTACCGGTCAGCGCCGACGTTTCCGTGTTTACGCTCCCTGCCGTGCTAACGGATCTCAGCTGGTGAGTTGTTCCACCAGTTCGGCGGCGCTGTCCACGGACTCCAGCAGCGCGCCGACGTGGGCTTTGCTGCCCCGCAGCGGCTCGAGCGTGGGTATCCGCACCAGCGAGTCACCGCCGAGGTCGAAAATGACCGAGTCCCAGCTGGCGGCGGCGATATCGGCACCGAACCTGCGCAGACATTCGCCGCGGAAGTACGCCCGCGTGTCGGTGGGCGGGTTGTCCACCGCCTCGAGCACCTGGTGTTCGCTGACCAGCCGCTTCATCGAACCGCGGGCCACCAAGCGGTTGTACAGGCCTTTGTCCAGCCGGACATCGGAATACTGGAGGTCGACCAGATGCAACCGGGGAGCCGACCAGCTCAGATTCTCCCGGTGCCGGAAACCGTCGAGCAGCCGCAGCTTAGCCGGCCAGTCCAGCAACTCGGCGCATTCCATCGGGTCGCGCTCGAGCAGGTCGAGCACGTGCGTCCAGGTTTCCACGATGTCGGACGCCCGAGAGTCGGGGTCGCGGCTGTCGACCAGCTTGGCCACCCGGTCCAGATACGCCCGTTGCAGCGCTAGACCGGTCATTTCACGGCCGTCCACCAGGGCCACGGTCTGGCGCAATGAGGGATCACGACTGATCGCATGGACCGCGCGCACCGGCCGGGCCAACGCCAGATCGGTGAGGTCAACCCCGTCTTCGATCAGATCGAGCACCAGCGCCGTGGTGCCGAGCTTGAGGTAGGTCGACGTTTCGGCAAGGTTGGCATCGCCGATGATGACGTGCAGCCGCCGGTACCGGTCGGCATCGGCGTGCGGTTCGTCGCGGGTGTTGATGATGCCGCGTTTCAGCGTCGTCTCCAGCCCGACCTCGACCTCGATGTAGTCGGCGCGCTGCGACAGCTGGAATCCCGGCTCGTCGCCGGAGGGCCCGATACCGACCCGGCCGGAGCCGGTCACCACCTGGCGGGATACCAGAAACGGGGTGAGCCCGGCGATAATGGCCGAGAACGGCGTTTGGCGAGACATCAGATAGTTCTCGTGGGACCCGTAGGATGCGCCCTTGCCGTCGACGTTGTTCTTGTAGAGCTGCAGTTTCGCAGCGCCGGGGACGCTGGCAACGTGGCGCGCGGCCGCCTCCATCACCCGCTCACCGGCCTTGTCCCAGATCACCGCGTCGAGCGGGTCGGTGCACTCGGGCGCGGAGTACTCGGGGTGCGCGTGGTCGACGTAGAGCCGCGCCCCGTTGGTCAAAATCATGTTGGCCGCCCCCACCTCGTCCGCGTCGACCACCGGCGGCGGGCCCACCGTACGGCTCAGGTCGAAGCCCCGGGCGTCCCGCAACGGCGACTCCACCTCGTAGTCCCAGCGGGTGCGTTTGGCGCGCTGAATGCCGGCGGCAGCGGCATAGGCCAGCACCGCCTGCGTCGAGGTGAGGATCGGGTTGGCGGTCGGGTCCGACGGCGATGAGATGCCGTACTCGACCTCCGTGCCGATAATCCGTTGCATGCTTTAGAGCCTAGGCCCGGCGACGAGGCGGCCCGCGTAGCGGGCCGTTGAGGAGGCGGGCAATCGGGCTAGGCCCGGCGACGAGGCGGCCCGCGTAGCGGGCCGTTGAGGAGGCGGGCAATCGGGCTAGCCCGGCGACGAGGCGGCCCGCGTAGCGGGCCGTTGAGGAGGCGGGCAATCGGCAGTCACGGAGTGAGCCCGCAGCAGATGGCGGCGCTGCAAGCCACCCAGGCCGCGCTAGACCGGCGGCCATATGCGGGTGGTCACGCCCGGCATGGCGAAATTCGGACTGCCCGACGTCGTGGTGAACCAGTTGCCGCAGTCGGTCAGCCCGCAGGTCGGAGATCTGGTCAGTTCGTTGTGTCAGGTGATCACCGACGGATTCGTCGTCCAGATTCGTCGTCCAACGGCGCGGAGAGTTTGATCTCGATCTCCGCCCATTAGTTCCGCTGGCACCGAGACGGCGCCGCTCACCCTGAAAGTGGGGACGCCCGAAGACGGTGATCCCGACAACCGGCTCCTCGAGCTCACCTTTGATCGCGGGACCGGTGAGGATGTTCACGCTAGGCGGCACGCGATGACGGGCTGGCACCCGGTGAATTCCTGGACCTGAAAGCCCCCTTCGAAGGTGGGTGGCATCCGGGAGTGGATGTGGGGTGGAGGTCGCGAGCTGGACCGATGACGCGATCACCGGGTTCCTCGTCAACGAGCCGGGCAGCAGCCTGGGCCTGCATGCGGGCCAGACCGTCCAAATCGCCGAATCGACGATCTTTGACTACATGCACAAACGGAGCGACGGCGTCATCGACGGAAACGAGACCGAGCGACTGATCTGCAGCCACCTGAATTAGGCACCCGGTCTACGCATTTCGCCACTGCACCCGGCGTGACGGGTCCGGCTCGCTTATTTGAGGACTAGGGTAAGCCGGCATGAAAGTCTCCCCGGGCCGCCTTCCGACGCGCCAATCACCGGCGATTGCCGCGGCTGAAAGCTGGTTCTTGCAGCGCGGCCTGCCGGCTGTGCTGACGAGGCGGTCCCGTTGGCGACGGCTGTGGTCCAGGTCGGCGCCCGCCCTGGCGGCATATGCGGCGCTTCACTGCTGGACTTTCCCGTTGTTCCTGATCACCAACGGCGAAGATGTCAACATCGGCGAGAACCCCACCCCGCGAGATTGGGTCGTTCTGACGCTCGTCGCGCTGGCACCCGTTCCGATTGTCATGGTCGGCTGGCTGGTGTCTCGGATGTCGGACAGCCGTAAACGTGCGATCGCGGCGACCGTAGCGCTCAGCATCGTGAGCGTCGTGATCGTCATCGAAACAGACCCGTCCCGTCTGCCGGACGCAGCGATCTTCACGGCAGTCGTGCTGCTGCTGACCGCCACTGGTGTCGGATCGGTAGTCGGCTGGGCGCTGCGCACCACCGTCTCGCAACTCGCCATGATGGGGGCTTTGGCGGTCCGGGCGTTGCCGGTCGTACTACTGACCACATTGGTGTTCTTCAACGGCAACATTTGGCTGATGGCCGCCACGATCGGTGCGGGCCGACTGGGACTCGCCATCGGTTTTCTGCTCAGCATCGCGGCCGCATTCGTCGTCTCGGCTACCAAGGAGCGCGTCCGGCCCATGCTGCAGTCACCCGCGGCGCTGCCCAGAGACTGCGAACAGCTGGCCGACACACCGTTTGCGACGATGCCAGATGCTGTCCGCAGCCCGCCGCTGACCAGGACAGAACGCATCAACATGGTCTTCGTGCTGGCCGTCTCACAACTGGTGCAGATCATGGTGGTGGCACTGCTCACCGCGGTGATCTACGTGACACTCGGGCTGATCGTGCTGAGCTCGGCGTTGCTCGATGAATGGACCCGAGGCGCGCCCAGCAGCTCGTCCGTGTCAGGTTTGACGTTTCCGGTGCCGGATTCGCTGATCCACCTGTGCCTCTTCCTGGGCGCGTTGACCTTCATGTACATCAGCGCCCGCGCGGTCGATGACGCCGAATACCGCACCATGTTCGTCGACCCCCTGATCTGCGATCTCCATGCCACCTTGATCGCCCGTAACCGTTATCGCGCCAGCATCGCCGGCAAGTCCAGTGTTGACGCCGCTGACCCCAGTGATTAATTTCGCCTGATGTCCACCACCGAAGACGGAGCAGTCGTATTGGAACCGCCAGCCGACTTGTCCGGGAAGCGTTATGGCGAAGTACTTCTGGTCACCCCCGGCGAGGCAGGTCCGCAGGCGACCGTCTACAACAGCTTCCCGCTCAACGACTGTCCCGCCGAGCTGTGGTCGGCACTGGACCCGAAGGCGATCGCTACCGAACATGGTGCCGCGGCCGCTCTGCTCAACGGTCCACGCTACTGGCTGATGAACGCCATCGAAAAGGCGCCTCAGGGTCCGCCGGTGGTCAAGAGCTTCGGCGGGATCGACATGCTCCGGCAGGCCACGGTCTTGTTGTCGTCGATGAACCCCGCACCCTACACCGTCAACCAGGTCAGCCGGAACACCGTCTTCATCTTCAACGCCGGCGAAGAGATCTACGAACTGCACGACCCCGCAGGGCAGCGCTGGGTCATGCAGACCTGGAGCCAGGTGGTCGACCCCAACCTGTCCCGAGCCGACCTAGCCAAGCTGGCGGACCGGCTGAACCTGCCCAGCGGGTGGACCTATCAGCCGCGCAGGCTCACCGACGAGCTGCGCATCGACACCACCGCCCGCGCCGCCCGCGTCCTGCAGGACGACCTCGCCAACAGCTATTCGCTGGTGATGGCCTGAAGCGCTACAGGTACTGGCCCAGGTTCGACTCGGTGTCGATAGCCCGGCTGGCGCTCGACGACTTGCCGGTGACCAGGGTGCGGATGTAGACGATCCGCTCGCCCTTCTTGCCCGAAATCCGCGCCCAGTCATCGGGGTTGGTGGTGTTGGGCAGGTCCTCATTCTCGGCGAACTCGTCGACGATCGAGTCGAGCAGATGCTGAATCCGTAGGCCGGGCTGCCCCGTCTCGAGCACCGACTTGATCGCGTTCTTCTTCGCCCGGTCGACGACGTTTTGGATCATTGCCCCGGAGTTGAAGTCCTTGAAGTACATGACTTCCTTGTCACCGTTGGCATAGGTGACCTCCAGGAACCGGTTGTCGTCGATCTCGGCGTACATACGCTCGACGACTTTCTCGATCATCGCCTTGATGCAGACGGTGCGGTCGCCGCCGAACTCGGCGAGGTCGTCGGCGTGCAACGGCAGCGCCTCGGTCAGGTACTTCGAGAAGATGTCTTGCGCCGCTTCAGCATCCGGGCGTTCGATCTTGATCTTCACGTCGAGACGTCCGGGCCGCAGGATCGCCGGGTCGATCATGTCCTCGCGGTTGGAGGCGCCGATCACAATGACGTTCTCCAGCCCTTCCACCCCGTCGATCTCGCTGAGCAACTGCGGGACCACCGTCGTCTCGACATCGGAGGAGACCCCGGTGCCGCGGGTGCGGAAGATCGAGTCCATCTCGTCGAAGAACACGATCACCGGCGTGCCTTCGGAGGCCTTCTCCCGGGCCCGCTGGAAGATCAGCCGAATGTGGCGCTCGGTCTCGCCGACGAACTTGTTCAGCAGTTCGGGGCCCTTGATGTTGAGGAAGTACGACTTGGCCTCGCGGGCGTCGTCGCCGCGAACCTCGGCCATCTTCTTGGCCAGGGAGTTGGCCACCGCCTTGGCGATCAAGGTTTTACCGCAGCCGGGCGGGCCGTACAACAAAACGCCCTTTGGCGGGCGCAGCGCGTACTCGCGGTACAGCTCCTTATGCAAGAAGGGCAGTTCCACCGCGTCGCGGATCTGTTCGATCTGGCGAGTCAGGCCACCGATGTCCTCGTAGCTGACATCCGGCACCTCTTCCAGCACCAGGTCCTCGACCTCGGCTTTGGGGATGCGCTCGAAGGCATACCCGGCCTTGGTGTCGACCAACAGCGAGTCGCCGGGGCGCAGTTTGCGCGGGCGGGTGTCGTCGTTGAGAGCCCCATCGTTAGAGGGAGCGCCGTCGGGCAGGTCCTCGGCGACCAACGGCTCGGCCAGCCACACGATGCGTTCCTCGTCGGCGTGGCCGACCACCAGGGCCCGGTGACCGTCGGCGAGGATCTCACGCAAGGTGGAAATCTCGCCTACCGATTCGAACCTGCCGGCCTCGACGACGGTCAACGCCTCGTTGAGCCGGACCGTTTGGCCCTTCTTGAGGGACTTGGCGTCGATGTTCGGAGAGCATGTCAGGCGCATCTTGCGACCCGATGTGAAGACGTCGACGGTTTCGTCGTCGTGGGTGCCCAGCAGCACGCCGTAGCCGCTGGGCGGCTGCCCCAGCCGGTCGACCTCCTCACGCAGCGCCAGCAATTGCTGGCGGGCTTCTTTAAGAGTTTCCATTAATTTCGAATTGCGCGCGGCAAGGGAGTCGATACGGGCTTCGAGCTGATGCACATCGCGGGCGGGTCGCGACGGGCTCTGGTGTGCGAGCGCGTTCTCCAGTTGTTCGCGCAGTAGCGCGGCTTCACGCCGCAGCTGTTCCAGTTCGGCAGCATCGGTGCTGGGCAGGGGCATATCGCGGGGTGTCCCGAATGCTTCAGAACGCTCTGATTCAGCCATGTTGCCCTCCTTTCCCGCACCGGGAGGGGTGCGGCGGATACCTCAACGCTACCGGCCATGGCGAGTTCATGTGCGGAACCAAATGCCGCCGGAAATAACAAGTTGTTTCGCGCTGGTAATCTCGGCTTCCACTCGGCCCGATCGAAAGGAGCGCCGCCACCGTGAAATCTCTTGCCACGGCCAGCGCGGCCGGCGCTCGCGTCGGTGCCGGAGCCGGCGGTGTGACGTCCATTGCAGTGTGGGCTTCCTTTCCGCGACTCGCCGTGTATCGCCGATAGCCGGGCGGGCTACTGGATGCACCGCCACCTCTGCAGAGCCTGCATGGCCGCGAGCGTCGTCGCCATCGTGTCGGCGACGGGGCTCGCGGGGTGTTCACGGCACGAGTCCGCGACGTCCGCTGTACCGTCGGTGCTGCCCACCACGTCCACCGCGGTCGCGCTAAGGCCAGCCGCTTCCCTACCTTCGGCCGACGCCTTGGTCGAGGTGTTGTCCAGGCTGGCCGACACGGCGGTTGCCGGAGCCGACAAGGTAAACCTCGTCGAGGGCGCATCCCCGGAGACGGCAGCCGCCCTGGACCGGTTCACCACCGCTGCCCGAGACGGCGGCTACCTGCCACTGAGTTTCGCGGCGAGCAACGTCGCGTGGTCAGACGTGGACCCGTCCAGCGTGACGGTCACCATCGTCGTCACCACAGCCAAACCCGACAATCACGAATTCACTTTCCCGATGGAATTCAAACCCGACCAGGGCGGCTGGCAGCTATCCCGGCGAACCGCGGAGATGTTGTTGGCCCTCAGCAGTTCTCGAGTCTCGTCACCGGGTCCCGGCCCGCCGCCGGCCGCTGTGCCGGCAACAGAACCCAGCCCCGCACCGGCCCCGGAGCCCAACCCGCCCTCTCCGACGCCGTCCGGCTGAGCGCGCAGATGTGGATCGGCTGGCTCGAGTTCGACGTGCTGCTCGGTGACGTGCGATCACTGAAGCAAAAACGATCGGTGGTTCGTCCCGTTGTCGCCGAGCTGCAACGCAAGTTCAGCGTGTCGGCCGCCGAGACGGGGTCGCGAGACCTTTACCGACGCGCGGGCATCGGAGTGGCCGTGGTTTCCGGGGACCGCAACCACGCCGTCGACGTCCTCGACGCTGCCGAACGGCTGGTAGCCGCACACCCCGAGTTCGAGCTGCTGTCGGTGCGCCGGAGTCTGCACCGCAGTGACGATTAGCAAGACTAACCGTCACGTCCCGGGCGCTTGCGACCAAGCGGCGCAGGAGCGACGGCTCCGGGCGCCAGCCGGCGGGCAGCCACCAGAAACGCGGTGTGACCGCGCATCGAATGCTGCGGCCGCACGGCCAGCCCGACGACATTCCAGCCGCGCTGCAACGTCTCCCACGACCGCGGTTCGGTCCAACATTGTTGAGCCCGCAGCGCCTCGACGATCCTGGAGAGTTGGGTGACGGTGGCCACGTAGATCACCAGCACCCCGCCCGCCGACACCAACCGCGCCACCGAGTCCAACACCTCCCACGGCGCCAGCATGTCCAGCACTGCCCGGTCGCACGAACCGTCGGGCAGGTCGGAGTCGGCGACGTCGCACACGATCAGCCGCCAGTTCTGCGGAGCCCCGCCGTAGAAAGTCGTCACGTTGCGGCGGGCGTGTTCGGCATGATCGGCACGTTGCTCGTAGGAGATCACCTGCCCTTCCGGCCCGACCGCCCGCAACAACGACAGGGTCAGCGCGCCGGACCCGGCACCCGCCTCCAGCACCCGGGCGCCGGGAAAGATGTCGCCCTCGTGCACGATCTGAGCGGCGTCTTTGGGGTAGATCACCTGCGGCCCGCGCGGCATCGACATCACGTAGTCGACCAGCAGCGGGCGCAGCACCAGGAACAACGCGCCGTTGCTGGATTTGACCACGCTGCCCTGCTGCAGCCCGATTACCGCATCGTGGGCGATCGAGCCGCGGTGGGTGTGGAACTCGCTGCCCGGGGTGAGCACCATCGTGTAGTGCCGCCCCTTGGCGTCGGTCAGCTGCACGCGTTCGCCGGCGGCGAAGGGACCGGTTGCTGACACGCCGTCAAGCGTGCCAGCCGACTCGCTGTAACCGGTGTCCGGGGTTGTCAGTGTCCGGTCCTAGGCTGCGGGCATGACGGACCAGCCGACACCGCGCGCGGATCTGGGGATCCGGCCGGCGCTGTCACCGTCGCGGGCGGCCGACTTCAAGCAATGTCCGCTGCTGTACCGGTTCCGGGCGATCGACCGGTTACCCGAGGCCCCGTCGGCACCCCAGCTGCGCGGATCGGTGGTGCACGCCGCACTCGAGCAGCTCTACGCCCTGCCCGCGGTACAGCGCGGCCCGGAGACCGCGAGGTCGCTCGTGGACTCCGCCTGGGAGCTGGTGCTTTCCGGAGGGCCGGACCTGGCCGATGAACTGCAACCACAACAACTGCTCGACGAGGCGCGCGCCTTACTGTCCGGGTATTACCGGCTGGAAGACCCGACGCGGTTCGACCCGCAATGTTGCGAGCAACGCGTGGAGGTGGAGCTGGCCGACGGCACGCTGTTGCGCGGCTATATCGACCGGATCGACGTCGCCGCGACCGGAGAGGTGCGGGTGGTCGACTACAAGACGGGTAAGGCGCCGCCGGCCGCGCGGGCGCTGGCCGAGTTCAAAGCCCTGTTCCAAATGAAGTTCTACGCGGTGGCGCTGTTCCGGTCGCGTGGCGTGCTGCCCGCCCGATTGCGACTCATCTATCTGGCTGACGGCCAGGTACTGGATTACTCGCCGGACCGTGACGAACTGCTGCGTTTCGAGAAGACGTTGATGGCAATCTGGCGCGCGATCCAATCCGCGGGCAAATCAGGAGATTTCCGTCCGAATCCGTCGCGGCTGTGCGATTGGTGCCCGCACCAGGCGCATTGCCCGGCCTTCGGCGGGACGCCGCCGCCATACCCCGGCTGGCCGGATTACGCCGGCGCCGACACCGTTTCGCGCCCGACCGAACCGGCGGCATGAACGGTTGCTTCTACCGCCGCCTCGGCGGCGACGGTGACTATCAGGCCTTTGACTCCACCGACTACACGCGAAGCAACTGGAATCCCGAAATCCAGCATGGCTCACCTCCGTTGGCCCTGCTGACAAAGCTGATCGAAGAGCTGTCGGCGGGCTCGGGGCTACGGATCGGCAGGCTCAACCTCGACATCCTCGGGGCCATCCCGGTGGCCCCGGTGCGGGCCAGAGCCTGGGTGGAACGCCCGGGCTCGCGGGTCTGCCTGATGGTCGCCGAACTGCACGCCGACCGCGAGGGCGGACCCGCGAGGGTGGTGGCCCGGGTGACGGCCTGGCTGTTGGCGGTCAGTGACACCGCCGACGTCGCAGCAGCGCGGTACCCGCCGCTGCAGGAAGGACCCGCCGAGCCCCTTCCGGCCGTCTTCGCCGATGCCGGGTGCTATTTCGATGCGATCAACTGGCGTCCACAACAGTCCGACGGCCAATCCGGCGCCGTCTCCTGGTTCACCCCGATGGCCCACATCGTCGACACCCACCCCACCACGGCGCTGCAGCGGCTGGCGGTCGTGGTGGACTGCGCCAACGGTGTCGGTGCGGTCCTGGACCCGAATCAGTTCGTGTTCATGAACACCGACACCGTGGTGCACCTGCATCGGCTTCCGATCGGCGACGATTTCGCGCTGCGGGCTCGCGCATCGGTCGGGCCGGATGGCGTGGGAGTGACCACCGCGGAGGTCTACGACAAGGCCGGCTTCATCGGCACCTCGGCTCAGACGCTCCTCGTCCAGCGCCGGGTGCCGGGCTAGTCCGATGGTGCTGCTTCAGCCACCGCGCTCAGCGGAGGCCCGGGCCCGGCAATCACATCTTTCACATTGGTCTCTGGCCGACCCGATGCGCGTTGACTCATCAGAAATGCCCGCCTTTCAGCGACAAGCTAAGGGACCCAATGGAATTATCGCCGAAAGCGGTTGTGGGGCTGCGCCCCGGTGTGGGCAGATGGAAATCGCGTGCTGGTGCGGTTGGGTGCGTGGCTGACGGCGCCCAGTGTGCGCTGGCGGCGCCCAGTGTGCGCTGGCGGCGCCGAGTCTGCGCTGACGGCGCCGAGTGTGCCGTCAGGGCGGGCCGACCGTGGATTTTCCCGCCCTGCATACACTCTCAGACCCGCCAGTGCACACTCGATGCAGCGGCATGACAGCCGACTCGGTCAGCACGTGAGACATATCCGAACGCCTGCCATCACAAGAGGGTTGAGCGAAGGTACGGTATCGGCGTGCCGAAAAACAGAGCCCAAGGTGTGCCGAAAACAGAGCCAGGCAGCCAAGACTGCGCAAGACGACATCGTTGACCACCAGCATTCGTGGTCACCATAAATTTCCGAGTGAGGCGGACACGACCAACACCCCAAACCCGAGCAGCCTGATGTGGCTGATGGGAAGTCGCAGTTGCGTTCTACAACTCGGGCCGCTAGATCAGCGCCGTCCTAGGCGAGCGGCTCCATCTCCTGCAGCATCGTGGGAACGAGTTCGCTGACCGTGGGGTGGATGTGCATTGTCCGCGACAGCGTGGTGTAGGGCGCTTTTGCCGACATGACGTCCAGGATGGCGTGGATGACCTCGTCTCCCCCGACGCCGAGGATGGCCGCACCCAAGATCTGGTGGGTGTCCGCGTCGACCACGATTTTCATAAAGCCTTGCGTCTCACCCTTTTCCACGGCCCGGCCGACTTTGGTCATCGGCCGCTTACCGACCAGCGCCTTGCGGCCCGACGCACGAACCTGAGCGACGGTCATTCCGGCGCGCCCCAGCGGCGGGTCGATATAGAGGGCATAGGTGAGGATGCGGTCGCTGACACGACGCGAGTCGCCGTCGAGCAGGTTGGCGGCGACGATCTCGAAGTCGTTGTACGACGTATGGGTGAAGGCGCCCTTGCCGTTACAGTCGCCCAGCGCCCAGATGTGGTCGACGTTGGTCTTGAGCTGGTCATCGACCACGATGTAGCCGCGGGCGTCGGTCTGAACACCGGCCGCATCCAGGCCCAAGTCGCCGGTATTGGGTTTCCGGCCTACCGCCAGCAGCAGGTGACTACCCGCAATGGTTGCGGCACCGGCACTGGGAGTCAGCTCGAAGCCACCGAAGCCACCGAAGCCATTGTCCCGCTTGATAAGTCGCACATCATCGGCATTGACGACGACATCGATGCCTTCGGCTTCGAGGATCTCCCTGATGCTGACCGAGACGTCTTCGTCTTCGCGGGAGGCCAGGCGTGGGCCGCGCTCCACGACGGTCACCTTTGCTCCGAAGCGGCGATACATCTGAGCGAACTCCAGCGCGATGTAGCTTCCGCCGACGATCACCAGATGCTCAGGCAGCGTGTCGAGTTCGAGGATGGACACATTGGTGAGGAACTCGACGTCGGCAAGCCCGGGAATGTCGGGCGCCACGGCGCGGCCCCCGACGTTGAGGAAGATCCGGTCAGCTTGCAGGAGTTGATCACCGACTCGCAACGTGTGCGCATCCTCGAATCGGGCGTGCCCGCGGAACACGGTGCAGCCGTCCATGCTTTCCAACCAGTCCTCGACGGCCTTGCGGTCATTGAGCATGACGCCGTCTTTGCGGGCCTTGACTTTCGCCATGTCCACGCTGACCGCTCCCGTGCCGATCCCGTATTCGCCGCCGCGGCGGGCCACATGGGCCGCGTGGGCGCTGGCCACCAGCGTCTTGGTGGGGATGCAGCCGTTGTTGACGCAGGTGCCGCCGATCAGCTTGCGCTCCACGAGGGCGACCCGCTGACCTGCGCCCGTCAGGCGGCCGGCCAGCGGCGGGCCGGCCTGGCCGGCACCGACGATGATCGAGTCGAACCGCTGCGTCATAGCGCGGCCGCCGATGCGACGACGGCGAATCCGCCCAACACGGCGACCGAATCCTCGAGTAGTGCGATCGGCAGGTCGCGGCCGCCGCTGGCGGCTACCAGCCAACGGCGCGCGTGAAAGCCACCCAACGTACCCAGTACCGCACCGACAACGCCGGCACCGAGTCCGCCGAACTTGTAGCCCCAGGCGGTGCCGATCACCGCACCGGCGAACCCGCCCAGGATGATGCGGACCGCGAACACCGGCGCGGCGGTGCGCGGCGGCGTCTTGGGGAGCTTGTCGTTGACCAGTTCGGCGACCGCAAGGACGCTGAGGGCCACCACCGTCACGATGTTGCCCACCCAGGATGCCCAGGTGTGCTGCAGCGTTGGGAACCAGCCGAGGTAGCCGGCCCAGGAGACTGCCGCGGGAGCGGTCACCGATCGCAACCCGGCGACCACGCCGATCAACAAAGCCAAGACGAGGACGAGTACGTGCGTCACAGCAATCCCTTCCGGGTACAGAAGAACAGCCTGGCGACGATACGGCAGACCGCCCACGGATGACACCGGCAATCAGCCCACCGCGGACGCTAACACAGCAACGGCACGACGGGGCATTACCGCGGTCAGAATCGGCAGAACCTGATATCGGACGCCAGAATCGCTTTGGCCCCGATGGCGGCAAGCTGGTCCATGACGCCGTTGACGCCGCGACGCGGCACCAGCGCACGGACCGCGACCCATTCCGGATCCGCCAGCGGAGCAATGGTCGGCGACTCCAGTCCGGGCGTGATCGCGGTGGCCTCGTGCAGCACTGCACGCGGACAGTCGTAGTCCAGCATCAGATACTGCTGGCCGAATACCACGCCTTGCACCCGGGCGACCAACTGATCGCGTGCCTCGCTGTGCTCCACGCCGTCCCGGTCGGCGCCTTCGATGAGCACCGCCTCCGAATCACACAGCGGCTCACCGAATGCCACCAGATTGTGCAGGCTCAGGGTGCGACCCGAGCCCACCACGTCGGCGATGGCGTCGGCCACCCCGAGTTGCACCGAAATCTCCACAGCCCCGTCGAGCCGGATCACGGTTGCGTCAA
This sequence comes from Mycobacterium gastri, assembly GCF_002102175.1. Lineage (GTDB taxonomy): Bacteria > Actinomycetota > Actinomycetes > Mycobacteriales > Mycobacteriaceae > Mycobacterium > Mycobacterium gastri. The sequence goes on along the minus strand of NZ_LQOX01000117.1, from coordinate 13,475 downwards.
TACCCTTGGCGGCCAAGTCTTTTCGGACGAGGTTCGGATAAGCGGTGGCGATCCGCTTTCCGGCCAGGTCGGCCGCCGTCCAATCACGCCCGGCGGGACCGGCGTAGCGGAAACTCGACGACCCGAAGCCCAGGGCCAAACGTTCCCGAACCGGTGCGTCGGAATCGCGGACCAGGTCGCGTCCCGTGATCCCGAAGTCGAGCTCTCCCGAACCCACGTAAATGGCGATGTCTTTGGGCCGAAGGAAGAAGAACTCGACGTTGTTGGCCGGGTCGACGACGGTCAGGTCTTTGGAGTCGGTGCGGCGCCGGTAGCCGGCTTCGGCCAGGATCTCGGTGGCCGGCTCGCTCAACGTGCCCTTGTTGGGAACGGCCACGCGCAACATGCTCACAGCTTCCGGTAGACGTCGTCGAGGGACAGTCCGCGCGAGATCATCAGCACCTGTGTCCAGTACAGCAACTGGCTGATCTCCTCGGCCAGGGCATCGTTGGCTTCGTGCTCGGCGGCCAGCCATACCTCGCCGGCTTCCTCCAGGATCTTCTTGCCCAGCCAATGCACGCCGGCGTCCAGCGCAGCCACCGTTGCGCTGCCGGCGGGCCGGTTGCGGGCACGATCGCCGAGTTCGGCGAACAGATCCTCGAAGGTCTTCACGGCCAGCGATTGTTTCATGCGCCGGCGAGCGGAGTCACGGCGGTTTCGTCGTACCCTTGCTCGGCGGCCAACTCCGACCTGTGATTGCCCCTGTGGCCGTCCGACTGCTGGGCGCGGCCGGTCTCGGGCGGCCGGCTACTGTGTTAGCTTGGCCGCAAGATTGCGTTCGACGACTTTCGTTCGCGCCGAACAGGGTTTTCGATAGTGCTCCCAGATATTCGGTGGACAACGTCTGGAGTGCGGTTGCGCCGACGAGTCAGTCGTGCCGGGGATCTGAACTGGCTGTTTCTTCCCGGCGGCCCGGGAATCGGTTCCGAGAGCCTGCACGAACTGGTCGACACAGTCGACGTGCCCGGCTGCTCGTGGATGGTCGACCTGCCTGGTGATGGCTCCAACATCAACGCTCCAGGAGCACCCGCCGATCCCTACCGCCGATGGCCCCACGTTCTGCTTGAAGCCGCCCACGCCGTTACACATCCCGTTTTTGTCGGACATTCCACCGGGGGCGAGTACCTGCTCTCTGTTCCCGCATTGGATGGATGTTTGGAAGGTCTGGTGCTCATCAGCACCGCCCCCGACGCATCGTGGATACCGGTGTTCGAGCAGATGACACGTCATAATCCCTTACCCGGGGTTGACCAAGCCACAGCCCGGTACCTATCCGATCCCACCGACGACAACCTTCGCTGCGTCACCATCGAATCTGCGCCGTGGAACTTCGCCCCCGCCACCATTGCCCGTGGGGTGGAAATCCTGGCGCGCATGCCCTACAACAGTCAGGCTGCGCAATGGTCCGAAGCCAATTTCGATCGTGACTACCAATCAGCCTGGTGGCCAACAACACTGCCCACACTCGTCGTGAGCGGCTCGGCAGACCGCATCGTGACGCAAACGTTGTGGCAGGACAAGCAATTCCACACCCTGAATACGGCCTGGCGCGTCATCGACAAGGCGGGCCACTTCCCCTGGATCGACCAACCAACTGCCGTACGCGACGCCTTCGCAGCACTCGCGCGACAGATCTGCAACCGCCACGCCACGGACTAACCCGCCAGACATCGATGACCCGCACGGCCGGCCAAGCCTCCCAGCGTGCTCGGCGCGCTCTGCCGGTCCACCGAAGGCCTGGCAACTACGTGGCTGATGATCCCGAGGAGGTGATCGGCGACCGGCGCCAGGCGCCCAGTGCGACACCAACCGATTGTTTCCATGCGCACCCGTTCCGGTCCAACGGCACCATCGACTCTGGCCCCGTTCTTGGTCGCCAGAGCACTGATGCCAGAGCCCTCTCGTGGCCACGCAGGCCCCGGTGGGTATGCCAGGGCGGGTCCGCGCCGGCAGCGCCACGATAAGCGGTGCGGTGCTGTTGCTCGTCACGGCATTCCGCGAACTGCTCGGCGGTGACGACGCCGACGATCGTTTGGGAGGTTAGACATGGCATCCGAAATGGAATCCGAAATGGCTGATGGAGCAGCACGTCCCAACATCCTGATCATCTGGGGCGACGACGTGGGGATGTGGAACATCTCCGCATACCACCCTGGGATGATGGGTGGCTCGACACCCAACATCGACCGGATCGCCGACGAGGTCATGATCTTCATGGAGTTCTACTGCTTCACCGAGACGACACTGCACGGATTACGTAATGGCGACTGGAAAGTGCTGCTCAAGACCCAGGACCGGTGGTTCAACGGCTTCCAGCAGAAGCTGACCACCCCACTGATCACCAACCTCAAGCTCGACCCGTTCGAACGTTTCCATAAAGCGCGGGGATTCGACGAATGGCAGGAGAACCTTGCGACGTTGCATGAATTCCCGCCTCGGATGCGCAGTTTCGGCCTCGACGTCGACGAGTTGTTGAACCAACTCAACCCAGCCCGACACCGTTAGCCGAAGCGAGGAAATCCATGGCAATCACCGAATATCAGCCCGGCACAACGTTTCCCGGCGTCATAGGCCGCACCGCTGACGAGTCGACGCCGGCCTGGCCCGCTTTCAAGCGACCTCCCGAGGGCGCGCCGAATGTGGTGTTCATCGTGCTCGACGACACCGGATACGGGCACCTGGGCTGCTACGGCAGTCCGATCTCGACCCCGAACATCGACGCCCTGGCCGCCGACGGCCTGCGCTATTCCAACATGCATACCACCGCGCTGTGCTCCCCGTCGCGGTCCTGCATCCTCAACGGCCGTAACCACCACTCCAACCACCTCGCGTGTCTGACCAACGGGTCGACCGGATTTCCCGGCTCCGACGGTTACATACCCTTCGAGAACGGCTTCCTCTCCGAAATTCTGCGGGCCCAGGGCTACAACACCTACTGCGTCGGTAAATGGCATTTGGCGCCGGAGGAAACGATGACCGCGGCCGGGCCCTACGACCGCTGGCCGCTGGGACGCGGGTTCGAGCGCTACTACGGCTTCCTGGGCGGCGACACCCACCAGTACTACCCGGATCTGGTGCGGGACAACTCGCAAACCGAACCCGAGGCCACCCCGGAGCAGGGCTATCACCTGACGCCCGATCTGGTGAACAAGGCCAAGGCAATGATTGCCGACGCCAAGCAGGTCGCCCCGGACAAGCCGTTCTTCCTCTACTTCGCCCCCGGCGCGACGCATTCACCCCACCATGTGCCCAAACAATGGGCCGACCGCTACGCCGGCAAGTTCGACAGCGGCTGGCAGGTCTACCGCCAGCAGGTGTTCGCGCGACAGAAGGAACTCGGGCTGATGCCCGCAACAGCCGAGCTGTCTGCACCCGACCCCGATGTCGCGGACTGGGAAACGCTGCCGGCCGACGAACGCCGGCTCTACGCGCGGATGATGGAGGTATTCGCCGGCTTCCTCGAACACACCGACCACTACATCGGCGAACTTGTGCAGTTCCTCAAGGGCCTGCACGAGTACGACAACACGGTGATCATGCTGGTCTCGGACAACGGGGCCAGCGCCGAGGGAGGCCCCACCGGCTCGGTCACCGAGGTCCGCTTCTTCAACAACGTCTCCGACACCGTCGAGGAGGGGCTGGCGCGCATCGACGAGATCGGCGGCCCCACGGTGTTCAACCACTTCCCGTGGGGCTGGACCCACGCCGGCAACACCCCGTTTCGGCGGTGGAAGCGCGAGACCTACCGCGGCGGATCGAGCGACCCGTTGATCGTCACCTGGCCGCGCGGTATCGCCGCCCGGGGCGAGGTGCGTTCCCAGTACACCCATTTGATCGACATGGTCCCGACGGTGCTCGACGCGCTGCGCATTGACCCACCGACGGCGATCGGCGGGGTCACCCAGTCGCCGATGGAGGGGGTCAGCTTCGCGCACACCTTCGACGACGCCGCCGCCCCCACTCGCCACCTCACCCAGTACTTCGAGATGCTGGGACACCGCTCGATCTACCACGACGGGTGGCGTGCGGTATGCCCGTGGCCGGGAACGTCGTTCGCCGAATCCGCCCACAAGTTCGGCGACGTGATCACCGCGGCGATGCTCAGTCAGCTCGATGAATGCGGGTGGGAGCTCTACCACGTCGCGCAGGATCCCGCCGAGACCACCAACCTGGCCGGGCAGGAGCGGGCGCGGCTGATCGCGATGATCACGCTCTGGTACAGCGAAGCCGGAAAATACAACGTGCTGCCAATCGACAGCCGCGGCCTGGCCCGCGCTTTCGTGGAACGCCCGCAGATTGCCGCTGCAAACCGCACTCGATACGTGCTCTATCCCGGCACCCAGGCTATTCCGGCGGCCGCCGCACCGAAGATCCTCAACCGGCCCTACTCGATCAGCGCTGAGGTTGAGCTCACCGAGGAATCGTCGGGCGTCCTGCTGTCCATGGGCGGCAATGACGGGGGAATCACCTTGTACGTCAAGGACTGTCAGCTCTGCTATGCGCACAACTACGTCGCCAAGGAGATCTTCACGATCCGCTCGGCCCAACGGATCCCAGCGGGGCGGCACTTCCTCAGCGTGGAATTCGCCCCCACAGGTCCGGTGGACCTCAAGAACGGCAGAGGCACTCCTGGCGATGTGGCGCTGTTCGTCGACGGCTCTGAGGTCGGCCGCGGCGAGTTTCCGGTGACCACCCCCCTCCGGTTGGCCCAAGGCGGGGCGATGCTGGTCGGCGCCAACACCGGCTCGTCGGTAACCCCCGACTATAACCCGCCATTTGCGTTCGACGGCCGAATCCACCGCGTGATCATCGACGTCAGCGGCGAGCACGTCGAGGACTACCAGGCGCAGATGAAGATCGCGCTCACCAAGCAGTAACGCCGCGAATACCGTTGGTGTGCAGTTGTTTCGGTGAGCTGAGCCGCCCGGCGACTTGCCAGCGAGGACGGTGCTGACCTCGGTGCCGCGCGCTCAGCGGAGTACCGGGCTAAACGTTGAAGTACTTGGCCTCGGGATGGTGCAGGACGAACGCGTCGGTCGATTGCTCGGGATGCAGCTGCAACTCCTCGGACAACGTCACCCCGATGCGGTCGGGCTGCAGCAACTGCATCATCTTGGCGCGGTCCTCGAGGTCCGGGCACGCCCCGTAACCGAAGGCGAACCGGGCACCCCGGTAACCCAGCTTGAAATAGTCCTCGACGGCGTCTGGGTCCTCGGCGGCCATCGTACGGTCGGCCGAGTACCTGAGCTCCTCTCGGATACGCCGGTGCCAGTACTCGGCCAGCGCCTCGGTGAGCTGCACGCCGATACCGTGCACTTCGAGATAGTCGCGGTAGGAGTTGGCCGCAAACAACTCGTTGGCGAAGTCGGCGATCGGCTTACCCATGGTCACCAGCTGGAACGGCAGCACATCCACCTCACCCCGCTCCCGAGCCAGCTCCCGCGACCGGACGAAATCAGCGATGCACAAGAACCGGCCGCGCTGCTGGCGCGGGAACCGGAAGCGGTACCGTTCTTCGGCGTCGGGCGCTGGCTCGGTGAGCACCACGACATCGTCGCCCTCGGACACGGCCGGGAAGTAACCGTAGACCACTGCGGCGTGCGCCAGGATACCGTCGGTGGACAACCGATCCAGCCAGTAGCGCAGGCGCGGCCGCCCTTCGGTCTCGACGAGGTCTTCGTACGACGGGCCGTCACTATTGGGACCGCCACGTGTTCCGCGTAATCCCCACTGGCCCAAGAACAATGCGCGCTCGTCGAGCATACCCGTATAGTCGGCGACGGCCAGTCCCTTGACGATCCGCGAACCCCAGAACGGCGGGGCGGGCACCTCGACATCAGCCGCGACGTCGGAACGTTCGGGAACCTCGACCGGCGCTTCCGCGGCTTTACGTTGTGCCGCAATGCGTTTGGAGCGCTCGTGACGGGCCTTGCGCTCGGCTTCCTTCTTGCGCGCTGCTGCCGCCTCCGGGCTATCGGTGTCCGGCGCTTCGCCCCGCTTGGCGCTCATGATGGTGTCCATGAGCTTGAGGCCTTCGAAAGCGTCGCGCGCATAGTGCACTTCGCCTTCGTAGATCTCGGCGAGATCGTTTTCGACATAGCTGCGGGTCAACGCCGCGCCGCCGAGCAGCACCGGGAATTTTTCGGCGACCCCCCGGGTGTTCATCTCCTCGAGGTTTTCCTTCATCACCACAGTGGATTTCACCAGCAGGCCCGACATTCCCACCACGTCGGCGCTCTTGTCCTCGGCGACTTCGAGAATGGTGGCGATGGGCTGCTTGATGCCGATGTTGACCACCTCGTAGCCGTTGTTGCTCAAGATGATGTCGACCAGGTTCTTGCCGATGTCGTGGACGTCGCCCTTGACGGTGGCCAGCACGATCCGGCCCTTACCCGTGTCGTCCTCGGATTTCTCCATGTGCGGTTCCAGATACGCCACGGCGGTCTTCATCACCTCGGCGGACTGCAACACGAACGGCAGCTGCATCTGGCCCGAGCCGAACAGCTCACCGACCGTCTTCATGCCGGCCAGCAGGTTCTCGTTGATGATCTCCAGCGGCGGCTTCTGCGTCATCGCCTCCTCGAGATCGGCTTCCAGGCCGTTGCGTTCGCCGTCGACGATGCGTTGCGCCAGCCGCTCGAACAGCGGCAGCTTGGCGAGTTCGGCCGCCCGCGATTCCTTCGACGACGCCGCCGACACCCCCTCGAAGAGCCGCATCAGCTCCTGCAGCGGGTCGTAGCCGTCGCGTCGGCGGTCATAGACCAGGTCCAGCGCCACATCGCGTTGCTCGTCCGGGATCCGGTTGATCGGAAGGATCTTCGAGGCGTGCACGATCGCCGAATCCAGCCCGGCTTCCTGGCATTCGTGCAGGAACACCGAGTTGAGTACTTGGCGCGCAGCCGGATTGAGGCCAAAGGAGATGTTGGACAGCCCCAGCGTCGTCTGCACCTTCGGGTGACGTCTCTTCAATTCCCGGATGGCCTCGATGGTTTCGACGCCGTCTTTGCGGGATTCCTCCTGCCCGGTGGCGATGGTGAAGGTCAAGGTGTCGATGAGGATCGACGACTCGTCGACGCCCCAGTTGCCGGTGATGTCGTTGATCAGCCGCTCGGCGATCTCGACCTTCTTCTCGGCGGTGCGCGCCTGGCCCTCCTCGTCGATGGTCAGCGCGACGACGGCCGCGCCGTGTTCGGCGACGAGTTCCATGGTCTTGTGGAAGCGCGATTCCGGTCCGTCGCCGTCCTCGTAGTTCACCGAGTTGATCGCGCAACGGCCACCGAGGTGTTCCAAACCGGCTTGCAGCACCGGGGTTTCGGTGGAGTCCAGCATGATCGGCAGTGTCGAGGACGTGGCCAGCCGGCTGGCCAGGGCCTTCATGTCGGCCACGCCGTCGCGGCCGACGTAGTCGACACACAAGTCCAGCAGGTGCGCGCCGTCGCGGGTCTGGTCCTTGGCGATGTCCAGGCACCTCTGGTAGTCCTCGGCGATCATTGCCTCACGAAAACCCTTGGAGCCGTTGGCGTTTGTGCGCTCGCCGATCATCATAACCGAGGCGTCCTGTGCGAACGGAACCGCGGTGTACAGCGACGACACCGACGGCTCGTAGCTCACCTGGCGTTCGGGGCGCGTGACGTCGGCGACCGCGGCGGCCACCTCGCGGATGTGGGCCGGCGTGGTGCCGCAGCAACCGCCGACCAGCGACAACCCGAACTCGGCGATGAATCCGGACAGCGCCGCGGCCAGTTCATCGGGCCGCAGCGGGTACTCGGCGCCCTTGGCGCCCAGCACCGGCAGGCCGGCGTTGGGCATCACCGACACCGGGATGCGGGCGTGCCGGGACAGGTAGCGCAGGTGCTCGCCCATCTCCGCGGGTCCCGTCGCGCAGTTCAAGCCGATCATGTCCACACCGAGGGGCTCGACCGCGGTCAGCGCCGCACCGATCTCACTGCCCAGCAGCATGGTGCCGGTGGTTTCCACAGTGACGTGGGCGATCACCGGAATGTGGCGGCCGGCCTGCTTCATCGCCCGCCGCGAGCCCAGCACCGCCGCTTTCAGTTGCAGCAGGTCCTGGCAGGTCTCCACCAGGATCGCGTCGGCCCCGCCGTCAAGCATTCCCAGGGCGGCCTCGGTGTAGGCGTCGCGGATGACGGCGTACTCGGTGTGACCCAGAGTGGGCAGTTTGGTGCCCGGTCCCATCGAACCCAGCACGTAACGCTTGCGGTCCGCGGTGCCCAGCTGGTCGGCGACCCGGCGGGCGATCGCAGTGCCCTTCTCCGACAGGTCACGGATCTTGTCGGCGATGTCGTAGTCGCCGAGGTTGGACAGGTTGCAGCCGAAGGTGTTGGTCTCCACCGCGTCCGCGCCCGCTTCGAAATAGTTGCGGTGGATGGTTTCCAGCACGTCAGGACGGGTTTCGTTGAGGATCTCGTTGCAGCCCTCCAGGCCGCGGAAGTCGTCGAGGGTGAGATCGGCGGCCTGCAGCTGGGTGCCCATCGCGCCGTCGCCCACCACCACACGCCGCGCCAAAACGTCAAGCAGATCAGTGTCGTAGCGGTGTTCGTTCGCGGCAGTCACACAGCAAGGATAGTCGGCCTATGGATTCGCCTCTGTCGTTGACAGCGCTCTGACAGGTCAGTTGCAGGCCGTACGCTGATCGTGTGACTCTGCCGGATGCCGAGCCCGAGGGCGGCCAATTGCTGCCCGAACTGCACAACACCGTCGTCGTGGCGGCGTTCGAGGGCTGGAACGACGCCGGGGACGCGGCCAGCGATGCGGTGGCGCACTTGGCGGACATCTGGGATGCGCGTCCCATCGTGGAGATCGACGACGAGGCGTACTACGACTACCAGGTGAACCGCCCGGTCATCCGTCAGGTCGACGGAGTCGCCAGGGAACTGGAGTGGCCGGCCATGCGCATCTCACATTGCCGCCCGCCCGGCAGCGACCGTGACGTGGTCTTGATGCACGGGGTGGAGCCGAACATGCGCTGGCGCACGTTTTGCGCCGAGCTGCTCGCCATCGTCGACAAGCTCAACGTGGACACCGTCGTCATCCTCGGAGCGCTGCTGGCCGACACCCCGCACACTCGTCCGGTGCCGGTCTCGGGTGCGGCCTACTCGCCCGACTCGGCACGGGTCTTCGGGTTGCAGGAAACCCGCTACGAGGGACCGACCGGTATTGCCGGCGTGTTCCAATATGCGTGCGTGGCGGCCGGTATCCCGGCGGTGACGTTCTGGGCGGCGGTGCCCCACTACGTGTCGCACCCACCGAACCCGAAAGCCACGGTGGCGCTGCTGCGCCGCGTCGAAGACGTGCTCGATGTCGAGGTGCCGCTGGGTGACCTGCCGACACAGGCCGAAGCCTGGGAGCGCGAGATCACCGAGATGGCCGCCGAAGACGACGAGCTGGCCGAGTACGTGCACTCGCTGGAACAGCACGGTGACGCCGCAGTCGACGTCAACGACGTGCTCGGCTCAATCGACGGCGACGCGCTGGCCGCCGAGTTCGAGCGCTATCTGCGGCGGCGTCGCCCGGGGTTCGGGCGCTAGTCACGTTCCGGCTGCCCCAGCCGAAGCATGGGGATGACCGCCGTCGGTTCACCGGCCAGGGTCGTTTCGACGAACCGGTTGACCAACGGACGCCACGTGAGCCGAAGTGTGGCGCGGCGGATCGCGGACTGCGACGATGCCGGCCACAGCCAGCCGGAGGCGGCCCGGCCGCTCGCTTGCTTCTCCTCCACCACCGGGCGCCACAGCCGCTCGTAAAAGCTCAACGCGCGCTCCACCGACGAGGTGTTGCGCAGCTGTTCTGCCAACACGTAGGCGCTGGCAACGGCCAGCGACGCGCCCTGACCGATCAGCATGGAGACCGCGAAGCAGGCGTCGCCGATCAGCACCACTCGCTTGCTACTCCAGCGCGGCAACTCCAGCTGCGCGACCCGGTTGTCGTCGACCTCCTCGGATTCCGGGCATCGGTCGAGTACCTCAGTGACCCACCCACCCATCCCCGCGTACTTGTCGCGGAAGGCGGTGCGAGCATCGCGCGGCAGCTTCGCGTCGGACGCCCGATACACCGCCGACACCGCGGTGCGGCCGTCTCGCAGCACCTGGAGGCCCAGCTGGCGGTCGACGGTGTCGGTGAGGATGACGTGATCGCCGGCCACTCCACCGATGCTGGGCGGGTCGAGCAGGAAGGCGGCGCAGCGGAGCCCGCGATGGTGCAGATAGCGCTCCTCGGGACCGAACACCAGCGCCCGCACAGTGGAGTGGATACCGTCGGCGCCGACCAACAGATCGGCGTCCAGCTGCGCACCGCCGTTGAGCGTCACGGTTACCCGCTCATCGCATTGCGCCACCTCGGACACCGTCGCGCCGAAGCGCAGATCCACCTTTGGCGGCAGGTTGTCCCGTAGCACCGTTTCCAGGTCGGGACGTAGAACCCGGCACAGCCGGCCGTCCAGCGCCTTGACGATCTGCCGGTATGGGATGGCTGCCTTTCGGCGACCGTGCTGATCGACCACGCTGGCTTCACCGACGGGATAGGCGACGCCTTGAATTGCGGGCAGAACCCCGATCGCCTCGGCGGCCTCGTAGCCGGCGCCATAGAAGTCGATCACGTGGCCACGGGCCCGAGGGCCCGATTCGCGTTCCAGCAGCACCACCTCGGCGCCGAGCGCCGCCAACCGCTCCGCCAGGGTGAGCCCGGCGACTCCGGCGCCGCAGACGAGCACTTTCACAGCGTCACCCGCACCGGGCGGCTACTGCTGCTCCAGAGCCTGGTTGTAGGCGCTGGTGGACCGACCGAGCGCAGCCGCTTCGGCATCCATGCGGGGCAGCAACTCGGCGGTGGTCCTGCGGATCGGGCGTTCCCCGATCGACGTCGAGAGCACCGGCTTGAGCCACCGCAACAACCCCACCCAGCCCGGGCAGAACACGCGCGTCTTGCGGGCCTCGATGCCCTCGACGAACGCCACCGCGCACTTTTCGACCGACGTCGTCTTGTTCAGCGGCCAGGGCAGTCTGGCAAGGAGTTCGGTGAACGCCGGCAGGTCGGACTTGGTGTCACGCACCAGTGGGGTGTCGATCCAGGACATGTGGGCCGAGCCGACATCCACGCCGTGGTGGGCGACCTCCAGTCGAAGCGCGTTGGCGAATATCTCGACTCCGGCCTTGGACGCGTTGTAGGGGGCCAGCCCGGGAGCCGCCGCGTAGGCCGCCAGCGACGACACGATCAGCACGTAGCCGCGGCGCTCGATGACCGCCGGCAAAGTGGCACGCACGGTGTGGAAGACGCCGAGCAGGTTGACGTCCAGCACCCGCTTGAACGCCTCCGGATCGACCTGGAGCACGGAGCCGTAGCTGGCGATGCCGGCATTGGCGATGACGACGTCGATACCGCCGAACTTTTCGACGGCCTGGTCGGCCGCGGCCTGCATCGCGGGCAGGTCACGAACGTCGGCCACCGCCGTGAGCACGCGGTCGTCGCCGCCAAGCTCGGCGGCAATGGTGGTCAGCTCGGCTGCGCCCACATCGGTGAGCACCAGTTTGGCGCCCTTGTTGTGCAGCCGACGAGCGACCTCGGCCCCGATTCCACGGGCAGCGCCTGTGATGAAGACGACCTTGTCCTGCACCGATGTCATGGCCGAAAACGTACCACTGCGGGACTACAGGTCCACCCCTAACAGCGCATCGATCGTGGTTGCCACCGACGCCGGCGCGGTCTCGTCGTAGCCGCCGTATTCGAGCGCATCAGTGGTCCAACCATCCAGTGCCGCAATAACTTTGGGTGTATCGAGGTCGTCGGCCAGGTAGCGGCGCACTCGGGCGATAACGTCGGTGGCATCCGGACCGGCGGGTAGTGCGGTCGCAGTGCGCCAGCGTTGCAGCCGGCCGGCGGCCTCGTCGAGCACCTCCTGGGTCCAGAGGCGATCCGCCCGGTAATGCCCACCCAGCAGACCCAGCCGGATGGCCGACGGTTCGACGCCCTGGGCGCGCAGCGTCGACACCAGCACCAGATTGCCGCGGCTCTTGGACATCTTGTGTCCGTCCCAGCCGATCATCCCCGCGTGCACATAGTGCCTCGCGAATCGCCGCTCACCGGTGACGCATTCGGCGTGGGCGGCGGTGAACTCGTGATGCGGAAAGATCAGGTCGCTGCCACCACCCTGGATGTCGAGCCCGCTGCCGATACGGCTGAGGGCGATAGCGGCGCATTCGATGTGCCAGCCAGGTCGGCCGGGACCGAATGGCGACGGCCAACTGGGTTCGCCCGCTCGCGCGGCGCGCCACAGTAGCGCGTCCAGTTCGTCGCTCTTGCCGGGCCTGGCCGGGTCGCCGCCGCGCTGCCCGAACAGTCGCAGCATGGTGTCGCGATCACACCCGGACTCGTAGCCGAACTGCACCGTGGCGTCCGCCCGGTAATAGATGTCGGGGTACTCCCCTATTTCCGGGTCGACTGTGTAGGCGGCCCCGGACGCCACCATCTTTTCGATGAGTTCGACCATTTCCGCGACCGCCTCGGTGGCTGCGACATAGTCGTGGGGCCGCAATATCCTTAACGCCGCCATGTCGGCGCGGTAGAGGCTGACCTCGCGCTCGGCGAGTTCGCGCCAGTCAACGCCATCGCGGTCGGCACGCTCGAATAGTGGGTCGTCGACGTCGGTGACGTTCTGTACGTAATGCACGTCGTGGCCGAGGTCCAGCCACAGCCGATGTACGAGGTCGAAGGCAAGATAGGTGGCGGCGTGTCCTAGGTGCGTGGCGTCGTAGGGGGTGATCCCGCAGACGTACATGGTTGCTCTGGTTCCGGGCGTCACCGGGCGCACCTGCCGGTCGGCGGTATCGTATAGCCGCAGCTCCGGCCCGCGTCCCGGCAGGTTGGGAACCGGGGCAGAAGACCACGACCGCATGCCCTCGACCTTAAGCCCGGCGACGATGCGGCCCGCACGGCGGGCCGAGGAGGAGCCGGGCAATCAGGTCGGGTCCGGCGACGATGCGGCCCGCATGGCGGGCCGAGGAGGAGCCGGGCAATCAGGTCGGGTCCGGGCTCGGTGCGGCCCGCACGGCGGGCCGAGGAGCAGCCGGGCGGCCGGGTCCGGCGACGATGCGGCCCGCGCAGCGGGCCGAGGAGGAGCCGGGCAATCAGGCCGGGTCCGGGCTCGGTGCGGCCCGCACGGCGGGCCGAGGAGGAGCCGGGCAATCAGGTCGGGTCCGGGCTCGGTGCGGCCCGCACGGCGGGCCGAGGAGGAGCCGGGCAATCAGGCCGGGTCCGGGCTCGGTGCATCGAGTGTGAACGTCGGACTTCGATTGTGCAGCTATGGCGACTGAAGTGCGTGTCGACCGCCCTGTGCGCACACTCGACGGTCGGGTGGCCGGAGGGGATTGCACCCTCCGGCTCCCACAGATCCGGACGTGAACCTCTCGATTCATCCGGCTCTT
>NZ_LQOX01000116.1 GCF_002102175.1 Mycobacterium gastri | reverse complement strand
GATCGTGGCCTGGACCGCCACCAACCGCGGACGGCGGATCAAACTGCGCTACCTCGGCGTGGAGAAGAATCACGCCTGGCTGCGACGCCGTTGTGCCGCAATCAATCTGCGCACACTGGTGAACAGCGGCTTGACCCGCACCGACGGCGGGTGGGCCCTGGCCTGACGGCCACGGCCCAGACTTGCCCATCTCGATACCCGCCCAGCACACTGATATCGGCGGGAAGAACGACCACGTTGTCGACCAACCAGGGTCTGACCTACTGCCGAAGAAACGGCCTTGTCGGCGTTCTTCCCGCCCCATCACGCCCCGTTGTTCAGAGCCCTCCTAGGCACACCAATTATGAGTCCGCGCGGGTAGCCGCGAAGGTCGAACGCGCCGAAGACTACGTTGGGCCAATTGCATGGCCGAAGCCCGACGGATCAGGAGTGGCCTGACCGGCAGCGGACATAGTCCTGCCGACACCAGGAGGAGCCGTTCATCGTCTGCGGCCCATGACTGGCCGCTGCCCTCAAAATCAAAGCGCAACTCGGATTGACTACATTCTCGTCCAGCTGGTATCGCAAGAGGCTTGGGCTACTATCCGGCGTCTGCGTGCGACGCTTTCAGCGCCCCACTCGCAGGACCACAACGCGTGTCGCAGATGGCCAAGTCCCCCCTCGGACACATCCGGCGACACGACTCAAGTCGGCCGTCGCCTTGACTTGTCGCAGGTAGGGATCGCAGTCAAGACGCAGGCCAAGGCTTGCGTACACTTCGGCGCGTTCCGCCGCCGTTGCCTCGCCAAGCATGGCTGACAACCCGCCCAACTCTTCGACCAATTCGCTGATCTGCGCGGCCGTCGTTGCCGCACCCAGTAGTGATACGTACAAATCATGGTTCAGTGAGTGTACAGTTCAGGGTTGTGGATGTATCCGTGACCGAGTTGCGTGCGCACCTCAGCGATTGGCTCGATCGAGCTCGGGCTGGTGCTGAGGTCGTCATCACCGACCGCGGGATTCCGGTCGCGCGACTCACTGCGCTGGACAGCGCAGGCACCTTGGAGCGTCTCACGGCCGAAGGCGTGATTGGCAAGGCCACCGCGCAGCGGCCCGTCGCTGCGGGACGGTCCGGACCCCGACCGCGGCGGCCGGTGTCTGACCGCGTCAGCGACCAGCGGCGCTGACCGATGCCGCTCGTCTACTTCGACGCCAGCGCCTTCGTCAAACTTCTCACCACCGAGACAGGGAGCTCGCTGGCGTCCGCGCTATGGGACGGCTGCGACGCCGCATTGTCCAGCCGTCTGGCCTACCCCGAAGTCCGCGCCGCACTCGCTGCAGCGGCCCGCAATCACGACCTAGCCGAATCCGAGCTCGCCGATGCCGAGCGTGACTGGGAGGACTTCTGGGCCGCCACCCGCCCAGTCGAACTCACCGCTACGGTTGAACAGCACGCCGGCCACCTCGCCCGAGCCCATGCCTTGCGCGGAGCCGACGCTGTTCATCTGGCCAGCGCGTTGGCTGTCGGTGAGCCCGGCCTAATCGTCGCCGTCTGGGACCGACGCCTGCACACCGGAGCCCAAGCCGCCGGGTGCCGAGTCGCCCCCGCCCAACTCGACCCCTAATCCGACCGCTCAACATTCGAGTGGGTCAACCCCAGCACGGACGACGATCAGATACCGATTCGCCAGGTCAGGACCCGGGTCGTAGGTGGCCAAGTCCCCCTCGCACACTTAGTTTGATCTACTAACCGTTGGCCGGCTTGAGCCGGCAGAGCTGTCGTCCATGTACGCATTCGATCGACGGCCAACTGGTCAGTTCGGACCGCTCCTCGAGGGATTCGTCCTGATGGAACTGGCACGCCAGCTGACCTGGTCCGAAGAGGAGGTCGCGCTCTTCCATTACCGGACCAGAGATCAAGTCGAGGTTGACGCCCTGCTCGAGAATCGACGTGGCGATGTCGTGGGAATCGAGGTCAAGGCAGCTTCCACCGTCGGACCCGGCGACTTCCGCGGACTACGGCACCTCGCCCAGCGCGTCGGCGACAACTTCCGCGCTGGCATCGTCCTAAACGCCGGTGCGCAGGCGCTGCCGTTTGGACCAAAATTGCTCGCCCTACCCGTAAGCGCACTATGGATGACACCCCCAGCTTGACCCGCACGACCGGAACGAGAGGGTAGCTGAGCGACGGGGCCGCCCGCAGGCCGCGCTTAGCGGGTGCTTTCGTCACCACCGCCGTCGGCGGACACCGCCGATTCCTCCGTTGCCTCGGATTCGGCGTCGTCGAACGACTCGTTGACGCTGGACTCGTCATCCGGGTAGTCGACGGCCTGCTCGTCTTCGGGGTGTGCTGCGGGCTCTTCGTCGGCTTCATCCTGGTGCTGGCCGCCCGCGTCCCGATGCTGACGTTCCCTGATGGCGTCGACGATCAGCAGTATCACGCCCAGCACGCTGGCGCCGATACACACCCACGCCACCAGCACGTTGCTGGTGACCACGGCGAACACCAGCGCAACGAGCCCAATCAGGGCCAAGACCAGAGCAATGATCAGCATGGGTCATCCTTCAGCCGGCGAGCAGCAACTAAACGTACCAAGCTCGCAGCACCGGCCTTGCAGCCCGGCGAGTGTGCGGCCCGTGTCGAGCTAGTTGTTACCCCGGTTGAACTGGTCGAAACCGCCGGCGTCGGCGCTGGAATCGACCGGTGCCGCCGAGCCGCGCTGACCGAGTTCCTCGAGCTGGGATTCCAAGTACGTCTTGAGACGGGTGCGGTACTCGCGCTCGAACGTGCGCAGCTGCTCGAGGCGGCCTTCCAGCACGGTGCGCTGCTGATTGATCGTCCCCATGATCTCGGAATGCTTGCGCTCAGCGTCGGCCTGCAGGGCATCGGCCTTCTCCTGGGCCTGCCGCAGCTGGGCCTCGGATCGGGCCTGGGCATCGGCAAGCATCGCGTCGGCGCGCTGCCGGGCGTCGGAGACGGTGGTCTCGGCGGTATGGCGGGCCTCGCTGACGATCTGCTCGGCGTTGGCGCGGGCATCGGCCAGCATCTTGTCCGACTCGGCCTTGGCGGTGGCGGTGAGGCGGTCGGCGGTGTCCTGGGCCAGGCTCAGCACCCGGGCCGCTTTGAGGGCCTGCTCCTCGTTGGTTCCCACCGGAGCCGGCCTGACCGGCTCGGGTTCGGGCTCGTAGACCGGCATCGCCTGGGTGGGCGCAGCGGTCACGCCGGCGCCGGCGCCGCCGGCGGCCAGCTCCGCGTCCAGCTCGGCGATGCGCTGGCGCAGGTCGGAATTCTCTTCGATGAGCCGGGTCAGTTCGTTTTCCACCAGGTCAAGGAAGGCGTCAACCTCATCTTCGTTGTACCCGCGCTTGCCGATAGGCGGCTTACTGAACGCCACATTGTGGACGTCGGCAGGTGTAAGCGGCATTGTTTGTCCCCTCGAGTTCCTGGACGGTCAAACGATCTGGAAAGTGTAGAACGGAGCGGTAGCCGTCGTGCAACTACCGTCCATCCTGTCACACCAGACTCGGCGGTTGCCGATTGGACTAATAAATAAGGGCCAATTTCAATCTCTGAGGCAAATAAATCACATTTCTTAGATTTGAAAATCCCGCGCCCAAACTTGTCGCTGAATCGTGGCCGAACCGTCGCCCAACTATGTCCCGGCAATGCCTGCACGGCTCAGGCCGCGGCGCCGAACGCCAGCTGCATCCCGATGAACGCCACCAGCAGCAGCACCATGATGGACAGGTCGAAGCGCACCGCGCCGATGGTGAGTTGCGGGATCAGTCGGCGCAGCAGCTTCACCGGTGGATCCGTGATCGACATGATGATCTCGAGGATCACCACCGTCAGCCCGGTCGGGCGCCAGTCGCGGCTGAACGAGCGGATGAACTCGACGACGACCCGCGCGATCAGCAGCAGCCAGAAGATGAACAGCGCAAACCCAAGGATCTGAAAAAACAGCACCAACGAGAGCCCGACCTTACCGACGAGGATGTGAATGTGCCGTCCGTGAGGCCGGCAAGCGCAAGCCTACCGACTCGGCCGACGGACACACATGTGGTGCGATCGCCGGCGGCCGGGCCGGGCCCGCAACCAGCCCGGCGGGCTCAGCTGCCACCCACCGGGCTGTGCATCACCAGATGTGGCTATTGGTAAGCGTAGAAACCGGTTTCGGCGATCCGGCGACGCTCCTCCGGGGTCACGTCGACGTCCGCAGGCGACAGCAGGAACACCTTGGTGGCGACCTTGTCGAACGAGCCGCGCAACGCGAAGGCCAAACCCGCCGCGAAGTCGACGAGCCGTTTGGCGTCGGCGTTGTCCATCGACACCAGGTCCATGATGACGGGCGTGCCGTCGCGGAACCGCTCGCCGATAGTGCGCGCCTCGCCGTAGTCCTTGGGCCGCAGCGTGGTGATCTTGGACAGCGGGTGACCTTCCTCGAACATCATCGCCATCCGGCGCGGATCCATCGCCAGCGCGCCGCGAGTGGAGTTGCGCAACCATGAGCCGAAGCGCGGCCGTGCCATGTCGGGGCGGTCGAACTCGCGGGGCGGGAATCGCGGTTCGTCGGGATACCCGCCGCGATAGCTACTGGGCGGCGGATAGTCGGCCGGCTCGCCGCGCAAGTCGCCACGCAGATCGGCGCGCGGATCGCGGCGGGGATCCCGGGGATCGTCATAGTCGCGTCCTTCATAACGGCCGTAATCGTCGTCGAATCGGGGCCGCGAATAACCGCGTGAAGGCGCGCGGTCGTCGTAATACTCGTCGTCGTATTCCTCCATCGGAGCCATACCGAAGTAGGCCTTGACCTTGTGCAGTGTGCTCATCGATTGACCCCTTCTAGCCCTGGGTTACCTGTTGTCTGTGATGAAGGTGTGACTACAGTGACTATTCACGGTGACCGTAACCGCCGCGGACCCAATAGCGCGGTACCGACACGCACACAGGTCGAACCATGTTTGACGGCGGTTTCTAAATCACTGGACATGCCGGCGGACAGCCCAACCGCCCGGGGGAACGACTCGCGCACCCTGCTGTGCTCGGATTGCAGCCGGTCAAACGCCTTGTCCGGATCCCAGTCCAGGGGCGGGATGCCCATCAAACCGACCAGTTCCAGGCTCGGCGACTCGTCCACTTGCGCGCAGATAAGATCCACCGCTCCGGGCTCGGTGATGTCCACACCCCCGCGTGACACGTCGCCGTCGAGGCTGACCTGGACGTAAACCCGCAACGGATGCTCGCGACGGCGTTCGGCCAGCGCCGCGGTGACCGCCCGATCCAGCGCCGTCACCAACCGCGGGCTGTCGACCGAATGAGCTGTGTGCGCCCACCGCGCCAGCGAACGCACTTTGTTGCGCTGGATTCGTCCCACCATGTGCCAGTTGATGCCGCCATGCCCGGCCTTTGACGGCGCCGCCAACAGCCGAGCCACTTCGGCCGCCTTGGCCGAAGCTTCCTGTTCGCGGGATTCGCCAACGGCGCGGCAACCCAATCGGCACAAAATCACAACATCGGTTGCTGGAAAGAGTTTGGTAATGGGCAGGAGTTCAATTTCGCCGACATTACGACCGGCCGCCTCGGCCGCGGCCGCGAGCCGGGACCGCACCGCGGCCAACGCGTGCGTCAATTCCGATTGACGGTCTGACTGCGCCGAAAGATCTACCACCATCGCGGTCATTCCATCCACACCAAAGACGCCAGCCGCCCGGTGGGGGCGCCGCGCCGATGGCTGAACAACGTCGGGTCTGCGACCGTGCACCGGGGGTCGACATCGATAGAGGTAATGCCCAAACCTCGTAGCTGGCAAGCGATTCCGGCGCGAAGATCGAGTGCGGGCGTTCCGGCCGACGTGGTGGTGCGGCTGCCCGGCAACGCCGCCTCGACCTCCTCGGCCATGCCGGCGGGCACTTCGTAATTGCGGCCACTGGCCGCCGGGCCCAGCAGCGCCGAGATGTCGCCAGCCCGCGCGCCCCGATCCAGCATCGCCTCGACCGCGCGGGCCACCACCCCGTGTTGTGCACCGACCCGGCCGGCATGAACCGCCGCGATGACACCGGCACGCGCATCCGCCAGCAATACCGGCACGCAATCGGCCGTCAGCACCGCCAGCGCCAATCCGCGGGTGCCGGTCACCAATCCGTCGGCGCCCACCCTGCCGCCGACGGCGGCGCTCTGCGGCTCGTCGACCACCGCGATCCGGTCACCGTGGACCTGGTTCATCCACACCACCCGTTCGGCGGGCAGCCCGATGGCGGCGGCCAGCCGGGCCCGGTTGGCCGCCACGGCGGCTGGGTCGTCACCGACGTGGTCGCCGAGGTTGAAGGTGTCGAACGGCGGCCTGGACACACCGCCCGCCCGGGTGGTGATCACCCGGCGGATGCGAACGCTCACCTTCTCAGTATCCGAAGCCCGATGCCCGCCAGGTTGCACCAATGTCGCGCCGCGGCCGGTTTGTCGCGCACTGGCAAGCAAATCGAGACCCTCAGCGGCGCATGAAGGGCGGCACATCGACGTCGTCGTCATCGCCGCCAATGCTCAGGGTGGCCCCGTTGGTGTGCAGTGGCACGCTGACGGCGTCGACCGGCTCGAACAGCGTGGAGGTGAGCTTGCCGGCCCTGGCCGACTCGATGCGGTGCGCGCCGCCCGTCTCGGCCACCCCGGGAGGCTTGCGGCTGGCACCGCCGGCCTCGAAGCCCGCCGCGATCACCGTTACCCGTACCTCGTCGCCGAGTGAGTCGTCGATGACGGTGCCGAAGATGATGTTGGCGTCGGGATGAGCGGCGTCCTGCACCAGCGAGGCCGCCTCGTTGATCTCGAACAGGCCCAGGTCGCTGCCGCCCGCGATCGACATCAGCACGCCCTGTGCGCCCTCCATCGAGGCTTCCAGCAGCGGCGAGTTGATGGCTATCTCGGCGGCCTTGAGCGACCGGCCGTCACCGCGGGCCGAGCCGATGCCCATCAGCGCGGTGCCGGCGCCGGACATGATGCCCTTGACGTCGGCGAAGTCGACGTTGATCAGACCCGGCGTGGTGATCAGGTCGGTGATGCCCTGCACACCGTTGAGCAGCACCTCGTCGGCGCTGCGGAAGGCGTCCATCAGCGACACCGCGGCATCACCCATCTGCAACAGCCGGTCGTTGGGAATCACGATGAGGGTGTCGCAGCTCTCCCGCAGGGCCGAGATGCCGTTTTCGGCCTGGTTGCTTCGCCGCTTGCCCTCAAAGGAGAACGGCCGGGTGACGACGCCGACGGTCAACGCCCCCAGTTTGCGGGCAATGCTGGCGACGACGGGCGCCCCGCCGGTTCCGGTGCCGCCGCCCTCACCGGCGGTGACGAACACCATGTCGGCTCCGCGGAGCAGCTCCTCGATCTCGTCCTTGGCGTCCTCGGCGGCCTTGCGTCCCACCTCCGGGTCGGCGCCGGCGCCCAGCCCTCGGGTCGAATCGCGGCCCACGTCGAGCTTGACGTCGGCATCGCTCATCAACAAAGCCTGCGCGTCGGTGTTGATCGCGATGAACTCCACGCCCTTGAGTCCCTGCTCGATCATCCGGTTGACGGCGTTGACGCCGCCGCCGCCGATGCCCACGACTTTGATGACGGCCAGGTAGTTATGCGGGGGGGTCATCATTCGTCTTCCTCCCTGAAGGGAACTCGGTCCTGTCCCGTGCGGTGTGTCTGCTTGCGAAACCCTCAACCTCAACCATAGATTTAGAGTTATGTCAAGTACTTCCGCGTAACCAGAACCGTATGGGTACGACGGGTGCTAACCGTGCAGGCGCGCCGACGCGTCACCGGCAAATTTTTTGCGGGCCGGTTCGCTGAGCCCGCGTCATTTCACGGTCGGCAGGTCCGGGCTGGACACGTCGTAGGTCCGCCCCGGCTGGGTCAACAACGCCGCCAGCTTCTCGGCCTTCTCCTCGGCGCGGTCGGTGGTCCCCCAAATCACCATTCGCCCGTCGGCCAGCGTGAGGGTGATCGAGGACACCGAGGGCGCCGCGATCCGGCCCACCTGGCCCGCTACCTCGGGACGCAGCGCGGTCAACACCTGCAAGGCGGCCAAGGTGGCCGGATCCGTCGGGCCCGGATTGTCCACATCGATATACGGCAGCGCCGGTGGCGGCGGACCGGTCGCGAAATCCACGCCGTCGCGGTCGAACAGGTGCGGCCCGTCGGGGAAGTCCTTGACCACCACCGGGACCCGTTCCACGATGGTGATCCGCAGCGCCGACGGGTACTGACGCTGTACCCGGGCGCTGGCCACGCGCCGGATCGCCGCCACCCGGTCGGCGACCTGACTGGTGTTGATTTGCAGCAACGGCGTTCCGGGGCGCACCTGGGCGGCGTCGAGAACCTCCTCGCGGGTCACCGCGCCGACCCCGACGACGACGATGTCGCGCGCCGACATCGCGGGCGTGAAGTACAGGATCAGCGCCAGCCCCACCCCGACGACGAGTAACACCACGGTGGCCAGCAGCATCTTCAATCCCTGAACAACGCCGCGCGCAACGGGTTTGGGCTCTTTGACGACTTGGCCTCGGGCCCGTCGTTTGGCCTCGCGCCGGGCTTGCTCGATGGCGACAGCGCGAGCCTGGGCGGCACGGCGCTCGGCACGTTCGCGCCGGGCCCGCCGGCGCGGCCCATCGAATTCGCCGTCGGCTGCCGACTGCTGCGCGTCCGACGCCTCGGACGCCTCGGTGCTGAGCGGCTCGGTGACCGCGTCGGCACCGACGTCTGCGGAATCGTCGGCGACCACGTCGATCGGGCTGCCTTCGTCGGGCTGGCTCACTGCAGAACTCCGGGCCGGCCGGGCGTGCCGCGGTTGGCCTGCGCCCGCAGTGCGGACACTATCTCCGGCCCCAACAGGGTGACGTCTCCGGCGCCCATGGTGACGATGACGTCGCCCGGCCCCGCGGCGGCCGCAACCTCGCCGGCCACCGCCGAGAAATCGGGAAGGTAGCGCACCGGCACGCGCACGTGCTCGGCGACGCTGGCTCCGCTGACGCCGGCGAGCGGTTGTTCGCGGGCGCCGTAGACGTCGAGCACGAACACCGCGTCGGCGGCGCTGAGGGCGCGACCGAACTCAGCAGCGAAAGCCTTGGTGCGCGAGTACAAATGCGGCTGGAAAACGACCAGCAGCCGACCGTTGCCGCCCTGCTGGACGACCGAGCGCACCGCCGCCAGCGTCGCGCCGACCTCGGTTGGGTGGTGGGCATAATCGTCGAACACCCGTATCGATCCCACCGTGCCGACCAGCTCGAATCGACGACGCACTCCCTCGAAACCGGCCAGGCCGTCGAGCACCTCGTCGATCGCGGCGTCCACCTCGATCGCCGCCAGCAACGCACCCAGCGCATTGAGTGCCATGTGCCGTCCGGGCACCGCGAGCCGCATCACCCGCGGGTGCCGCTCACCGGCCAACCGGAGGTGCGCCACAGCTTCGGTGCCCTGCTGTTCCCAGGACAGCAATGTCGCGGCCAACGGCGCACCGGCGGTTTCGGCCGACCCGTAGCGCAACACCCGGATCCCCAGCTCGGCGGAGCGTCGGGCCAGTGCGGCCGCGCCAGGGTCGTCGGTGCACACCACCAGCGCGCCCCCGGGCGCCAGCCGCTCCACGAAGGAGTCGAACACCCCGACGTAAGCCTCGGTGCTGCCGTAGAAGTCCAGGTGGTCGGACTCGATGTTGGTGATCACGGCGACGTCGGGGGTGTACTCCAACAGCGAACCGTCGCTTTCGTCGGCTTCGGCGACAAAGCAGTCCCCACTGCCGTGATGGGCATTGGTGCCGGCCTCGCCCAGTTCACCGCCCACCGCGAAGGAGGGGTCGCGCCCGCAGTGCTGCAGCGCGACGATCAGCATCGACGTGGTGGTGGTCTTGCCGTGCGTTCCGGTGACCATCAGCGTGGTGCGGCCGGCCATCAGCTTGGCCAGCACGACCGGTCGCAGCAGTACCGGGATGCCGCGGCGCCGGGCTTCGACCAGTTCGGGATTGGTCTTGGGGATGGCGGCACGGGTGGTGATGACGGCGGTGACGCCGCCAGGCAGCAGGTCCAGTGACGCCGCGTCGTGCCCGATCCGGATTAGCGCGCCGCGCGCCCGCAACGCGTGCAGGCCGCGTGACTCCTTGGCGTCCGAGCCCGACACCAGGCCGCCGCGGTCCAGCAGGATGCGGGCAATGCCCGACATGCCGGCTCCGCCGATGCCGACCAGGTGGACCCGCTGCAGTTCGGGCGGCAACTGCCCGGTGTTCACTTGGCTCTCCTGGAGGCTCTCCTGGCACGAGCCCACCGCGCGGTGTCCAGCGCCGCCCGGGCCACCTGCCGGGCCGCATCACGGTGTCCCACCTGCGCGGCGGCGGCCGTCATCGCCGCCAGCCGAGGCGGATCGGTGAGCAGCCCGGCGACTTCGCGAGCCACCAGGGCCGGCGTGAGGTCGGCGTCGGCAACCACCATGCCGCCGCCGGCGTTGACCACCGGCAGCGCATTGAGCCGCTGCTCGCCGTTGCCGATCGGCAGCGGCACGTAGATGGCCGGCAGCCCTACCGCCGACACCTCGGCGACCGTCATCGCCCCGGATCGGCAGATCACCAGGTCGGCGGCGGCGTAGGCCAGATCCATTCGGTCCAGATAAGGCACCGCGACGTAGGGCGGGTCACCGGCGTCGGGGGTGCGCAGCTCCAAGACGTTCTTGGGCCCGTGGGCATGCAAGACGGAAACACCCGCGGCGGCCAGCTCGGCCGCGGCCGCCGAGACCGCCCGGTTGAGCGAGACCGCGCCCTGCGAACCGCCGAACACCAGCAGCACCCGGGCGTCGTCGGCGAAGCCGAAGTGGGCCCGGGCCTCGGCGCGCAGCGCCGCGCGGTCCAAACCGGTGATGGCCTGCCTGACCGGAATCCCGACCACCTCGGCGCCCCGCAGCCCGCAATCCGGCACCGCCGACAGCACCCGGTCGGCCCTGCGGGCACCCACCCGGTTGGCCAGCCCGGCCCTGGCGTTGGCCTCGTGGATCACCACCGGGATGCCGCGGCGGCGCCTGCGCATGCCGGGGATGCCCCGCGCGGCCAGGTAGGCGGGCAGCGCGACATAGCCACCGAAACCGACCACGACGTCGGCGTCGACCGCGTCGAGCACCGCCCGGGTCTCCGCGACGGCACGCCACACCCGCGACGGCAGCCGGGCCAGGTCGCCACTGGGTTTGCGCGGCAACGGCACCGGGGTGATCAGCTCCAGGTGATAGCCGCGGGCGGGTACCAACGTCGTCTCCAGCCCGCGGGGGGTGCCCAGCGCGGTGATCCGGACATTCGGCTCCAGGGCGCTGAGCGCGTCGGCGACGGCCATCGCGGGCTCCACATGGCCGGCGGTGCCGCCGCCGGCGAGCACGATCGACAGCGAAGGACCGTAGTCGGTCACCCGCTGCCCACCGGCCGGCTCCCTGACCGAGTCGTTCACCCGTAACGCTGACCTTCCAATGCCCGAACCCGACCTGCCTGACGCTGGCCGGCGTACCGCTGACCCGCTCCATGATGCTCCCCCGCGGGCGGGTGGTGCCCCCGCCCCGGCGCGTGAGCGGTACCCACGGACCTGCGAACCGGCCGATCGGCCCGGCGCGGCAACGCCGGTCGCGCCGGCTCCCCGGGTTTGCGAACCGCCTTGGGCGCCTTCCGGGCGGCCGGCTGCTTGGCCGGTTGCGGGTGAGGGCGCTTGCGGTCGCGAAACGCCTCGAGGCGGGTCGGCTCGTAAGGCTTGGGTAGCGGCAGCCGCAGCAGTCGGTTCACTGTATCGTCGCGGCCCGCGCGCAGCGCGGCCACCGCCTCGGGTTCATGCCGCGCGGCGTTGGCGATGACACCGATCATCGACAAGGTGGTGGCCGTCGAAGTGCCGCCGGCCGAGATCAGCGGCAGCTGCAGTCCGGTGACCGGCAGCAGCCCGATCACGTAACCGACATTGATGAACGCCTGTCCCAGCACCCACAACGTGACGGTGGCGGTCAACAGCCGCAGAAACGGGTCGGCCGACCGGCGAGCGATCCGCATGCCGGTATAGGCGAACAGCCCGAACAGTCCCAGCAACCCCAGGGCGCCGATGAAGCCGAGCTCCTCGCCGATGATTGCGAAGATGAAGTCGTTGTGGGCGTTGGGCAGGTAGTTCCACTTGGCCACACCCTGGCCCAGCCCGTCGCCGAAGATGCCGCCGTGAGCCAGCGCGAACTTGGCCTGCCGGGCCTGGTAGCCCGAGTCCATCGGGTCGTTGTCGGGATCGAGCCAAGACCGCACCCGGTCGGACCGGTAACCCGCGGTCATCGCCAGGATCGCCGCGGAGATGACGACCGCTGCCAGTGAGCTGGCGAAAACGCGCAGCGGCAACCCCGCGTACCACAGCAGCCCGAGCAGGATGATGCCCATCGACACCGTCTGTCCCAGGTCGGGCTGGGCCACGATCAACGCCAGCGCCACGACCGCGGCCGGCACCAGCGGAATCAGCATTTCCCGCAGCGACGCGCGCTCCATCCGCCGGGCCGCCAGCAGATGCGCACCCCAGACCGCGAACGCCATCTTGGTCAGCTCCGACGGCTGCATCGAAAAGCCCGCCACCACGAACCAGCCGCGGGAACCGTTGGCTTCCTTGCCGATTCCCGGAATCAGCACCAGCACCAACAACACAATGGTGAACGCGAAGGCGGAGAAGGCGATGCGGCGGAGGAACTGCACCGACATGCGTAGCCCGACGTAGCAGCCGATGAGACCGACGACGGTCCACAACACCTGCTTGCCGAAGATCACCCAGGCCGACCCGTCGTCGTCATAGGACCGCACTCCGGAGGCCGAGAGCACCATGATCAGGCCGAGCGTGGTGAGCAGCGCGGCGACGGCGATGATCAGGTGAAACGAGGTCATGGGCCGGCCCAGCCAGACGCCGAACCGGGTGCGCGGACCGGCCTCCTCGGGCTTGGCACGGGATTTCTCGGCCGACTTCTCGCCGGTCTGCTCGCCGGTCTGCTCGTCCGGGGAAGCCGCAGCGTCGACCTGCTCGTCAGCCTGGGCCGTCCCTTCCGGCTCGACCGGCCCGTGGGCGGCGGCGTCGTCGCCAGCCTTGCCCCGGCGCATCAGCCGGGTGAATGCGCTGCGCATGCCCGGCTACCGGACCGCGGCGCGTACCGCGGCCGCGAACGCGTCACCTCGGTCCGCGTAGCCGTCGAACTGGTCGAACGATGCGCCGGCCGGCGCCAGCAGCACCGTGTCGCCGGGCTTGGCCATCTCTTTGGCCGCGGCCACCGCGGCGGTCATCACGCGCGCGCCGAGCGGTTCGACGGAATCATCAACTTTTGTCACATCAGCATCACAAGCCACAGCCATATCAGCATCCTCGCCTGTCACAACCTGGACGACGGGGACATCCGGCGCGTGTCGTGATAACGCCTCGGCAACCGCTGCCCGGTCGCGACCGATGAGCACCGCACCGACCAGCCTCGATGCCATGCGCGCCACCTCGGCATCCACGGATGCGCCCTTGAGCAGCCCGCCGGCCAGCCAGATTACCCGCGGGTAGGCCAGCACCGATGCCTGCGCGGCGTGCGGGTTGGTGGCCTTGGAGTCGTCGACGTAGGTGACGCCGTCGACGACCGCCACCACTTCCGAACGGTGCCGGCCGACCTGGAACGACGCGACCGCGTCCGCGATCGCCTCGGCGGACACCCCGACGGAGCGGGCCAGCGCGGCCGCGGCCAGCGCGTCGAGCACCCCGACCGGGCCTGGGACCGGGATGGAAGCGACCGGCAGCAGCGGCAGGTCGGCGGCGAAGGCGCGGTCAACCAGGTAGCCGTCGCGCACGCCCAGCTCCCCCGCTGCGGGCTCACCGAGCCGGAAGCCGGCTCGCACCTGCGCCGGCGCGGTATCCAGCAGGGCCGCCGCGCGGGGATCGTCCAGGCCGACCACCGCCACCCGGCCGGTCAGCACCCGCGCCTTGGCCTCGGTGTAGGCGGCCATGGCGCCATGCCAGTCCAGGTGATCCTCGGCGATGTTGAGCACCACGCCGGCCTCGGGCCGCAGCGACGGCGCCCAGTACAGCTGGAAACTCGACAACTCGACGGCCAGCACATCGGCTGGCTGGTCGAGCACCTCCAGCACCGGGCTGCCGATGTTTCCGCACAGTACGCTGCGCCGGCCGGCCGCGGTCAGCATGCGCTGCAGCATCGAGGTCGTAGTGGTCTTGCCGTTGGTGCCGGTCACCACCAGCCAGCGGCGCGGCGGCCCGTAGCGGCCCGCCGCATCCAGCCGCCAGGCCAGCTCGACATCACCCCAGATCGGCACGCCCACGGCGGCGGCCGCGGCCAGCACCGGCGTCGTCGGCTGGAACCCGGGGCTGGTGACCACCAAGGAATACTCGGCGATCTGCGATACCGCCGCCGACGGCTCCACGGTCGCCACACCGTCGTCGGCATAAGGCTTTAGCATCACCGGATCGTCGTCGCACACCGTAGGCGTCGCACCGAACCGGGTCAGCGCCGCCAGCACGGCGCGGCCGGTCACCCGGCCACCGGCGATCAGCACCGGCGCGCCCGGCACCAGGGGCTCAAGCACGTCAGGCACCGATCGCAGCCAGAAATTCACCGTAGAACAAGGCCACACCCAAACCGCAGCTGATGGCGGTGAGCAGCCAGAAACGGATGATCACCGTGGTTTCGGCCCAGCCGACCAGCTCGAAGTGGTGGTGGAAGGGCGCCATCCGGAACACCCGGCGCCCCGTCGTGCGGAACGTCAGAATCTGCAGTACCACCGACGTGATCTCGGCGACGAACAGCGAGCCCAGCACCACCGCCAGCAGCTCGGTGCGGCTGGTCACCGACAGCCCGGCGATCACACCACCCAACGCCAGGGAGCCGGTGTCGCCCATGAAGATCTTCGCCGGCGCGGCGTTCCACCACAGGAAGCCGATGCAGGCGCCGGCGGTCGCGGCGGCGATCAGCGCCAGGTCCAGCGGGTCACGCACGTTGTAGCAGCCCAACCCGGGCGCGGTGACGCACGCGTTGCGGTATTGCCAGAAGGTGATCAGCACGTAGGCGCCGGTAACCATCGCCATGCAGCCGGCAGCCAGCCCATCCAGGCCATCAGTGAAGTTGACCGCATTTGACCAGGCGCTGACCACGACCACGCAGAACAGCACGAACAGTGCCGGAGCCAGCGTGACCGTGGCGATCTCACGCACGTAGGACAGCTGCGCGCTGCCCGGCGTGATGCCGGCCGGATTGCGGAACTGCAGCACCAGCACCGCGAACAGCACGGCCGAGGTGATTTGCCCGACGGTCTTGGCGCTCTTGTTCAGCCCGAGGTTGCGTGACCTGCGGATTTTGATCATGTCGTCGAGGAATCCGACGCCGCCCAGCGCAGTGGCCAGGCCCAACACCAGCAAACCCGATGCGGAGACGCCCTCGCCGTCGAACGCCAGACCGGCGAGGTGGGTGCCGAAGTAGCCCGCCCAGATGCCGGCCAGAATCGCCACACCGCCCATCGACGGCGTACCGCGCTTGCTGTGGTGGCTGGGTGGGCCGTCGTCGCGGGTGTGGTGACCGAAGCCTTGTTTGGTGAACAGCCGGATCAGCGCCGGGGTGAGCAGGATGGAAACCGCCAGCGCGATGGCGACGGCGAGCAGGATCTGTCTCATGGGCGCGGGATCCCGCGGTCATCGGTACGCTCGGCAACCAGCGCGTCGGCCAGCATGCCCAGACCAGCCGAGTTGGACGCCTTGATCAGGACCACATCCCCGGGTCGGATTTCTGCACGCAACAGTGCCAGGGCGGCATCGGAGTGCGCGACGCTGACCACCCCTCTATCGGCCCCAGCCCCCCAGGAGCCCCACGCCCCTTCCAGGACCGCTCCGTGGTGCATGGCGCTCATCGACCTCCCGGTTCCGACCACAACGAGTCGAGACACATCTAATCGCACTGCGAGCCGGCCGATGCGGTCATGCTCGGCTATGGCGTCGGCACCGAGCTCTGCCATCTCACCCAAAACCGCCCAACTGCGCCTCTTGGCGGGGCGGTCGGCCCCGCCGCCGGAGCCACCGTGGGCGATCCAGGCCAGCGCCTGCAGACCGGCCCGCATCGAGTCCGGGTTGGCGTTGTAGGCGTCGTCGATCACCGTCACCCCGTCCGCGCGGGTGGTCACCTGCATGCGATGCCGCGACACCGGACCCGCACCACCGAGCGCGGTTGCCACCTGATCGAGGGTGGCGCCGCATTCCAGCGCGACGGCAGCCGCGCACAGCGCATTGGTGACTTGGTGATCGCCGTAGACCCCCAGCTGCACCTGTACGGCGGCGTCGCCTGAGTACATGGTGAACTGCGGCCTGGCCAGCTCGTCCAGCGACACCGGCCCAGCCCAAACGTCGCCAGTGCTGCCGCGACTGACCCGAACCACCCGCGCCGCGCTCACCTCGGCCATCGCCGCCACGGCCGGGTCGTCGGCATTGAGGATGACCACCCCGGATCGCGGAACAGCTTGCGGCAGTTCTGATTTCGTCCGCACAATAGCCTCCCGAGAGCCGAACTCGCCCAGGTGCGCGGTGCCGACGTTGAGCACCACCCCGACAGCCGGGGTCGCGATCTCGGCCAGCGCGGCGATGTTGCCGGGATGGCGCGCCGACATCTCCAAGATCAGGTAGTCGGTATCGCGAGTGGCGCGCAGCACCGTCCAGGGATGACCCAGCTCGTTGTTGAAGGATCCGGGCGGGGCAACGACCTCACCCAACGGCTCCAGCACCGCGGCCACCAGATCCTTGGTCGACGTCTTGCCCGACGAACCGGTGATCCCGACGATGGTCAGCCCACCAGCGACCAGCTCGGCGGCCACCGCCTTGGCCAACTTGGCCAGCGCGGCCAAGACCGCCGCACCCGAGCCGTCGGCGTCGTGCTCAAGCACCCCGGCGGCGCTGTCGACCCGGGACGGCTCAGGCGCCACCACGACGGCCGGCACGCCGACCGGCCGAGCGGCCAGCACCGCGACCGCCCCCGCCGCCACCGCCGCCGCCGCATAGTCGTGCCCGTCAGCACGCGCGCCCGGCAGCGCCAGAAACAATCCGCCGGGGCCGACAGCGCGCGAGTCGAACTCGACGGTCCCGGTCACGCGGCGTTGCGCGGCGTCCTGCGGCGAGATATCGGCCAGCGTGCCGCCGACGATGTCGGCGATCTGGGCCACGGTCAGGTCGATCATGGACGTGCCTGCCCGGGTCCGGGAAGCCCGCCGGCCTCGCGCGCGGCCAACGCCTCGGCCAGTTCCACCCGGTCGTCGAACGGGCGGACCTCCCCGCCGCCACGCTGGCCGGTTTCATGGCCCTTGCCGGCAACCAGGACCACGTCCCCGGGGCGCGCCCAGGCGACCGCGTGCCGGATCGCGTCCCTTCGGTCGGCGACCTCGACCACTTCCACGGTGCCGCCTGGCGCGGTCGCCCCGGCCAGAATCTCCCTGCGGATCGCCGCGGGATCCTCACCGCGCGGGTTGTCGTCGGTAACGACGACCAGGTCGGCCAGCTCCGCGGCCACGGCACCCATCGGGGCGCGCTTTCCCGGGTCACGCTCGCCACCGGCGCCGAACACCACCGCCAGCCGACGGTCCGGGCGCGCCAGCGTGGTCAACACCGCCCGTAAGGCGCCCGGCTTGTGCGCGTAGTCGACCAGAGCCAGAAAATCCTGACCGCGGTCCACCTGTTCCAGGCGCCCGGGGACTCGCGCCTGCCGCAGTCCCGGCGCAGCCTGCTCCGGGGAGACCCCGACACTGTCCAAAATCGCCAGTGCGAGAAGGCAATTGGCGATGTTATAGCTGCCCGGCAAGCCGATGCGCACCCGGTGCTGGACGCCGGCCGGGTCAACGGCGGTGAATTCCTGTCCGGCGGCGCCCATCGGCACCACGTCGACGGCGCACCAGTGCGCGGCCCGATCGCGGGCACTCACGGTGATCGCGTTCCCGGCCCGCTCGGCCATCGCGCGCCCGGCCTCGTCATCCACGCACACCACGGCGGTGCCGGCGCGCAGCGCGGAGGCCGGGTCGAACAGCGGCGCCTTGGCCTCGAAGTAATCCTCCATGGTGGGGTGAAAGTCCAGATGGTCACGCGACAAGTTGGTGAAGCCGCCGACGGCGAAGCGGGTGCCGTCCACCCGGCCCAGGGTCAGCGCGTGGCTGGACACCTCCATGACCACGGTGTCCACGCCGCGTTCGGACATTTCCGCGAGCATGGCCTGTAAGGCGGGCGCCTCCGGCGTAGTCAGCGCACTCGGGATGTCGACCCCGTCGATGCGGATGCCGATGGTGCCGATCAGCCCGGCGACCCGACCGCCGGCCCGCAGACCGGCCTCCACCAGATAGGTCGTGGTGGTCTTGCCCGACGTTCCGGTGATCCCGATGACGGTCACCCGCTCGGAGGGATGTCCGTACACCGTCGCGGCGAGACCGCCGAGCACAGTGCGGGGTGCGGGGTGCACCAGCACGGGCACGGTCGCCCCGTGAGCACCCAACTCGGCCACCCCGTCGGCGTCGGTGAGCACCGCGACGGCACCGCGTGCGATCGCGTCGCCGGCATACCGAGCGCCATGCGTAGCCGAACCCGGCAGGGCGGCGAACAGGTCGCCCGGCGCTACGTCCTGGGCGCGCAATGTCACACCGGTGACCTTGATGTCCGGGATTTTGGCGGGACGATTCGGGCCGCCCGCCGGCACCGCGGCGACCTGAGCCGCCAACGCAGGCAGCCGCACGCCAGCCCCGGCGTTGGGGTGCAACCCAGTGAGCACCGACACCACCTCGCTCATCACCCTTATCCGACATCCAAGTCCGACATCCAAGGCTGCCTGAATGTCATGATCTGCCATGACCAGCCCTGACACCTTATCTAGATGCCAGCGCGTGATCCCGCGCATCCACGGTGTTTGGGCCTCACGCTGAGGACCGGACAATTGTGCCGCTTTGGCGGGTAGCCCCGCCGCGACCGGCAACGCCGCCTCCCCCGCCGATCCCACCGGCCCCGCCGTTGCCGTACAGCAGTCCGGCACTCAGCGCGTGAGGCAGGTATCGGAGCGCCGGGTGGTCGGCCCCGGTTCGTCGTTGAGAGGCGGCGGGCTCAGGCCCGGTTGGCTGCCGCTTGAGCGAGTTGCACGCGGGAGGTGAAGCCCAACTTGGTGTACACGTGGGTCAGATGGGTTTGCACGGTCCGGTGCGAGACGAAAAGCCGCGTCGCGATGTCCTTGTTGGACAGCCCCTCGCTGACCAGTCGTACGACGTCGATCTCGGTCGGAGTGAGCGACTCCCAACCAGTGGCCGGCCGTTTGCGCCAGCCATGGCCACGCCGCGCATAAGCGATCGCCTCCTCGATCGATAACGCCGCACCCTCGTCCCGGGCGGCGCCGAAGTCGACCTCACCCATCGCATCTCGCAGGGCCGCCACCGACGCCTCGTATCCCGCCTGGTGAATCACGAAGCGAACCACGCCGATACGTTGTCGCATAGCCTCTGCCGCGCCGAAGTGTCTCGCAGCTTCCTGGTGATTGCCGGCGTCGCTGGCCAAGACAGCGAGGCACTCGAGCACATCTGGGACATCCACATAGGCCCCACTGTCGGCCGCGCAGGCGAGCGCGTCGTTCGCGTCGCGTTCAGCCTCTTCTCGCTTGCCGCCAGCGATCGAGATCCGAGCGCGCGTAGCTAGCGCGAAAACTAGGTGGCGGCCGGTCAGTGACCGCACGGCATCGTCGCACCAGTCGCGGGCTGCGATGAGATCGCCGCTCGCCAGCGCAGCCTGGGCATTAAATACCCGCTGTGGCACCGCCGACTGGGGCAGGGCCGAACTCAAATTCTGCCAAGCCGCCTCACCCGCATCCTGCGCCGTTTCAATGTCGCCTGCGGCCAGGGCAGCCGTGGCCAACGCCGAGTGGCCCATCCCGGCGAAGTACTCTCCCTGTTCGGCGGCCTCCAGAGCCGCGTCGGCGGCCGCGCGAGCCGCGCTCACCTCACCCCGGAATGCGAGGGCGAAGGCAAGGCCCTGCAGGCTATTCCCCTTGTGCAGCACTTCCTGAGCCGCCTCGGCCTCCTCCACCACTTCGCCGAATTGTGCAGCGGCTTCGACGAGATCACCGCGCATCAGGTGGGCGTAACCGAGGCACCATCGGCACCAGAGCGCGTCGGACTGGTCACCAATTGCATTCGCCAGCTCGCATCCCTCTTCGGCCGCCGTGCGCGCTGCTATCGGGTAACCCGCCACAACCGCATCGATCGCCTGGTAGGTAAGGATCTGGGCCAGTCTCCACCGATCGTCTACGGCGCGGGCGAGTTCGATCGCCTCGGCGAAGTACGGCGCGGCGACCTCGGCGCGGGCTACAGCTACAGCGATCAGACCGCAGGCCGTGAGCGCCCGGGACAGCAGGGCCGGGTCGCCGACCTCGCGAGCAATAGCTAATGCCTGTTGGGCCTGATCCATGCCCGCCGAGGCGTCGACAAAGATGTCGAGCAGGCCCTTGTCGGCGAGCGCCCGCGCGCGCACCCCGGCCGCCACCTCGAGATCGTGCGCTGCCTCGGCGCCGAGAATGCTGTCAAACCACGCCCGCCCTTCCCGAATGCGACCGCGCGTCATCCATACGGGTAGCAGGGAGCAAGCCAGCGCCAAGGCGAGTTCAATATCGGAATTTTCACGGCTCCACTCGAAGGCGGCACGGAGGTTGTCGATTTCGGCTTCGGCCTGGTGGAGGCACTGCGCATAATCCGTGCGGCCGGGGTGGTCGAGCCGGGCAGCTAGCGCCGCGTAGTGGTCAAGGTGGCGCGCCCGCAGGGCCTCAGCTTCGCCGGCCTCCTCAAGCTTTTCCAGCGCGTACCGGTGCATCGTCTCCAATAGCTGGTAGCTGCTTCGATCGCCGCGGTCGTTGGCCACCACCAGCGACTTCTCGACAAGCAGCGTGAGCTCGTCGAGCACCTGATGGCGCGGCATATCATCACCGCCTGCGATTGCGCGCACATCATCGAGGAAAAAGCAGCCCGCAAACACCGCCAGCCGGCGGAACAAGACCCGTTCGGGTTCGGTCAACAGCGCGTACGACCAATCCACCGAGGCCCACAGTGTCTGCTGGCGGAGCGCCGCGGTACGCGCACCCCCGGTCAACAGCTGGAATCGGCTGCCCAAACCATCGACGATCTCCGCCAGCGACATTGTCCGCACTCGCGCCGCCGCCAGCTCGATCGCCAGCGGCAAGCAATCCAGGCGGCGGCAGATCTCGGTGACCACGCCGCGGTTGTCGTCGGTAAGGCGGAATCCAGGACGAACCCGCCGGGCCCGGAAACCAAACATCTGGATAGCTTCGTCGCTCAGTGACAGCGGCGGCACCTGGTAGCTGACCTCACCCGCAACACGGATCGGCTCACGACTGGTGGCTAGCAACGTCACGTCGGGACACGCTTCCACCAGGGCCACCACGAAGGCCGCGATCGCATCGATCAGATGCTCACAGTTATCCAGCACCACCAAGGCGCGACGAGCGCCGAGGAATCGCAGCACGGTGTCTAAATTGGAGTGACCGGGCTGGTCGTGCAGACCCAGCATGCGGGCCACCGCGCTCGGTACCAGATCCGGGTCGCTGATCGGCGCCAGATCCACGAACCACGCGCCACCAAACTCGCCTGCGACCTGGACCGCGACCTGCGCGGCCAGCCGTGTCTTGCCCACTCCGCCGGGACCGATAAGAGTCACCACCCGGTTTTCGGCCAGCAGCTGGTGCACCTCGCTGATCTGCGCGCCCCGCCCCACGAACTTCGTCAGGTGTACTGGAATACCGTGGACAACAACGTTGTCGGCGACCCGCAGCGGTGGGAACTCGACTCGCAGGTCGGGATGGCATAGCTGTACCACGAGCTCCGGGCGCGGCAAATCACGCAGCGGGTACGTGCCAAGCTCCGTGAGCCACGCCCCATCGGGGAGCTGATCGATGACAAGGCGCTCGGCAGCACCGGACAACACGGTCTGGCCCCCATGCGCCAGATCGCGCAGTCGTGCGGCCCGGTTGATGGTCGGACCGGCGTAATTCCCGTCGTCGCGCATCCGCACCTCCCCCGCGTGCACGCCGATGCGCAACCGGATCGGGGCAAGCGGCGCTCGCTGCAAGTCCAACGCGGCGGCTACCGCATCAGAAGCGCGGGCGAACACGACGACAAAGCTGTCTCCCGCGCCCGGCTCGACCAGCTGCACGCCGTCATGGACGGTGACCACATCGGACACGGCTTTGGCGAGGCGCGCCACCGCAGCATCCATATGCTCGGGATGGGCCTCCCACAACCACGTCGAACGCTCAACCTCGGCTAACAGCACTGTCACCGTGCCCTGTGGCAGCAAGTCCCTCACGCCCACATCGCTCCACTCAGTCGCACCCATGCTAACGAGCATCCGGCGACCGTGGCACCGAATGCCGATCCGGTGTCGATCAGTCCTACGACCCGCGCGGCTGCCGGTAGACCGTCCTCCACCAGGTACGTAGTGGCGGTCTTGTCCGGCGCGCCGCTGAAGGGGGCCGGAATATGGGTCGGCCCCGGGCTTCGGGATGACCTGCAGTGGCTACACCCGGCCCGCAGCAGCTCAGCGGTGGGCGTCAGCGCAACCGCGTATAACCGCGACGCCCCCTGCGATTAACCTACGACCCCTGCCGCACACATATACGCGCCATAACCGATGGGTTTGGCCGCTCCAACTCGCACAGTTGAATCCAGCGCTTGTGTGGAAAAGGTATGCCTCACTGTGAAACCCGTCGACGGGTCACGTTGTGCAAAGCTGCAGCCAAAGCAGGGGGCATGGCCAAGATCCATCCCAAGCGGTGGCGCAACGAGCCAAAGACACCGTCATATCGCCGCGTCAACGTAGTTGCGGCTGCAACTCGACCATCGACCCAACTCCCTATGCCTCAGGAGAACAACCATGACTTGCGTGACTGCCGAACCGGAAGCCCTGATCTCGGCGGCGGGCGACTCGCAGATCCCCCGGTTAGCCGGCCCCATGTCCGAAGAAGAACTAAGCGGCGCGACGCGTGGGTCCGGTCCCCGGTTTGAGCTGGGCCGGCGCATTCCGGAAGCCGTCGTCCAGGCGGGGTTTGTGGTCCAGCCCTTCACCCAACAATGTCAGGTCATCCACGCCGAGGGGGACCACGCTGTCATCGGGGTATCTCCAGGGAACAGTTACTTCTCTCGTCAGCGCATACGCGATCTTGCCCTGTGGGGGCTCGCGAATTTTGATCGTGTGGACTTCGTCTACACAGACGTCCACGTCGCCGAGAGTTTTGAAGCACTAGGCGATTCCCCGATCGAAGCCCGGCGCAAAGCGGTCAAAAACATACGCGGGGTCCGCGCCAAGATCACCGCCACGGTCAACGAGCTCGATCCGACCGGAAGGAGGCTGTCCGCCCGTCCGATGTCGGAATTCCAGTCCAACAAGGCATACCGGCAGCTCCATGCGGACATGGTCGCGCTCATGGACGCCGACGAGGAGTTCCGCGTTGTGTGCCAGGACCTGGTGCGGCGTTTCCTGTCCACGAAGGTGGCTCCGCGGCAGGAGCCGACGGCCGCTCAGGAGCGGGTGTGCATGGACTACATCTGTGCCGAGGCCCCATTGTTCCTCGACACGCCCGCGATTCTCGGGGTGCCGTCGTCGTTGAACTGCTACCACCAATCGCTGCCGTTGGCCGAGATGCTCTACGCCCGGGGATCGGGACTGCGGGCGTCGCGCAATCAGGGCCACGCCATTGTTACCCCCGGCGGGAGCGCCGCCGAATGACCGCGAACGCTCTGCTCGATGTCCCATTCTCTGCCCGTGGGGACCGGATTGCCGGCGAAGTCGCGGAATTGCGCTCCCGTGCGTCCATCCGCAAGGTGCGCACCATCACCGGCGATGAAGCCTGGCTCGTCTCCTCGTACGCACTGTGCACGCAGGTGCTCGAGGATCGGCGCTTCTCGTTGCCGGCAACCGCCGCTCCCGGCGCTCCCCGCCTGAACGCGCTGACGGTTCCACCCGAAGTGGTCAACAACATGGGGAACATCGCCGACGCGGGTTTGCGCAAGGCGGTGATGAGGGCAATCACACCGAAGGCCCCCGGGTTGGAGCAATTCCTCCGCGACACGGCGAACTCGCTGCTGGACAACCTCATTGCCGAGGGCGCGCCAGCCGATCTGCGCAACGACTTCGCCGACCCGCTCGCGGTGGCGCTGCATTGCCGGGTACTGGGTATCCCGCAACAAGACGGCCCGAAGCTGTTGCGCAGCCTAAGTTTCGCTTTCATGAGCTCGGCCGATCCGATCCCCGCCGCGAAGATCAACTGGGATCGTGACATCGAATACATGGCGGGTCTTTTGGACAACCCGAACGTCACGACCGGACTCATGGGCGAACTGTCTAGGCTCCGAAAAGATCCCAGCTACTCGCATGTCTCCGACGAGCTGTTCGCCACGGTCGGCGTCACCTTCTTCGGCGCCGGTGTGATCTCGACCAGCTGCTTCCTCACCACGGCCCTGATATCGCTGATGCACCACCCGCACCTGCGGACCTTGCTGATCGAAAGGCCCGAACTGATCCCGGCCGGTGTGGAGGAGCTGTTGCGGATCAATCTCTCCTTCGCCGACGGGTTACCCCGCCTGGCCACCGCCGACATTCAGGTCGGCGACGTGCTGGTGCGCAAGGGCGAGCTGGTGCTGGTGCTACTCGAGGGCGCCAACTTCGACCCAGAGCGGTTCGCCAACCCGCAGAACATCGAACTCGACCGGCCCAACCCCACCGCACACCTGGCGTTCGGCCGCGGCCAACACACCTGTCCCGGATCAGCCCTCGGCCGCCGCCACGCCCAGATCGCTATCGAAACACTGCTGCAAAAGATGCCGACCTTCGACCTGGCCGTCCCGATCGAACAATTGGTCTGGCGCACCCGATTCGCACGACGCATCCCCGAACGCCTACCGGTGCTGTGGTAGGCCTGCATCGCCGACGGTGAAGCTCACGCCGACTTCGTGCCCGCCGGACCTGCTTTGTGATGCGAAGACACTTCCTCTGGTCGTGTTGAGTGCGGCGGCTGGGCTAGATGCCAGTGGGGTGTCGATGCTCAACAGCGCTTTGCCGCCGATGGGCACCGAGTTCGGCACGTCGACGCAAGACCTGTCATGGGCGATCACCGGGTATGCGCTCGCGTTCGCCGGTCTGGTGTTGTGCGGTGGTGCGATGACCGATCGGCTACGCCGCCGGCGGGTGCTGGTCTGGGGCTTGGCGATGGTCGGTCTCGGTGGTGTGCTGGCGATGGTGGCGCCCACGTTTTGGCTCGTCGTAGCGGGGCGGGTGGTGCAGGGCGTGGGCGCGGCGATAACCATGCCCGCGACCACGGCACTGCTGACGTCGGTTTATCACCGCGATCCGATGCGCTCACGCGCTTTGGGCGTGTTCTCCGCAGCTCAGGCCAGCTGCTTCGCGGCCGGCCTCGTGCTCGGCGGAGTGATCACCAGCACCCTCGGTTGGCGCTGGGTGTTTGCTCTACACGTCGTGGTGGCCGCGTTCACGGCCGCAGCGGCCGTCCGGTGGCTGCCGGCTGGCATGCCGCCACGCCGTCAGCCCCTAGACCTGGCCGGGGCCGGCGCGCTGGTGACGGCGATCACCTTAATGATCCTGGCGGCAGATGTGGCATCCCGACACGACGGCCTCCTGCTGGCCGGCGCCATGCTCACCGGCGCTGCGGCCACGAGCTCGTTGTGGTGGCGGCGTAGCCGAATACGCAACAATGAGGTGCTGTTGCTGGATCGGACGCTGCTGCGCATGCATTCGGTCCGCCGAGCGGCCGTGGTGGCCAGCATTTTCTTCTTTTGTGGCACCGGCTCGTTGTTCTTACTGCCGCTGTACCTGCAACAAGTGCATGGCGTGTCGCCCGCCGCATCGGGTCTGGCGATTCTGCCGGTCAGCCTGGCCGTGACCACCGCGGCGCTGCTGTCCGGCCGGTTAATGAAAACCCGCGGGCCGCGCCTGTCACTGATGTTGGGCCTTCCGCTCACATCTGCGGGCGTATTCCTGTGGTGCACCGTCGGGGCAGACAGCCCCTACGCGGGCGCTATCCTCGCCGGCCTGCTCGTCACCGGAATCGGGCAGGGCCTGGCATTTCCGGCCCTCACGGCGGTCGGTCTGCAGGACGTGCCGGCTGACGCCCACGGCATGGCATCGGCCATCACGGTCACAGCGCTGCAGGCCGGTGGCGCAATCGGACCCACGGTCCTGGCAGGGATTGCCCAAGGCATTGCACCAGCCGGCGGTGGCGGCTTGACTTTGGCCGGCTACCACTTGGGCTTCGCCGCCGCGGCAAGCACCTTGCTTTGCCTTGCAATGCCAGCGGTCATTGGGCTTCGGATTGGCTCACCGGTGCAAGCCGGCATGGCCCGCCGCTGACGCTAACGCTAACTAAACGGCCTGCAAGACCAGCGGCGGACCCGGGTCGGGTGATAGCGGCACGTTTTCGCGTTGCATCAGCCAGCCGGCGATGTTGTGGAACAACGGGGCCGCCGAATGGCCCAGGCTGCCGTCGGCGTTGCGCTCCGGGTTGTCCATCATCAGCCCGATCACATAACGGGGATTGTCGACGGTGGCCATCCCGGCGAAGGTGATCCAGTAGACGTTGTCGAAGTAGCAGCCACAGGCGGGATTGATCTGCTGCGCGGTCCCGGTCTTGCCGGCCATCTGGTAACCGGGTACCGCCGCCGCCGGGCCGGTGCCCTGCTGGTACCCCATCGGGTCGTTTTGTACGACGGCGCGCAACATCTGGCGCACGGTCTGGGCCGTCTGCGCCGACACCACCCGGACGCCCTCGGGACGCGGTTCCTCGGTGCGGGTGCCGTCGGCCGCGATGGTCGCCTGAATGATCCGGGGAGGTATCCGCACCCCGTCGTTGGCGATGGCCTGATACATGCCGGCCATCTGCAACAGAGTCATCGAAAGACCTTGGCCGATTGGCAGATTCGAGAAGGTGCTGCCCGACCACTGGTCGATCGGCGGCACTAGCCCGGCGCTCTCACCGGGCAGCCCGACAGCGGTGCGCTGACCCAGCCCGAACTTGCGGACCATCTCGTAGAAGCGCTCCGGGCCCACTCGCTGCGCCAGCATCAGCGTGCCGACATTCGACGACTTACCGAATACGCCGGTCGTGGTGTAGGGCATCACGCCGTGCTCCCAGGCGTCGTGCACGCTGACCCCGCCCATCTCGATCGTGCCCGGTACCTGCAGCACCTCGTCGGGGTTGGACAGCCCGTACTCGATCACCGACGACGCGGTGATCACCTTGTTCACCGATCCCGGTTCGAAGGGCGACGACACCGCCGGGTTGCCCAACTGCTTGTCGCCCTGGCGCCCGATGTCCTGGGACGGGTCGAAGGTGTTGTCGTTGGCCATGGCGAGCACTTCGCCGGTCTTGGCATCCAGTACCACGGCCGAGACGTTGTGGGCCCCGGACAGGTTCCTGGCCTGCTGCACCTGCTGCTGCACGTAGAACTGGATGTCGTTGTCGAGGGTCAGTTGGACGGTGGAACCGTGCACCGCCTTGTGCCGGTTGCGGTAGCTGCCGGGGATGACCACGCCGTCTGACCCGCGGTCGTAGGTGACCGAGCCGTCGGTTCCGGCCAGCATGGCGTCCATGGAGTCCTCCAGACCCAGCAGACCGTGGCCATCCCAATCGATCCCGCCGACGATGTTGGCGGCCAGCGATCCGCCGGGGTACTGGCGCAGATCCTGTCGCTCGGAGCCCACCTCGGGATACTTCTCGGAGATGGCGCTGGCGATCGCGGGATCGACGGCACGTGCCAGATACACGAACGCATCGTTGCTCTGCAGCTTCTTCAGCAGCGTCGCGGCGTCGGGCTTGTTGTTCAACTTGCCCGCGATCTCCCTGGCGATATCCTTGAGCCGCTGCTGTGGATCCGGGGCGGCGGGGGATTTCTTCTTGGCCTCCTCCAGCTGCTGGCGGACCCTTTTAGGCTGAAAGGTCAACGCACGCGCCTGGATGGTGAACGCGAGCCGGTCGTTGCGCCGATCGACGATGGCGCCGCGAACCGCCGGTTCGACATCGGTGACCTTGAGCTGGCCGGCCGCCTGGGCGCGCAAGTCCGCGGCATTGGACACCTGCAAGTAGAACAGCTGTGTCGCAGCGACCATCATCAACGCGAAAATCACCGCGTTGCCGGCCCGATGCCGGAAGACGAAGGACGC
The DNA here is from genome assembly GCF_002102175.1 of Mycobacterium gastri. Lineage (GTDB taxonomy): Bacteria > Actinomycetota > Actinomycetes > Mycobacteriales > Mycobacteriaceae > Mycobacterium > Mycobacterium gastri. Next base: position 123,561 of record NZ_LQOX01000116.1, on the reverse strand, counting down.
ACCGCGGGTCGCCACTTCCACTGCCTGACGGGTCCGCCGTTGGGCCGCCGGCCGGCCGGGTGGGGCGGTTTCGGCGCGCACCGCGACGCGGGTTTTATTGGCTTCCTTGGCTTTCCGGAGCCGCCTGGGCACCGGGGCCTCGTTGGCCCGGTGGTCACTGAGCTTCTTGGTCGGCTTCTTGGACCGCTTCGGCTGCCGCGCGTCCTGGGATTGCCGCAGTTTGCGCGGACCACCCGTCGATGGCGCCGGGCGACTGCGCCCGCCGCGGCTCACCGCGGACCCCCGAGCGCCGCCGGCACCGTCGGAGTCACCGGGGCGAACTGTTCGCCGTAGGACGGCGCCGGTGGTGGAATCAGCTGCGGTGCATGCACGCTGACCGGGGGCGCGGGCGCTGCCGGAGCTACCGGTGTCATGGGGGCCGCAGGAGCCGGCGGTGCGCCGAGCACCGGCGGCGCGGTCCCCGACTGGAGTGGTATCGGTACCTCGGCTGGTACCGGGGCTGGTACCGGGGCGGGTATCAGGGCCGGCACTTGACCGGGCAGCTGTAGCGGGGCGCCGGGCGCCGAGCCGACGGGTGCCGGCGGCTGAAGCTGCGACGGGGCCTGTCCCGGAACCCCCGGCACTCCCGGCAGCTGGCCCGGCAGGTGGCTGCCGTCGGCGCCCAGCGTCGATGCGCCGTCGGGCGTGCGGGGCAGCAGCTGCGGGCCCGACCGGGCAGGCGGTGCCGGGTCACCGGGGCCCGGCAGGACCCGGACCGGAACCTCCGGGGGGACCAGCGGCGGTTTCGGAGGCGGCGGCGGACCTTCTTCCGGCAGCTTCGTGTTCAGCGGGGGCGGCGGAACACCGTCAGCAGGCTTGGGGGTTCCCACCACCACCCAATTCCCGTCGGGCGCCTGAACCAAGTGAGCGGTGTCCCTGGTCGGAATCATGCCCTGCTTGCGGGCCGCCTCGGCCAGGGCCGGCGCAGACCCGGCCTCACGAACATCGCGCTCCAGCGCCTCCTTTTGCTGCTGCAATATCCGCGTGCGCTCCCGAGCGTGGCTCAGCTGATACGAACGCTCGGCGGCATCGGTGGACAGCCACAATGTGAGTGCCAGCCCGACACCGAGCGACCCGATCACCAAGACCACAAACGGGACCTTGCTCAGCAAGGTGCGGGGGCGCAGGTCGACCGATGCCAGCCGGACGGCCAACCGCTCGCTCAATTTGGGTCGTACTACCTTGGGCGCCTTGGCTTTTCGGGCCTTGGCCCGAGCTTTAGCCTGACTGGTGTTCTTGGGCCGGGCCGGACGGTCGACGGGCCGAGGCATCGGACTGGTCTGCGGTCCCGACTTCGGCATCCGGGCCTCGCGGCGCGCCGCCGTGGCCTTGCCCGCCCGGGAGCGACGCGACGCCGAGTCGGCTGCCGTGTGCCGGTTGGTGGCAACGCGACGATCACCTCCGCCGCGACGATCGCCACCGCGGCGGTTCCCCGGCACCCGGGCTTCGCGCTTCGTCATCATGAATCGCCCTTCCCGATCGCGTGCTGCGGTTCCGCCTCATGCTCAATCCGTTGCAACGCCCGCATGCGCACCGCGGCGCTGCGTGGGTTGCGTTGCATTTCGGCCGCGTCCGCGCGTTCGGCGCCGTGGGTCAGCGACCGGAACCGCGGTCCGTGGCCGGGAAGCTCGACCGGAAGCCCGATCGGTGTTCTGGAGGCGACCGCGTCGGCGAACACCCGCTTGACGATCCGGTCCTCCAGCGACTGGTAGGCCATCACCACGATGCGTCCGCCGACGCGGAGTGCGGCCATCGCAGCGGGAAGGGCGCCGCGCAGCGAGTCCAGCTCGTCGTTGACCGCGATGCGCAGCGCCTGGAAGGTGCGTTTGGCCGGATGCCCGCCGGTGCGCCGGGCTGCAGCCGGAATTGCCTGGTAGACAACGGCAACCAGCTCGGAGGTCGACGTGAACGGCGCGTGGGCGCGCTGCCGGACGATACGTCCGGCGATGCGGCGGGCAAAGCGCTCCTCGCCGTAACGCTGCAGAATATCGGCCAGCGCGGCCTCGTCGTAGGTGTTGACGATGTCGGCCGCGGTAAGCGGTTGGTCCGGGTCCATCCGCATGTCCAGCGGAGCGTCCTTGGCGTACGCGAAGCCGCGCTCGGCACGGTCGAGTTGCATCGACGAGACGCCCAGATCCAACAGCACCCCGTCGACCGATTCGACTGCGCCATAACCTAACTCGGCCAGTGCCGGCGCAAGGCCGTCGTAACGGGTGCGTACCAGCGTGATCCGCTCGGCGAAGGGCGCCAACCGATCCCGGGCAATATCGAGGGCGCTCGGGTCGCGATCCAGCCCGATCAGCCGCAGCCCCGGAAATTCGCGTAGAAACCGTTCCGCGTGCCCGCCCGCACCGAGGGTCGCATCGACCAGAATCGCCCCCGAGCCGTCTGGATGGTGCCAGGTCAGCGCCGGAGCGAGCAGCTCGACACAGCGCCGCGCCAGCACGGGCACATGACCGAAATCCTTTGGGCCATCAGCCACCGTGACACCTCCCCGGGTGGGGCAATACCGGCCTGGCCACCAGTCTGGCCACGGTGGCGTCCCTGCACCGAGGTCCCTGTCCGAAGTCGCGAACCTGGCGTCGGGGAAGTACGCCAGGGCCGGTTCGGGCAGAGACCACGGTGCACGGATGCGCACCTCAGAAGATGTCGCCGAGTGCTTCATCGCTGGCCGCGGAGAAGTTCTCTTCATGGAGTTGCTGGTAGTCGTGCCATGCCTGGGCGTCCCAGATCTCGAGGTAGTCGACCGCGCCGATCACCACGCAGTCCTTCGAAAGACCCGCGTAGCGGCGATGGTCGGCCGACAACGTGATCCGGCCTTGGCCGTCGGGGTGCTGCTCGTCGGTGCCGGCGGCAAGGTTGCGCAGGAACGCCCGTGCTTCGGGATTGCTTCGCGGCGCCTTGCTCGCCCGGCGCGCCAGCTGCTCGAACTCCGCTCTCGGGTAGACGGCGAGGCTGTGATCTTGGCTTTTGGTGACCATCAACCCCCCTGACAACGCGTCGCGAAACTTGGCCGGCAGCGTCAGCCGCCCCTTGTCGTCGAGTTTGGGCGTGTAGGTGCCGAGAAACACTAGGCCACCTCCCACCTAGAGCCGCTCGCTCACCCAAACACTTCAGCCACCATACCCCACAATCCCCCACTTCGCCCCATTGATGGGGTGTCGTCGTGGCATTTCCCCAAGAGTCAGCGGCGTCAGGTCCACGTTCGGATCACCCCGCGCCCGCCATCCAGCTCACTGACCGTGCTAAAGCCGCATTTCAGAGCCCTGCGAATGGCAAAGAGTCGCCAAAGTGGGGCGGGGTGGGGCACGCGCAAGGTCAATAGCTCACAACTGGGTTTCGGTGTGGACTCCCCCACGTGACCCGCAAACGGCACCTCCGGCCCGGAACACCGGGTGCGCACGAAAAACGGGGCAGCCACGCGGCTGCCCCGTAAGGTCTACGTTCGTTCGCCTACTCGTCGAAGCGGCGCCGGAACCGGTCCTCCATCCGGCTCGTGAATGAGCCTCCGGCCCCTTTACCACGCCGCTGGCGCGACCCCCCGGACGCCGGCCGAGAGTGATCCAGCCGCCCCGGCAACCGCGGCGCGGTGATGGCATACACCACGCCGCCGAACATCACGACAAAACCGAAGACACTGAGGATCGGGAAGCTTCCAATCATCGTGGCCTTGAAAGCCACCCCGGAAACCAGCATGGCCAGGCCGATGACGAACAACGCCGCACCCTGCAAGCGCCGCCGTGCCGTGGGTGCGCGGAAGCCCCCACCACGGACACTCGAGGCGAACTTAGGGTCTTCGGCGTAGAGCGCGCTCTCGATCTGCTCAAGCATCCGCTGCTCATGATCGGAGAGTGGCATTCGTCCCTCCTTGCCGACAGACTGTCACGTAACTACCGGTAGCAACGCGGATGCCCGTTGTAGGGGCAACTAACTCAGATGATACGAGGTCAATCCCAGCCGTACCACTGATTCGCCGGCGATTCTATCCCGGCCGCACCCTGGCGCACGAATGCGCCCGACACCCCATGCGGTGCAACCGGTTATCGGTGCACATGTCGACCGCTCGGGCAACCGCGACGGCAATGGTCCGATACTGGTGCTGAAGCACCGCACCCGATCACCGTGAGGAGGGCAGTTGGCGATATTCCTCATCGATCTGGCCCCGAGCGAGATGGAGCGCCGCCTCAGGGAGGCCCTCACCGTCTATGTCGACGCGATGCGCTACCCCAGAGGCACCGAGAATCAGCGCGCCGCAATGTGGCTGGAGCACATCCGCCGGCGGGGCTGGAAGGCCGTCGCCGCCGTCGAAGTCGCGGACCCAGCCGGGGCCGATCCGTCCGCGATCGCGGGAGCCGACCCCGACAGCCGGGCGTTGCCGGCTGTCGATCTGAGCAACGCACCGATGGTCGGCGTGGCCTACGGCTACCCCGGCGCCCCGGGTCAGTGGTGGCAGCAGCAAGTGGTTTTGGGACTGCAGCGCAGTGGTTTTCCGCCGCAGGCGATCTCCCGGGTGATGAGTAGCTATTTCGAGTTGACGGAATTACATATCCAGCCGCGCGCCCAGGGCCATGGCCTCGGCGAGGCACTGGTCCGCCGGCTACTCGCCGGTCGGCAGGAGGACCACGTCCTACTGTCCACTCCGGAGACCAATGGGGAGGCCAACCGGGCGTGGCGGTTGTACCGGCGGCTGGGCTTCACCGACATCATTCGCGGCTACTACTTCGCCGGCGACCCCCGGGCGTTTGCGATCCTCGGTCGCGCTCTGCCGCTGTAGGCCCGACTCCGGACGGCTTGCCCAAGCGGCACACCGGGTCTGGCACGATGACCTGGTGCGCGCCAGCTCTCCCTCGCTCTCAGCCCGCAAATCTCGGGTAACTGGGACCCGACGGCGCCGCATGCTGGCCATCGCGATGCTGTTGATGCTGGTGCCCCTGGCCACCGGATGCCTGCGCGTGCGAGCGTCGATCACCATCTCACCCGACGACCTGGTGTCCGGAGAGATCATCGCCGCGGCAAAGCCGAAGAACAACAAGGACGCCGGCCCTCAACTCGACAGCAACAACCTGGCATTCAGCCAGAAAGTGGCTGTCTCTAACTACGACAGCGACGGCTACGTGGGATCGCAGGCGGTGTTTTCCGATTTGACGTTCGCCGAGTTGCCGCAGCTGGCCAACATGAACTCCGACGCGGCCGGGGTGAATCTGTCGTTGCGGCGCAACGGCAACCTGGTGATTCTGGAGGGCCGGGCAGATCTGACCTCCCTCACCGACGCCGACGCCGACGTCGAGCTGACCGTCGCCTTTCCCGGCACCGTGACCTCTACCAACGGTGACCGCATCGAGCCCGAAGTGGTGCAGTGGAAGCTCAAACCGGGCGTGGTGAGCACCATGAACGCTCAGGCCCGCTATACCGACCCCAACACCCGGTCATTCACCGCGGCCGGCATCTGGCTGGGCATCGGGTCGTTGCTGGCCGCGGGCGTGGTGGCACTGCTGGCCTGGATCAGCCGGGACCGCTCCCCCCGGCTCACGGCCGCGGGCGACCAGCCGCCGAAGTAACGGACCGGGTCGCTCACGGGGCTCGGTTGGTCCCGGTCAGCCCTGCTTGTCGGGCGCCCAGTAATCCAGCATCTCGGCGAAGGTCTCGAAAGCCGGCGCGGACAGGCCGTACGTTGCCTCGAAATGGATGCTCAGCGGAAAGCCGAGGTCCACGACACCGTCTAGCACGCGTTGGTAGAGGTCCACCATCAACCGGCGCTTCTGGGCGGGTTCGCTGCCGGCCAACTTCTGGACGAACTTCTGCTCCTCGGCCACGGCCGCGTTGCCGGGATCCTGGATCAACCAGTTGATCAAGCCGACGCGAGCCTCGACCTTGGGGACGAAGCCGAACGACAGCAGGATCTCGGGTCGGTGGTCGGTGGCCTCGGCGAACTCGGTCAGGAACCCCACGATCGCGTCGGAATACAACAACTGCGTCATGCCATAGGTCGCGCCCTGATTGCATTTGAAATTGAGCCGACCCTGCTCGCCGTCTCGGGTGGGAATCACGATCACACCGCGGTTGGCCACCAGCTCCCGATAGATCGACAATGCGTCGGTCGGTGCGACGCCGGAGCCTTCGCCATCGTTCATCGTGCGCGGCACCCCGACGAACACGACACCCTCCATCCCGGCGGCGCACAGCTCGGCGAGCCTCCCACGCAGCGATGACTCGTCCATAAAGGCGGTGACCTGCGTGCACAGGCCGCTGATCGACGGCAATTCCGGTCTGATGATCGACCAGAAGTCCAGGACGTCGAGCTTGGGCTGCATCGGGACCGGCCGATCGTCGTCCTCGGCGATCATCCCCGGGATCATCACGTGCCGGATTCGGCTGTCGAGGCCCGACTCGGCTGAGTACCGCAGCAATTTATCCGCGTCTTCCAGTGCCCGCTCGCGGCCCCCATCCACGTTCGGAGGAACCAGCTCGAGCGCGATGGTATTGAGCGTCACACGGCACCCTCTTTCTCAGATTCCTCAGATTCCTCAGACGACTACTGCTCAAACCGCGCTACGCCGCGCATACCCCCAGCCGGCCTCATCAGAGGGCCATCACGACAGCATAGGGGCGTCAGGGCGAGTCAGTCGAAGCAACTGCGTCCGGCCCGAATGCATCCGAACGCATATAGCCGCCCGAGTGAGGCCCCGAGTAAGGCCCCGAGTAAGGCAATGCCAGCCCACGACGCCGGGGCGGAATACACTGTCGGGCCAGGGACGTGCCGAGCAGAAAGGGGCGCCGCGCTGAGCGTCGAAGCATCGGCAACCGACTTGGGCGGCGCCATCACCGACCAACTACGACGGTATCTGCACGACCGTCGCAGCGAGGCGGCGTATATCGGCAGCGACTACGGCGCCTTGACGGCCTGGCTGGAAGACTTTGCGCTGCGCGGGGGCAAACGGCTACGGCCGGTCTTCGCATACTGGGGCTGGCACGCCGTGGCAACCGAGGAGCCCCGCCCCGAGATACTGCAATTGTTTTCCGCCCTGGAACTGTTGCACGCCTGGGCATTGATACACGACGACGTGATCGACGCCTCCTCGACCCGTCGCGGCCGGCCGACGGCCCATGTGCATTTCGCCGCACTGCACCGGGAGCGCAACTGGCTCGGCCCGGCGCACCAGTTCGGCATCTCGGCGGCGATACTGCTCGGCGACGTGGCACAGGCCTGGGCCGACGACATCGTCTCCGAGGTGGGCCAGACCTGCCTGGCGCCCGACGCTGCGCGCCGGGTGCAGCGGGTATGGTCCGGCATCCGCACCGAGGTGCTGGGCGGGCAATACCTCGACATCGTCGCCGAGGCCAGCGCCGCGAACTCGATCGCCTCGGCGATGACGGTCGCCACTTTCAAAACCGCCTGCTACACGGTGTCTCGGCCGTTGCAACTGGGGGTGGCCGCAGCTGCCGACAGACCCGACGTCGCCGCCGCTTTTCATCAGTTCGGCACGGACCTCGGGGTGGCGTTTCAGCTGCGCGACGACGTGCTCGGGGTGTTCGGAGACCCAGCGGTGACCGGCAAGCCGTCCGGCGATGACCTGAGGTCGGGAAAGCGCACGGTGCTGATAGCCGAAGCAGCCGAGCTCGCGGAGAAGTCGGACCCCCGGGCGGCCAGCCTGTTGCGTAGCTCGATCGGCACCGAGCTGACCGACGTGCAGGTGCGCGAGCTGCGCGAGGTCATCGCGGGGGTCGGAGCTTTGGCAGCGGCCGAGAATCGGATCACCGAGCTCACCCAACGGGCGCTGGCGACACTCGCGTCCGCACCCATTAACGCGCGAGCCAAGGCCGGATTGTCACAGTTGGCCCGGACGGCCACGGACCGGTCGGCCTGAACCGATGACCAGAGCGACGCCCCCGCCCGAAACTGACTCGGCGACGAAACTATCAGTGGGCCAACATATTTCACGATTTCGCGCATTCGCCGGCAGCCCGCGGGCCAAACCCGCCTGGCTGGGTTTTCTGGGGGCCGTGCTGATCACCGCGGGAGGGTTGGGGGCCGGCAGCACCCGCCAGCACGACCCGCTGCTGGAGACGATCCACATGTCGTGGCTGCGCTTCGGCCACGGGCTGGTGCTGTCGTCGATCGTGTTGTGGTTGGGCGTGGGCCTGATGCTGATCGCGTGGCTGTGGCTGGGCCGACGAGTCCTCGCCGGCGAAGCGACCGAGTTCACCATGCGGGCCACCACCGCATTCTGGCTGGCGCCGCTGCTGCTGTCGGTGCCGGTCTTCAGCCGGGACACCTACTCCTACCTGGCCCAGGGCGCACTGTTGCGCGACGGCCTGGATCCCTATGCGGTGGGGCCGGTGGGTAACCCGAATGCGTTGCTGGACGACGTGAGCCCGATTTGGACGATCACTACCGCCCCCTACGGTCCGGCGTTCATCCTGGTGGCCAAGCTCGTCACGATCATCGTCGGCAACAACGTGGTCGCCGGGACCATGCTGCTGCGCTTGTGCATGCTGCCCGGGCTGGCGCTGTTGATTTGGGCGACCCCCCGCCTGGCACGTCACCTCGGTGCCGACGGCGCCACCGCGCTGTGGACCTGCGTGCTCAACCCACTGGTGCTCATCCATCTGATGGGTGGAGTGCACAACGAGATGCTGATGGTCGGCCTGATGGCCGCCGGCATCGCGCTCACCATGCAGCGTCGCCATGTCGCGGGCATCACGCTGATCACGGTGGCGATCGCGGTCAAAGCCACCGCCGGGCTGGCGCTGCCGTTCCTGTTCTGGGTCTGGATGCGACATCTGCGCGATGACCGGGGATACCGGCCGGTCCAGGCGTTCCTGGCTGCCGCCGCAGCGTCGCTGCTGATATTCGTGGCGGTGTTCGCGGTGCTGTCCGCGGTGGCCGGCGTCGGACTGGGGTGGCTCACGGCGCTGGCCGGCTCGGTGAAGATCATCAACTGGTTGACGCTGCCGACGGGAGCGGCGAACCTGATCCACGCTCTGGGCAGGAATTTCTTCACCCTCGACTTTTACACCTTGCTGCGGATCACCAGGTTCATCGGAATTCTGATCATCGCGGTGTCGCTGCCGCTGCTGTGGTGGCGGTTTCGCCGCGATGACCGGGCGGTGCTGGCCGGCATCGCGTGGTCGATGCTGATCGTGGTGTTGTTCGTCCCCGCCGCCCTGCCGTGGTACTACTCCTGGCCGCTGGCGGTAGTGGCCCCACTGGCCCAGTCACGGCCGGCAATTGCGGCCATCGCCGGATTCTCGACCTGGGTCATGGTGATCTTCAAACCCGACGGATCACACGGCATGTATTCCTGGCTGCACTTCGGGCTGGCGACCGCGTTCGCACTGCTGGCCTGGTATTCGCTGTACCGGGTGCCGGAGCCGGCTGCCCCAAGGGACGCACCGGAACCCGCTCGATAAGGACCTCAATACGCCATAGCTTGGGCCCGACGCACGACTTCGCGGGCCTGGTGGGCGTGGAGCGCATCGACCGGACGAGCATTGCTCACGACATCGCGTGAGCCGTCGCGGGTAACGGTCAGCGACGGGTCGGGGGTGAACAGCCAGCGCACGATCTCGGTGTCGCGATAGCCGCCGTCGTGCAGGATCGTCAACAGTCCGGGCAGGCTCTTGACCACCTGGCCGGATTTGGTGAAGAACACTTGTGGCACCACTACGCCGCCGGCACGCCGTACCGCGACCAGGTGACCTTCGCGCAGCTGCTGGTGCACCTTGCTGATCGGCACACCGAGAAGTTCGGCGACCCGGGGCAGGTCGTAGGTTGGCTCGTTGGGGTCCAGAACATCATCGCCGGCCGGAATGCTGCCCACGGCGCAAGTGTAGAGCTTGGTGCACGTTGTCTCATCCGATTCGCGCCGCCACCTACGATGGCCCCGTGGCTGAAGCTGATGTGCCCGGCTCCATCTCGGGCCGCGCCGGCCCGCATCGTCACCGAGCTGAAGCCGGGACTTCGGATCCGTTGGACAGCACGCTGCTGGACGGCCGCTACCTGGTTCAGGCCAAGATCGCCAGCGGCGGGACCTCGACGGTCTACCGCGGTCTCGACGTCCGGCTGGACCGCCCCGTCGCCCTGAAGGTGATGGACTCCCGCTATGCGGGCGACGAACAGTTTCTCACCCGTTTCCAACTCGAGGCCCGCACGGTCGCCCGGTTGAAGAACTCCGGCCTGGTTGCGGTCTACGACCAGGGGCTGGATTCCCGGCACCCGTTTCTGGTGATGGAACTCGTCGAAGGCGGCACGCTGCGCGAACTGCTGGCCGAACGCGGACCGATGCCCCCACATGCCGTGGTGGCCGTGCTGCGCCCGGTGCTGGGCGGGCTGGCCGCAGCGCATCGGGCCGGCCTGGTGCACCGCGACGTCAAGCCCGAAAATGTGTTGATCTCCGACGACGGCGAGGTCAAGATCGCCGATTTCGGATTGGTCCGGGCCGTCGCTGCCGCCGGAATCACTTCGGCCAGCGTCATTTTGGGCACCGCGGCGTACTTGTCTCCCGAGCAGGTCCGCGACGGCCAGGCCGGTCCCCGCAGCGATGTCTACTCGGCCGGAATTCTCACCTACGAGTTGCTGACCGGACACACGCCGTTCAGCGGCGACTCGGCATTGTCGATCGCCTATCAGCGGCTGGACCGCGACGTGCCGCCACCTAGCTCTGTAATCGATGGTGTGCCAAAGCAATTCGACGAATTTGTGGCCTGCGCTACCGCCCGTGACCCTGCCGACAGGTACGCCGACGCCATCGAGATGGGCGCCGATCTCGAGTCGATCGCGGAGGAGCTGGCACTCCCGGACTTCCGGGTGCCCGCGCCGCACAACTCGGCCCAGCACCGGTCGGCCATACTGCATCGCAGCCGGATCGCCCAGCGGCCGCGCCCACCGGTTCGGCACCCAACCCGCGAACTGACCCGAGAACCGGGGAGCTGGGCCGAGCCGGTATCGGCGGCCCGCCCGGATGCCCAACCGGAAGAATACGAATACCGGCCGGTGTCAGGGCAATTCGCCGGCATCTCGATGGACGAATTCGTCTGGGCGCGACAGCACGCCCGCCGCATGGTGCTGATCTGGGTGGCGGTGGTGCTGGCGATCACCGGGCTGGTCGCGACCGCGGCCTGGACGATCGGCAGTAACCTGAGCGGACTGTTGTAACCGACCTCGAGCTGGGGTACCTGCGGTGACAACCGCGAAATCGCCGAAAACCCCGTGTTTTAGGGGATTTTGCGTCTGCTCACCACCTTAGTCGCGCAGCATCTCGGCGACCAGGAAGGCCAGTTCCAGCGATTGCTGGGTGTTGAGCCGCGGATCACAGGCGGTCTCGTACCGTCCGGCCAGATCGGTCTCCGAAATGTCTTGTGCGCCACCCAGACACTCGGTGACGTCTTCACCGGTGATCTCGACGTGGATGCCGCCGGGGTGGGTGCCCAGGGCGCGATGCACCTCGAAAAAGCCCTGTACCTCATCGACGATGCGATCGAAGTGACGGGTTTTGTACCCCGTCGAGGATTCATGGGTGTTGCCGTGCATCGGGTCACACTGCCAGATCACCTGGTGACCGGTGGCCTGTACTTTCTCGATGATCCGCGGCAGCAGATCACGGACCTTGTTGTTCCCCAGCCTGCTGACCAGCGTCAACCGGCCCGGCTTGTTGTGCGGATCGAGCCGCTCGACGTACTCCACCGCCAGCTCGGGTGTCATCGTCGAGCCGATCTTGACCCCGATCGGGTTGGCGATCACCTCGGCGAACGCGATGTGTGCGCCGTCGAGTTGCCTGGTCCGCTCGCCGATCCACACGGTGTGCGCCGACAGGTCATACAGTTGCGGTTCCCCGTTCTCCGCTTCGGACAGCCGCAGCATGGCCCGCTCGTAGTCAAGAACCAATGCCTCATGGCTGGCATAGATCTCGGCGGTCTGCAGATTGCGGTCGGCCACCCCGCAGGCGCTCATGAACCGTAGTCCCCGATCGATTTCGGTGGCCAGCGCCTCATAGCGGGCGCCGGCCGGCGAGGTCCGGACGAATTCCCGGTTCCAGTCGTGGACCAGGTGCAGCGACGCCAGGCCCGACGACGTCAATGCTCGCACCAGGTTCATTGCCGCACTGGCGTTGGCGTAGGCCCGCACCAGCCGCGACGGATCGTGCTCGCGCACCGCCGCGTCCGGGGCGAAGCCGTTGATCATGTCGCCGCGATAAGACTTCAAGCCCAGCGCATCGATATCGGCCGACCGCGGTTTGGCGTACTGACCCGCGATGCGGGCCACCTTCACCACCGGCATGCTGGCGCCGTAGGTCAGCACCACGGCCATCTGCAGCAGCGCGCGGATGTTGCCGCGGATGTGGGGTTCGGTGTTGTCGACGAACGTCTCCGCGCAGTCACCGCCCTGCAAGAGGAATGCCTCGCCCTTGGCGACCTGTGCCAGCTGTTCCTGCAGGCGGACGATCTCGGACGGCACCGTCACCGGCGGAACGCTTTCGAGCACCGTGCGCATCGCCAACGCCTGGTCCGCGGGCCAGCTGGGTTGCTGGGCGGCGGGCTTGGCCAGCGCGGCGTCCAGCCGGGTGCGCAAGTCGGCAGGCAGCGGCGGCAACGGCGGCAGCTGGTCGATCGGAATGTCGACGGTCCAGTTCATCGGTACATGGTAACCGGGTTGAGGCTTGCGCTGATCAGGGCGAACGTCGCCGTCAATACGGTCAGTCTGCCGGGTCTGGTCGTCGGTCTAGCCCGCTCGCCGCCCGCACGCGGGAGCCGCGGGGTGTGCCCCCACCCCGGGCCGGACGGGCGCCGGCATTTCCGACCGAGGTGATGATCCGAAATCGTCGCAACTGGTCGCGCGCGTCGACCAGCGCGTCGTGAGCATCACGCGACCGAGCCGGCAGGCGCGGGCATCCGCGGTCCTCCCATAGTTGCCGCAGTTCCCGGGTGAAGCGAGGTATCGCCGTTGGCAGCTCCGGCATCGGACCCCACAACTGACACAGCGCGACGTGGTCGTAGGCGCCCACCCAGGCCCATAGCTCGATCGGGTCGTCGCCGCACACACCGAGGAACTCCTCCAGGTCGGCACGGATCTGCCGGCGTGAGCGCCACAGCTGCGAACCCGGCGACGGCAGCTTCGGCAGGACATGGGAGCGAACCCAGCTGCCGGCACGCTGGGGGTCGAACTCCGTGGAGACGGCGTAGTACTCGCGGCCGTCCTCGGCGACCACCCCGATGGAGATCAAATCGATGGTGCGGCCGTCTTCGATGAATTCGGTGTCATAGAAGTACCGCACATCGCAGTTTATCCGGGCAGGCTATCGCGCGGTCAGCAGGCGTTCGGCAGCCTTCGGCGGTGGCGCGGGATCGATGTCGAGGTTCGCCAGGACAAACATCAGCGGATGGAATCCCAGGGCCAACAGCCCCGCCACGGCTACGGCGGCGAAAACCGCGTCCACCGAAGCACAGCAGGGGCAGTCATGCTGCAGCCATTGGAGCACTCCACAAAAACTACGCCGGCCGACGCAGGCGAGGCCTAAGCGGCCTGAGCCGCGCTGTGGCGGCAAGCGACCGCCTCGGTAACGATTAGGCTGTCTTTGACATGAGTACATGGCGGTCGCCCGAGCTGGGCAGTCGACTCGGACGGGTCTCGTTATGGTGCCTGCTTGGGCTGGTGGCCGCCGGGGCACTGGGCTACGTGGCCTGGCGGTTGCTCGGACACATCCCCTACCGCATCGACATCGACATCTATCAGATGGGCGGCCAAGCCTGGTTGGACGGCCGTCCGCTGTACAGCGGCGACGTGAAGTTCCACACACCCATCGGGCTGGACCTCCCGTTCACCTACCCTCCGCTGGCCGCGGTGGTGTTCAGCCCGTTCGCCTGGTTGAAGATGCCGGCCGCCAGCGTCGCGATCACCCTGCTGACGCTGGTGGTACTGATCGTGTCGACGGTGGTGGTGCTGACCGGTCTGAACGTTTGGCCCACCTCGACGCTGCTGCCCGGTCCGGCCTGGGTGCGCCGACTGTGGTTGGCGGTGATCATCGTGGCTCCGGCGTCGATCTGGCTGGAGCCGCTGAGCTCCAACTTCGCCTTCGGCCAGATCAACGCCGTGCTGATGACCTTGGTGATCCTCGATTGTTTCCCGCGCCGCACGCCGTGGCCGCGGGGCCTGCTGCTCGGCTTGGGTATAGCACTGAAACTGACTCCGGCGGTGTTTCTGCTCTACTTCCTGCTGCGCCGGGACGGCCGGGCGGCACTGACAGCCCTGGCGTCCTTCGCGGCTGCGACGCTGGCCGGCTTCGCGCTGGCGTGGCGTGATTCCCGCGAGTACTGGACCCATACCCTGCACCACACCGACCGCATCGGTTCGGCTTCGTTGAACACCGACCAGAACATTGCGGGTGCGCTGGCCCGGCTGCCGATCGGCGAGCACGAAAGCTTCCTGCTGTGGGTGGTCCTGTCGCTGGTGGCGCTGGTTGCGACGGTATGGGCGATGCGCCGAGTGCTGCGGGCCGATGAGCCGGCCCTGGCCGTGATTTGCGTGGCGTTGTTCGGGTTGGTGGTTTCACCGGTTTCGTGGTCCCACCACTGGGTGTGGATGCTGCCGGCGGTTTTGGTGACCGCGGTGCTGGCCTGGCGGCGGCGAAATGCGGCGCTGGCCGTGGTCACCGCCGCCGGGGTGGCGCTGATGAGATGGACGCCGATCGAGCTGCTGCCCAAGCACCGGGAGGCCACCGCGGAGTGGTGGCGTCAACTTGCCGGGATGTCCTACGTGTGGTGGGCGCTGGCGATCATCGTCGTTGCCGGCCTCACCGTGACCACCCGGCTGACGACGGAGCGCTCGCCCGAGCCGGGGCGGATCCCGGTGTCGACGGCCGCGGCCTGATCAGCCGGCAGCGGTCTCGGGGATCCGGGCGGCGTCCTTCGGACCGGAATGAGCACCGGCGCCCTTGCTGTCGTCTTTGACGCTGGCTGCGTAGATATCGACGTACTCCTGACCGGAAAGCCCCATCAGCTCGTACATCACCTCGTCGGTGACGGCCCGCTCGATGAAGTGGTTGCCGGCCAGTCCCTCGAACCGGGTGAAGTCCATTGGTTTGCCGAAACGAACCGTCACCCGCCCGAACCGCAACATCTTCTTGCCCGGCGGGTTGACGACGTTAGTGCCGATCATGGCTACCGGAATCACCGGAACCCCGGTGTGCAGCGCTAGCCGCGCCAGGCCGGTCTTTCCCTTGTAGAGGCGACCGTCCGGCGACCGAGTGCCCTCGGGGTACATGCCGAGCAACTTGCCCCGACGCAAGAGCCGCTCTGCGGTTTCCAGCGCGGCTTGTGCGGAGTCGGCGTTGGTGCGGTCGATGGGCACCTGCCCGGAGACGCTGTAAAACCAGCGGTTAATCCAGCCCTTGAATCCGGTGCCGGTGAAGTATTCGGCTTTTGCCAGGAATGTGATCCGGCGGCGCACGGCCAACGGAAGGTAGAAGCTGTCCGCCACAGCGAGGTGGTTACTGGCCAGAATCGCCGGCCCGGAACTCGGAATGTTTTCCGCACCTTCAATTTTCGGCCGGCCGAGCAATATAAACAGCGGGCCCATGAAAACGTACTTGAAAAGGTAGTACCACATGGCCCTCCCTCTCGCCCGCACCGGAACAATGTCTGGGCCAACTGTACCCATCTGCCGTGGCTGCGACCACCTTCGCCGGGCGGCGGCTCACTCCTGCAAACTCACCGGGATGGGCTGGTAGCGCGTTTTCGCGCCGGGGCCCGCGGACCCGTTCTCCGGCGGTGTCTCGCTGGTGAGGCCGCCGCCAGGCGGATCCTCCGGCGGCGGTTTCGCCGATCGATCAATGTCGTCGACCATGGCGCGAATCACGTTGAGCAAAGCGACACTGTGGTTGGCGATGACCGTCAGCAACGGGTGCTGTTCGCCACCGACCACCGCCGCCAGCGCACATACCGGACACCACACCTGTTGGCACTTGGCGGCTGCTTTACCGCCGGCCGACCCGGACGCCATCGCGGCCGCGGCGCGCATCGCGGGGTCGATCGCATCCAGGATTGCCTGCGCAAGCCTGCGCAGTTCGGGACCAACCTCGGTATGAACCCCGGTCACGTCGGCCACACCTCCGGATTGGGTCGAAATCGAACGGTCAGCTCGCTGCCCCGCAGTTGCGCGTCCAGCACTGTGCATCTGCGCAGTACGGACGCCAACCGAACTCTGCGCCGCACCCCGCCGGCACTGATGATCAGGTCGTCGTCTGCGCGGCCCAGCGCCAGCGAACCGGGATCGAGCTGGGGCAACGCTAGCCGCAGACGATATACCGACTCAAGCCCCGACCCGGATTCCAGGTCCACAATAGGCCGCAGCGGACCCGGCGGCGCGGACCCTCGGCGGCGGCGGGCACCGTCGAGCAGACCGCCCAGCGCCTTGGGGCCGATCGGCTCGCCGGACAGGTGCGGAACCAGCACCAGCGCCTGGTCACCGATGGTGGCGTCGAGTTCTTCCAGGACGGCGCGTTGCTCGGCGATGCGTTCGGCATACCAGTAGAAGGCCGGGTGGTCGGGAAGGCTGCGGTACTCGTAGGTCTCGTCCCGGACCAGGACCTGATTGACCAGCAGCTCTTCGACGCGTATGCCCATCAGCGCCAACGAACCCAGCGTGCGGGCCGCCTCGACCGCTACCACCCGCTCCGGGGTCAGCACCAGATGGGCGCCGACCAGGTCACCATCGGTCAGCAAGGCGCTGAGCCGGTCCACGCTGGCGCTGGTGCGCTCCAGCAACTCCACCAGTGCAGCGGATCGGTTGTCGTCGATGGCGAGCCTGCGATGCCGCGGCCACGCCCGCTCCACGTAGAGTCCGAAGGTCGCGGGCAGCGTCAACATTCGCAGCGCATCCGCGGTGGACGCGCAGTCGACGACGACGCGATCCCAACGTCCGCTGGTGGCAAGCTCGCCGACGGCGTGCAGCCCGAGCACCTCCTGAATCCCGGGCAATGCCGAGAGTTCTTCTGGTGCAACGCTGCTCAGCTCGGAGCCGGGGAATCGCCGGTCCAGAGCGTCGACGACGTCTCGCCAGCGGACCTCGAGCAGCGCCAGGGTGTCCAGCGCCAGGGCGTCCAGGAAGCCGCCGGCGGACCCCGATCGCCCGGTTTCGAGATCGGCGAGAACGCGGACCGGTTCGCCCCGGCCGGTCGGCGGCACCGAGATGCCCAGCACGTCGCCCAGCGAGTGCGCCTGGTCGGTCGATACCAGCAGCACTCGCTGACCAGCACTGGCATCGCACACCGCGGTGGCGGCCGCCAGTGTGGATTTTCCTACCCCGCCTTTACCGACGAAGAGACTGATCCGGGCCGGGGCTGGCGCCCGGAATTCACTGGACTCACTCAGCCTCGACTCGTTTCTTCAGATCCTTCAACGCGCCGTCGATCAACCTGCGTTCGGCCTTGCGCTTGAGCATCCCGATCATCGGAACGGCGAGGTCGACGGAGAGCTCATAGGTCACGTCAGTTCCAGAACCGTTGGGCTCCAAGATATATGAACCTTCGAGAGACTTCAGCAGAGAGCTGGATTCCAGAGTCCAGCTCAGCGACTGGCGGTCCGCCGGCCACTGGTAGGCCATGATCAAGGTGTCCCTGAAGATGGTTGCGTCCATCAACATCCGGGCCCGTTGCGGGTATCCCTCGTCGTCAGCCTCCAGGACCTCGACTTCCTTGTACTCCGAAATCCATTCCGGGTAAGCCTCGATATCGGCGATCGCCTTCATCACCTCGCCTGGGGTCGCGTCGATGTAGATCGTCTGCCTCGTCTTGTCCGCCACCTGGCTAATCCCTTTCCCGTTACCTCGCAGCGCGCGCCGATTACTCGGGAATACCCGCCATTCGGCAGAAACGCTACTCCCGATGCCCAGCTCGAGCCCCACTCGACCCGGTTAAACTACCGGAGAAACCCCGACGGGGCGTGCTTGTTCCACTGTGGTTTTCACCTCGAACGCCATTTTCTTCGCTGCCACCCGACGGCGGTGCGTTATTTTCGCCAGATTCATCCGGGCCAGTTGCCAGGCCGCTGCCGCGGTCGGTTCGGCGTGCAGGAAGTAGTGCAGCACCACCCCGTCCATCGATGGTTCCAGCCAGATTTCCATGGCGCCGGTCAGGGCGCCGGTGACCGTCCACCTCATGCCCTTGTCGGCGCGGTCCTCGGTGACCTCCAGCCTCAGATCAGGCCACCACCGGCGCCACTTCGACGGGTCGGCGATCGCAGCTCCCACCCGTGCGCCATCCGCGGCGACATACGTCTGGTCCGCGATCTGGATGCTGTTCATCGCCACAGCTTCACACACCCGCGTATCGACGGCCAACGGCGCTCGGCTCGGTCCGGAAAAGCCACCCAGACCAGCAATCACCTGGCTTCCCCTAATGCCCGGTTAGGCTGGGACGAGGGGATCTACCCGCAAAAACATCAGTTGGAGCGAGGTCAGCAAGGTGCGTCAGTACAGTGTCCCTGCCCGCTTTTCCGTCGGCGAGCGCGACAACGTCGCGGCCATGGTCTTCCAGCACGAGCGCGACGATCCCGGGTACGTCATCTACCAACGCCTTGTCGACGGCGTCTGGACCGACGTGACCTGCGCCGAGGCGGCGCATGAGATCCGTGGTGCGGCATTGGGTTTGATCGCGCTCGGGGTACAGGCCGGTGATCGGGTGTCAATCTTTTCGGCCACCCGCTACGAGTGGGCGATCCTGGACCTGGCCATCCTGGCGGTGGGCGCGGTCACGGTGCCGATCTACGAGACGTCGTCGGCCGAGCAGGTGCGTTGGGTGCTGCAGAACTCGGAAGCCGTCGTGGCGTTCGCCGAAACCGACGCGCATGCCGCGATGGTCGCCGAGCTCACCGGTGACCTGCCCGCATTGCGCCGGGTGCTGCATATCGACGGTTCCGGCCGCAAGGCGCTCGACCAGCTCGTCGAGGAGGGCGCGTCGGTTGACCCGGCGGAACTGACCGCCCGCCTCGAGGCGCTGCGGGCCGACGACGCGGCCACGCTGATCTACACCTCCGGGACGACCGGACGGCCCAAAGGCTGTCAGCTCACGCATTCCAACCTGCTCCATGAGGTCCGGGGCACCCGGGAATGCCTGCCCACGCTGTTGTGCCCGGGACAGCGGCTCCTGGTATTTTTGCCGCTCGCCCACGTGCTGGCCCGGTCGCTGACGCTCTCGGCGTTCGCCAGCAAAGTGACTGTGGGGTTCACCAGCGACATCAAGAACCTGCTGCCGCAGTTCGCGGTGTTCAAACCCACGGTGGTGGTCTCGGTGCCGCGGGTTTTCGAGAAGGTGTACAACACCGCCGAGCAGAATGCCGTCAACGACGGCAAGGGAGCGATCTTCAAACGCGCCGCGCAGACCGCGGTGGATTGGAGCAGCGCCTTCGACAGCGGACGCCCGGGTCTGCTGCTGCGCGCCACGCACGCTCTATTCGACCGGCTGGTCTATCACAAGCTCCGCGCAGCGCTCGGGGGTGACTGTCATGCGGCGGTCTCCGGCGGGGCGCCGCTGGGCGCGCGGCTGGGCCACTTCTACCGCGGCGTGGGCTTGACCATCTACGAGGGCTATGGCCTGACCGAGACCAGCGCGGCGATCACGGTCAACCAGGTTGGTGCCCTCAAGATTGGCACGGTCGGAAAGCTGGTGCCCGGCAACAGCTTACGCATCGCCGCCGACCAGGAGCTGTTGGTCCGCGGTGGTGTGGTGTTCAGCGGCTATTGGCGCAACGAGCAGGCCACCGGGGAGGCCTTCACCGACGGGTGGTTCCGCACCGGTGATCTGGGCGCGATCGACGAGGACGGCTTCTTGAGCATCACCGGCCGCAAGAAGGAGCTCATCGTCACCGCGGGCGGTAAGAATGTCGCCCCCGCCGTGTTGGAGGACCAGCTGCGGGCATACCCGCTGATCAGTCAGGCAATGGTGGTCGGAGATGCCAAGCCGTTCATCGGCGCGCTGATCACCATCGACCCGGAGGCGTTCGCCGGCTGGAAGCAGCGCAACAGCAAGCCCGCCGACGCGTCGGTGGGCGACTTGGCCAACGATCCCGACCTGGTGACCGAAATCGATGCGGCCGTCAAACAAGCCAACCAGGCGGTGTCGCATGCCGAGTCGATCCGCAAGTTCCGCATTCTCGGTGTCGACTTCACCGAGGACACCGGCGAATTGACACCGACGATGAAGGTCAAGCGCAAAGTGGTGGCCGAGAAGTTCGCCGACGAGATCGAGGCGATCTATACCTCTTAGCTGCTGAGCAGGCCGGCCAGCCGGGTGGCCAGCGTGTCCCAGCGCCACTGGGCCGTCACCCATTCCCGGCCGGCTGCGCCCATGGCGGCGGCGCGGTCGCGATCGGTCAGCAAGTCGGTAACGGCATCGGCCACCTTGTCCACCGATGTTCCGTCGACCACCAACCCAGTTTTGTTGTGCTGCACCGTTTCCGGCGCTCCGCCGGATTCGCCGGCGATTACCGGCACGCCGCTTGCCGACGCCTCGAGAAACACGATCCCCAGGCCCTCGACGTCCAATCCGGCACCGCGGGTGCGGCACGGCATCGCGAACACGTCGGCGAACGCGTGATGCGCCGGTAGTTCGTCGCCCGGCACGCCGCCGGTGAACGTCACATGGTGGGCCACCCCGCAGTCCTTCGCCAGCTTGCGCAGCGCCTGCAGGTAAGGGCCGCCCCCGACGATCACCAGCGCGGCCCCGTCGACGCGCCGGCGGATCGCCGGTAGCGCCTTGACCAGCATGTCCTGGCCTTTGCGTGGCACCAGCCGGGACACGCATACCACCACGGGCCGCTCGTCCAGCCGGTACCGCTTACGCAGTTCGGCGCGCGCGGCCGGGTCCGGCCGGAACCGGTCGCTGTCCACCCCGGGCGGCAGGTATTCCAGCGCGGCATCGGGTCCGAAAGCGGGCGCGAACCGGGCTTGGGTGTAGCGACTGACGAAGGTCACTACGTCAGCGCTGTCCCCGATTCGGCGCAACACCGACCGCGCGACCGGCAGCATCGACCAGCCCACTTCATGGCCGTGCGTGCTGGCCACTATCCGGGTGGCACCGGCCCGGCGCGCACGCGGCGCCAGCAGCGCCAGCGGGGCGGCCGCCCCGAACCAGACGGTATTGATGCCGTACTCGGCGATCAGGCGGCGCATGCGGCTGTCGACGGCCGGGACGGGCAGCATCAGCGTGCCGGGATGACGCACCACCCGATAGCCGACTGCACAAGCCGCGTCGTCGTACGCCTGCGCCCCCTTCCACCGCGGTGCGTACACCGTCACCGAATGCGATCCCGATTCGACCAGCCGACCGACGAACTCCCCCAGGTAGGACTGAATGCCGCCGCGTCTGGGCGGAAAGTCGTTGGTTACCACCAGAACCCGGCTCACCTGCGTCAGACTAATCGGCCAGCCACCCCTGCCAGCGGGCGAGCAGCCCGGCAGCGTCGGTGTCGAGTACGGTGCGCGCGGCGGTCGCGAAGTCGGGGTGTCCGGCACCACACGCGATCAGGTAGAGCCCGCGCAACGCGGTCGTCCCGTAGGCCTCCGCGACGAAGCGGGCAAACCACCACGCCCGGTCATATGCCAGCGAGCGCTGCGGTCCGGCGGTGTCCAGGTCGGCATCGGACGGCAGGGCCCGGGGCAGCGGTTCGGCGGGAGGCGCGGTCGCCGGTCTGGCGACGAAATCGGCCACCCCCTCGGTCAGCCAGCGCGGTGCGTCGAGTGCGGTGTCGACACGCGCCGCGTAGTGAAAAAGTTCATGTGTCAACACAATTCGCAGCGCAGATTGGCTCATGGCGGCTGCGCCCGGGGCGAACACGATCCGTTGGCCGGCAGCGGTCCGATGGGCGGTATCAACGTGCTCGGCGACGGTAACCGCCGCGATATCGACCCATTGCGACGCCGGCCCGCCGCCGGCGGCAGTACGGAACTGTTCGTCGGAACCGGCCGCCACCACCGAGATCTCGTGCGGCCAGCCGGTGCCCCAAAAGGCCGAGACCGCGTCGATCGCAGGGCCGAGGTTCGCCGCGACACGGGATAGCAGGCGCTCACTGTCCGCGCCGCCGAGGCCGATCAGCCGGACAGTACGGCCACCGACGACCACCGGGGTGAGGCCGGTGCCGTCGACTCGCACCGCCGACGGTGGTGCCGAGCCGTCGCGTATCGGATGGGCCGGCAGAGCGGCTGCCGCGACCAGCTCGGCCACGAAGACGAAGGCCAGGGTTATCGGCAGCCACCGGGGCCGGCGGCGAAGCCACGCCACGAGGTCGTCAGTAGCGACGGGCGTCGTAGATCGGACCCGAGGAGGTCATCGGCACGACCCGCACGGGTTGGCCGAAGGTGGACGAGTGGACCATCAGGCCGTCGCCGATGTAGATGCCGGTATGTGAGGCGTCGGAATAAAAGGTCAGCACGTCACCCGGCTGCAGGTCCGACAGCGCCACTGGCTGACCACCATGGGCCAGCGCCTGGCTGGAGTGCGGCAGTGCGATCCCGGCTTGCTGGAACGCCCACATGACCAGTCCGGAGCAGTCGAAACCGCCGGGCCCGGCGCCACCCCATGCGTACGGAGTGCCGATCTGGGTCAAGGCTGCCTGCACCACAGTCGCCCGGTCGCCGCCACCGCCGCCGCCAGGAGCCAGGAACGGTATGTCGGACACTCCGCCGGGAGGCGGCGCCTCGCCGGGTGCCGGCACGCCCTCGGGCGGAGCACCGGGCGGCAGCCCTTCGGGCGCCGGCCCGGGAGCGTCCGGCACGCGCGCCGGGATCGGTCCCGGGTCTGCGAGCGCGGTGCGCTGCTCCGGCGTCAGGGCCTGGTATTGCGACTTCACGACGGCGATCTGCACCTGCAGCTGGCTCTGCTTGTGCTGCAAACTGGCCCGCACCGCCGCGGCTTGTTCGGCGGCGGACTTGGCATCGGCAGCCGACTTGGCAGAAGCCTGCTCAGCCTTGATCGCCTGTTCTCCGGCGGCCCGGAAACCGGCCATCTGCGTGGCCATTTGACGCGCCATCACCCGCTGCACCGAAAGACCGTCGATCAGCAGCTGCGGCGATTCCGCCGTCAAGATCGCATCCAAGCCGTTGGTGCGGCCACCCATGTAGGTGGCGGCCGCGACCTTGTTGACCGCGATCTGGAAGGTGGCTAGGCGCGCTTTCGCGGCGGCCAGCGCGGCCTGGTCGTCGGCCAGCTTCTTTTCCGCGGACTGCTGCGCCACAAGCTTCGCGTTCAGGTCGAGTTCTGCGCTGTGCATCGCCTCGGTGGTCTGTTCGGCCTGCCGCGACAGCTCGTTGAGTTTCGCCAGCGCGTCGTCGGCGGGGTCGGCCATCGCAGTCACGGCCAGGATGCCGGACAACACGATGAAGCTCGCCAACGAACCGACTGCGGACCGCTTGATGACGCGCGCGATCGAATGCCTACAGTCGAGCCTCAAGATTTGCTTCCTTAAACTGCCATCGGCCTAGCGCCGTCGAGCTGGTTTAGGTCTCAAACAGGTTACGAAATGGTCTCGGCTTTTGTCCAAACAGAGGAGTTAAGAAAATGGCAAGATTTCTGTCATTTTCATGTGAAAAAGCGCGTCTTTGCGCTCCACCACCATACAGGCTCGATCAGGCGACACCCGACGCAGGACCCGACCCTCGACCGCGCCGGATCGGGACGAGACGCAATCTCGGAGCTAACCCAGCATCGGCGAGTGCCTCCAGGGCCGCTTGCTCGTCGCGCGACAACGTGTCCGGCACCCCGAGCAACACACTCACCACACAATCGCGGCAGGCGCGTCCCCGCACCGCGCACTCGTCACAGTCGATGACCACCTCCCCCGTTTCGGCCTCGCCGCCGCTGTATTCGCTACCGCCGTTCCCTGCGTTCCATGCCATCAATCCCGGTCCTTTCGGTAAGACGTTCGATCGCCATTGGGGCTGCGCCGAAGGCTAACCGCCGGCACCGACATCTCCGGCGCTGCTGAGGATCGGGCGCCGCCGACCCTTGCCCGGCGTGGGAACCGTTGGCTGTCGGTGCGGCTGCCTAACGTCACCGCCATGGGCGCTAGCGGCGGGACTCAATTGAGTCTCGCCGGACTCGACCCGCTCGCATTTCCCGGCATCGACCCGGCGGACACGCCGGGCCCGCCCTCCGACGAGCTATTGCCGCTGCGGGAGACCACCTTCGTCGTGGTCGACCTCGAGACAACCGGCGGCCGCACCACGGGCACCGAAGCTGCGCCGCCAGATGCCATCACCGAGATCGGGGCGATCAAGGTGCGCGGTGGGACCGTGCTCGGCGAGTTCACCACGCTGGTAGACCCGCAGCGCAGCATCCCGCCCCAGATCGTGCAACTGACCGGGATCACCACGGCCATGGTCCGTGACGCCCCCACGATCGGCGCCGTCCTGCCGATATTCCTCGAATTCGCCGGCGACTCGATTCTGGTCGCCCACAACGCCGGGTTCGATATCGGCTTCCTGCGGGCTGCCGCTTCGCGGTGTGACATCACCTGGCCGCGGCCGAAGGTCCTGTGCACGGTCCGCCTGGCACGGCGGGTACTGAGCCGAGAGGAAGCGCCCAGTGTGCGGTTGGCCGAACTGGCGCGGCTGTTTTCGGTTGCCACCCAACCCACCCACCGCGCCCTCGACGATGCCCGGGCCACCGTCGACGTCCTGCATGCCCTGATCGAGCGGGTGGGCAACCAGGGCGTGCACACCTTCGCCGACCTGCGTTCGTATCTTCCCAACGTGAGCCCGGCGCAGCGCCGCAAACGGGTACTGGCCGACGGGCTGCCGCACCGGCCGGGAATCTATCTATTCCGCGGACCTTCGGGGGAGGTGCTCTATGTCGGCACCGCGGTCGACCTGCGCCGCCGGGTAAGCCAATACTTCAACGGCGCCGACCCGCGCGGCCGGATCAAAGAAATGGTCACCCTGGCCGTCGCGGTCGACCATGTCGAGTGCGCGCACCCACTGGAAGCCGGTGTGCGTGAGCTTCGGATGCTGGCCGCACATGCGCCCCCGTACAACCGCCGATCAAGATTTCCCCACCGTTGGTGGTGGGTGGCCCTTACCGAGGAAGCGTTTCCGCGCGTGGCCGCCGTTCGCGCTCCCCGGCACGGACGGGTTATCGGCCCGTTTCGGTCCCGGGCCGACGCCGCCGAGACGGCCACCCTGTTGGCGCGCTTTACCGGGATCCGAACGTGCACCAAGCGGCTGGCGCGGTCGGCTTTGCACGGCCCGGCCTGCCCCGAAGTGGAGGTATCGCCCTGCCCCGCCGCCCGGAACCTGACCGCCGCGCAATACGCCGAAGCTGTGCAGCGCGCGGCGGATTTGATCGACGGACGGGACAACACCGCGCTGGCCGCCGCGATCCACCAGGTCACCGCCCTGGCCGAGCGACATCGTTACGAGAGCGCGGCGCGGCTGCGCGACCATATCGCCACCGCGATCGAGACGCTGTGGCGTGGTCAGCGGTTGCGCGCGCTGGCCGCGCTGCCCGAGCTGATCGCCGCGGCGCCGGACGGCGGTGGTGGCTATCAGTTTGCTGTCATCCGCCACGGCCAACTGGCTGCCGCCGGTACCGCCCGGCGCGGGGTGTCACCGATGCCGGTGGTCGACGCCCTGCAGGCCGGTGCCCAGGCGATTTTGCCGGCCGAGGCGCCGCTCGGCGGCGCGCTGGTCGAGGAGACCGCGCTCATCGCCCGCTGGCTCGCGGCGCCGGGCGTGCGCATCGTGCGGGTCACCGGTATTCCGGACGCCCGGGGCTCCGCCGAAACCGCTGGCTGGGCGACACCGCTGCGCTGCGCCGGCGCATGGGCGGCCTGGGCGGCATCGGCGCGTTCGGCGCGGCTGGCCGCCGAGCAGGCACCCGGCCCGATGGGGCGACTCTCCCCTGACCACGACCCGGCGCCGTACCGCCAGGCCGGCAGCTCAGAGCTGCCGGCTGAACCGCACCCATCGCGCGAGCAACTGTTCGGCCGCGCCGCTGTCGATCGCCTCGCTGGCCCGCTGCAAGCCGTCCTCCCACGCGGGCAGCCATTCAGCCCGGCTGGATAGCCCGGCATGGGCGACAATCGCGCCGGCGGCGTTGAGCACCACCGCGTCTCGGATCGGGCCCTGGGCTCCGCCGAGCACCGCGCGGGCTTCGGCCGCGTTGGCCTGCGCGTCGCCGCCCAGCAGTTCGTCGAGTTCGGCACGCGCGAAGCCGAATCCCGCGGGATCGAAAGTCAGTTTGTCGACGGTGCCCGCCTGCACCCGCCAGATCGTGCTGGTGGTCGTCGTGGTCAACTCGTCGAGCCCGTCGTCGCCGTGCACCACCAGCACGCTGGACCGGCGTGTGGCAAACACCCCAGCCATCACCTCGGCGAGGTCAGCGAACGCGCAGCCGATCAACCCGGCCCGCGGCCGTGCCGGATTCGTCAGCGGCCCAAGCAGATTGAACACCGTAGGCACGCCGATCTCGCGGCGCACCACCGAGGCGTGCCGGTACGACGGATGGAACTGCGGCGCGAAGCAAAAGCCGATCCCGACTTCCTCAAGGCTGCGTACCACCTGATCGGCGTCTAGGTCGATGCGTACCCCGAGCGCTTCGAGGGTGTCGGCCCCCCCGGACAACGACGACGCCGCCCGGTTGCCGTGTTTGACCACCGGCACACCGGCGGCGGCCACCACGATGGCCGCCATCGTGGACAGGTTGACCGTGTTGATCCCGTCGCCACCGGTACCCACGACATCGACGGCGTCATCTGGAACGGCGTGGGCAGGCATCGGGCGCGCGTGGTCGAGCATCACGCCGGCCAATTCGGCGACTTCGTCCGCGGTGGGCACCTTCATCGTCATCGCCACCGCGAACGCGGCGATCTGGGCCGGCCGTGCGGCTCCGGTCATGATCTGATCCATGGCCCAAGCCGCCTGGCCCCGCGCCAAGTTGCTCCCGGCCGTCAAGCGACCCAGAACCCCTGGCCAAGAGGGCACGGAAGCCGACGCCGCCGGGGTCCGACCACCGGGGGACCCCTCACCTGACCGAGCCACTCGCCGATGGTCGCATGCCGGCCGGCCACCGCCCAACGCGCGGCCGGCAACCCCGCGCACGGGGCGGCACGCGGCTGGGAAACGACGCGCGGAAAACGAATTTGTGCCCCGGGTAGAGTTCGACAACTACAAAGCGTCATACTTGCGGATGTGACGAGTGCTGTAGGGACCTCGGGTACTGCCATCACGTCGCGCGTGCATTCGCTGAACAGACCGAACATGGTCAGTGTCGGCACCATAGTGTGGCTTTCCAGTGAGTTGATGTTCTTTGCTGGTCTGTTCGCTATGTACTTCACTGCGCGCGCTCAGTCCGGCGGGAAGTGGCCGCCGCCGCCGACCGAGCTCAATCTCTATCAGGCGGTGCCGGTGACGCTGGTGTTGATCGCGTCGTCGTTCACCTGCCAGATGGGAGTGTTCGCCGCCGAGCGCGGCGACGTGTTCGGGCTGCGCCGTTGGTATGTGATCACATTCCTGATGGGCCTGTTCTTCATCCTTGGGCAGGCCTACGAGTACTACCACCTGACGACGCACGGGACGACCATCCCGGGCAGCGCCTATGGCAGCGTGTTCTACCTGGCGACCGGCTTCCACGGGCTACACGTGACCGGCGGCTTGATCGCCTTCATCTTCCTGCTGATCCGGACCGGGATGAGCAAGTTCACCCCCGCCCAGGCAACCGCCAGCATCGTCGTCTCCTACTACTGGCATTTCGTCGACATCGTGTGGATCGCGCTGTTCACCGTGATCTATTTCATCCGATGAGCCGGCCCCCCCGAACAGGCATGAATAGGAGTGCTCAGTTGAAAAGACTGGGATTCACCCGATCCGGCGGCAGTGAGCAGCAGAACAGTCGCTCGCGGCGACGCCTCCACCGGCGGTTGTCGGGCGGATTGCTGCTGCTGATAGCGCTCACCGTCGCGGGCGGGTTGGCTGCCGTCCTGACACCTACCCCGCAGGTGGCGGTAGCCGACGAGTCGTCCTCAGCGCTACTGCGCACCGGCAAGCAGCTGTTCGACACGTCGTGCGTGTCGTGCCACGGGGCCAACCTGCAGGGCGTGCCCGACCACGGGCCCAGCCTGATCGGCGTCGGCGAGGCGGCCGTCTACTTCCAGGTCTCCACGGGTCGGATGCCCGCCATGCGAGGTGAGGCTCAGGCGCAGCGCAAGGAGCCGATCTTCGACGAGACACAGATCGACGCACTCGGCGCCTACGTGCAAGCAAACGGGGGCGGCCCCACCGTGGTCCGCAACCCCGACGGCAGCATCGCCACGAAATCCCTGCGGGGAGATGACCTTGGGCGCGGCGGCGACCTGTTCCGCCTCAACTGCGCCTCCTGCCACAACTTCACCGGCAAGGGCGGCGCGCTGTCGTCGGGCAAATACGCGCCCACCCTGGGACCCGCCAATGAGCAGCAAATTCTCACGGCGATGCTGACCGGGCCGCAGAACATGCCGAAGTTCAGCGATCGCCAGCTGTCCTTCGAAGCGAAGAAGGACATCATCGCCTACGTGCGGACCGTCGCCGAGGAGCGGTCACCGGGTGGCTACGGACTTGGCGGATTCGGACCCGCGCCCGAGGGCATGGCGATGTGGATCATCGGCATGGTCGCCGCCATCGGGCTGGCACTGTGGATTGGGGCGCGATCATGAGCGACGGCTCTCCCGTGACCGGCGACGCGAAAACCGACCTCGGCTCGGACACCGACTCTGATATGGGAAAAGCCCCGGGCGCGGCCCATGAGCCGGACGAGGCTGCGCTGGCCGCGATGTCGCAGCAGGAACTGCTCGACCTGGGCAGCAAGCTCGACGGTGTCCGGATCGCCTACAAGGAACCCCGCTGGCCGGTCGAGGGCACCAAGGCCGAGAAACGCGCCGAGCGCGGAGTGGCATTCTGGCTTTTGCTGGGCGGTGCATTCGGTCTCGCCCTGCTGCTAATTTTCCTCTTCTGGCCGTGGCAGTACAAAACCAAGGGAGAGTCGGGCAGCTTTCTGTACTCCCTTGCCACCCCGCTGTACGGACTGACCTTCGGGCTATCCATCCTGGCGATCGCAATCGGGGCCGTGCTATTCCAGAAACGCTTTATCCCGGAAGAGATTACGGTCCAGGACCGGCACGACGGCGCGTCTCGCGAGATCGACCGCAAGACGGTGGTGGCCAATCTGACCGACGCCTTCGAGAGCTCGACGATCCGGCGCCGCAAGCTCGTCGGGCTGTCCTTGGGTATGGGATTGGGCGCGTTCGGGCTCGGCACCCTGGTTGCGTTCGCCGGTGGCCTCATCAAGAACCCCTGGAAGCCGGTCGTCCCCACCGCCGAGGGAATGAAGGCCGAGCTGTGGACGTCCGGCTGGACCCCGCGCTACAAGGGAGAGACGATCTATTTGGCGCGGGCCACCGGTTTGCACGACGGGCCACCGTTTATCAAAATGCGCCCCGAGGATATGGACGCCGGCGGCATGGAGACGGTCTTCCCGTGGCGGGAATCCGATGGTGACGGCACCACCGTGGAATCCCACGAGAAGTTGCAGGCCATCGCGGGGGGAATTCGCAATCCGGTGATGCTCATCCGCATCAAGCCAAGCGATTTGGGCAAGATGGTCAAACGTCAGGGCCAGGAGAGCTTCAACTTCGGCGAGTTCTTCGCCTACACCAAGGTCTGCTCGCACTTGGGCTGCCCGGCATCACTGTACGAACAGCAGAGCTACCGAATCCTGTGCCCGTGTCACCAGTCGCAGTTCGACGCGCTGCACTTCGCCAAGCCGATATTCGGCCCGGCGGCCCGCGCGTTGGCGCAGCTGCCCATCACTATCGACTCCAACGGATATTTCGTCGCCAACGGCGATTTCGTCGAGCCCGTCGGACCGGCATTCTGGGAGCGCACAACATCATGAGTCCAAATCTCCGTCCTCCGAAAATCGGTGATGTGCTGGCCCGTCAAGCCGAGGACGTCGACACCCGGTATCACCCGTCGGCCGCGCTGCGCCGACAGCTGAACAAGGTCTTCCCGACCCACTGGTCGTTCCTGCTCGGCGAGATCGCGCTGTACAGCTTCATCGTCCTGCTGATCACCGGCGTGTATCTGACGCTGTTCTTCGACCCGTCGATGACCGAGGTCACCTACAACGGCGTCTATCAACCATTGCGCGGCGTCGAGATGTCGCGCGCCTATGAAACGGCACTGGACATCTCCTTCGAGGTCCGGGGCGGGTTGTTTGTCCGCCAGATCCACCACTGGGCCGCGTTGATGTTCGCCGCGGCAATCATGGTGCACCTGGCGCGGATTTTCTTTACCGGGGCCTTCCGGCGGCCGCGCGAGGCCAACTGGGTTATCGGGTCGCTGCTGCTGATCCTGGCGATGTTCGAGGGCTATTTTGGCTACTCGCTGCCCGACGACCTACTGTCGGGGCTGGGTCTGCGGGCGGCGCTGTCCTCCATCACGCTGAGTCTGCCGGTGATCGGCACATGGATGCACTGGGCGCTGTTCGGCGGCGATTTCCCAGGCACCATCCTGATTCCCAGGCTCTATGCGCTGCATATTCTGCTGCTGCCCGGAATCATCCTGGCGCTGATCGGTTTGCACCTGGCACTGGTGTGGTTCCAGAAGCACACCCAGTTCCCCGGCCCCGGCCGGACCGAGCACAACGTCATCGGCGTGCGGGTCATGCCGGTGTTCGCGTTCAAGTCCGGCGCATTTTTCGCCGCGATCGTCGGCGTGCTGGGCCTGATGGGTGGCCTGCTGCAGATCAACCCGATCTGGAACCTGGGTCCCTACAAGCCGTCACAGGTGTCGGCCGGCTCGCAGCCGGACTTCTACATGATGTGGACTGAAGGGCTGGCTCGTATCTGGCCGCCGTGGGAGTTCTACTTCTGGCACCACACCATTCCCGGGGCGGTAGGGGTGGCGCTGATCATGGGCGTGATCTTTGTGCTGCTGATCGTCTACCCATTCCTGGAGAAGCGGTTCACCGGCGACTATGCGCATCACAACCTGCTGCAACGGCCACGGGACGCCCCGGTGCGGACCGCGGTCGGCGCGATGGCGATCGCCTTCTACATGGTGCTCACCCTGGCCGCCATGAACGACATCATCGCGTTCAAGTTCCACATCTCGCTCAACGCGACGACCTGGATTGGCCGCATCGGCATGGTGGTGCTGCCGCCGTTCGTGTACTTCCTCAGCTACCGGTGGTCCATCGGACTGCAGCGCAGTGACCGGGCGGTGCTCGAACACGGCGTCGAAACCGGCATCATCAAACGGCTGCCCCATGGGGCCTACATCGAGCTGCACCAGCCGCTCGGCCCGGTCGACGACCACGGACATCCGCTACCGCTGGAGTACCAGGGCGCTGCTGTTCCCAAGCGAATGAACAAGCTGGGCTCGGCCGGCGCGCCGGGTAGTGGCAGCTTCTTGTCCGCCGATCCGGCATCAGAGGACGCGGCGCTGCGGGAGGCCGGTCATGCCGCCGAGCAACGTGCGCTGACCGCGCTACGCGAATACCAGGACAGCATCGCCGGCTCGCCCAACGACGAGCACGGCCAGCACTAGAGACGTGAAAGCAGCACCCCTGCGCCGATACGTTCAGGCTCGGGCCGTCGACCAGCCCGGACCCTGGAGCGACCAGCGGCGGGTGCGCCCGGGTCGCGGATCCACGAGACCCGGCTAACTGTCGGCTAACTGGGCAACGCCGCACCGGCTACCCGGTGGCTGTCGGCGCGACACGTCGGGGGTCAAGGTCAAGAGAGGACCAGGCGATTGCCGGTTGCCGGGCTCGGGTTATCGCTCGGCGGCTACCCGGCGCAACTGCCGGACGTGGTACCACTCGATCGCCGGCATTCCTGCGGTGATAACCGCTGCCGCCCCATAGCTGACCCATGATGGGCCGTCGTGACCGACGGCCATCAGATACGTTGCCAAGGCCACACCGATCAAGGCGGTGCCGATGGCACCGGTCAGCGCGACAGTTCCACGCAACCAGATCCGATCCACCGCTTCACGGGACCGCTCGGCGGCTGCCTCGAACGCCCGGACCTGGTCTCGCCGGGTCGAGCCGCCCACCGTGCGCACCGCGGGTTTCCCCGGCCCGGCCGGCGGCCTGCCAAGCGCACGTGGCAGCGCCGGCCTCGCCGCCGACTCGGCCCCCGACATGCGGCGAGCCCGCAACAGCACCGGAATCGCCCCCGCAATGATCAACGCGGAGATGATGATGACGGCGTACAACACCCAAGTGGTGCGCGAGTCCCTCGCCACCTTGTGAAAGCCCCGTCCGAGGTCGGCCAGCGCGACCGCTGCCGCGACGCTGACGCCGACCAGCACCAGCCAGACCGCCGCACATGCGCCGATCAGGATGCGGTCGACGACAGCTGGAGCCACGATGCCGTCCGGCCCGCGCCGGTATGCGGAGTATCTGCCGAGCATCAGCAGCTCGTTTGCGGTGCGTCGTTGTTGTTCGATGACAGCACCGTCCCGTCGCTCGTGGTGATTGAGCAGTTGAGTTTGCTGACCCGGAAGAGACTGGACGCTTCCACCGAGCCCACATCAGATTGTGAGATCGGTGTGACGGTCATTGACCATGGAATGTAAACGTTGTGCTGGGTCCGTCGGCGCCCCGAAGCGTCGACGTAGGTCACCGAGATGATGTCACCGGGCGCCTTGGTGCCGGTAACCGAATAAGTGACTTGTCGCGGACCAGCCAGGGTCGTGGTGGTGGTGGGCGGTGGTGCCGCCGCCGTCGTCGTCGCCGGAGGCGGTGCCGTCGGGGTCGTCGCCGGCGGCGGGGGCGGAGGCGTCACGGTCACGGTCTGCGTCTCCGTCGCTGTCGGGATCTCGGTCGTGGGCGGTGGTGGCGGCGGCGGCGGTGGCGGCGGCTTGGTAGTCGTTATCTCATCCTGTATCGCCGGCGCCGACGAGGAGGTCGTTGCAGGGTTGGCCAGTCTGTGGGATTCGGTGCGGGTGACGAGCAGCGACACCGAAACCACCAGGGCGATGGCGGCCAGTATGGCTGCCACGCCGACCACCCATGGCCAGCGCGGAGCGCCATGTTCGTCGTCGGCGTCCGATGTGTCGTCGTAGTTGTCGTATTCGTACAGACTGGGATCGGCCGGCAGATACGGCCCGCTGATGAATTGCTCGGACTCTGGAGCCGAGTACGCACGCGAGTAGGCTTCGGTCTCCCCGGTGGGATATGCCGCGTCGATGCGGCCACTATCGTCAAGCGGTTTCAGTGCTCCGCCCTCGGCACCTGCCAGCTCATCACCGGTGTCGCTCAAGGCTTCCAGTTCGGCGCTGGAATCGCCGGCGGAATCGGGTTCCTCAGGTTCCCGTCCCGGCGGATTCGGCCCGCTCATGTTTGCCTACCCTGTCCAAACTGCCTCACCAGAGCGCTGGGCTCCGCGGCTGCAGTTGCGCGCGTGCGCTCGGTGGATTCTCACTGTGTATCGCAAACCCTACCCAACCGGGCAGGGCACAGAAGTCGAGGCTAACTGGCCACCGATCAACTGATGCCCTGATTGTGACCTTTCCGGCTCTGATCAGTGCTTCTCGGGTCCGACGTAGTATTCGAAGACCAGTCCGGCCGCCGAGGCCAGGACGAATACCACGCCGGCAACGATGAGCCACGGCAGCCATAGCGCGACGCCGGTCGCCGCCACCGAGCCGGACAACGCAACCAGGATCGGCCACCAGCTGTGTGGGCTGAAGAAACCCAATTCCCCTGCGCCGTCGCTGATTTCGGCACCCTCGTAGTCCTCGGGCCGGGTGTCCAGCCGGCGGGCCACAAATCGGAAGAACGTGGCCACGATCAACGCCATGCCGCCCGTCAGCGCCAGCGCAGTTGTGCCGGCCCACTCGACCCCACCGGTGGCGAACATCGAAGTCAGCACACCGTAGAGCACCGCACACAACACGAAGAACGCGGCGACGAACTCGAAAAGCCTGGCTTCGATATGCATTCTGCAGTGTCCTAACCTTGGCTCGGGGCCAATTGACCGCGGCGGGCGTCGAACGGATGGGTTGTCACGGCGAGGGGCGGCTGGTTGATCGCCTGCAAGGCTTCGGCGTTGGTCTTACCGTCGATACGTTGCTGCAAGTAGGCCTTGAAGTCGTTGGGGGCCACCACGCGGACTTCGAAGTTCATCATGGCGTGGTAGGTGCCGCACATTTCGGCGCAATGGCCGACGAACGCTCCGGTCTTGGTGATCTGCTCGATCTGGAAAATGTTGACCGAGTTATTCGCGGCCGGATTGGGCATCACGTCACGCTTGAACAAGAACTCGGGCACCCAGAAGGAATGGACCACGTCGGCCGAGTTCAGCTGGAATTCGATGCGCTTGCCGGCCGGCAACACCAGGACCGGAATTTCGTTCGTGGTGCCCAGCGTCTCGATCTTGTCGAAGTTGAGATAGCTGCGGTCCTCGGTGTTACGCCCGGCAACCGGCCCGACGAGCTCTTCACCGTGGGCGTCCTTGCCTTCCGGCTTGGATTCGACGGCGTGCTTGCGAGCCTCGTCGGCGCCGTCGTAGGTCAAGGTGCGGTCATGGAAGTCGACCCGCTGATAGCCGAACTTCCAGTTCCATTGGAACGCCGTGACGTCGATCACGACCTCTGGGTCTTTGGTGGTGTGCAGCATCTTCTCCTGCACGACGACGGTGAAGTAGAACAGCACCGAAATGATGAGAAACGGCGTGACGGTCAGTACCAGCTCAAGGGGCATGTTGTAGCCGAACTGTCGGGGAAAGTCGGCGTCGCTTCGCTTCTTTCGGTGAAAGACTGCCGTCCAGAAGATCAGACCCCACACGATGACCCCGACCACCAGGGAGGCGATCACCGCACCGACCCACAACTCCCGGTTGACGTGGGCTTCCGGGGTGACGCCCTCGGGCCAGCCTAGGCCCAGCGCTTCGGACCAGCTGCAACCGCTCAGAGTGACGGCCAGCGCGCCGAGGGCCCCGGTCAGTGCCGCCAGCCTAAGGCGTGGGGCGAGCCCGCCCGCTCCGCGCCGCCGACCGCCGGAACGGATCTCAGAATTGCCCTGCGACAAGCATTGCGAACGACCTGGCTCGCGAAGTGTCACGTTGCGCCTCCTGTAGCACAAGCTGGGCCGACTCGGGCTAGGCGCCGCTTCCGGCGGGAATCGTCGGCTAACTCGGATTCGAATACTACGCAGCGTAGACCACGCCGCCCGCGCAGGCGACGATGCGTGCCAAAACGGCCGGCGATGCCGGTACCCTGGCCCGCGGTGCGGGCACATCCGGATCGCTTGACATGCCTCGCAGTGGCTACCAGGCGGCGCGATACGGCCCTTTTGGAACCCCAAATCGTGAACCGACGAGCGCGAGACCCGGTCTCGATCACCATTACCCGCCGGCCGCGCCCGGGCAGCAGCGCCTCGTGCGGCATACTGGGGCGCCGTGTGCGGACTGCTGGCCTTCGTCGCGGCCCCGGCCGGCGCTGCCGAGACCCAGGGCCTCGACGCTGCTGCCCGCAGCGCCACGGAGGCCGACGGCGCGATCGCCCGCGCGTGCCACCTGATGCGCCACCGTGGCCCCGACGAGCCAGGCACCTGGGTCGATCCGGACGCCGACGGATCGGTGATCTTCGGGTTTAACCGGCTGTCAATTATCGACATCGCCCATTCCCATCAGCCGCTGCGGTGGGGCCCGCCGGAGGCGCCGGATCGGTACGTGCTGGTGTTCAACGGCGAGATCTACAACTACCTGGAGCTGCGCGACGACCTCAGCACCCGGCACGGCGCCGTGTTCGCGACCGACGGCGACGGCGAGACGATCGTCGCCGGCTACCACCACTGGGGCACCGACGTGCTCAAGCGGCTACGCGGCATGTTCGCTTTCGCGCTGTGGGACACCATCACCCGTGAATTGTTCTGCGCCCGCGACCCGTTCGGCATCAAGCCGCTGTTCCTGGCGACCGGCGCCGGCGGCACCGCGGTAGCCAGCGAGAAGAAATGCCTGCTCGACCTCGTCGACTTGCTGGGATTCGACACCCGAATCGACCCCCGGGCACTGCAGCACTACATCGTGCTGCAGTACGTGCCGGAGCCCGAGACGTTGCACCGCGGGGTCCGCCGGCTCGAATCAGGGTGTTACGCCTGGATTCGGCCCGGGCGAGAGCCGGAGATCACCCGTTACTTCATGCCGCGTTTTGCCGCCACCCCGATCACGCCCGACACCGAGCAGGCGCGCTACGACGAGATCACGGCGGTGCTTGAGGACTCGGTGGCCAAGCACATGCGGGCCGACGTCACCGTCGGCTCGTTTCTGTCCGGGGGCATCGACTCCACGGCCATCGCCGCCCTGGCCATCCGGCACAATCCGCGGCTGATCACCTTCACCACCGGTTTCGAGCGGGAGGGCTTCTCCGAGCTCGATGTCGCGGTGGCCTCGGCCGAGGCGATCGGCGCGCGCCACGTCGCCAAGGTGGTCAGCGCCGAGGAGTTTGTGGCCGCCCTGCCCGAAATCGTCTGGTATCTCGACGAACCGGTGGCCGATCCGGCGCTGGTGCCGCTGTTCTTCGTCGCCCGGGAGGCCCGCAAGTACGTCAAGGTCGTGTTGTCCGGGGAAGGCGCCGACGAACTGTTCGGCGGCTACACGATCTACCGCGAACCGCTGTCGCTCAAACCGTTCGACTACCTGCCGCGGCGGCTGCGGCGGTCGATGGGGAAAGCCTCCAAGCCGCTGCCGGAGGGCATGCGCGGCAAGAGCCTACTGCACCGCGGCTCGTTGACGCTCGAAGAGCGCTACTACGGCAATGCCCGCAGCTTTTCCGACGCACAGCTGCGCGACGTGCTGCCCGGCTTCCGCGAGGACTGGACCCACACCGACGTCACGGCGCCGGTGTACGCGCAGTCGGCCGGTTGGGATCCGGTGGCCCGCATGCAGCACATCGACCTGTTCACCTGGCTGCGCGGCGACATCCTGGTCAAGGCCGACAAGATGACGATGGCCAATTCGCTCGAGCTGCGGGTGCCGTTCCTGGACCCGGAGGTGTTCGCGGTGGCCTCGCGGCTACCGCTGCAGGCCAAGATCACCCGCACCACCACCAAATACGCGCTGCGGCGCGCGCTGGAGCCCATTGTTCCGGCGCATGTGCTGCACCGGCCCAAGCTGGGCTTCCCGGTGCCGATCCGGCACTGGCTACGCGCCGGCGAGCTGCTGGAGTGGGCGTATGAGATGGTGGCCTCGTCGGAGGCCGGTCACCTGATCAACCTGGGCGCGGTCAGCCGGATGCTCGACGAGCACCGAACCGGCGCCGGCGATCACAGCCGCCGGCTGTGGACGGTGCTGATCTTCATGCTGTGGCACGCGATCTTCGTCGAGCACAGTGTGGTGCCGCAGATCGGCGAGCCGCAGTATCCGGTCCAGTTATGACGGCCAGCAGACGCAGAGTCGCACGCGGAAGGTTTTCCGCGTGCGACTCTGCGTCTGCCCGCGGGGCTAGGCCTGGGCTAGGCCAGCACCGCCGTGATCTCGGCGGCCGCCTCGTCGCCGTATGCACCGGCCAGTCGGGACGCTGCGGCCTGGTGATCCCACTGCCACTCTTGGGTGCCGGTCGATTCCAGCACCAACACCGCGACCAGTGAACCCAGCTGCGCGGACCGCTCCAAGCTCAACCCGGCGCTGCGCCCGGTCAGGAATCCGGCTCGGAACGCGTCGCCGACCCCGGTGGGGTCGGTCTGGCTGGTTTCGGGGACCACGCCGACGTGGATGGTGGTGCCGTCCGGGTCCACCACATCCACCCCCTTGGGACCTAGAGTGGTTATCCGCAGGTCGATCTGGGCCATCACCTCGGCCTCCGACCACCCGGTCTTCGACAGCAGCAGGTCCCATTCGTAGTCGTTGGTGAACAAGTAGCTGGCACCGCCGATGAGCTGACGGATTTCCTCGCCGGACAGCCTCGCCAGCTGCTGGGAGGGATCAGCGGCGAAGGCCAGCCCCAGCTGGCGGCATTCCTCGGTGTGCAAGAACATCGCCTCGGGGTCGTTGGCGCCGATGATGACCAGCTCCGGAGTACCGATCGCCGACACCACGTCGGCGATCTTGATGGTTCGGGCCTCTGACATTGCCCCCGGATAGAACGACGCGATCTGGGCCATGTCCACGTCGGTGGTACAGGTGAACCGCGCCGTGTGCGCGGCCTCGGAGATCAGAACGTGATCACAGTTGACACCGTGGGCTTTGAGCCAGTCGCGGTATTCGGAGAAGTCGGCGCCGGCCGCGCCGACCAGCGCCACGTCACCGCCCAGCACGCCGATGGCAAAGGCCATATTCCCGGCCACGCCGCCGCGGTGCACCACCAGGTCGTCGACTAAGAAGCTCAGCGACACCTTGTGTAAGTGTTCGGGCAGCAGTTGCTCGGAAAAGCGGCCGGGAAACCGCATCAGATGGTCGGTTGCAATCGAACCGGTTACCGCAATCGTCACAAAATCTCCGTCCTTGGTCCGTAAGGTCGTCTAGCCTCTCACAATTATCGGTGCCGCGGCCCGCCCCGTCGCGTCGACAGCCGACGGCAGGTGTTGCGCTAGCCTGCCCTAGGGAACTCACCTCATTGCCGGAATCCGCTGCCGGGCGGCAAGCCCACATGTCGTTTCGTCCACCACCGTAGGAGAACCACGATGGCCGGTCAGCACCCGCCGGACCCTGCCGTCGGCGCCGAAGGAGCCGGAGAGGTGCGACCGTACCCGCAGACCGGGCCCGATGAGCCTGTTGAATACCCCCATGAAGCCGCCGACCGGCAACATCCCTTTCCCCCCGCCCCGGCGGCGGGTTATCCCGGCATGCCGAGCTCCTATCCGAGGCGACGGCCCAAGCGGCTGCTGATCGGCGCCCTGCTGGCCCTCGCCTTGGTCGGCGCGCTGACCGCGGCAATCGTGTACGGGGTTCGCACCAACGGGGCCAACACCGGGGGCACCTTCACGGAAGCATCGGCGAAAACGGCGATTCAGGGCTACCTCAACGCACTCCAGCACCGCGATGTCGACGTCATCGTTCGCAACGCGCTGTGCGGGATCTACGACGGGGTGAAGGACCGGCGGTCGGATCAGGCCCTGGCCAAGTTGAGCAGTGACGCCTTCCGCAAGCAGTTCTCCAAGGCCGACGTGACGTCGATCGACAAAATCGTGTACTGGTCGCAATACCAGGCCCAGGTGCTGTTCACCATGCAGGTGACGCCTGCCATCGGCGGCCCGCCGAAGGGGCAGGTGCAGGGAATCGCGCAGCTGCTCTTCCAGCGCGGGCAGATACTGGTGTGCTCGTACGTGTTGCGCACGGCCGGGCAGTATTGACCGGGCCGGGATGGTCCCGGACCCGGCAGACCCGCGTCGGTCAGGTCAAGTCAGTTGAAGGAATCCCCACACGCGCAAGACCCGGTCGCGTTGGGATTGTCGATCGTGAAGCCCTGCTTCTCGATGGTGTCCACGAAATCGATCGACGCGCCTTCCACGTACGGCGCGCTCATCCGGTCGACCGTCAACGTCACGCCGTCGAACTCCGCTGTCAGGTCGCCGTCCAGCGTCCGGTCGTCGAAGAACAGGTTGTAACGCAGGCCGGCGCACCCTCCGGGTTGCACCGCTATCCGTAGCGACAAGTCGTCACGTCCCTCCTGGTCGAGCAGGGACTTCGCCTTGGCGGCAGCGGCCTCGGTCAGGATCACGCCATGGGTCTTGGCGGTCGGCTCGTTCTGCACCGTCATTGCTTCTCCTACATGCCTCATCGTTAGGTGGGCTCACCGGCTGTCGTGTCAGCCCGGGCCCCGTCGGGAAAACCCACTGCTACTAACGGTACCGCGCAGGCCGGGGATTCCCGAGTCGCGCGGCGACTTCCGACGCCAAACCCATCAGCTGATTAGCCGCATCGGCAAGTGCCAACCGCACCGAACCCGCATAGTCGGCGATGGACAAGGCCGACATGATGCCAGACGATCGGATCGTCGATTTATCCAGGACCACTTGCCCGGCCAGCACTATCACCGGAATGCCCAGCGGGCGGGCCGCGGCCGCGATCTCGCCGACGACCTTGCCGTGCAACGACTGCTCGTCGAACTTGCCCTCACCGGTGATGATCAGCTGCGCTTCGGCGAGGTCGTCGGCCAAGTGGGTGTGTTCGGCGATGATCGCGGCACCGGACTCGCATCGGCCACCGAGCGCGAGCAGACCCGCGCCGATGCCGCCGGCGGCGCCCGCACCAGGCTCGGCGCTCACTGCCCGCCCGGCGGCCGCGTCCAGTTCCACCGCCCACGCCTCGAGACGGGCCTCCAGTGCGGCGACGGTGGCCGCGTCCGCGCCCTTCTGCGGCGCGAACACCCTGGCCGCGCCCCATGGTCCCACCAGCGGGTATTCCACGTCGGAGGCGGCGATCAGCTCGACTCCGGCGAGTCGTCGGCGGGCGTTGTCCAGGCCGCCGAGTTCGGTGATCATGCCGTACCCGCCGTCCGTACACGCGCTGCCGCCCAGCCCGACCACAATGCGCCGCGCCCTGGCCGCGACTGCGGCAGCAATGAGCTGCCCGACTCCCCTGCTGTGTGCGGTCAACGCGGTCTCGGTCGTTGGCGGACCACCGAGCAGGGACAGACCGCAGGCCTGCGCACACTCCAGGTAAGCGGTTGCCGAAGCCTGATCGAACATCCATGCGGCGTCCACGGCGGTGTCCAGCGGCCCCGACACCCGCAGCAGCCGCGACTCCCCGAAGCGGCTTTGCAGCACCTCGATAAACCCGGGCCCGCCGTCGGACTGCGGAGCCACGATGAAGGTGTCGTTCGGCCGCGAGCGGGTCCAGCCAGTGGCGATCACCGCGGCGGCATCCACCGCGGACAGGCTGTCTCCGTAACAGTCCGGGGCCACCAGCACCCGCATCGCGGGCAGCTGGATCCGGCCGGGCCCGAGGGCATCGGCAGCAGCATCCGAAGCAGACGAGCCGTCCATCACAAGCAAGAGTAGGGCTAACACCGATGCTGGCGCTGGGTAACAGCAGCACATTTCCCCGTCGCTGGTCCCCGGCGCTGCCCGCGCGCACAGTAACCTGTCGACTGTGAAGCTGCTGGGCCGCAAGAAGGGCCACGAAGAAGGTGCCGAGGTTTCGGCGAAGGCTGAGGACAGCCAGGGGGCGCAGACCCGTTCCCCGGCCGGGCCCGCAACTTCCCGCGCGTCGCGGGCAACCGGACCCAAGGGCCGGCCGACGCCCAAGCGCAGCGAGGCACGGCGCAGCGCAAAGAAAGGCCCCGTCGTCCCGGCGCCGATGACGG
The DNA here is from genome assembly GCF_002102175.1 of Mycobacterium gastri. GTDB lineage: Bacteria > Actinomycetota > Actinomycetes > Mycobacteriales > Mycobacteriaceae > Mycobacterium > Mycobacterium gastri. Next base: position 82,253 of record NZ_LQOX01000116.1, on the reverse strand, counting down.
CTGCCGAGGCGCGGGCCCGGCGCAAGTCGCTCTCCGGCCCGAAACTGAGCCGCGCGGAACGCCGGGCCGAACGCACCGCCAGCCGGGCCCGGATGACCGAACGCCGCGAACGGATGATGGCCGGCGAGGAGGCCTATCTGCTGCCGCGCGACCAGGGCCCGATCCGCCGTTACGTCCGCGATGTGGTCGATTCCCGGCGCAACCTGCTCGGCCTGTTCATGCCGTCAGCGCTGGCCTTGCTGTTCGTGATGTTCGCCGTCCCGCAGCTACAGCTCTACATGTCGCCCACGATGCTGGTGCTGATGGCCCTGATGACCGTCGACGGGATCGTGTTGGGTCGCAAGGTGAGCAGACTGGTCGACGCGAAGTTCCCGAACAACACCGAAAGTCGTTGGAAACTCGGACTTTACGCTGCCGGCCGGGCGTCGCAGATGCGCCGGATGCGGGCGCCGCGCCCCCAGGTGGAGCGCGGAGCCAGCGTCGGTTAGCGCCGGAAAGCTGGCTGACCACTCATGGGCACACTGGTTCTCGGCGGGATCAGGTCGGGCAAGTCCCGGTGGGCGGAGCACACCATCGCGGATTCACTGACACCAGGCCAGCCGGTCCGCTACCGAGTTCCCGCGCTGGTCGCCGAGTCCGACCCAGCCTGGGCGCAGGAGTGGGCGCAACGGGTCGCCAAGCATCACGAACGCCGGCCTGGCCACTGGTCGACCGTCGAAACTGACACCCAGTTGCGGCGGTCACCGGACACGGCGACGCTCGTCGACGAGCTGGGCAGCCTCAACCAGCGAATTGCAGCGGTCTGCGATCAGGTGGTGCTGGTGGGGGCCGGGCAGGCCGTCCCGATCAAGCCGGCACGCACATGATCGGATTCGCACCGATATCGCCGCCCGACCCCGATGCCGAAGCCGCCGCGCGGGCCCGACAGGACGTTCTGACCAAGCCGCGGGGAGCGCTGGGCCGCCTCGAGGACCTGTCGGTGTGGGTGGCCGCCTGCCAGGGCCACTGTCCGCCGCGGCAGTTCCAGCGCGCCCGGGTGGTCGTTTTCGCCGGTGACCACGGCGTCGCCCGGTCGGGGGTGTCGGCGTACCCGCCGGAAGTCACCAACCAGATGGTCGCCAATATCGACGCCGGCGGGGCGGCGATCAACGCGTTGGCCGAGGTAGCCGGTGCGACGGTGCGGGTGGCGGACCTGGCGGTGGATTCCGATGCGGGGTCGGAGCGGATCGGCGCCTACAAGGTGCGCCGCGGCAGCGGCGATATCAGCACCGAAGACGCGTTGACCGCCGACGAGACGGCCCGCGCCATCGCCTCCGGCCAACAGATCGCCGACGAGGAGGTCGACGCCGGCGCCGATCTGCTCATCGCCGGCGACATGGGAATCGGGAACACCACCGCGGCGGCAGTGCTGGTGGCGGCGCTGACCGACACCGAACCGGTCGCGGTGGTCGGGTTCGGGACCGGGATCGACGACGCCGGCTGGGCCCGCAAGACGGCCGCGGTGCGCGATGCGCTGTTCCGGGCGCGGCCGGTGCTGCCCGACCCGGTGGGGCTGCTGCGCTGCTGCGGTGGCGCCGATCTGGCGGCGATGGCGGGTTTTTGCGCGCAGGCCGCGGTCCGGCGGACTCCGCTGTTGCTCGACGGCATGGCGGTGACGGCCGCGGCTCTGGTCGCCGAACGCCTGGCGCCCGGCGCCCGGCAGTGGTGGCAGGCCGGTCACCGGTCCACCGAACCGGGTCACCAGCTAGCCCTGACGGCGCTGCAGCTGGATCCGATCCTGGACCTGCGGATGCGGTTGGGCGAGGGCACCGGCGCCACGCTTGCGCTGTCGGTGCTGCGCGCCGCGGTGGCCGCGCTGTCGTCGATGGCTACCTTCACCGAGGCCGGTGTGTCCGGTCCCCGCACCTCCGGTATCGGCCCGACCTGGCCGTGATCCGTTCCCTGGCAACAGCTTTCGCCTTCGGCACGGTGATGCACATGCCGAGCTTCCGGGCCGCTCCGATGGGACGCGGCGCGATGACGGCGTTACCGGTGGTCGGCGCGGCGCTGGGCGGCCTGGCCGCCGCTGTCACCTGGGCCGGCGCAGTGGTGTTCGGGCCGTCCAGCCCGTTGTCCGGGTTGCTGGCGGTGACGGTGTTGCTGGCCGCAACCCGCGGCCTGCACATCGACGGCGTTGCCGATACGGCCGACGGCCTGGGTTGCTACGGCCCGCCGCAGCGCGCCCTTGCCGTGATGCGCGACGGGTCTTCCGGGCCGTTCGGGGTGGCGGCCGTCGTACTGGTGATCACGCTGCAGGGGCTGGCCTTCCCGGCGCTGGGGGCCGCCGGTGTCATCGTGGCAGTCTTCGCCGGCCGGATCACCGCGGTGCTGGCCTGTCGCCGGTCGGTGCCGGCCGCCGCGGGCAGCGTCCTGGGTACGCGCGTCGCCGATACCCAGCCGGCGGCAGTGGTCGCCGCGTGGCTCGCTGTGCTGGTCGCGGCTTCGCTGCCGGCGGGTCCACGGCCATGGCACGGCCCGGTTGCGGTACTGGTGGCGGTGTTGTGCGGGGCCGTCCTGGTCTCGCACTGCGTGCGCCGCTTCGGTGGTGTCACCGGTGACGTGATCGGCGCGGCGATCGAACTGACGACGACGGTCAGTGCGCTACTGCTGGCGGCACTGTCCCGCTTCTAGTCCTTTAGTCCTTCGCGACATCACCGTTCCCCCAATCGGTGGACAAGCGGTTCCCCTGATTGTGGCCGATCGGAGGATTGTTTTGGCCGCTCAGCGCCCTTAACGTCTTCAGGCATGCCGTTATCACCGTCGACCAGGCCGGTCGCTGCCGCTGCGGCGCGGACGAATCCGTTCGGGCGATTGGTGACCCAGGGCACTTTCTACACCACCGGAATGCAGCTCAGCAACAGCGCCGTGGTGCTGCCCTTCATCTGCGCACATCAGGGCATCACCTGGGCGGCCGGGCTGCTGTTTCCGGCGTACAGCATCGGCTTGATCATGGGAAATTCGGCGTCGCCGGCGATCCTTCAGCGAACCGGCCGGATGCGCCACGTGCTGCTGGCGGCGGCCTCGGCGATGGTGGCTGCGCTGCTTATCTGGGATGCGGTGATCCCGTGGACCGGCGTCTACGCCGCGGCGGTGTTTCTGCTGACCACAGCCGCCGCCGGAGTTGTCATCGCGGTGGCCACTGTCGCCTATACCGACATGGTCTCCGGCAAGTTACCCGCACGACGCCGCGGCGAACTGTTCCTGACTCAAGGCGCCGCGGGATCGACGCTGGCCACCGGCGTCATGCTGCTGATCGTGCCCATGCTGGCCAGCGGTGATCAAATAGCCCACTACCGCGATCTACTGTGGCTGGGCGCCCTGGCGCTGATTGCTTCCGGCGTCGCTGCGCTGCTCGTGGGTCCCATGCGGTCCGCGTCCACCACCACCCGCCCGCCGCTTCGGGAAATCTATCGACAGGGTTTCGCGGTCGCCCAAGCCCAACCGTGGTTTCGCCAGTACGCGATGACGTATCTGTTGTTCGCCCCGATCTGTCTGGGAACCACCTTCTACAGCCTGCGCGCCGCAAAGAAGATGGGCAGTTTGCATGTGCTGGTGGTCCTGTCCAGCGTCGGACTGGTCGTCGGTTCGGCGTTCTGGCGCAAGATCTACCGGCGATTCGGTGTGCGCGGCATGCTGCTGGGCAGCGCACTGTGCAGCACGACCGCCGCCCTGGTGTGCATCGTGGCGGAGTTGTCCGGCCAGTGGTACCACCTGTGGGCCTACGGCACGGTTTTCCTGCTGGCGACGCTGGCCGCCCAACCCGTATCCGCCGCGTCGGTTTCCTGGATCAGCGTGTTCGCCGCCGAGCAGCACCGCGCGACGCTGATCGGCTTCGGGGCGACGTTGCTGGCGATCACGTTCACCCTGCTGGGCGGTGTCCTCGGCATGATCGCCCAGAAACACGCCACCGTCTGGCCGGTCGTCGTTGTGCTGGCGCTGTCCGTGGTTGCCGCTTTCGCAGCCGTCCGTGCACCCGGGCCAATGGATGACCGGGCGCACGATCGATCGTTGCGACCGCAGGCCGGCCTACCAAGGCTGGTCCTTCTCGGAGACTGCGGCGGCTCCGTCCGCCGCCGGCAGACCCGACGGGCCCCGGGCAGCTGGCAACCCGAGCCGGTTCGGCCGGCCGCCGCCGCCGCAGCCGCGGCGAGCTAACCCAACCGCGACATCCACCCGCGGGTATCGGCGAAGGTGCCCCGCTGAATCCCGGTCAACGTGTCACGCAATGCCATGGTCAGCTCACCGGGCTGGCCATCGGCGATGGTGAACTCGACGTCGCCGTACTTCACCCGCGAGACCGGGGTGATCACTGCGGCGGTACCGCAAGCGAACACCTCGGTGATCTCGCCGACCGCGGCCTTCTTCTGCCACTCGGCGATATCGATCTTGCGCTCCTCGACCGTCACGCCGGCATCGGTCGCCAAGTGCAGCAACGAATCCCGGGTGATGCCGGGCAGCAGCGAGCCGGACAGCTCCGGGGTGACCAACCTGGCCGATCCGCCGCTGCCGAACACGAAGAAAATGTTCATCCCGCCCATCTCTTCGACATAGCGGCGTTCGACCGCGTCCAGCCACACCACTTGGTCGCACCCGTTGTCGACGGCTTCGGCCTGAGCCAGCAGCGAAGCGGCGTAGTTGCCGCCGCACTTGGCCGCGCCGGTACCGCCGGGGCTGGCTCGCACGTATTCCGTTGACACCCAGACGCTGACGGGATTGACGCCGCCCTTGAAGTAGGCGCCCGCCGGCGAGGCGATCAGCAGGTAGCGGTATTCCTTGGCCGGCCGCACGCCCAAGCCGGGCTCGGTGGCGATGATGAACGGCCGTAGATACAACGCCTCCTCGCCGCCGGCCTGCGGAACCCAGGCGTTGTCGACGGCGATCAGCTGGCACAGCGATTCGATGAACAGCTCGTCGGGCAATTCCGGGATCGCCAGCCGCCGGGCCGAGGAACGCAATCGCGCGGCATTGGCCTCGGCCCGAAACGACACGATCGAGCCGTCTGTCCAGCGGTACGCCTTGAGGCCTTCGAACACCTCCTGCGCGTAGTGCAGCACGATCGCCGAGGGGTCCAGTTCGATCGGGCCATAGCCGATGACCCGCGCATTGTGCCAGCCCGTGCCCTCGGTGTAGTCGATCGAGACCATGTGATCGGTGTGATATTTGCCGAAACCCGGGTCCTGCAGGATCGCTACGCGTTGGGCATCGCTTGCCGGATTCGCCGCGCGCGTAACCGTGAACTGCAGGGACCCGCTGGTCATGGCGCCGATTCTATCGGTGTACGAAGGGTTTTCCGCACGCGAGTGGGTCGCTAACGCGTTTTCGCCTCGACGAACGGCGGGGGCACCACGGCGCAGTCGACCGCGCGCCCGCGAACGTCGACGGTGACGTGCTCACCGTCCGGCACTCCCGCATCGGTATCGATCAGCGCCAGCGCGATACCGGCCTGCAATGTGGGCGAAAACGTTCCCGACGTGGTGACCCCGACCGCGGTATCCCCGACCAGCACCGTCAGGCCCGGACGCAACACGCCGCGGCCGACCATCCGCAGTCCCCGCAACAGCCGCCGCGGCCCCGCCGCCTTCTCCGCCAGCAGCGCGTCGCGGCCGAAGAACGCATCCTTTTTCCAGCCGATCGCCCAGCCGCAGCGAGCCTGCAACGGCGAAATGTCAGGTGATAGCTCGTGCCCGTGCAGCGGATAACCCATCTCGGTGCGCAGCGTGTCGCGAGCTCCCAGACCGGCGGGCTGGCCGCCCGCGTCGGACACCGCGTCCACCAGGGCGTCGAACACCACGCCGGCAGCCTCCCAAGGCGGCAGTAGTTCGTAGCCGTGCTCGCCGGTGTAGCCGGTGCGACACACCCGCACCGGGACTCCGGAATACGCCGAATCGGCATAACCCATGTAATCCATGTCGGTCGGCAGGCCCAATGCGGTGAGCACGTCGGCGGCGCGCGGGCCCTGCACCGCCAACACGGCGTAGGAGCGATGCAGGTTGGTGATCGTCAGATCGCCCGGGGCGGCCGCCTGCAATGCGCTGACCACGGCGGCGGTGTTGGCGGCGTTGGGCACCAGGAAGATCTCGTCGTCGTCGACGTAGTAGGCGATCAAGTCGTCGATGACGCCGCCGGATTCGTTGCAGCACAACGTGTATTGCGCCTTACCGGGGCCGATGCGGTGCAGGTCGTTGGTCAGCGCGGAATTGACGAACTCCGCCGCGCCAGGTCCGCTGACCAGTGCTTTGCCGAGATGGCTGACGTCGAACAGCCCGACGGCGGTGCGGGTCGCATTGTGCTCGCTGACGGTCCCGGCATACGACACCGGCATCAGCCAGCCGCCGAATTCGGCGAAACTGGCGCCCAGCGCGCGGTGCCGGTCTTCCAAGGGTCCATGCTGCAGCTCATCAGTCACGACGACACACCCTAATCCGCGTCGGCTGCTGGCACACTTGGGTAGGTGTCCGACTCCCCCGACTTCCCCGACTCCCTTGACTTCGAAGCGCTGGAAGCTGCCGGAATCGCTGATCCACTGGGGCGGGCCGACCTGATCAAGTACTTGGACGGACTGGGCTTCACCGTCGCCGAGATGGCCGAAGCCGAGCGCCGCGGCCGGCTGTTCGGTCTTGCCGGTGATGTCTTGCAATGGTCGGGGCCGCCCATCCATACCGTGCGGTCGGCGGCGCAAGAACTCGGGTTGTCGGCCGAGGAGGTCGCCCGCGCCTGGGCTCTGCTCGGCCTTACCGTCGCCGGCCCCGATGTTCCGGCGCTGAGCCAGGCCGACGTCGACGCGCTGGCGACCTGGGTCGGGCTGAAAGCGGTGGTGGGCCAGGACGGCGCCTACGGGCTGTTGCGAGTGATCGGCACCGCGATGGCCCGGCTCGCCGAAGCCGAGTCGACGATGATCCGAGCCGCCATGCCGGACATCCAGATGACCCACACCCATGACGAGCTCGCCACCGCGCAGGCGTACCGGGCCATCGCCGAGTTCGTCCCCCGGATCGGGAACTTGATCGACGTCGTTCACCGGCACCATCTGACCAGTGCCCGCACGTATTTCGAAGGTGTCGTTCAGGACACATCGGCGAGCGTCACCTGTGGCATCGGTTTTGCGGACCTGTCCAGCTTCACCGCGCTGACCCAGATGCTCACACCCGCGCAGCTGCAGGATTTGCTCACCGAGTTCGGCGCCACCGTCGCCGACGTGGTGCATGCCGACGGTGGCCGGCTGGTGAAGTTCATCGGCGACGCGGTCATGTGGGTGAGCCCGACACCCGGGCGGCTGGTGCAGGCGGCGGTTGATCTGGTCGACCACCCGCGGGCGCGCGAGACCGACCTGCAGGTGCGTGCCGGACTTGCTTACGGCACCGTCTTAGCCATCAACGGCGACTACTTCGGCAGCCCGGTGAACCTGGCCGCGCGACTCGTGGCCGTCGCGGCACCGGGACAAATCCTGGCCGCGAGCGAACTCCATGACAAATTGCCGGACTGGCCCGCGACCGCGCGCGGCCCGTTAACGCTGAAGGGTTTTGACGCCCCGGTGACGGCCTTCGAGCTGCGTGCCCGCGACGCCGACGGGCCAAGTCCCGTAGGGTAATTGCGCGTGACCACCGAACCGGGTTACCACAGCCCCGCCGTCAACGTTGCCACGTCACTGCCGAAGCGCGGTGCGGGTTCGGCAGTACTGATCGTGCCGATCGTCTCGGCCGGTGACGACGAGACGCCGGGTGCGCTCGTCGCCGCCGCCGAGCCGTTCCTGAGCACCGACGCGGTCGCCGAGATCGAGGCCGGACTGCGTGCGCTGCAGGCGACCGGGGCCAGTGAACAGGTGCACCGGCTGGTCGTGCCGTCGCTGCCGGTGGGCAGCGTGTTGACGGTCGGCCTGGGCAAGCCGCGCTCGGAGTGGCCGTCGGACACGATTCGCCGCGCCGCCGGGGTGGCCGCGCGATCAGTGGGCATCGCGCAGGCGGTGATCACCACGCTGGCCGAGTTGCCCGGCGAAGGTGTCTGCTCGGCCACCGTCGAAGGGCTGATCCTGGGCAGTTATCGGTTCACCGCTTTCCGCAGCGCCAAGACCGCACCGAAAGACGAAGGGCTGCGCAGGATCACGGTGCTGAGCGCGGCCAAGGACGCCAAGAAGGACAGCGCGCACGCCGCGGCCGTGGCGACCGCCGTCACCACCGCGCGCGATTTGGTGAACACGCCGCCGAGTCACCTGTATCCTGCCGAGTTGGCCAGGCGGGCAAAGGTTTTGGGTGAGGCAGCCGGACTCGAGGTCGAGGTGCTCGACGAGAAGGCGCTGCAGAAGGCAGGTTACGGCGGTGTGATCGGTGTCGGTCAGGGCTCGTCGCGGCCGCCGCGAATGGTGCGGCTGGTCCATCGGGGGTCGCGGCTGGCTCGCAATCCCAAGCGGGTCAAGAAGGTCGCGTTGGTCGGTAAGGGAATCACCTTCGACACCGGCGGGATCTCGATCAAGCCGGCCGCGTCGATGCACCACATGACCTCGGACATGGGCGGGGCGGCCGCGGTGATCGCCACCGTCACGCTGGCCGCGCGGCTGCGGCTGCCGATCGACGTGATCGCCACGGTGCCGATCGCCGAGAACATGCCCTCGGCGACGGCGCAGCGCCCCGGCGACGTGCTGACCCAATACGGCGGAACGACGGTGGAAGTGCTCAACACCGACGCCGAGGGCCGGCTCATCCTGGCTGACGCGATCGTCCGGGCTTGTGAGGACAACCCGGACTATCTGATCGAGACGTCGACACTGACCGGTGCGCAGACGGTGGCACTGGGCTCCCGCATCCCCGGCGTGATGGGCAGCGACGAGTTCCGCGACCGCGTCGCCGCGATCTCGCAGCGGGTCGGCGAAAACGGCTGGCCCATGCCGCTGCCGGAGGAGCTCAAAGAAGACCTGAAATCCACGGTGGCCGACCTGGCCAACGTCAGTGGTCAGCGTTTCGCGGGCATGCTGGTGGCCGGGGTGTTCCTGCGGGAATTCGTCGCCGACTCGGTGGACTGGGCGCACATCGACGTGGCCGGCCCCGCCTATAACACCGGCAGCGCATGGGGCTACACGCCCAAGGGGGCCACCGGTGTGCCGACCCGGACCATGGTCGCGGTGCTCGAGGACATCTGCGAAAACGGCTAGATTGCCGCCGGCCGGCTACCTGGTCAGCAGCGAGATCACCGCCCGGCGACCGCTGGTACCGGCGTCGGAGACGTCAGATAACCCGCATGCGCGCGGTACTGCGCAGCGCCTGGGGCAGCACCCGGGAAAGGCTGTACAGCGCGTAGGCCTCGGGCGCTACCGGGCGGATGGGCTTGTTTTTCTTGACCGCCGACACGATCGCGTGGGCAACCTTGTCGGGCCCGTAGTGGCGCCGCGCAAACATCTTGTCCAGCTGGCCGCGCCGGCCTTCGATCTGGTCTTCGCCCTTTCCGACCGGCGTGTCGAAGCGGGTGGCCGCAATGATGTTGGTGTCGATGACGCCGGGACAGACGGTGGTCAGACCGATGCCGGCGGCGTCGAGTTCGGCCCGCAGACAGTCGGAGAACATGTACGTCGCCGCCTTGGAGGTGCAGTAAGCGCTCAGCGATTGCAGCGGCGCGTAGGCGGCCATCGACGACACGTTGACGATGTGTCCCCCGGTGCCGCGCTCGACCAGCCGCCGGGCAAAGGAGCGGCACCCGTTGACCACGCCGCCGAGATTGACAGCCAGCACCCGGTCGAACTGCTCGGGCGGGGTGTCCAGGAATCGGCCCGCCTGGCCGATGCCGGCGTTGTTGACGACGATGTCGGGGACGCCGTGTTGGGTACTGACCTGCTCGGCGAACACCTCAACCGCTTCGGCGTCGGACACGTCGAGCACGTACGGATGGGCGACGCCACCGCGTGCCGCGATCTCCGCGGCCGTATCTTTGACGGTGGCCTCGTCGATGTCACTGATCACCACCTCGGCGCCCTCGCGGGCGAACGCGAGTGCGGTTTCGCGGCCGATTCCGCTGCCCGCCCCGGTGACGGCAACCAGCATGTCACCGAAGTGCTTGCGCGGCCGGCCGATCTGTGCCCGCAGCAGCGCGCGGCTGGGCGGGTTGCCTTCGACGAGGTCGGCGATGTCGTGCACCGCGGCCGCCATCACCTGCGGGTGCGACATCGGGGAAAAGTGGCCGGCTTTGATGTCGCGTCGCCACAGTCGCGGCACCCAGCGCGCGGTCTCGTCGTAGCCGTAGGGCCGCACGTACGGGTCCTGGGTGTTGACAATGAGCTGCACCGGGACGCCGATGACGGTGATGCCGCGACTGCGCCGCTGCCGAGAGAAGGACCGAAAGTAGTTGGCGGGATAGGTCTTCACCGAGCGAGCGGCATCGCTGGGCAGGTTGTCGGAGTGGTGGATCTGGTCGGCCGGGATGTTGTCGACCATGTTGCGGCGAACCGTCGCGAGCGAAAGCGCCATCCGCAGCAACAGTGGCGCCAACACCGGCACCGAGAACAGCGCCATGTAGCTCAACCGCAGCGCCTGGGCCAGCGACCGGAGAAACCGTCGCGGCCGCCACGGCCGGCGCAGCCCGCCCCATACGTAGTTGACCAACTGTTCCTGACTCGGGCCGGACACCGAGGTGAACGAGGCGACTCGGTCACCGGCGCCGGGGCGGGTCAGGTACTCCCAGACGCCCACCGAGCCCCAGTCGTGGCCCATGACGTGGACCGGCCGGCCCGGGCTCAGCTCGTCGATGACGGCGGCGAAGTCGTCGGCGAAGCAAGCCATGGTGTAGGCCGAGACGGGTTTCGGCGCCGACGACAGGCCGACCCCGCGGTTGTCGTAGCGGATCACCCGGAAACGCTGCGCCAGCCGCGGAACCACGCCGTCCCACAACACGTGCGAGTCGGGGAAGCCGTGCACCAGCACCACCGCCGGGCCGTCGGGGTTGCCTTCTTCGTAGACCGCGATACGAACGCCGCCCGCGCTGTCGACGAACCGCTGGGGTGCCTGTTGTGCTGCCGGCATCGGACCTCCACCTCACCTGCGACTTGCTTCGCCTACCAGTGGCCACACCGTAGCAAGGGTGCCGGACAGGTCCCGCCTCGAAGCGCCGCGCCCTGAATGCGTGCCGGCCGGGCGGCAGTGACAGGATAGGTTTCGACATCTACTTGGGTTCCGCACCCGGTGCACGACTGTGTGGTAAGCCAGAGGTCGGTTCGCGCCGACCGACGACCGAACGAGGAGTCAACAGAGATGGCCTTCTCAGTCCAGATGCCGGCACTCGGTGAGAGCGTCACCGAGGGAACCGTCACCCGTTGGCTCAAGCAGGAAGGCGACACGGTCGAGATCGACGAGCCCCTCGTCGAGGTGTCGACCGACAAGGTCGACACCGAAATCCCTTCGCCGGCCGCGGGCGTGCTGACCAGGATCATCGCCCAGGAGGACGACACGGTCGAGGTCGGCGGCGAATTGGCCATCATCGGCGATGCGTCGGAAACCGGCGGCGACCAGAAGCCCTCCCAACCAGAACCCGAAGCCGCGGGTCCCGATAAAGGCGCGCCGGCCCCCCAGGCCCAACCCGAACCGGAGCCCGCGCCGCAACCCCAGGCGGCATCCGAACCGAAATCCGAACCGGCGGAGCCGTCGGCTTCCGGCGGCGACACCACACCGGTGCTGATGCCCGAACTCGGCGAATCGGTCACCGAGGGCACCGTGACTCGCTGGCTGAAGAAGGTCGGGGATTCGGTCGGAGTCGACGACCCGCTGGTGGAGGTCTCCACCGACAAGGTCGACACCGAGATCCCGTCACCGGTGGCCGGCGTCCTGGTCAGCATCACCGCCGACGAGGACGACGTCGTGGCCGTCGGCGGTGAGTTGGCGCGGATCGGCACCGGCTCCCAGGCCGGCGCGCCGACCGCTCCCAAGCCGGCACCCGCACCCGAGGCGGAGGCGGCACCCAAGCCGGAAGCCAAGCCCGAACCCAAACCCGAGCCCGCCGCCAAGCCGGCTCCCGAACCCAAGCCCGAACCCGCCACCGCGCCCGCGCCGAAGGCCGAAGCACCACCATCTCAGCCCGCGGCCCAAGGCGCAGCCGAAGGCACCCCGTACGTCACGCCGCTGGTGCGAAAGCTGGCCTCACAGCACAACATCGACCTCGCCGAGGTGACCGGCACCGGCGTCGGCGGCCGGATCCGCAAGCAGGACGTACTGGCCGCGGCAGAACAGAAGAAACCAGCCGGGCAGCCGCCGGCTGCAGCCCCTGCGCCGGCTGCCACAGCCGCCGCCCCGTCCGCCCCGGCCCCCGCATTGGCGCATCTGCGGGGCACCACGCAGAAGGCCAGCCGGATCCGCCAGCTCACCGCCAACAAGACCCGCGAGTCCTTGCAGGCAACTGCGCAGCTCACCCAGACCCACGAAGTCGACATGACAAAGATCGTGGCGCTGCGGGCTAGGGCCAAGGCGGCGTTCGCCGAACGGGAGGGGGTGAATCTGACCTTCCTGCCGTTCTTCGCCCGAGCGGTCATCGACGCCCTCAAGATCCATCCCAACATCAACGCCAGCTACAACGAGCAGACAAAGGAGATCACCTACTACGACGCCGAGCACATCGGGTTCGCCGTCGACACCGAGCAGGGCTTGCTCTCCCCCGTCATCCACAACGCCGGCGACTTGTCACTGGCTGGGCTGGCCCGCGCGATTGCCGACATCGCCACCCGCGCGCGGTCGGGCAACTTGAAGCCCGACGAGTTGTCCGGCGGCACATTCACCATCACCAACATCGGCAGCCAGGGCGCCTTGTTCGACACCCCGATATTGGTGCCGCCGCAGGCAGCCATGTTGGGTACCGGAGCGATCGTCAAACGGCCCAGGGTGATCGTCGACTCCTTCGGCAACGAATCGATCGGCGTGCGCTCCGTGTGCTATCTGCCGCTGACCTACGACCATCGCCTCATCGACGGCGCGGATGCGGGACGTTTCCTCAGCACCATCAAGCACCGCCTCGAAGAGGGAGCGTTCGAAGCAGACCTGGGTCTTTGATGGGCTGTCACGAAAGGCCGAGAAAGGCTAGATGAAACAGTGCCCGAGACGGTTGTTGCGATAGCGGGTTCGTCCGGCCTGATCGGCTCGGCTTTGGCCGCCGCGCTTCGCGCCGCCGACCATACGGTGCTTCGCATCGTGCGCCGGACACCGGCGAGTTCCGAAGAGTTGCACTGGAATCCCGACAGCGGCGAGTTCGATCCCGATGTACTCACCGGCGTCGACGCCGTGGTCAACCTGTGCGGCGTCAACATCGGCCGGCGCCGCTGGTCTGGGGCCTTCAAACAGAGCCTGCGCGACAGCCGGATCACGCCCACCGAGGTGCTGTCCGCCGCCGTCGCCGACGCCGGTGTCGGCACCCTGGTCAACGCCAGCGCGGTGGGTTACTACGGAGACACCCGGGACCGCGTCGTCGACGAAAATGACTCATCCGGAATGGGTTTCCTGGCCCAGCTGTGTGTGGATTGGGAAGCCGCCACGCTGCCGGCCCAGTACGCCGGCACCCGTGTGGTGCTGGCCCGCACCGGGCTGGTGCTGGCTCCGGCCGGGGGCGCGCTGCGCCCGATGCGGCCGGCATTCTCGGTGGGCCTGGGGGCGCGGCTGGGCAGCGGCCGTCAGTACATGTCGTGGATCAGCCTCGAGGACGAGGTGCGGGCGCTGCAGTTCGCCATCTCCAACCCCGACTTGTCCGGGCCGGTGAACATGACCGGGCCGGCGCCGGTGACCAACGCCGAGTTCACCACCGCGCTCGGCCGGGCGCTGAACCGCCCGACCCCGTTGATGCTGCCCGGGTTCGCACTACGCGCCGCGCTCGGCGAGTTCGCCGACGAAGTCCTGCTCAGCGGTCAGCGCGCCATCCCGGCTGCGCTGGAACAAACCGGTTTTCAGTTCCACCACAACACCATTGGCGAAGCGCTGCGCTACGCCACCGCGCGGCGCGACCACGCTTAGCAGTCAGCTGCATTTTGTCCGGCGTATCCACTTCCGATACGCGCCCATTCGTGTAATCTTCGCTTGCGGTCTCATCCAAATTCCACCAGCGGCTAACAAATGGAGAAGCGCGTGGCGACGTCGGTATTCCACGACCTGAAAAAGGAAGGGCCGCTTTACGCGCTCTTTCTGAACTGCACCTTGAAAAATGCGCCGGAAGTATCGAATACCGAGGCGCTGTGCAATCTGCTGATCGAGCGTCTACGGGCTCACGAACCCGACATCGAAACCGAGATCGTCCGGGTCGTCGACTACAACGTCAAGCCCGGGGTGATGAACGATGAGGGCGACGGGGATGAGTGGCCGGCGATCCTGGAAAAGGTCAAGCGCTGCAACATCATCGTGCCCGCAATGCCGATCTGGATGGGAGTGCGGTCGTCGGTGATGCAGCGGGTGATCGAACGGCTCGACGGCACCACCAAGACGGTGATGTGCGAACGGACCGGACAGTTCCCGCTCTACGGGTCGGTGGCGGGCATCGTGGTCACCGGCAACGAGGACGGCAGCCATGACTGTGTGGCCAACACCTTCGCCAACCTCTTGCACTTCGGCGCGACGGTCCCACCCAATACCGACGTGTACTGGGTCGGTGACGCCGGACCCGGGGCCAGCTACATCGAAGCCGGCGGCGAGTTGTCCCCGTACGTGCGCCGCAACGCCGAGCTGACCGCGCTCAACCTGCTCTTTGCGGCAAAGCTGTTGCGGGAGAACCCCTACACCGTCAACATCGCCGAACGCAACGCAAAGATGATGGCACGCAACAAAGTCAAGGAAGCGGCCATGAAACTCGCGATCAAGCATATGCGCGAGAACATGCCAGACTGAACCGGCAGCGGATTCAGCCTGAAAGCCAGCGTCATGCGGTCGTCCGGAGATCCGGTTCCCAGTATCAGCCAGGCCGCGGCCACCGGGGAAATCGCGGACCTCTATGCCGACATACGGCAAACGCTCGGAATGACTTTCGTCAACTTGATCTGGCATAATCTCGCCCCCATCCCCGATGCGTTGCGCTGGACCTGGGAGACGATGAAACCCCGCTACGCCAACGGCGCGGTGTACCGGGAAGCCGACGCGCTGCGTCAGGGACAAGAGTTGCCGCCGGTACCGCAACTCAGCGTTGCCGCGCTGCGCTCGGTCGGACTCGGAGCCGATAACCAAAATGGCATCCGCACAACACTTTCCGGGCATGACACCGGCAATCCACTCAACCTGGTGGGGTTCTGCGCCGTCCGGGCCCGGCTGCACGGCCTGACGCCGCCAGCGTGCCCGTGGATTCAGCAGCCACCCCACCGGCCACCGCCGGCCGCATGTGCGCTGTTGATGAACCTGGACGAGATGCCGCCGCACGTCGCCGAAATGGTGCGCATCGTGAATCTGATCGGAGCCCGCAGCCGGGCGCGAGACCTGCAGGTCAGCCTGCCCCGAAACCTTGCTCATTGGCCGGGCATGTTGGTGCTCTACTACACCGACCCTGCAACCGCTGCACGACAACGGCTCGCTGCTGGCCGCGATCGATGCGGTGATCGCCGACGGCAGACGTCGCGAGCATGCAGTCAGCGGCGCGCTGGGGAACACCGGCCTGCCGGACGCCGAAACCGCCACGCCCATCAGGGTTTCACTGGAAAGCCTGGTGCCGAACGCGATGGCACGGATGATCCCGATGGTGAGCCTGTTACTTCGCTTGCTGCCTCGTGAGACCGACAATGAGCGCTAACAGAAGGGATTGTGGTCATGCAACTCAAGGAACTGGTCGCTGGTCTCGGCGTCGCCGACGTCGTCGACGCGATGATGATGACGCATCAACACCGTGCGCACATCATCGAACTGCGCAGCCCCGATCCCGATCGCGTCCTTGTCGGCCCGGCGGTGACCATCTCCTTTCTGCCGGTGCGCAAGGACCTGATGGACCCGCAGAAGCACAGCCTCGGACCGGCCATCTACCGCGCCGCCGCCGCGCATGAGGCCAAGGGTGCCGTCCTGGTGATGGCGTCGAACGGATACCAGCAGACCTCGCTCGGCGGCGGCACTAAGCTCAGCCGCGTTGAAAACCTGGGCATGGCAGGCATTCTCGCCGACGGCATGCTGCGCGACTTCGAGGAACTGCGCACCTACAACTTCGCGACGTACTGCCGCGGCGAAACGGTGCGCGCCGGCGGCAATGAGATTCAGCCCTATCTGGCCGATGTTCCGGTGGCGGTCGGAGGAGTCACGGTGGTGCCCGGCGATGTGGTCTTCGCCAAGGGGTCGACGGCCGTAGTCATCCCCGGCGCCGAGGCCGAAGCGATCCTGACCAAGGCGCGCCAGGTGATGCAGAAGATGGACCAGATGAAAGCGGGCCTGAAATCCGAAGATCCGCAGGCGGTGCTCAGCCACGGCAGCGGTGAGCTCTGATGCCGTCGAATACCAGCGAGCAGATCGTCGAGGCACTCGCGGCCGAAGGCGTCGAGTACGTGTTCGGTATTCCCGGCGATGAGAACCTGCATTTCATGGAGGCGCTGCACAAGGATGGGCGGATCAAGTTCGTCCTGTTCCGCCACGAACAGGCCGCGGGTTTCGCGGCCGCGGCCTACGGCCGCCTGACCGGCAGGCTCGCCGTTGCCATGTCGACGCTGGGCGCCGGGGCGATGAACCTGACCACCCCGGTCGCCCACGCCTATCTGGCGGCCATGCCGATGCTGGTCATCACCGGCCAAAAGGCGGAGCGGGACAACCGCATGGGGCAATACCAGCTTGTCGACGTGGTCAACGTGATGCGTCCCATCACCAAGTTCGCAGCCAAGATCCCATCCGGGCACATGGCCGGCTCCCTGCTGCGGCAGGCGATGATGTCGGCGTTGGGCGGGCGTCAGGGGCCCGCGCACCTGGAACTGCCCGACGATGTGGCCCGGGAGACCGAGCTGGGCCCACTGGTCCCGTGCCGGCACGGCGACATTCCGGTGGCCACCGAGGACAGCATCGCGGCCGCGGCCGCGCTGATCCAGGACGCGAGCCGGCCGCTGATCATGGTGGGCGGCGGCACCCGCGCCAACCGGCCCGCCGTGGCGGCGGCGGTACGGGAACTGATTGCCAAGACCCAGATCCCGTTCGTGGCAACGATGATGGGCAAGGGCGTCGCCAACGAGGACGACCCGAACTACCTGGGTTGTTCGATCATGCCCGGCGACTATCCGAACTGCGCCATCCAGTCCGCCGACGTAGTGCTCAACATCGGTCATGACGTGATGGAGAAGCCGACCATGTTCATGGCACCCGATGACGGGCGCACCGTTATCCACCTCAACCCCTTTGCCGCCCAAGGCGACAACTCGTATTTCCCGCAAACACAGGTGGTCGGCGACATGGCCGATGCGCTGCGGCGGCTGACCGCGCAGCTCGACCGGAATCCGGAGTGGGATCACGACGGCTTCCGCAGTCTCGGAAAAGCCATGCAGGACAGCATCAACCGCTCCGCCGGCGACACCTCGTTCCCCGCCAAACAGGGATACCTGATCGCCACCCTGCGCGAGTTCATGGCCGATGAGGACATCCTCTCGCTCGACAACGGCATCCACATGCTGTGGGCCACGCGGAACTTCAACGCCCGCCAACCCAACACTATGCTGATCGATCACGCGCTGGGATCGATGGGGATCAGCCTGCCGGCCGCGATTGCCGCCAAACTCGTTCATCCCGAGCGCAAGGTGGTGGTGCTCACCGGCGACGGCGGTTTCGCCATGAACGGCCAGGATCTGGAAACGGCCGTCCGCCTCGGGCTCGATCTGATTGTCGTGGTGTTCAACGACAGCAGCCTGGCCATGATCGCGATGAAACAGATGGTCGACGGTTACCAGAGGTTCGGCGTGGATTTCGCCAACCCGGATTTCGTCACGTACGCCCGCAGCTACGGAGCCACCGGCCATCGGCTCGACGACCCCGCCAAGTTCCGCGCGATACTCGACGAGGCCGTAGCGGCCGGCGGAGTGCACATCATCGACGCGCCGGTCGACCCACACCAGAACTTGGCGCTGGTGATGGAGATGCGCTCGGTCGACTGCCATAAGGTGCTGTCCGGCGGGCAGTAGCCGCGGCGCCGGGCCGGGTGGCTACAGCTCACGAAGAGCGGCCACCAAGGTCAGCAATTGTCCGGAGTTGGCGTTGATCTCTTCGATCCCGCCGACGGTCCCGGTGGCATTGCCCACGATGACATGTTCCAGGCCGTTGTCCACGTAGCCACTGATCCTGCCGGCGATCTCGGCGGCATTCCCGACGAACATGAACTCCTCGACGAGCTCGAACGGGATGGTCGGCGCAATCTCACGAAGCAGTTCCGGATCGAGGTCGTGATAGATCAGGTCCACCAGGCCGCGGCATCGGTCACCGGCCGGATGGCTCAGTCCATGCTTGCTCCACAGCTCAGCGGAGCACATCAATGCACCGAGTTTGCCCAGGGGATCGCGTTCCATGAGTTCGGCGACATGGTCGCGGGATTCACCGACGATCACCGCGACGTGCAACGCACACTCCGGCATCGCACGTCCGGCCCGAGCGGCGTATTTGGCGACGACGTCGCGTCTGTCGCCATAGCTCGACGGGCTCATCGGCCACGCCGGAACCCATCCGTCGCCGTACTCGCCGGTCAGCCGCAACATGCGTGGACCATGCCCGGCCACCCACACCTTCGGTGGACCCAGGCCGTCGCGCCGCAACGGCAGACCGATCCGGCCGCATGACCCGGCCGCCGTCATGCCGTAATCGAGCAACGCTCGTAGCTCTTTCAAAAACGCTTCCAGTTCTGTCACCGGGGCCGAGAAGTCGTAGCCGAACGGAACCAGGTTCTCGGCCTCTCCGGCACCCACGCCTAAGCTGAATCCATTGCGGCACAACTGATGTAAGGTCAGCGTTGTGCGTGCGACATCGGCTGCCCGGCGGCGGATCGGGTCGGTGACACACACCCCCATCGACAGATTCGATTCCCGGCCGATCACCGCGATACAGGCGAACGGGTCATACCAGGCGTCGGCATCAGGCGACAGCGACGCCAGCGCCATGTCGGGCCACAGGGCAGGATGCGCGCAACCGAGCAAATGGTCGGGAATCCACGCGGAGTCGGCGTTGGCGTCCTCGGCGAGGCCGATCATCGCCCGGTACGACTCGAACGGGTGCATCGGCGCTACCAGCAATCCGACCTTCATCGCTTCATAATCACGCGAAGGAATGCGTGGTCGTGCGGTAACGGAGGTTTTTGTGCCGTTGGACCGCCTAGCTGGATGAGTAATTCCCAACTGCTCATCGAGTGTGCACCGGCTGCGCCGAGCGTGCACTGGCGGCGGCGACACGCCGGGCGGTGCCGCCGTGGTTGCACTCTCGGCGTGCCGGCTTGTGAAGACAGACCTCGATGCCCTCCTGAGCGACCTGCATGTGACGATCGATGACCACGTGGTGCACCCCGACCGGCGCGCGCGACGGCCGAAGCAATCGACCGACGCCGAGCTGGTGGTGCTTGGCGGTGGCCCAGGCGTTGCTCGGCGCCCGCAGCGAACACCATGGGCTGCAAATGTGTTACGGCCGACTCGGGCACCTACTTCCCTACCTGCCGAAACAGCCCAGCTACCACAAGCGGGTCAAGGCGGCGACACCGCTGATGGCAAGGCCACGCTGAACCTGGCCTAGCTAGCCACCCAATGCCCGTCCTGGGCCGACGACCTACGCCTGATCGACGGCACCCCAGTGCCGTGTGCGATGCGCCGCGGGAAACCGCGAAACGCTTCGAACTGGCCGGTTTCGCCAACTACGGGAACTGCGCCGCGCACTGCCGCTGATTCTAGGGGTGAAGCTGTATCTGATCACCACCGCCGAAGCGATGCCCGTCGCGTGGTGTCTGGCCGACCCCAAAAACAGCGAACGAGAAGTCGCCGCAAAGCCTTTCGCGCACACCCGAGACCTCGACGCGCTGCGCGAGAAGATGATTGCGCTGACCGACAAGGGCCTACCCAGCACCAAGTTGCAACGCCACTGCGCCGACCAGCTGAGCGTGCCGCTGGTGCACCCCGACCGCAAAGACGAAAAACAACGCCGCTACAGCAACCTCGCCGGCATGCGCCCACAGACCCAAGCCGTCTACGACACCTACAAGCATCAGCACAATCTCGAACGACATAGCGGGCCCACACTGCACGGCGGCCACCTCCGCGTCGCCCAACACCGGCTCGCACTTGCCGCTGCGATCTGACACAACGGGACGATCAACAACCCAGTCAAGAGGCCACTGATCGCCCACGACCACTAACCAAGGCTGGGAACTACTCAACTAGGCTTTTGCAGCGAGTTCGCCCGGCGTCGCGGAGTCCGTCGTGCTTTTCTGCTGCCAGGGCCACCGTCCGGTCATCTCCACAGTGAGCGAGAAGCTCAAGAAGGTCCGAATCGCAACGATGCCGGCCAGGGCGGCGACACTTTGTGCGTTGGGTTTCAGGGCAATCGTCTTGATGATGTCACCGGCCACCAGAAGCTCCAAGCCGACCAGGATGGAGCGCCCCAGCTGTACGCGAAACTCTCGGTATGCCTGGGCGGCGTTGCGCGGCGCTCGGCACAGGAACAGCACGATGGCGCCCACAGCGCCGATGATGATCACCGCGACGCCCAGGCCGTCGATCGCCATGCCCACGCGGACAACGGTTTCGATGAAGCTCATTGCAGGCACACTATCTCGGCACAGCGCTTTTTCCCGGCATCAAAACGGCGGTTCCGCGCGCGTCGCCTCAGCGCGACCACGAACCCCGCTGTGGCGGTCACGAGTAGCCTCGTCATCGTGGCTGGTTCCATTCGGTCGAGCAGGGCCGACATCGAAGTACGCCAGCTGGCCATCGTCGGCTACCACGACGCCTGGCAGCTGCAGCGAGACCTTGCTGCTGCCCGGGTCGCAGGCGGACCGGACACGCTGCTGCTGCTGGAACACCCGGCCGTCTACACCGCCGGACGGCGCACCGAACCGCGCGAACGGCCGGTGGACGGCACCCCCGTTGTCGACACCGACCGCGGCGGCAAGATCACCTGGCACGGCCCCGGACAGCTGGTCGGCTACCCGATCATCGGGCTGGCCGAACCGCTCGATGTGGTCAATTACGTTCGGCGACTTGAGGAATCGCTGATCAAGGTGTGCGCCGACCTGGGTCTTGAGGCCGGCCGGGTCGACGGCCGGTCGGGGGCGTGGCTGGCGGCCGACGCCGGGCGCCCGGCGCGAAAGGTCGCCGCCATCGGAGTACGGGTTTCGCGTGCGACGACCCTGCACGGGTTCGCGCTCAACTGTGACTGCGATTTAGGGGCGTTCACCGCCATCGTGCCGTGCGGCATCACCGACGCCGGCGTGACGTCGCTGTCCGCCGAGCTCGGACGCCCGGTAACCGTTGACGATGTCCGATCGGCCGTCGCCGAGGCCGTGTGCGACGCTCTGGACGGTGTCCTGCCCGTCCGTGAACATCCCGTCGCACGCGTAGCATCAGCGATGTGACTGTCGCACCCGAGGGCCGGCGCCTACTGCGCCTGGAGGTGCGCAACGCGCAAACCCCGATCGAGCGCAAACCGCCGTGGATCCGCATCCGGGCCCGCATGGGCCCGGAATACACCGAACTGAAAAGCCTGGTCCGGCGCGAGGGCCTGCACACCGTCTGCGAGGAGGCCGGCTGCCCGAACATATTCGAATGCTGGGAGGACCGGGAAGCGACTTTCCTGATCGGCGGCGACCAGTGCACCCGCCGCTGCGACTTCTGCCAGATCGACACCGGTAAGCCCGCCACCCTGGATCGTGACGAGCCGCGACGGGTCGCCGAGAGCGTGCACACCATGGGATTGCGCTACGCCACCGTCACCGGAGTGGCCCGCGACGACCTGCCCGACGGCGGCGCCTGGCTGTATGCGCAAACCGTGCGGGCCATCAAGGAGCTCAATCCGCACACCGGCGTCGAACTGTTGATCCCCGACTTCAACGGCGAACCCGGCCGGCTTGCGGAGGTGTTCGCGTCCCGCCCGGAGGTGTTGGCGCACAACGTCGAAACGGTGCCCCGCATCTTCAAACGGATCCGGCCCGCGTTCACCTATCGGCGCAGTCTGGATGTGCTCACCGCGGCCCGCGACGCCGGCCTGGTCACCAAGAGCAACCTCATCCTCGGTCTGGGTGAAACCCCCGACGAGGTGCGTACCGCCCTGGCCGATCTGCATGGCGCCGGCTGCGACATCGTCACCATCACCCAATATCTGCGACCGTCGGCGCGCCACCACCCGGTCGAGCGGTGGGTCAGGCCCGAGGAATTCGTCGAGTACGCGCACTACGCCGAGGGGCTGGGCTTCGCCGGGGTACTGGCCGGGCCGTTGGTGCGTTCGTCCTACCGGGCGGGCCGGCTCTACCGGCAGGCCCGCAGCTCGGCAGCCTCGGACTCCGGTTAGCCGCCGCGTACGTATTCTTGAGGACTATGGCAAAACCCCGAAACGCCGCGCAGAACAAGGCCGCCAAAGCCGCGGCAGGTGCTGCCCGCAAGGCCGCCGCCCGGCAGCGCCGCGCTCAGCTGTGGCAGGCGTTCAACATTCAGCGCAAAGAGGACAAGCGCCTGCTGCCGTACATGATCGGCGCGTTCGTGCTGATCGTCGGTGTGTCGGTGGGGGTCGGGGTGTGGGCCGGCGGCTTGACCATGATCACGCTGATCATCTTCGGCGTGCTGCTGGGCGCTCTGGTGGCGTTCATCATCTTCGGCCGCCGCGCCCAGCGCAACATCTACCGGCAAGCCGAAGGTCAAACCGGCGCCGCGGCGTGGGTGCTGGACAACCTGCGAGGCAAGTGGCGGGTCACCCCGGGCGTAGCCACCACCGGGCACTTCGACGCCGTGCATCGGGTGATCGGCCGGCCGGGTGTCATCCTGGTCGGCGAAGGATCGGCGGGCCGGGTCAAACCATTGCTGGCCCAAGAGAAGAAACGCACCGCTCGCCTGGTCGGCGACGTGCCGATCTACGACATCGTCATCGGCAACGGCGACGGCGAGGTGCCGCTGGCCAAGTTGGAACGCCACCTCACCAAACTTCCGGCCAACATCACCGTCAAGCAGATGGACACCCTGGAATCGCGTCTGGCCGCGCTGAGTTCGCGCGCCGGTGCCGGCGCCCTGCCGAAGGGACCGTTACCCAACGCCGGCAAGATGCGCGGCGTCCAGCGCACCGTGCGTCGCAAATAACCGCAAACAGCTGGGCGCTCTCAGCGTCGCGACGATGCCTGCGGCGCGCAGCCGCACGAGAAACAACCGCGCACATCAAGTGTCAGCGCCGCACCACCGCGGTGCCGGTCAGCCGGTCGTGTAACCCGCGCCCGTCAGAGTCGGTGAACAGCGGTGGGATCACCAGCGCGATCAACAGGCCCCGCGCCACCAACCGGCCGACCCCCACGGGCAGCCGGCCATCCACCGTTACTACCACCAGGCCCAGCAGCAATTGGCCCGGGGTGAACCCGAAGAGGCGCACCGCAATGACGCCCAGCAGCAGCCAGATGACCAGCACCATCGACGACAGCATGGTCTGGGACCAGGCGCCGACGCCCAGGCCCAGCAGTGCCAGTCCGTAAGCCACCAGCCAGTCGATGCACAGCGCGGCCAGGCGGCGCCCCATCGGCGCCAGCGAACCCGGACCCGTCCGCGGAAAACCGAGCGTCTTGCCGGGATATCCGGTAGATTCCGCCGTCATCGGCCCGGTCCGATCGGCTGGCTCCGCATCCCGCTGGGCCGCCCGCAGGACGGCCCGGACAACCCTATCGGCTGACCGGTTACGATCTTGCGGGCCATGGCCCCACAATAGGACCCGGCCACCAACCGCGGGCTGTTGGCGGGCGTATGGTCACGTAACGTCTGCGCAACACGGGGTTGACTGGCGGGCAACAACACCTCCATACCGTCGGCCGCGAATCACCTAGTAAAGGAGCACTCTGTGACGGATAAGACGCCCGACGACGTCTTCAAACTTGTCAAGGACGAGAAGGTCGAATACGTCGACGTCCGGTTCTGCGACCTCCCCGGAGTAATGCAGCATTTCACGATTCCGGCTTCGGCATTCGACGAGAGCCTGTTCGAGAACGGCGTGGCCTTTGACGGCTCGTCGATTCGCGGCTTCCAGGCCATCCACGAGTCCGACATGCTCCTGCTGCCCGATCCGGACACCGCGCGCATCGACCCATTCCGCGAGGCCAAGACGCTCAACCTCAACTTCTTCGTGCACGACCCGTTCACCCTTGAGCCGTACTCGCGCGACCCGCGCAACATCGCCCGCAAGGCCGAGAGCTACCTGGCCAGCACCGGCATCGCCGACACCGCATACTTCGGCGCCGAGGCCGAGTTCTACATCTTCGACTCCGTCAGCTTCGACTCCCGCGTCAACGGCGCGTTCTACGAGGTGGACGCGATCTCGGGCTGGTGGAACACGGGCAACGCGACCGAGGCTGACGGCAGCCCCAACCGCGGCTACAAGGTCCGCCCCAAGGGCGGGTACTTCCCCGTGGCCCCCAACGACCAGTACGTCGACCTGCGCGACAAGATGCTGACCAACCTGATCAACGCCGACTTCATCCTGGAGAAGGGCCACCACGAGGTGGGCAGCGGCGGGCAGGCTGAGATCAACTATCAGTTCAACTCGCTGCTGCACGCCGCCGACGACATGCAGCTGTACAAGTACATCATCAAGAACACCGCATGGCAGGCCGGCAAGACCGTGACGTTCATGCCCAAGCCACTGTTCGGCGACAACGGCTCGGGTATGCACACCCACCAGTCGCTGTGGAAGGACGGCAGCCCGCTGATGTACGACGAGACCGGGTATGCCGGTCTGTCGGACACGGCCCGCCACTACATCGGCGGCCTTCTGCACCATGCGCCGTCGCTGCTGGCCTTCACCAACCCGACGGTCAACTCTTACAAGCGGCTGGTTCCCGGCTATGAGGCGCCGATCAACCTGGTCTACAGCCAACGCAACCGGTCGGCGTGCGTGCGAATCCCGATCACCGGCAGCAACCCGAAGGCCAAGCGGCTGGAGTTCCGGAGCCCCGACTCCTCGGGCAACCCATATCTGGCGTTCTCGGCCATGCTGATGGCGGGCCTGGACGGCATCAAGAACAAGATCGAACCGCAGGCGCCGGTCGACAAGGACCTCTACGAGCTGCCACCGGAAGAGGCTGCGAGTATCCCGCAGACCCCGACCCAACTGTCCGACGTGATCGATCGCCTGGAGGAAGACCACGAATACCTCACCGAAGGCGGCGTGTTCACGCCCGACCTGATCGAAACGTGGATCAGCTTCAAGCGGGAGAACGAGATCGAGCCGGTCAACATTCGCCCGCACCCGTACGAGTTTGCGCTCTACTTCGATGTTTAGCGACGTTTAACTCAGGGGTACAGCAGCCCGCTTGGCGATTACCTCATCGATCGCCAAGCGGGCTGTCTGTATTCGCGCCGCACGCCGAAACATAAGCCACTGCGCACGTTTTCGGCGTGTCATCGCAGCTGGTCAAGTGTCGCGGCAAGGCGGGATGGCAGCGCTGTCTTAGCCGTCCAGCGCCAGATCTTTGCGGAAACGCCGCATGGCGTCCACCTTTTCGGCCAGACCGGCACCCGGCCCGGTATAAAACATCCACGGCATGGTGAGGATCCCGGTGATCCCCGCCTCCTCGGCCCGCCGATAATCGGCGGCGGTGAACGCATCGGTGAGTGGCGTCAGAATGGTGAAATCCTCAACGGGCAGGCCGTTTTCGACGCGCAACTCGCGTAGCCGGCCAGCTGCTTCGATCGCGCGGTCGGTCTTGATCAAGTCCCCGATCCAGCCGTCGTAGCGAGCGGCGCGGCGCAACGCGATGTCGCTGAGCCCGCCGACATAGACCGGTATCGGCGGGGGCGTCGGCTGCATCTCCAGCCGCGGAGTTCGGTAGAACCGGCCGTCGAATTCCGTCCAGCCCGGCTTCCACAGTTCCCGCATCAACGCGAGCATCTCGTCGGTGCGCTGTCCGCGGACCGCGAACTGCTCCCCCATCAGGGTGAACTCCTCTTCGCACCAGCCGACCCCCACGCCCAGCTCCACCCGGCCGGAAGCCAAAAAGGCTGCGGTGCCAACGGCTTTGGCCGCCGAGTAGGGATTTCGCATGGCCGGAATGTAGACCGTGGTGACGAACTTCAGCCGTCGCGTGACCGGCGCGAGCGCGCCGACGAGGACCCACGGATCGGGCCAGTCGGTGAACGGTGGCCAGCGTCGTTGCCCGTCCTTGGTGTAGGGATACGGGGTGGTCAGGGTTTCCAGGTTGACGACGTGGTCCGGGATACCGATGCCGTCGTAGCCCAGATCGTCGGCGGCCTTGGCAATCTCGATGATCTCCGCGGTTTTCAGGAAGGCGGTGCTGATGTAGAACTTCATTCGGCTTCTCGTGCCCATGCCGGTTTGATGAAGATTCCCTCGGCCTCCACGGTGACGCCGGCATCGTCGGAAATAAAGCCGCGCGCAAAGGCTTTCACTCCTTCGGTGCGGTCTATCCAGGCTTCGGAACGCAGCGGTCCCAGCGGCGTGCCGCGCAGGTACTTCACCGTGATGGTGCCGGTGAACAGCGGCTGGGTCAGCCCCTGGCTAGCCGCCTCGCCGAGCAGGTGGTCCAGCACCAGGGCGCACACGCCCCCGTGCGCCAAACCGGGCGGCCCCTCGTAGGCCGCACCCAGCACGAACTCGCTCCAGCACCGCCCGTCCCGGGCATCCGGGTCGTGGTGAACAACCAGCGGCGGGGAGATCGGGTTGCACTGGCCCACAGCGGCGTTGCCCAATGGGACGGGCCGCCCGTCGACCCGGTAGCTGATACCCGACGGGCGGATCCGCTGACTGCGCAACGACCGCGTCACCGCTTCGACCGCGGTGCGCGCCCGCGCGATGACGTCGTCGTCGGCCTGGGTCCGGACGGTGGCGTCGATGAGGTCCCGAACGGCCTCGGCCAACGGCGCATACGTCGCGGTGACGCGATCGTGCTCCGCATCACTCAACACCTCGAACGCGGCGTCCAACTCCACCCTCCCCTGCTCAACTCCCGAAGACCTTGCGCACCACCGCTTTTGCGCGCCGCGTCACCCGCAGATAGTTGTCCAGGAACTCGCCACCGTCGTCGTTGTGCCAGCCGGCGGCCACCGCGACCGCGTTGAGCTGACGTCCCGGCCCGGGTAACTGGTCGGTGGGCTTTCCGCGAACCAGCACCAACGAGTTGCGGGCCCGGGTAGCGGTCAGCCAGGCCTGCCGCAGCAGGTGCACCTCGTCTTCGGGGACCAGCCCGGCCGCGGCGATCGCGTCCAGGGATTCCAGCGTCGACGTGTTGTGCAGGGCCGGCACCTCGTGAGCATGCCGCAGCTGCAGCAGCTGCACCGTCCACTCGATGTCGGTGAGTCCGCCGCGGCCCAGCTTGGTGTGGGTGTTGGGGTCGGCCCCGCGGGGCAAGCGCTCGGACTCGATGCGCGCCTTGATCCGGCGGATCTGGCGCACCGCCTCGGCCGACACGCCGTCGGGCGGATAGCGGGTCTTGTCGGCCATCAGCAGGAACCGCCGGCCCAACTCCGCGTCGCCGGCCACCGAGTGGGCGCGCAAGAGCGCCTGGATTTCCCACGGCTGCGCCCACTGCGTGTAGTAGGCCTCATACGAGGCCAGGGTGCGCACCAGCGGGCCGCTGCGGCCCTCGGGGCGCAGGTTGGCATCGACCTCCAGCGGCGGGTCGACGCTGGGTGTCCCCAACTGCGTCCGCACCTGCTCGGCGACCGATGTCGACCACTTGACGGCTTGCGCGTCACTGAAACCGCTTGCCGGCTCGCACACGAACATCACGTCGGCATCCGACCCGTAGCCCAGTTCCGAGCCGCCCAATCTGCCCATGCCGATGACGGCTATGGCCGCCGGGGCATGGCCGCTCTCGGGCAGGCTGGCCCGGATGGTCGCCTCCAGCGCGGACTGCAAGACCGCCACCCACACCGCGGTGAGCGCCTGACACACCTCGGTGACCTCGAGCATCCCCAGCAGATCGGCCGAACCGATGCGGGCCAGCTCCCGGCGGCGCAGGCCGCGTGCGGCGGCGATAGCACGCCCCGGGTCGGAGTGGCGCCCGGCAGAGGCGACCAGGGCCCGGGCAACCGCGGCGGGTTCGGTCTCGAGCAGCTTGGGCCCGGTGGGGCTGTCGGTGTAGTTCTTAATCACCTCGGGCGCTCGCATCAACAGATCCGGAACGTAGGCCGACGTCCCCAGCACGTGCATCAGCCGCTTGCCCACGGTCGGCTTGTCGCGCAGCGTGGCCAGGTACCAACTCTGTGTGGCCAGCGCCTCGCTGAGCCGCCGGTAGGCCAACAGCCCGCGGTCGGGGTCCGGGGCATACGACAGCCAATCCAGCAGCCTGGGCAACAGCACCGACTGCACGCGACCGCGGCGACCGTTCTGGTTGACCAACGCCGACATGTGCTTCAACGCGGTCTGCGGGCCCTCGTAACCCAATGCCGCCAGCTGCCGCTCGGCGGCTTCGGACGTCATTCCGCGACCCGCGATCTCCAGCCCGGCCGGGCCGATCGATTCCAGCAGCGGCTGATAGAAGAGCTTGGCGTGCAACCGCGACACCCGCACGTTCTGGTGCTTGAGCTCCTCGCGCAACACCCCTGCGGCATCGTGTCGTCCGTCGGGCCGGATGTGCGCCGCACGCGCCAGCCAGCGCACCGCCTCGTCGTCGTCGGCCGGGGGCAGCAGGTGAGTACGCTTGAGCCGCTGCAGCTGCAGTCGATGCTCCAGTAGCCGCAGGAACTCGTAGGAGGCGATCATGTTGGCCGCGTCCTCACGCCCGATGTAGCCGCCGTCGCCCAACGCCGACAACGCGTCCACGGTGGAGGCGACGTGCAGTGACTCGTCGCTGCGACCGTGCACGAGCTGCAGCAGCTGCGCGGCGAACTCCACGTCCCGCAGTCCGCCGCTGCCCAGCTTGAGCTCGCGGCCGCGGATGTCGCCCGGCACCAGATGCTCAACCCGGCGGCGCATGGCCTGCACCTCGACCACGAAATCCGCACGCTCGCAGGCGGTCCACACCATCGGCAGCAGCGCGTCCAGATAGCGCTTGCCGAGTTCGGCGTCGCCGACCGCCGCGCGGGCCTTCAACAGCGCCTGGAACTCCCAGGTCTTGGCCCAGCGCTGGTAATAGGCGATGTGCGATTCGACCGTGCGAACCAGCTCCCCGCTGCGGCCTTCCGGCCGCAGCCCGGCGTCCACCTGAAAGAACGCCGACGACGCGACCCGCATCATCTCGCCGGCGACGCGGGTGGTGACCGGGTCGGCTCGCTCACCGACGAAAATGACGTCGACGTCGCTGACGTAATTCAGTTCGCGCGCACCGCATTTGCCCATCGCGATGACCGCCAGCCGCGGCGGAGGGGCCGCACCGCACACCGTTTTCTCGGCCACCCGAAGCGCCGACGCCAGCGCCGCGTCGGCGGTGTCGGCCAAGTGGGCAGCCACCACGGTGAACGGCAACACCGGCTCGTCTTCGACGGTCGCGGCCAGGTCCAGCGCGGCCAGCACCAGCAGGTGGTCCCGGTACAGGGCGCGCAACCGGTGTACCGCCGAGCCCGGCGCAGCCGAGGATTCCTCGACACACGCGAGGAACGATTGCTGCATCTGGTCGCATGATGGCAGCGCGACCTTGCCCCTCAGCAGCTTCCAGGACTGCGGGTGCGCAACCATGTGGTCGCCCAGCGCCAGCGAGGAACCCAGCACCGCGAACAGCCGTCCGCGCAGACTGCGTTCGGTAAGGAGAGCCGTATTCAGCTCTTCCCATCCGGTGTCGAGGTTTTCGGCCAACCGCACCAGCGCTCGCAGTGCGGCGTCGGCGTCCGGTGCGCGCGACAACGACCACAGCAGGTCGACGTGGGCCTGGTCGTCTTCGTCGGTCCAACCCAGCTTGGCCAGCTGGGCGCCGGCGTTGGGGCCGACCAATCCGAGACGGCCGACGCTGGGCAGCTTGGGTCGCTGCGTCGCAGGCTTCGTCACGACCTCGACCGTAGCGCAAGCCGGCCGCCGATCCGACCGGCTGGGCACTCAACCGGGTATCGAAGAGGTCTGCGGGTTACAGCGACAGGTAGGTGCGCAGTTCGTAAGGCGTGACATGGCTGCGGTAGGTGGCCCATTCGCGGCGCTTGTTGCGCAGGAAGAAGTCAAAAACGTGCTCCCCCAAGGCCTCCGCGACCAGTTCGGAGGCCTCCATGGCGCGCAGCGCGCTGTCCAGACTGGACGGCAACTCCCGGTAGCCCATGGTGCGGCGTTCCTCGGGCGTGAGGTCCCAGACGTTGTCCTCGGCCTGCGGGCCCAGCACGTAGCCCTTTTCCACCCCGCGCAGTCCGGCGGCCAGCAGCACCGCGAACGTCAGGTAGGGGTTACAGGCCGAGTCGGGGCTGCGCACCTCGACGCGCCGCGAGGACGTCTTGTGCGGGGTGTACATGGGCACCCGCACCAGCGCCGAGCGGTTGGCCGCGCCCCAGGAGGCGGCGGTCGGCGCCTCACCGCCCTGCACGAGCCGCTTGTAGGAGTTGACCCATTGGTTGGTCACCGCGCTGATCTCGGAGGCGTGCTCGAGGATTCCGGCGATGAACGACTTGCCGACGTCCGACAACTGCAGCGGATCGTCGGGGCTGTGGAAGGCGTTGACGTCGCCCTCGAACAGGCTCATGTGGGTATGCATCGCCGAGCCCGGGTGCTGCCCGAACGGTTTGGGCATGAACGTCGCACGCACTCCCTCTTCCAGCGCGACTTCTTTGATGACGTAGCGGAAGGTCATCACGTTGTCGGCCATCGACAACGCGTCGGCGAAGCGCAGGTCGATCTCCTGCTGGCCGGGCGCGCCCTCGTGGTGACTGAACTCCACCGAGATGCCCATGAACTCCAGCGCCTCGATCGCGTGCCGGCGAAACTTGGAGGCCGATTCGTGCACCGCCTGGTCGAAGTAACCGGCGTTGTCGATCGGAACCGGCTCCGACCCGTCTTCGGGACCGGGTTTGAGCAGGAAGAACTCGATTTCGGGGTGCACGTAGCAGGAAAAGCCGAGTTCGTTGGCCTTGGTCAGCTGCCGGCGCAGCACATGCCGGGGATCAGCCCACGACGGTGAGCCGTCCGGCATCGTGATGTCGCAGAAGATCCGCGCCGAGTGGTGGTGGCCGGAGCCCGTCGTCCACGGCAGCACCTGGAACGTCGACGGATCCGGGTTGGCCACGGTGTCGGATTCCGATACCCGGGCGAAGCCCTCGATCGAGGACCCGTCGAAGCCGATGCCCTCCTCGAAGGCGCCTTCGAGTTCGGCAGGGGCGATGGCGACCGACTTGAGGAAGCCGAGCACGTCGGTGAACCAGAGCCGAACGAAGCGGATGTCGCGTTCTTCGAGCGTGCGCAGGACGAATTCCTTTTGCCGATCCATAACGGGAACACTATGCAAGCTCTGTTAATACCGTGTTACCAATGCCCGGCCAGACACGTTGCCAAGCCGGCTCAGGACCCGCAGCGAAGATTCGCCGGCGGCAACGTCAGTTCGAGGAAATAGCGCACCACCGCGGTGTCCACGCAGTCGTTGCCGTCGAACACCGCCGTGTGCTGTGTCCCGTCGTAGGTGATCAGCGCAGCGCCCAGCTGGCGGGCCAGGTCTACCCCGGCCTGATACGGGGTGGCCGGATCGTGGGTGGTGGAGACCACCACGACCTTGCCCGGACTGGCGGGTGCGGCGGCGTGTGGTGTTGAGGTCGCCGGCACCGGCCACAGCGCACACAGGTCGCGCGGCGCGAAGCCGGTGAACTGCCCGTAGCTGAGAAACGGCGCGGCCTGGCGAAACTGCTGATCGGCCGACACCCAGGACGCGGCATCCGTCGGCGCCGGCGCGTCGACACAGCGAATCGCGTTGAACGCGTCCTGGTCGTTGTCGTAATGGCCCTCGCGGTCGCGGCCGTAGTAGTCGTCGGCAAGCGCCAGCAGGTCGTCGGCGGCGGTGCCGCGCTGCAACCCCAACAGGCCACTGGTCAGGTACTTCCAATGTTGCGGGGTGTAGAGCGCGTTGATGGTGCCCGTGGTGGCGTCGGCGTAGCTCAGGCCGCGCGGATCCGAGGTCTTGCCCGGGTTGGCTGCCAGCGGGTCGACCAGCGCGTGGTAGCGGGTGACCCACTGCGTCGGGTCGGTGCCCAGCGGGCAGGCCGTCGAGCGCGCGCAGTCCGCGGCGTAGTCGTTGAAAGCGGTCTGAAATCCGGCCAGCTGCTTGACGTTTTCCTCGATGGGGCCGATGGTCGGGTCGATCGCGCCGTCGAGCACCATCGCCCGGACGTGGGCGCCGAACCGCTCGACGTAGGCAGTGCCCAACTCGGTGCCGTAGCTGTAGCCGAGGTAATTGATCTGGTCGTCACCAAGAGCCTGGCGGATCAGGTCCATGTCACGCGCCGCCGACGCGGTCCCGACGTTGGCCAGGAACCCGGGGCCCATCCGGTCGGCACAGTGCTGCGCCAGCTCTCGGTACACCTGCTCGATGTGAGCCACACCGGCCTGGCTGTAATCGACCATCGGGTCGCGCCGGTAAGCGTCGAACTCGGCGTCGGTACGGCACCGCAGGGCCGGTGTCGAGTGGCCGACCCCTCTGGGGTCGAAGCCCACCAAGTCGAAGTGACGGGCGATGTCGGTGTCCTTCAGTTCGGGCGCCATCCCGGCGACCATGTCGACCGCGGACGCCCCGGGCCCGCCAGGGTTGAGCAGCAACGACCCGATCCGCTGCCCGGTCGCGGGAACCCGGATCATCGCCAGCGTGGCTTGTGCTGCACCGGGATGGTCGTAGTCGACCGGAACCGACACCGTCGTACAGCGGGCTGTCGGAATGTCTCTGGTGTCGGAGACGAAGGCGGAACACGAGCCCCAGTTCTGCTCCTGCGCCGCGGCCGCGGGCGTTATCGGGCTTTGGGTCTGACCGGTGTCGGCCTCGGGAGTCGCGCGGGCCGACGGCAGTTGACCGCCGAGCACGAGCCCGAATGACAGCAGCGCCGAGCTGAACGGCCTCAGACGCGACATGGCCAGCATCGTCTCACCCACGGATACCTGTCGCAGCGCGAAGTGGTCACGCCTTGATCTCGCATCGGCGTGGTGCGCGGTGGCCGCGCGGCGGCCCTCAGCCGGCGCCGACGGTCTCTGGTTCCGCCACTTCGTCGTGTCGGCCGACGTGGGCTTCGGCGCGCATGCGTTTGACCATGTGCGGGTAATGCAGCTCGAAAGCCGGCCGCTCCGAACGGATTCGGGGCAGCTCGGTGAAGTTGTGCCGCGGCGGCGGGCAGCTGGTGGCCCATTCCAGTGAATTGCCGTGGCCCCACGGGTCGTCGACCAACACCGGTTCGCCGAAGCGCCAACTCTTGAATACGTTCCACGCGAACGGCAGCACCGAGATGCCGAGGATGAATGCGCCCACCGTGGAGACCACGTTCAGCGTTTGGTAGCCGTCGGTGGGCAGGTAGTCCGCGTAGCGGCGGGGCATCCCGGCATTGCCCAGCCAGTGCTGTACCAGGAACGTGGTGTGAAAGCCGATGAACGTCAGCCAGAAATGCAGCTTGCCCAGCCGCTCGTCGAGCAGACGTCCGGTCATCTTCGGGAACCAGAAGTAGACGCCGGCGTAGGTGGCGAAGACGATGGTGCCGAACAGCGTGTAATGGAAGTGCGCCACCACGAAGTAGCTGTCACTGACGTGGAAGTCCAGCGGCGGGCTGGCCAGCATCACGCCGGTCAAGCCGCCGGCCAGGAAGGTGACCAGGAACCCGAACGCGAACAGCATCGGCGTCTCGAATGTCAACTGGCCCCGCCACATGGTGCCGATCCAGTTGAAGAATTTGAGACCGGTGGGGACCGCGATCAGAAACGTCATGAACGAGAAGAACGGCAGCAGCACCGCACCGGTGACGAACATGTGATGGGCCCACACCGCCACCGACAGGGCCGCGATGGACAGGGTCGCATAAACCAGCGTGGTGTAACCGAAAATCGGTTTGCGGGCAAACACCGGGATCACCTCGGAGATGATGCCGAAGAACGGCAGCGCGATCACGTACACCTCGGGATGTCCGAAGAACCAGAACAGATGCTGGAACAGGATCACCCCGCCGTTGGCCGCGTCGTAGATGTGGGCACCGAGGTGGCGGTCGGCGGCCAGGCCGAACAGCGCGGCGGTCAACAACGGGAAGATCATCAGCACCAGCACGCTGGTGACCATGATGTTCCAGGTGAAGATCGGCATCCGGAACATCGTCATGCCCGGTGCGCGCATGCACACCACGGTGGTGAGCATGTTGACCCCACCCAGGATGGTGCCCAGGCCACCGACACCCAGACCCAGGATCCACAGATCGCCACCGGGGCCGGGACTGTGGATCGCGTTGGACAGCGGGGTGTAGGCCGTCCACCCGAAGTCGGCCGGGCCGCCCGGGACGATGAAGCCGCTCAGCGCGATCAGCGCACCGAAGATGAACAGCCAGAACGACAGCGCGTTGAGCCGCGGGAAGGCCACGTCGGGGGCGCCGATCTGCAGCGGCAGCACCAGGTTGGCGAAGCCGAAGACGACCGGGGTGGCGTAGAACAGCAGCATCGCCGTGCCGTGCATGGTGAACAACTGGTTGTACTGCTCGTTGGACAGGAATTGCAGGCCCGGCGCGGCGAGTTCACCACGGATGAGCAACGCCATCAGGCCGGCAATGAAAAAGAAGATATAGCAGGCGACCATGTACATGATGCCGATCATCTTGTGATCGGTCGTGGTGATGACCTTGTAGAGCAAGTTGCCCTTCGGCCCGAGCCGGGCCGGAAACGGCCGGCGGGCTTCCAGGTCTTTGGCGGGTGGCGCTTCAGTGGTCATGGGTTGACTCCATGGGGTCTCATGATCGGAGCGGCAACGGAACAGCGTCAGAACAGCATCGGACAAGCCGCCCAAGTATTCCGGCGCGCCACCGCCGCGCCCTAGGGCCAAACGTCCCTAGTTTCCGCGGGAGTGACCGGAAACCAACGGCCCCGCCGGCGTCAGCACTTTGCGCCGCTCGGCGGGGTTGTCCCGCCGATCAGGTAGGCCGTGGCGTAGTCGTCGATGCAGCTGTCGCCCTGGAAGACCACGGTGTGCTGGGTTCCGTTGAAGGTCAGCAGCGAGCCGTGCAGCTGGTTTGCCAGGTCAACTCCGGCTTTGTAGGGCGTCGCGGGATCGTGGGTGGTCGACACCACGACCGTCGGTACCAGGCCCGGCGCGGAGACGGCGTGCGGCTTGCTGGTCGGCGGCACCGGCCAGAAGGCGCAGGTCCCAAGTGGCGCGTCGCCGGTGAACTTGCCGTAGCTCATGAACGGCGCCAGCTCGCGGGAGCGGCGGTCTTCGTCGATGATCTTGGCGCGGTCGGTAATCGGCGGCTGGTCAACGCAATTGATGGCCACCCGCGCGTCGGTGGCGTTGGTGTAATGACCGTGCGAGTCGCGGCGCATGTACATGTCGGCCAGCGCGAGCAGGGTATCCCCGCGGTGGTCGGCCAACTCCGAAAGGCCGTCGGTCAGATGACTCCACAGATTCGGCGAGTACAGCGCCATGATGGTGCCCACGATCGCGTCGCTGTAGCTGAGTCCCCGCGGGTCGTTGGTGTGCGCTGGCCTGCTCACCTGCAGGTTGTTGGGGTCGACCAGCGGGTCGACCAGGCTGTGGTAGACGTCGACGGCCTTGGCCGGGTCGGTGCCCAATGGGCAGCTACCGTCCTTGGCGCAGTCGGCGGCATAGTCGTTGAACGCGTCCTGAAATCCCTTGGCCTGACGTAGATCCGCCTCGATGGGATCGGCATTGGGGTCCACAGCGCCGTCGAGGATCATCGCTCGCACCCGCTGGGGGTAGGCCTCGGCATAGGCGGAGCCGATCCGGGTGCCGTACGAGTAGCCGAGGTAGGTCAGTTTGTCGTCGCCCAGTGCCCCGCGGATGGCATCCAGGTCCCTGGCGACATTGACGGTACCGACGTTCGCCAGGAACTTCTTGCCCATCTTGGCGACACAACGGCTGACGAACTGCCTGGTTTCCTCTTCGATGCGTGCCACACCCGCCGGGCTGTAGTCGACCTGCGGCTCCGCCCGCAGCCGGTCGTTGTCGGCGTCGGAGTTGCACCACAGTGCGGGACGCGAAGACGCCACGCCACGCGGATCGAACCCGACGAGGTCGAACCGTTCGTGGACCCGCTTCGGCAACGACTGGAAAACGCCCAGTGCGGCCTCGATACCCGATTCACCCGGGCCACCGGGGTTGATGACCAGCGAACCGACCTTGTCCCCCGTCGCCGGGAAGCGAATCAGGGCGATGGCCGCGACGTCACCGTCGGGACGGCTGTAGTCGACCGGCACGGCGAGCTTGCCGCACAGGGCGCCGCCGGGAATCTTCGCCGCCGGATTGGAGCTGCGGCACGGTGTCCACTGCACGGGCTGTCCCAACTTCGGCTCGGCCATGCGAGCGTGCCCGCCGACCACGCGGATGCAGCCCGCGAGAACCAACGCCACGGTGGCGATCGCGGTCCAGATCAGCAACATGCGCGCGAACTTTTCGCGGCGAGACAGGCACATGGCAACCTATGGTGCCAGAGCCGGCCGAAGATGCTGGCTAACGACCGTCGTGGGACGAATCACCCGACGGCCACCAGCAGTTCTTCCATGGCAATAGCAAACTCGTCGGCCATTTCCCACAAGTCCGGCAGCAGTTCCGGACACGAGACGAGCCCGATGTCCAACTTGCCGTTGAGCGACATGACCGTGATGTTGAGACCGGAGCCGTGAAAGATCGGGCCCAACGGATACATCGACTTGACCTGGCAACCCAGCAGGTACAACGGAACCTGCGGCCCCGGCACGTTGGAGACCACCAAGTTGTGCACCGGCAGGCTCTCGGTCAGCCGGGTCCTGGCGTAGACACGCATGGCGATCCCGAAAACGGCCGGCGCGGCGAACTGTGACCAATCCTGCAACAGCGTCGCGCCAATGGCCGAACTATGGCCCTTCGCAGCCGAATTCGCTTGGGCGATGGCCCGCAGACGCTCCACCGGGTCGGCGATTTCGGTGTGCAGGCTGGCGAACATGGCCGAGACCTGGTTACGACCGGGACGATCGGACTTGCCGTGCACCGAAACGGGCACCGATGCCACCAGCGACGAGTCGGGCAGGGCGTTGCGTTCGGCGAGATATTGCCGAAGCACCCCGGAAACCAGCGCCATCACCACGTCGTTCACCTTGACGCCGAAGTGGTTCTTCACCGTCTTGATGTCCTCGAGATCCAGTTCGGCGTAGCCGATGTTGCGGCGGCCGCTGATGCTGGCGTTGAAGACGGTACGCGGCGCGGCGAATGGACGCGCCATGGTCAGGCCCTCGCGGGCCCGTAACACCGTGGAGATCACCGAGGACACCGTCTGCGGCATCACATTGGCCAGCTGTAGCGGCCGGGCGGCGAACCTGACCAGGCCGCCGGCGGCGATCTGCCAGCCGGTGCCACCGCCGACTCCGTCCACCGGATCCGGTGCGGGCGCGTCGGCTTCGGTGGTGCACAGCTGCGACATCAGGTTGGCGCCGGTCACGCCGTCCACGGCGGCGTGGTGCACCTTGGTCATGATCCCGATGCGGCCCCGGTGATGGCAATCGGTACCTGCCACGCCTTCGATGACCCACATCTCCCAAAGCGGTCGCCTACGATCCAACGGCAGCGATGCGATATGACCGCAAACTTCCGATACTTCCGTCCGACCGCCCGGTGCCGGCACCCCGATGCGATGCAAATGACGATCGATTTCGAAGTTCTCGTCATCCACCCACACCGGATGGTCGAGGTTCAACGGACTGCTCGCGAGCTTTTCCCGGAACTCCGGCAGCGCTTTGACGCGAAGCGACAATGCCTCGCGCAGCCGGTCAAAGGTGTAGCCGCCCGGCATCGTCGAGGTGTCCAAGTCCATGATCGAGCACACGTGCATCGGCTGGGACGAGGTTTCCAGGTACAAGAAGCTGGCGTCGAGGCCACTGAGCCGCTGCATCCGCCGATGGTAAGCCGATTCCGGGGGCCACGGTGAATCCGCGCGGAAGACATGGCAGACTGTCGGTGTCAGACGAACCCGGGGACCCCATGCTGGGCCACGAGGATCGACCCGACCAACACCTAGGGACAGTGATGTCTGAGCAGAATGTCTATGGGGCCAGTGCGTCGCCGGCGGTCAACCCGGTCGCGCCCCGAATCCGGATCCGCACCCACCACCTGCAGAAATGGAAGGCCGAAGGCCACAAGTGGGCCATGCTCACGGCCTACGACTACTCGACCGCGCGCGTCTTCGACGACGCCGGCATCCCGGTGCTGCTGATCGGTGATTCGGCCGCCAACGTCGTCTACGGCTACGACACCACGGTGCCGATCTCGGTCGACGAGCTGATTCCGCTGGTCCGCGGCGTCGCGCGGGGTGCCCCGCACGCGTTGGTGGTCGCCGACCTGCCGTTCGGCAGCTACGAGGCCGGACCCAGCGCCGCGCTGGCCGTGGCCACCCGGTTCATGAAGGAAGGCGGCGCGCACGCGGTCAAGCTCGAAGGCGGCGAGCGGGTGGCCGAGCAGATCGCCTGCCTG
Source organism: Mycobacterium gastri (assembly GCF_002102175.1). GTDB lineage: Bacteria > Actinomycetota > Actinomycetes > Mycobacteriales > Mycobacteriaceae > Mycobacterium > Mycobacterium gastri. Next base: position 43,568 of record NZ_LQOX01000116.1, on the reverse strand, counting down.
ACCGCGGCGGGCATCCCGGTGATGGCCCACATCGGCTTCACCCCGCAAAGCGTCAACACTTTGGGCGGGTTCCGGGTGCAGGGCCGCGGTGACGCCGCCGAGCGGACCGTGGCGGACGCGATCGCCGTCGCCGAAGCCGGAGCCTTCGCGGTGGTGATGGAGATGGTGCCGGCTGAGCTGGCCACCCAGATCACCGGCAAGCTGACCATTCCGACGGTCGGCATCGGAGCCGGGCCCAACTGCGACGGCCAGGTCCTGGTCTGGCAGGACATGGCCGGCCTCAGCAGCGGCAAAGCCGCCCGCTTCGTCAAGCGCTACGCCGACGTTGCGGGCGAATTACGCCGCGCCGCAATGCAATACGCTGACGAGGTGGCCGGCGGGCTGTTCCCCGCCGAGGAGCACTGCTTCTAGGTCGTCTAGACCGTCTACGTCGTCACTGACACCGGTTCCGGAAGTCGGTCAGCGGCTGGCGAATGCCTTGCAGTTCGGCATGAACCGCCGGGTTGGCATCCATGTACTGCTGCAGCTGGTCACGGATGTCCTCGCGGGGCTGACCCTTCAGGCTGGTGAAGTAGTCGTTGACGTCTGGATGGGTGAACAGATAAGCGGAGGTCGCCGCCGCCACCCCCGCGGACACCCCGGCCAGGTCGGCCGCGGTGCAATTCGGCGGCGTCGGCGCGGGGTCGCCCGGATCCGCCCAGGCCGGCCCGATGCCGCCCAACAGCATCGCGGCGCTGATCGCACCGGCACCCAACCCGCCGGCGACCACCCGGGACGGGGCACAACCCAAGAACAACATCGACAACTCCTTCATCAGGGGATCCGATCGGCCTGACACAGCCAAGCCGCAGCGGTGGCCCGCACCGCAAACGATAGGTGGTGCCGGCGACACGCACCGACCAACATGCCGTATGCCTCGTGACCGGAGCCTGGGCCGGGCGCCCAACCCCGCGTGTGGCACTCTCTATGAGGCCTATCCACGATGAAACGACCGCGACGATGCGCTGTCACCGGAGGCGGAAATGCCCGTACCTGCGCCGAAGATGGCGCGTCAGCTGGAGGTCGAGCGCAAGTTCGACGTCGTCGAGTCGACGGTGTCGCCGTCGTTCGACGGCATCGCGGCCGTGGCCCGGGTCGAGAAGAAGCCGCCCCAGCAGCTCGACGCGGTGTACTTCGACACCCCTGCGCAGGATCTGGCCCGCAACCGCATCACCCTGCGACGGCGAACCGGCGGCCTGGACGCCGGCTGGCATCTGAAGTTACCGGCCGGGCCGGACGCCCGAACCGAGATCCATGCCCCGATCACGGGCGGGGACGCCGTGCCGGCCGAGTTGCTGGATGTGGTGCTGGCGATCGTCCGGGATCGTCCCGTCGAGCCGGTCGCACGGATCACAACCCGACGGGAAAGCCAGTTTCTCTACGGCGCCGACGGCGCCGCGTTGGCCGAATTCTGCAATGACCACGTCACCGCGTGGTCGGCCGGACAGGCCGACGGCTCCGCTGCCGAGCCCGCCGAACAGCAGTGGCGGGAATGGGAACTCGAGCTCATCGACGTGACCGGCACCGCCGGTCACGAGCTGCTCAACCGGCTGAGCAACCGGTTGCTCGACGCCGGGGCCGCCCCCGCCGGGCACGGCTCCAAGCTGGCCCGCGTGCTGGGCAGGACGTCGCCGTCGGCGCGCGGGCCGGCGCCGGTGGATCCGGTCCACCGGGCGGTGGCCCAGCATGTGGAAGAGCTGCTGACGTGGGATCGCGCGGTGCGCGCCGACGTCGACGACTCGGTGCACCAGATGCGGGTGACCACCCGCAAGATCCGCAGCCTGCTGCGGGAGGCTCCGGATTCGTTCGGATTGCCTGACGGCGCGTGGGTTCTCGACGAACTGCGTGAGCTCGCCGGCGTTTTAGGGGTGGCGCGTGACGCCGAGGTGCTCGCCGAGCGCTATCAACGCGAACTGGACGGGCTGGACCCGGAGCTGGTGCGCGGCCCCGTGCGCGAACGCCTCGTCGAGGGCGCCCGTCGGCGATATCAGACCGGATTGCGACGGTCGCTGATCGCGATGCGCTCGAAGCGATACTTCCGCCTATTGGACGCTCTCGACGCGATGGTGGCGGAATATCCCGTGACAACGTTCGGGCCCGGGCCCGGGCCGGTGACCCCGCCGAACATCGACGCGGCCTACCGCCGTGTCAAGAAAGCCGCCAAGGCTGCCAAGGCGGCGCGGGCCGCCCACGCGGCAGTCGCCCCGGCCGGCCAGGCCGAAGGCGGCCCGGGCCCGGTACTCCAACCCAACGCGGCGCTGCATCGAATCCGCAAGCGCGCCAAGCGATTACGCTATACCGCGGCGGCTACCGGAGCGGACGGGGTGGCCCAGCAGGCGAAGGCCGTCCAGACGTTGCTCGGAGATCATCAGGACAGTGTCGTCAGCCGGGAACACCTTCTCGAGCAGACCGAAGCCGCACATGCCGCGGGCGAGGACACCTTCACCTACGGCCTGCTCTATCAGCAGGAAAGCGATCTGGCGCAAAGCTGCCGGGCACAGCTCGGCGCGGCGCTGCGCAAACTCGACAAAGCGGTGCGCAAAGCACGAGCTTGAGCCGCCCGAGGCAAATCCTGGTGGGGCCGCGAGTGCGGGCGAGTTGGCCTGTAAGCCGGATTCTGTTCCCTGCCGCCGCGGCTGAACCAACGGCGGCACGGCGGCGACCATCCATCTGGACACACCGTCACCGGGTGCCTCAAGCGGCCTACCCGCAGACTCGGGCGAGCAACCCTCGATCGTCTGCGCGGCCGCACCTTCGGTGCGGCCTTCTTGGCCTTGCTTCGGGTGGGGTTTGCCTAGCCACCCCGGTCACCCGGGATGCTGGTGCGCTCTTACCGCACCGTTTCACCCTTACCACCGCGAGGGTGGCGGTTTGTTTTCTGTGGCACTTTCCCGCGAGTCACCTCGGATTGCCGTTAGCAATCACCCTGCTCTGTGAAGTCCGGACTTTCCTCGACTCGGCGCCGGTCCTTGCGAACCGACTCGAGCCGCGGCCGCCCGGCCAACTCGTCCGCGACCAACACCGTACCTCCTGCGGATATTCCAGGCCAGCAAGCGCTGGTCGCCGCGATTCCATCAGTAGCGGCCGGAGATGTCGTCGACCCGGTGGCAAACCCGCGCCGACTCCGGCGACTGGGACGCCATCGCCGCACAGATCAGCGCACACGGCGGCGCTTTGCTGCCCAGGCTGCTCACGGCCGCCGAAGCGGCGCGCCTCCGCACGCTGTACGCCCAAGATGACCTGTTCCGCAAGACCGTCGACATGGAGAGCCACCGCTATGGCGCCGGCGAATACCGCAACTTTCGACAGCCCTACCCGGAGCCACTCGAGCAGCTCAAGCACGCCTTGTATCCGCGGCTGCTGACCATCGCCCGGGACTGGTGGGCCAAACTGGGCCGAGACAGCCCCTGGCCGGACACCTTGGACGAATGGCTGCAGATGTGCCATGCCGCCGGCCAGACCAAGCCCACCGCACTGCTGTTGCGATATCGCGCCGGGGATTGGAACGCCCTGCACCGTGACCTCTACGGCGACCTGGTTTTTCCGCTTCAGGTGGTGATCAACCTCAGCGACCCCGCCACCGATTACACCGGCGGCGAGTTCCTCCTGGTAGAGCAGCGGCACCGACACGCGGGACCGCCCGGTGCCCTCGGCTCGCGGGTGGTCGGCCGCACCGGTACGGCACGGCATCTCGGTGGTGCATTCGGGGGAACGCTACGCGTTGGGACTGATCTTTCACGACGCCGCCTGAACCGCTGGGTTCTGCCGGCCGCGGGTACGGCGCCGCGCAATCCACCGCGGTCAAACACAGTTTTGAACTTTTCTTCAGAACCCCTTGACTGATGATAGCTTCGTGAGTGAAGATATCGTCAGTTTACTAATTCTGGAGGATGTCTGGTGACGTACGATCTGGCCGCCCACAACAACTTGCACAGCGAGCAGGGCGCTCGCGAAGGCGAGCACCCAGGACGCTCGCGCAACCCGGTGATCAAGGTTCACGACATCGCCTGGCTGGAGTTCGAGAAGCCCGATCTGGACCGCGCCGGGGCGTTCGCCCAGGCGTTCGGCTTCGCCGTCGCCGCGCGCACCCCCGACGAGTTGCAGCTGCGTGGGGCCGACGCGGCATCGCCATGCATCCTCATCCGTCGCGGCCACCGGTCCCGACTCGTCGGCGCGGCATTCACCGCCCAGGACAAAGACGACCTGCTGCGGCTGTCCGACGCGACCGGACTGACCCCGCAGCGACTGCCCCACACGCTCGGCGGCGTCTCCGTCGACCTGACCGATCCGGGCGGGCTCACGGTCCGCGTGGTGGCAGGCACCCACCCGTTGGAACCGCTGCCGTCGCCGCCGCCGCACACCTTCAACACCGGGCACGAAGTGCAGCGCATCAACGCCACCCAACGGCCGCCGCGACGCCCGGCCACCGTGCAGCGGCTCGGGCACCTGGTCCTGCAGACCACCACCTACCTGCAGACACTCAACTGGTACCTCGACACGCTCGGGATGATCGTCAGCGACTTCCTGTTCTACCCGGGTCAACGCGACCGCGGACCGACCATGAGCTTCATCCGCTGCGATCGCGGCATGACTCCCACAGACCACCACACGCTGGCGCTCGCATTGGGTCCGGCCAACCGCTACGTGCATTCTGCCTATCAGGTCTGCGATCTGGATTCGTTGGCCGCCGGCGGGCAATACCTGGCCGACTGCGGTTATCGCCGGTCATGGGGAATCGGCCGCCACATCCAGGGCAGCCAGCTCTTCGACTACTGGCGTGACCCCGACGGGCTCCTCGTCGAGCACTTCACCGACGGAGACATGTTCGACTGCACGCTCGAAGCCGGCTGGGCGCCGTTCTCGGCTTCGGGCCTTGCCCAATGGGGCCCGCGCGCGACCAAAGACTTCCTCGGTGCCGACCTCAAATCCCTACCGGGAGAAGCGTTATCGGTGATCCGCGGCTTGCGCGGCAACAACGAATTCGATTCCCGCCGGCTGATCGGCCTGATGAAAGCGGCTAACTCATGAGCGTCTCCATCCTGCGCACCGCAGACACCTGGTGGGTGCAAACCGCCGACGGCGCAACCAAAATCGATACCCGCGCGGCAAGCACCGGCGAGTTGCTGGCCGACCGCGCGGCCATCGACGCCGCAGCCGCCGGCGGTGAGGTGGTACCGATGGACGGCCTGCGACTGATTTCGCCGGTGACGACGCCCTGCCGGGTGGTGGCGCAGATGACCAACTACGCATCACACGTCAAAGACTCGGGTATGGAACCGAATTCGACTCCGCTGACCTTCTTTCGGAAGGCGTCGGGTTCGATCAGCGGGCCGTTCGACGACATCGTCAAGCCGGCGCACGTCAAATTCTTGGACTACGAGGTCGAGATCGGGTTGGTCATCGGACGGGAATTGCCCGTCGGCGCCGTCGTCACCGCCGCCACCTGGACCGACTATGTCGCCGGCCTGGTGGTGACCAATGACGTGTCGGCGCGCGACATTCAGCTCCCCAAAACCCAGTTCTACGAAGCCAAGTCGTATCCGACGTTCACCCCGGTGGGACCCGCGCTGGTGCTGCTGGATGCCGGCGAGCTCGGGCGCTTCGGCGAACTGCGGCTGCGGCTGCGGGTCAACGGCGAACTGCGCCAGGACATGCGGGTGGCCGGCGACATGATCTATTCACCGCTGCAAGCCCTGCAGGGGTTGGCACGGTTTCAGCAGCTGCAGCCCGGAGATCTCGTGCTGACCGGCACCCCGGTGGGCACCGCGCTGTCCGCCCCGGCGAAACCCGTCCAGATCGTCAGTTCGCTATTGCCGCCCGCGGTCAAGTGGAAAGCCTTCTTCAAAAGCCAACTCGGCAATGCCAAGTACCTGCACGACGGCGACGTCGTCGAGGCCACCGTCGGCACCGACGACGGCGCGATCGACCTCGGCACCCAACGCACGGTGGTGCGATACAAGTGATCACTCCGCCCGAATCTGTGCCGGTCGTCGTCGTCGGCGCCGGGCCTACCGGGGTCACCGCGGCCACCCTGCTGGCCCAGTACGGCATACCCTGCTTGCTGCTGGACAGATGGGAAACCGTCTATCCCCAACCCCGGGCGGTACATCTCGACGACGAGATCAGGCGGATCATCACCTGGCTGGGTATCGGTGACGAGTTCGCCGCGATCTCGCGCCCGGCCCTGGGACTGCGGCTGGTCGACCCGGATCTGCGTACACTTGCTCAGTTTCACCGCGATCCGGCGCTCAGCGCCCACGGCTTCCCGCAAGCCAACATGTTCGACCAACCCGAGCTGGAACAACTGCTGCGGGCAAACCTCAAGAAGCACAACCTCGTTCGGTTCTGCGGCAACGTCGAGGTCAGTGCGGTCAGCCAGCCTGAGCCCGGCCGGGTGCTGGTCGAATACACCGATCGAGTCAGCGGTGAGCAGCACGCGGTCGACACCGGCTACGTCCTGGGCTGCGACGGCGCCAACAGCGTCGTACGCAACTCGATAGGCGGTGTACTGCGCAGCCTTCGTTTCGCGCAACGCTGGCTGGTCGTCGACGTGGCGACCGAGGCCGCGATCAACCAGTGGGACGGGGTACATCAGGTCTGCAGTCCGCATCGGGCCGCCACCTACATGCGCATCGGTGAAAGCCGGTACCGCTGGGAATTTCAGCTGCGGGCCAACGAGACCGCCGCTGACTTCGCCGCCATGGCGAGCCTGTATCCACTGCTATCGCCGTGGGTCAACGGAGTACCGGCCGACGAGCTGTCGGTGGTGCGGGTCGCCGAATACACATTTCGGGCCGCCGTCGCCAACACGTGGCGCCAGGGGAACGTCTTTTTGCTCGGCGACGCCGCTCATCTGACTCCGCCGTTCATCGGCCAGGGCATGGGCGCCGGAATACGCGACGCGGCGAATCTGGCGTGGAAACTGGCCGGCGTGCTGACCGAGAACCTGCCCGCCGCCGTTCTCGACACCTACGAACACGAGCGAAAGCCGCACGCGCAGCACATGATCAGACTCGCGTTGGCCATGGGATGGTCCATGACAGCCGGCGGGCGGGCGGGCGACGCCGTGCGCCGTGCCCTGGTTCCGCGGCTACATCTCGTCCCGGGGCTGCGGTCGCTGTTCACCAACAGCCGAACGCCGGCGTTACACAGCAGCGCCTTGGTACACAAGACGTTTGTCGGCTGGCGACGCGCAGGAGCGTTGTGCCCCAACGTAATCCTTCCTACGGGCGAGCGGGTCGACACCGTCCTCGGCACCAGGTTCGTACTCGTCACCACCCAGGCACCCGATACCGGGCAACGCGAGAGACTTCGGCGACACGGGGCCGTGGTAGTCGATGCGCCGCCGGGCAGCGACCTTGCCCGCTGGTTACGGCGCGGCGGGGTGACGGCGGCCGTCCTCCGGCCCGATCGCACCGTGCTGCGCGCCGGCCGGCGGCTGTCCGTGTTGTGTGACGCGGCGCCCCGATTTGTGTTGTCCGGCAACGGCGATAGCGCCGATAACGAGAGGAGATGACGATGCGCAACGATCCCCGTGGTGTCGTGCTGGCCTGCTGCGGCGCCTTGGTGGTGGTCATGTCGGCGGTCGCCGGCGTCAACGTGGCGCTGCCCGACATCGCGTTGGACCAGGGGGCCAGCGCGACCGATCTGACCTGGATCGCCGACGCCTATACGGTGGCGCTCGCCGCGCTGGTGCTGCCGGCCGGAGCGATCGGTGACGACTTCGGCCGGCGGCGCACCCTCATCGGCGGCACCCTGCTGTTCGGACTGGCCAACGTGTTGGCCGCCGCCGCCGGCTCACCCCACACGATCATCATCGCCCGGGTGATCATGGGCATCGGCGCCGCGCTGATCATGCCCAGCACGTTGTCGACGATCACTGCCGTCGTGCACCCCGACCATAAAGGCCGCGCCGTCGGCATCTGGGCCGGATTCGCCAGTGCGGGATCGATTATGGGGCTGCTCATCAGTGGCCTGTTGCTCGAGCACTACTCATGGCGCTCCACCTTCATCGGCACCGCCGCGATGGCCGCGGTATCGCTGCTCGTCACCGTGGCGCTGGTGCCCAACACCAAGAGCGCGGAAGAACCCGCGCCCGACTTCCCCGGGGCAGGTTTGAGCGCGATCGGGATCGGCGCGCTGGTGTACGGCATCATCGAAGGCGCCGACCATGGCTGGACCCATTCCACGGTGGTCGCCGCCTTTGCCGCCGCGGTGTCGGCGATGACCCTGTTCGTTGTCCACGAGCTGCGCGTTGCGCGCCCGATGCTGGATCCGCGCCTGTTCGCCGACGGCGGCTTCAGTTCCGGAACGGCAGCACTGATCATCCAATTCCTCGGCACCTTCGGCTTCTTCTACGTCGGGCTGCAGTACATCCAGCTGATGCTCGGCTACGGACCTTTGAAATCCTCCCTGGCGATGCTGCCGATGGCCGCAGTCGTCCTTCCGGTTTCCGCGATAGCCCCGAAACTGGGTGAGCGCCTTGGCAATCGGCTAGTGATCGGCGCGGGCCTGGCGTGCATGGTCGCCGGCTTCGCCCTGCTGGCCCGCCTCGGCACCACATCCACCTACACCGATCTGCTGATCGGCATGCTGGTCTTCAGCGGCGGCCTGGCGTTGTCGGCCACCCCGGCGACCAACACCATCGTGGACTCGCTGCCGCCGGACAAACAAGGCGTCGCCTCGGCGATGAACGACGTCACTCGCGAACTGGGCGCTGCCCTGGGCATCGCGCTGCTCGGCTCGCTGTTCAGCGCCGGTTACCGCAACCACCTCAGGCTGCCCGCGGCAGTTCCGCAGCAAGCGGCCGGCACCATCCGCGAATCACCCGCGGCGGGTATGCACGTCGCCGCCGACCCGCAACTGGGCGCACTCGGCCCCAGCGTCAACGACGCTGTCCGCGATGCCTTCGTCACCGGCCTGTCGCACGCCTTCACCGCAGGCGCCGCCATCACCGGCCTGACGCTCGTTCTGCTGCTGGTGTTCCCGCTGCCGCGACGCGGACGGCACCGCAAGGCACGGCGCCTGCCCGCGCCGCCGACCCCGTCGTGGTGGCTACCGCTGATGCGCGGCCAGCTGCCGAGAATTCCCAAGACAGCCAAGCTGACCGCACCAGTGCGATCGGCGGACCTGCCTACACAGACTTCACGAAAGGGACGACAATGACAGCACCGATTGACTTGTCCTATACCGAGCCGCTGCCACGCGTGACGGAAGCCCTCGAGGACGGGCTGGCGCACGCCGTTCGGTCCGCCGAGGAGATCGTGGCCGGGTTGCCCGACACGGCTGCCCGGGCTCACCACGACGGTGAGGTCGAGCACCTCGGCGCCGTAGCGGCCGTGCACCGCTTCGTCGACGCACCGGGCGACAGCGAAACCGTCAGGTGGCACTTCGTGGAATCCGGCGCCGCGTCGGACCCGACGGTGGTCTTCCTGCATGGGCTGCCCGACTCCTGGTGGCAATGGCACTATGCGCTGCAAGGTCTCGGCCCGCGCTATCACTGCCTGGCCATCGACCTCAAGGGCTACGGCCAATCCGACAAGCGCAGCGGCGATTACCGGCAGGCCGGTGTCGCCGCGCAGCTCGGCGCGCTGCTCGACCAGCTCGGCATCGGCGGATTCATACTGATCACCCACGACCGCGGCAGCCCGGTCGGTGACCATCTGGTCGCGGCCCTGGGTGAGCGGGTGCGCGGATACGGCCGCGGCCAGCAACATCTTTGGCATCTGCACCCGCGACTGCATCCCCAGGAACAGCTGATGCTCTCGGCGGAGGCGCCGGCCATGCTGCGCGAGGCCCGGCGGTTCGTCACGACCGCCTATACCTGGCTTACCGAGCGGCCCGTGGCTCGCCAAGACCTGATTCGCACCATCGAGGAGTTCAGCCACCCGGGGATCGCCACCGCGGTGCCCCGCTACTTCCACTCGTCGTCGTTTCGGCAGGAGTGGGTGGATCGGCGAACCCGGCTCATCCGGGCCTGGACGGCTCCGGTGCTGCTGCTGCAGGGCGCTCATGATCCGCTGCAGCCACGCGAGTTCTACCGGGAGCCAGAGCTTTTGGCGATGCTACCGCCGGGCAGCGCCGTGCACCTGTTCGACACCGGTCACTTCTGGCCATTCGAGGCGCCCCAGGCGACGGTCGGCGTCCTCACCGAATTCTGCGACCGCGTGGCCCCGAAATCGTCGCCGGTAAGCAGCGGCACGCCGGCATAGTGCCGGGCCGCTTCCCGGATGCGACCGCCTGCGCTCAGACCACCGCGTCCGCGCCGTCGTCCAGAAAGGGCAACGGCCGCAGGCAAAGCCGATGCGCCTCGTCGGCGGGCATGCCGAACAGCCGCAGTAGGTTTTCTGCGACTTCGTCGGTGGCTTGGGCGGCGTCCCGCTCAGGCTGATCGCACAACAGTTGACCGAGTCCCAACAGCGCGCCGGCGGCCACCGCCATCGCCAGTTGCGGGTCTTCCACGTCGAACCGACCGGCCGCTGCGGCCGCGGCGATGTCCCTCCTGCTACGCGGGGCCAGGCCACGATCCGAGGTAATCAAATCCAGCCCGTGGGAAAGTACGATACTGCTCTCCTCCGGGCGCCGGCGAAACATTCGGCCGGTCAACCGAAAGCTGCGCGCGAAGGTTTCCGCGGGATCCTCGGACAGCTCCGCGATGGCGTCCAACAACGCCCCGTGAGCGTCGAGCACCTCGTTGACGGCCGCCTGAAACAGTTCCTCCTTGCTGTCGAAGTGGTTGTAGAACGACCCGACGCCGACGTCGGCGGCGTGGCTGATGTCCTGCACCGGGACGTTGACCTTGCCGGCGGCAATGAACTGTTGTGCGGCTTTGATGAGCGCGGCGCGGGTGCGCTGCTTTCGACGTTCCTGACGGTTGGTGGGCCTGACGGAATCGTCCACGCAGCTGTCTCCTCGTCGCACCCGATATGGCTTTTACCTCAATGCCTCAATAGTGACGATACACTCAGAATACGGGTCACGGCCGTGTCCGCGCTGCTCGCAGTCACAGCGGGGCCGAAATGGGCGCTGGCCGGAATCCGGGGCCGGCCAAGAGCGAATCAGCTTGGCGGGCCGAAGCAGACCACGCTGCGTGCCCCCCGCCCGGCGACCATGTCGGTAAACGCCGCTTCGACGTCGTCGATGCCGATGCGTCGGGTCACCAGCGCTTCGATGTCGAGCCGGCCACGCAGGGCAAGCTCGGCGAGCACCGGGATATCGCGGGCCGGGTCGCTGGCGCCGTAGACGCTGCCCTGGATCTTCTTGCCGTCGGCCATCAGCATCAGGGCGGGTAACGTCACCGACTCGGTGAACCCGGCGGCACCCACCAGCGTGACCGCTCCCCCCCGGCGGGTGGCGTCGAAGGCGGCGCGGATCGTGGCCGGCTTGCCGACAACCTCGATCCCGTGGTCGACGCCGGCGCCGCCGGTAAGGTCGCGGACCGCGCCGACGAGGTCGGCATCACCGACGTCGACCGTGTCGGTGGCGCCGCTGGCGGTTGCGGCCGGGAGTTGCGCGGCGTTGCGGTCGGCAGCGATGATCCGCGCCGCCCCGGCCAGCCGGGCGCCCTGGATCGCGGCCAGTCCCACCCCGCCGCACCCGATGACCAGCACACTCTCACCGGGGCGGACCGCTGCGGTGCGCAGCACCGCGCCCACCCCGGTGGTGACCCCGCAACCAAGCAGCGCGGCGTGGTCCAGGGGCAGTGACTGGTCCACCGGCACGACGGCGGCGGCCGGCAGCAGCGTCTCTTCGGCCAGCGTCCCGGCGCCCATCTCCGGCCACACCGGGCCGGTCGGACTCTCGGCATACGGCCCGCCGAAGGCGTGCTTGAGGCCGTGTGGGCAGAGTTGGGTCTCGCCGCGCAGACAGTGCGGGCAGCGCCGGCAGGGCACGTTCCAGGTCAGCACCACATGGTCGCCGGTGCTGACCGCGGTGACGGCGCCGCCCACCTCAGTCACGATCCCAGCGCCCTCATGACCCAGCGTGCAGGGCAGCAGCGCCGGCATGGAGCCGTCGCGCACCGACAGGTCGGTGTGGCACACACCGCTGGCCTGAAGTCGCACCCGCACTTCCTGGTCGCCGATCCGGCGCAGCGCGAGGTCCTCGACCGCGGTGGGCTGCCCGACGTCACGCAGCACCACCGCCCTCATGGGACCGGACCTGTGATCGGTGTCATATCGACTTACGATGGCGAGATAACCGCACCGGGTCAAGGTTGCCTCGGGAGTCGGGTGAGGAGACGGGGCCCCAAAATGAGCAAGACGGGATCAACGGTGATCACGCAGGACAGCCACATTGCTGGCGAGGGACCGGTCTTGACGATCGGCGGGGAACCACAGCCCGGGGCCGCGGGGACTTATCCGGTACACAATCCGGCCCGGCCGGCCGAGATCGTCGGCCACGCACCGGCGGCAGACCGGGCCCAGCTCGACGCCGCGGTGTCGGCGGCGCGGCGGGCAGCGCCAGCCTGGCGAGCGCTCAGCGTCGCCGAGCGGGTCGCCGCGCTCGGGTCCGCGGCGACCACGGCCGCCGAACAGCTGGCTGCCCGAGACGGCGCGCGGCTGTACACCCGTGAGCACGGAAAAGTCCTCAGTGAGGCCAACTTTGAGATCAGCACCGGCCCGGGCCTGGCGGCGCTGATCGGGTCGATGGCCGAGGCGGCGCTGGCACCGGAGCAGCTCGACCCGCGGTCGGCCTACCCGCGCCTCCAGCGGGAGCCGTTCGGCGTGGCCGCGCTGGTGCTGCCGTTCAACTGGCCGCTGGCGCTGACGATGACGAAACTGACGTCGGCCCTGACCGCGGGTAACACCGCCGTCGTCAAGGTGCCGCCGACGTGTCCACTTGCCGCGCTCGAGCTTGCCGGGGCGCTGGCCGCGGCGCTGCCGCCGGGAGTGGTGAACGTGCTCGCCGGCCCGGGCAGCGACCTTGCCCAGGCGTTGGTCACCCACCCCGGCATCGACCTCATCTCGCTGACCGGCGGCGTGGCCACCGGCCGCGCCGTCATGGCCGCGGCGGCGACGCGGCTGACTCCGGTGTTGCTCGAGCTGGGCGGCAACGACGCGGCGATCATCGCCCCCGACCTCGCGGTCAGCGACGAGCTGGTGGAGCGGCTGGTGACGGCGACCTACACCACCGCCGGTCAGGTCTGTATGGCGATCAAGCGGCTCTACGCTCCGGTGCAACGAGTGGGTGAGCTGGCCGAGGCGGTGCTGGCCCGCTGCGAGCGGGAGGTGGTCGGCGACGGCCTCGCGGAGGAGACGACACTGGGCCCGCTGCACACCGCAGCGGGGCGCAACCGGGTGACCGCGCTGGTCGGCGACGCCGAGGCGCGCGGCGCGTCGGTGCGGACCGCGGGGCGGATCCGCGAGGCCGACGCCGACGCGGCGGGATACTTCGTACTGCCCACCGTCGTCACCGATCTGGCCTCCGACTCGGCGCTGGCCACCGAGGAGCAGTTCGGCCCGGTATTGCCGGTCTTCGGTTACGACGACCTCGACGAGGCCGTAACCGCGGCGAACGCAACCGAATTCGGCCTTACCGCGTCGGTGTGGACCGGCGACGATGCGCTCGCGGGCCAGGTTGCGTCGCAGCTGGTGGCGGGCACGGTCAGCGTCAATTGCCACGGCCTGGCCGCCCAGGACCCGCGGCTGCCGTTCGGCGGCTGCGGCCAGTCCGGCCTTGGCCGTGAACTCGGTGTCGAGGGGATTCGAGCTTTCACTCAGCCGCGGGCATACGTGCGGCATCCGGTGCCTCGCTAACGCTAACCGAAGCGCTACAGCAGCCTCTCTTTTGTCTTGTCCGGGCCACGGAACCTGTCAACCTGAATGAGGCACCGGTGTGCGGTATTTACTGAGTGTCCTCCTGTGGTTGGTCGGGTCGATTGATCCACGAAGTCTTGGGGATCTTCGGCGGTTGGGGTGGTTTGCGGACAAACCGTTCGGGGTGTGCGGCGTAGGCGGCGTCGAGTACGCCGGCCCGCTTGTCGCGGACTGCCTCGGCCAGCCCGTAGTGGACGTCGGCGGGGGTATGCAGGCCCAGCCCGGTATGGCGATGTTCATCGTTGTACCAGGCGAAGAAAACCTGGCAGTGTAATCGGGCATCTTCGATCGAGCCGAACCGGCCGGGAAAGTCGGGCCGGTACTTCATCGTCTTGAACTGGGGCCTCGCTGTAGGGGTTGTCATTGGAGATGTGGTCGCGAATGTGACTGAGTGACACCGAGATCGGCGAGCAGGAACGCCACCGGCTTGCTGGTCATGGAACTGCCGCGGTCGGCGTGGATCGTCAACTGGTCACGGTCAAGCCCTTGCTTGGCGCAGGTCTGGCGAATCAGCACCTCTGCCAGGGCCGCTGATTCACAGCTGGCGACCATCCAGCCAACGACGTAGCGCGAGAAGATGTCCAAAATCACGTACAGGTAGTAACAAGTCCACTTCCCTGGGCCACGCAATTTCGTTATATCCCACGACGACACCATATTTGGGCCGTTAGCGACGAGTTCGGGTTCCACCTTGGCAGGCTGCGTGGCTTGCCTGCCGGCGGCGTTCGCGTACCTCACCGGCTTGGCGCAGCAGCCGGTAGAACGTCGACTGCGAGCCCAGGTAGACGCCTTCGTCGAGCAGGGTGGCCCACACCTCAGCCGGTGCGACGTCGACGAATCGGTCGCTGCGCAGCACGTCGAGGATGGCCTACTGCTCGGCGGCGCTCAGCGCCCGCGGCTGCCGCCGTTGCCGGTGCGGGATGGGCTCTGGGCACTGCGCTGCCGGGCTTTGCCGATGGCGCCGGTAGTAGCTGGCCTGCGCGGCACCCACCGCCTCGCAGGCAGCTCGTACGCCCAGCTGCGGGACCAACTGTGTGACGGCCTGATCGGTCATCGCGTCGACCTCGGCTCGGTATCCGCGCTCTCGGAGAGCGTCTCCAACAGCGCAAGGATATGCGGGTGATCGGGCTGTTCGACGACCGCGCCGGCCTCGGTCGCTGATCTGCTTCTCGTGCCGGCGTCGGCTCACCGAGCGGGCTTGGTGACGATGAGATCGCCTCGCTTCCCCCGCGCGCTCGCCAACGATCGGGGCGCGGAATGGCTGTGTCGTGGATGGTGGTCGACGGGAGTGGGAATCGGCGAGCGCCGGGTTGTGTCGCGCGCATGCAGAACGATTGCGCGCCTTGCCGGTTGGCGATGTCGACGAATTCTGTGCTCACCGGCAAACTCGCCCACTGCCGCCGTGCGGGCCGTGCGTGGTCGCGGCCTGCACTCGGCAGCGCCGCCACGCCACCCTGAAACCGAGCCCATGGCTGGCACCGAGAATCTGGCAGTCCTCATGCCAGGCCACCCGCTGTCGCCGGCTCCTTATCGGTTCGCCATGAGATTCCACCCCACCCGGGGTGGCATATCCCTTCACTCTGAGCCTGGAGAGCTCGACGCGATCGACCACCGTTGTCAGCACCGGCTCCTTCGAGGCCCCGAGCATGCCGCGGCCAGCTGTAGCTGGGGGCTTGGGAGCGAACAGCTTTCGCTACTCAGCTCGATACACGCGACGTACCGTCCGCTACGTGGCACATGGCCGGTTTGGGTCGTGGGAGTCGATGAACTCGCTGGCGGCGGGCGCGTCGGAGTCGGATTCTAAAATCCAGCAGACCGTGGACTGGTCGTGTTCGGTGGCCGCTTCATGCGATGCGCGGTCGAGCAGGGTTTGCAGGTGGCCTTCAAGGGCGACGAGTTCGGCGATCTGCGCTCGGACCTGGTCGAGGCGGGTGTTGAGGACCTGCCGAACGTGTCCGCACGGCACCTCGCCACGATCGTGGATCGCCAGGACCTGGCGCACCTTGTGCAGGGTCAGTCCGGCCGCTTGGCCGCGACGGATAAATCGCAGCCGATCCACCATCTCGGGTCCATAGTCGCGATACCCGGATGCGCGGCGTGGGGGCTGCGGCAGCAGGCCCGAATCCTCATAGAAGCGAATGGTCTTGGTGCTGGTGTTGGCGAGTTGCGCCAGCTCACCAATGCGCATACATCCCTCCTTGACATTCCAGCGTACTGGAAGGATAACACTTGAGTTGGTGTTAGGTGGCGGCCGTAGGGCGCGGCCAGCATCGGAGGTAGTCGCGGTGAGCATAGAGGTCGTTTCGGTATCCGAAATCTGTTGCCAGGCCTGCAAGGCCGCGGTTGAGGGCGTGCTATGCCCGCCGTCGAGGCCCCTGACTGCGGCACAGTGCCCGCCCGAGTCAAGCGCATCAGCACCCGAGGCCAAGCAGCGCGGCCGCGAAGCGATACAGCACCCGACACACCGCGACACTCATTTCGCCTGCTGCTGGTGCCCGCAACCCGCCTCAACCAGCTCCAACCGCTGGATTGCGGCCTGCGGAAAGCGATCACGAAACGACGATGACAAGTCTTCGACGCCGAGGCGTGCTTGCAGTCCTCAACCTGGCGGCCGGCGCCGCGATGCCCATCACCGTGCCATCGATCACCACGCAAACCCGACGGCCCTAGAGAACGGAAACCACTGTCATGTTCACCGGCACCGCTCGCCGCGCGGGAGCCATGGCTACCGCCAGCGTGATACTCATCGGCGCCGCAATCCTGCGCGGCAGCCCAGCAGCGGCCGACCCGAACCAGGACGACCAGTTTCTGGCATTGCTTGATCAACGTGGCATCCCCGCCCTCGCGAACCCGCCAAGCCTGATCGTCACAGCCCGTCAAATTTGTGGCCGACTCGACAGCGGCATGCCGGTGGATGGAGTCGTCGAGTCGATGACGACCTTTGCGGTCAACAATGACCCGAGTCTGCGCCGATACCCTCGTGACCGCCTCACGCGCACCTTCTCCCGCTTCGTCAGTACGGCCGTGCAGGTCTACTGCCCCTTCCACCAGGACCAGATCGCGTCGTTCAGCGCTAATCCCGTGCCGCGAACAACCGAACCTCCGCACCGGGTCGCTGCATACCCGCGCAACGCAATTACTTCGGAATGCGATGTGCGGCACCGACCGCCGGCCCCGGACAACACCAGTACGCCGGCGGCATGGCAGGTACGGACGCCCATCGGTGTGGCGCGACCGCCGCACTCGATCGTCGGCGGCGTCTTTGTTACGAGCCACACCTGGGGCGGCCGATCGGACTGCACCGCGCAGCGCGATGATCCGGCCCCGCTGATCGAAACCATTCCCGCCGGGGAGACCATCGCGCCGAAGCCGCCGCAGATTCCGGCGCCACCTCCACCAGCGAACATCCTCATACCACCACGGGCGCCCGCGCCGTCGCAGCCACCGCGGCAGCCGCCGCCACTGCCTCAGCAGCCGCCATCACCACAGGAGCCGGCGCCTCCGCCTCAGGAGCCGCCGCCCCCACCACAACAGGTAGAGCCTCCCGTTGTTGCGCCCCAGCCGGGAGGCACTGCTGGCGGTGGCGGCGGCGGTGATGGCGGCGCCGGCGGCGGTGGTAGCGGCAGCGGTGGCGGTGGCAGCGGTGGCGGTGGCAGCGGTGGCGGTGGCGGCCCGGCAGCGCCGTCGCCGACACGACCCATGCCGCCAGGCATTATCAGGGTCTTGCCGTGAGACAAGAACTCAGCCGCCGGCGAGCAGTCGGGTAGCCCCGGCGCATTGCTACGCCGGGGCCCCTCAGAACCGAGCGAGCGGGTTGCCCCGCGCTCGGTACGGGTTGAGGGAACCGGCCCTTTGTGTATCGGCCGAGAGATAATAACCACCTCTGACCTGCTGTTCCTCCTGGTCGGGCTGACAGGATTTGAACCTGCGACCACACGACCCCCAGTCCGGCAGAACGGGTTTCGAGCTGTCTCAGATCGTGTCTGAAATGGCGCGTAGCTGAGAGAACGCTCCCCCGCCATCGCATGCAGTCCCAGAGTGATTCAGGGGTCTTGTGACATTGTCGTGACAGCCTGCGTCTCGGCTCTTGGGCCGCTGGTATTTCGCACCGGCGATCACCCGCCGTCTGCTGGCGTGGTGCCATTGCAGCGCTCGCCAAGGGAACTCCGACTTGTACGAGCCGCGCGACACGCGCAGGCCCCAAGCCGCACTTACGAGGTTTTATAGTAACTATTGCTATAATCAGCGTTATGCGCGACCACGGTGAGCTACTGCGCCGAGCGATGTCCGAGACGGCGACTACCCAATCGGAGCTCGCGCGGCTGAGCGGCGTGCATCAACCGAGTATTAGCCAATTTCTTTCCGGCAAGGTCGATCTCAGTGACGATCAACTTGATCGCCTGGTGTCGTGCATGGGTTATCGCCTCGAAGTAGTCCGACGAACCGTCGTTCCTGAGCTAACCCGCTCTGAATGGCGGTCATGGAAATTGCACCGACAACTGTCGCGACGCCTAACGCGGTCCACCCTCGCCCAATGGCGGCCAACTATCGTTGCCAACCTGGACCGGCTGACCCTTGGTGTACGAGGGCAACCACACATCCGCAACCTCGACCGATGGAAGACATTGCTGGACCACGGGGACCTCAGCGGCTTGCATCGTGTTCTGACCGGACTCGACCGCGACTCGATCGAGATGCGCGAAGTCACACCCATGAGCGGACTGCTCCCCGAAGCAGAGCGCATTCAAGTTTTGCAGGAAATCAGTTAATGCGGCGCGACCAATTGGAACACGCGATCCGCGCCGCCTGCCAGATCGCTCGCCAACTCGAGGTCATCATCGTCGGGTCACAGGCCATACTCGGTACCTATCCCGAGGACGAACTTCCAAGGCTCGCGACAAGATCCCTCGAAATCGACGTCCTGCCCATTACCGACGACAATAACGAGACTATCCGCTTGGCCGACCTCATCGTCGGCGCTGCCGGTGAGTTTTCCACATTCGAGCAACTACACGGTTTCAGCATCGACGGCGTCGATCTAACAACATCAGCGCTCCCCGAAGGCTGGCGAACGCGACTAGTGAAGGTACAAAACGAAACACGGCCGCACCATCCGGTCAACCCCAGTACATCGGCTGGTGCCTGGACAAAGAAGACCTCTGTGTCGCAAAGCTGTGTGCCTTCAGGGAAAAGGACCGCAACTTCGTAGACGCCCTCATCGCTGACGGCCTGGTTGACCCGCAGTTAATCGCCGCCCGCATCGCGACCGTCCCAGCGCGCTATGCCTCTAGGATCGAGCGTGCAACCTCCTGGCTCGCGCACCGTACGCAGTCCGATCAATGACAGTGACGCCATCGCCGGCGACGATGAGTACAGAAGCGGTCGAGATGACACTTGTAATGCCGGAACACAAAGACGATCGCTTCGTGGTGGGATCCCAGGCCAGCCATGAGTGGCGTCGACATTGGGGTTTCACTTCCTAACACCGCTTGAGGAGGCCGGCCGTTAGCGCCACCGAACAATTTCCTGGCGAACTCGACACGTTGCGCGCGGACAACGTGCGGTTGCGGCGTTTGCTGCGGTTGAGCGAGGAGCAGGCACGTGCGGCTGCCGGTGATCAGGCGACCCTGACCGGTGCGCCACAAGCTCCGGTGAGCATGGCCTCGAGCCCCACCGACAAGGTGCGGTTCTTCTTCGATCTGTTCCGTTGTCGCACTGACGTTTACGCACTGCGCTGGGAGGATCGACGGGATGGCCGATCGGGCTGGATGCCAGCGATCAAAGGCTACTGGCGCAAAGGCATGAACCGCGCCGACGCGCCGTACCTACCGCTAACCCCAGAGGTCGTCGGCGCCCACCTGCGGGGCGAGGTCCACATCGGCTTGTATCCACTCGGCGATGATGACACCTGTTGGTGGGTGGCGGCCGACTTCGACAAAGAAGCGGCGATGCTCGACGCGCTGGCCTACCTGAAAGCCGCACGCTCACATCAGATCCCGGCAGCGCTAGAGGTATCGCAATCCGGCCGGGGCGCTCACGTCTGGATTTTCTTCGCTCAGTCCACATCGGCATCGGTTGCGCGGGGCATCGCGACAAGCCTGCTGGGCGAAGCATTTCGCCTGCGGGGCAGCATGCGCTTGAGCAGCTATGACCGCCTATTCCCATCGCAAGACGTACACATCGGCCGCGGCCTGGGCAATCTCATCGCCGCACCGTTGAACGGCAAGCGCCGCCAACACGGCACAACCGTCTTTCTTGACCCAGGAACCCTTGAACCGTATGACGACCAGTGGGCCTATCTCTCCAGCATCGCGCGGCTGTCCGCCAACGACGTGACAGCGCGGGCCCGCGACCTGCCAGATCCACAGTTCGGCCACAACGTGCGCCGATTGCAGCTACCGATCTCATCGAAAATTGTCCCCCGCCCGGCAGCGATCATCCGCGCCACGTTTGCATCACGAATCACCCTGACCGCCAACGACCTTGGCCCAGCAATGATCTCCGCCGTCAAGCATGCCGCCTCGATACGCAACCCCGAATTCGATGCGCGCCAACGCGCCCGACGAAGCACCTGGGACACCCCGCGTTTCCTCTACAGCTACGACGAAACCGCCGACGGCGACCTCGTCCTCCCCCGAGGTCTCCATGCTCTGCTGACCGAACTCGTCGACTCCGCCGACAGCACACTGCGCATCGACGACAAACGCCAACTCGGCGCGCACCACCACTTCACCTGCGCCACCACACTCCGCGCCACACAATCCGCAGCACTGCGGGAGCTTCTCGCCGAGGACACCGGAGTCCTGGTCGCGCCACCAGGCACGGGCAAGACCGTAATCGCCTGCGCTGCGATCGAATCGCGCGCAACTTCCACTGTTGTCCTTGTCGACCGCAAGGCCCTGGCCGACCAATGGCGCGACCGCATACACAGGCACCTTGACTTCAAATGCGGCCAGATCGGCGGCGGACGATCGAAAACAACCGGAGTTTTGGACATCGCCCTGCTACCCACCCTTGCCCGCCGAGACAACATCGAAGAACTCACCGCCAACTACGGATTCGTCATCGTCGACGAATGCCACCACGTCGCGGCCAGCGCCTTCTTCGCTGTTCTGAGCAGAATCCCCGCACGCAACTGGCTGGGTCTTACCGCCACACCCGAACGCCGCGACGGACTCGAAGACCTGATCTATCACCAACTCGGTTCACACCACGTCACCATTGACGGCCCGAGCACCGGCCAACTACCGGTAGACGGCTCCGATCTCCTGACACCGCACCCCGTTCTGCATCTGCATCCGACCCGATTCCGGTACTCCGGCGACGCTGACCCAAGCGCACCAGGCGGAATGGCCGGGATCTACCGCGCGCTCGTCGCCGATCAAGATCGACTCGACCAGGTTGTCGGCGACGTCATGAGCGCCGCCGGCGAAGGAGCCAACATCCTGGTTCTCACCACATGGGTGGAACACCTCAACGCGATCGCCCAACGGCTCCGAGCAGCCGGCAAGACCGTCACCATCCTTAGCGGCGGCATGAAGGCACGCGAACGCCGCCAGATCACCGACGAACTCGCCAACCACACGCCCGAGTCTGGACCACTTCTGATCGTCGGCACCAGCTCGTTCATCGGCGAAGGATTCGACTGTCCGGCCCTGGACACGCTATTTCTCGCGGCGCCAATCACGTTCAAGAACCGACTGGTCCAGTACATCGGGCGCATCGTTCGGCCCTACCCGGCGAAGGCCTCTGCCACCGTGCACGACTACCACGACGAACTCACACCCGTCATCGCCTCATCACTGAAGAAGCGCGCGCCCGGTTACGTCAAGATGGGATTCCCCGACCCACGCCGACAGACCTGAACGCACCACCTCACCGATTCGGGCTCAACCCATTCGTCCGCACCGTGACAATCAGCGGGGCCGCCGCCAAGCTGCGATGTCCGGCGAACTCCCAGTGCACAGTCTTTGATACCCCGCGAACTTGATTTCGGTGGCGCCAGTGTCACAACTCAACCAGAACTACCGGCCGGGCCGGGCAAACGAATTGGGTCCTAGCGGCGCAGCTCAATCCAGCCACGGCGCGCGCACGGCAACTGTCAATCAAGCTGTCAATCAAGCCTGCATTTGATGGTGCGATCGAGTGATCAACACGGCAGCTGCCCGGTAACAAGCAAAAATAGTGCTTGACCTGCAAAAACATGAGTCGCGCTGACAGGATTTGAACCTGCGACCACTTGACCCCCAGTAAATTGGGGCAACGCATTTGCCCAGCTCAGCGCCCATAACTTGCTGAAAGCCGACCGTGCATAACGTGCACAGACGCGCAGGTCGTTCAGCATCGCGCATGGCGCGTGGTCCCTGGGTGGTCCCAGCGGGACCCCCGGCTGCCTAAGGGAATCATCTCTAACTGATATCAGTTAAAGCTGATAATATGCCATGGTGCGGAGATGGGAGGTCGATCTGACCCTCATCGAAGCATGGATCGACACCCTCGATGACGAGGAATACGACAACGTGATTGCGGCTCTTGAGCAATTGGAGGAATACGGACCGGTCACGCGCCGACCGTTCGTAGACACGCTCGAAGGATCAGAGCACCCGAACATGAAGGAGCTTCGGCCTCGCGCCACGAAAGGCGGAGCGCACATACGAGTGCTCTTCGCCTTCGACATCCAATCTCGGGCGATCATGCTGGTCGCCGGAGACAAGGCAGGAAATTGGACAAAGTGGTACGCGACGAACATCCCCACCGCCGATCGCCTGTTCACCGAACACCAACAGAAGCTAATAAAGGAGGCTGAAGCGGCCAAAGCCGCCAAGCCGAAGACAAGAAAGGGGAAGAAACGATGACCTCGCTTGATGATCTTCGACGTCGCCGTCCGGGCAACCGTGCCCGCATTGACGCAATCAAGGACGAGATGGATCGCGAGGTTGCCCAGTACCGCCTCCGCGAGCTGCGCGAAGAAGCTGGTTACACCCAGACCTCCCTCGCAGCAGCCATCGGCGTCGGACAGAACCGCGTTTCCCAGATGGAGCACGGCAATCTGGGCACCAGCCGGGTCGACACCCTCCGCAAGTACGTTGAGGCGACCGGCGGTGAGCTAGAAGTTGCGGTGAAGCGCCCAGACGGGTCTCGCGTCTTATTGAGCCTCTGATATCGCCGGGGAATTCAAGGTAAACCGTGGTCCGCTCGCAGCATCCAGATACTGTAACTCTCTGCCAAAATTGGGCACAGGGCAGTGGTAGCGCCAACGTGACGTTTAACCAGTAGCTGGACATCGTTGAGGCACCGGCCCCAGCGCACAGATCTGATTGCGGCGCAACATGTTCGCCGGCGGGCGATGCGCGGTGTCGCGCCCGCACCCGCTCGGGACCGGCCACGGTCTACTTCTTTCCCGTCGCCGGAAGCGCCCGGTACTCGGCCCAAATCTCGTCGGCGGTCTTGATGCTCAAGAGATCCTTGATTCGCCGGATCGCGTTTTGCGAGTACCGCTGGTACTTGACCTTGCCGATCGCGACTTCTTTGTAGCAGTCTGGATCGTCCTTGATCCCCAGTATCCGGATGGCGGCAGTCGTCTTGTTAGTCGTCAGCCCTACCTTCTTCGCGAGTTCGTGGTGCCCGAGGTTGTAGAAGCCGAGTTCGTCAACCCGCTTTAGAGCGATTACGCCAGCTCCCGGGGTGCCTTCGGGCACGACCGTGACCGGGATACCCTCCTTCTTCGCGATGCGGAGGCTCAATGCAGGACCCACCCCGTCTGTCTGGAAGGTCACCGCAGCGAGCCCGGGGAAGAGCTGGTCGAACGTCTCCCCGCCTGTCAATCGCAAACCCAACTTCCGCAGTTCGGATTCGCTCGGCTGCACGAATTGCCCTTGCAGTGCGCCATCGATGATCGCGAGGCCACGCAACTTTGCCTCTGCCTCCGGCCTGTGTCGTCTTCCCGGGGCGAGGAGCTGCTTCACCGTGTCCAGCTCGGTCGCAAACATTTCCAGCGGGTCCACCGGCACGATCGTCGACACCGGAAGCACGCGGGATGGAAGCGAGTTCGCGAGGTCCTCCGCAAAGACGTCCTTCAGTACGTCGCGAAAGAGCGTCACTCCGGACTGGGCGTGGAAGTAGAGCTGCCCCTCGGAGAGGTCCAAGAGGTGGTGCTGAGCTGCGTCTCGGAGGCCGTTGATCGCTTGGAGGACCAGCGCCTGCTCTTCCGTCAGAAACGGAGTGTTAGACAGAGCCTGTCGGACGCACTTGTCGAACCCGATGGTGTTTGGCTCTCGGCGTTCACGGATCTTGCCTCCCTTTGCCAAAATGCCTGCCTTGAGCAGCATTTCGAAGGAATGATCGAGGAAGATTAAGACCGCCTGGCTCCGGCCTACTTCGGAGACTCGGTTGAAATGGTCGATCGAGAGCAGAATTGATGAGATACCTTTGTCCTTAAGGAGTTTCGCCTCCTTCTTCACGAGGTCTCCGCACCCCGAACCAGCGAGAGCGTTGGTCGCGGATCACACATTCCGAGCATCTCGCGGACATGGGCGGGCTTCCACTGCAACTCACGGGCGAGGTCGCCAATCGAGAAGCCTGAGTTCTCGGCAACTCGTTGGGCTTCCTGCAGAAGCATCGGCAATTCGCCCGGGTACGAGGCGACCGGCTCGGCGGCGGCGAAAGGCTGAAGGACCCTCAGTCGCCGATAGGCACGTTGGACCGACGACTCAGAGACGGTACGAAGTTCGCCCATCCGCCGGACCAATGACTCGATGGAAACCCCCCACGTTCGGCCAAGGCGGTCGAGGGCCGCGAGATCCATTGATCGTGGCAAGTGCGGTGAAATCTGTTCAGCCGGAGTAAGGAACTCTGCTGCAAACTGATCTGCTTCTCGCTCACGGCGCACGTCGCCAGGAGCGAGGTCACGATGCAACAGTAGGTGCCCCAATTCGTGGGCGCAGGTGAACCTGTACCGGTAGATGGTGCTCGACCGCTCGGGAGTCACCACGACGATCGGACGCTCGCCTAACCAACTGGTTGAAAATGCATCGACTGTCGCGACTTCTGACCGACTCAACGCGATGATCGTGACGATGATCCCGCGACTTTCCATCGTCGCGGCCAAGTGCCTTACCGGCCCCGACCCAATCCCCCAGTGACGTCGAAGCAGTTTGGCAGCACCGACTGAACTCATACCTACGGGAACCTCGGGCAAATCGAGGTCGGGAAATCGGACGCGCTTCTCCAGAGCGTGAGCGAGCTCCCAGACCTGCTCGACGTAAGCCGCTGCCCGACTTCGGTCAATCGCGCGCGTCGCACGAAGGCTCCGAAAGTGCGCGTTCCCGGCGTCAAGCTCGGCCAGTGGCCGACCGGTAGCGAAAAAGTTGACCGGCACCTCAAGTTTCCGCGCGAGGCGTTCCAGAACGTCCGGCCCCGGCTTCGTTACGCGCGCCTCGTACTGACCGATCAGCGCAGCTGACACACCCACCTCCTTGGCAAGGTGAGCTTTCGTCCACGCTTTGAGAACCCGCGCTTGTCGAAGCCGAGACGCTTCGAACGACTTGACCACACCGGAGCCACAGAAGAGGTCGAGCTGGACGTCGTCAGGCATCGCAAGACTCGGTTTCCCTCAGTTTTACGACTCGCGACGGAACCTCGCCGGACGCGAAATCACCGGGCTCGTGAGTACCGACGACGAAAAGCTCACCTTCCCCTATGTTGAGCTTCTCGTGAAAGTCGCCCCAGTGCAGGTAACCGCGCTTGTCAATGTGGCTGACCAGTCCCCACTCAAGCGAGTGCAGCCCATCTACTGAGCTGGCATACGCGATCACGACTGTTGACTTCGCGTCCGCTAGCACCTGAGCGAGGTTGGCAGCTCTGCTATTCAAAATTTCAACATCCTCGTCAATGAGGTGCGATCGCTCGATCCCGAAGTCGAACTGCTGCGGCAGCTCGGGTCGAGTCTGCTCAAACAAGGCGAGCCGTGCGCCCGAAGTGGCGAATCGCTCAGTATCCGCTGATGACGCGTGGCCAAGGGAGTAACGCCAGGCAAAGATGGCCACCCCGTTGACGATCACGACGCGATAGTTGGCACCTTGCGGCGTGAACATGATCGCTCCCTGGAGATGACCAAAAGCCTTCTGCAATTCCTCGAACGCGCCGCGCCAGATCTGCCCGTAAACACCTCGCGAGATCTGTCCCGATACCTCCTGCGCGTCCGCCATGCGTGCGTGCAAATTGGCAAATAGATCGGGAATCTGGTCACGGATCAGCGGGCCGTCTGCGCCAAATAGTTCGAGGCACCGAGTCCGTTCATCGCTCTTCACCACGCGCTCGATCCTTCAGTAGGGGGTTCGCTCTGGGACAAAATACTTCAGAATTGCACCGAAAAACGTCATTGGGCTTTAGGGCGTGTCGCCTGAGCACGCATCGTCGGGGACACATGGTGTGGTCTATGAGCCATTTTTCGGGCCCGCGGCCGTCGAGCTTCCAGGTGCATGCAATAGGAGATCCCCCCGGAGCAAAGAACCGCACTATTGCGCGGAATGCCACTCGCGACCTCCCACCGCCACCGGAGTAATGGTGGCCGAAGACAATCACCGTCACTGTCGGCCCTGCAAAGTAGGGTCAGGTTTGTTTGGTGCTTGACGCAGACGGAAGAGGGGCCGCCGCATGGATGCGTTCGGTGTCCTCGACGAGGTTCTGGGCGACTACGAGAACTTCGTCAAGGGCTTCCTGGAGATCAAAGACGACCAGATTCGCAGCAAGGTCGAAAAGGAGATCGCCGACGGTCTGCTGTGGCCGGAGCCCTGGCTTGCGCTGAACCCGGCGTTCGAGTCTGGCGGAGCAGTCAGCGAACTGGTCCAACACCAACTCCTGCACCCGGATGCGATCCAGATCTTCCGGGCACGAACCGAGCAAGACCCGCTCGGCCAGGAGATCGCCTTCCATCGCCATCAGACCGACGCCTTCGAGATCGCCAACCGCCGCGAGTCCTACGTGCTCACCACCGGCACTGGCTCGGGCAAGTCAATGTCCTACATCGTGCCGATCGTCGACCGGGTGCTGCGCGAAGGCTCCGGCAAAGGCGTGCGAGCCATCATCGTTTATCCGATGAACGCCCTGGCCAACAGCCAGCGCAACGAACTGGAGAAGTTCCTCGGGAAGACGAAGCCGAAGGTCACCTTCGCGCGGTACACGGGGCAGGAGAACCGCGAGGAGCGCGAGCAGACCCTCGCCTCTCCCCCGGACATCCTGCTGACCAACTACGTCATGTTGGAGCTGATGCTCACCCGCCCGAAAGAGCGCAAGAACCTCATCAGCAGCGCCGAGAACCTGTCATTTCTGGTTCTCGACGAGCTGCATACCTATCGCGGCCGACAAGGGGCCGATGTGGCGATGCTGGTCCGCCGGTTGCGCGGTGCCGTCAAGTCGAATGACGTCCAGTGCATCGGGACCAGTGCAACACTCGCCGGTCCGGGCACCAAGGCTGAGCAACGCCAGCAGGTCGCCGAACTGGCGACCCGGATCTTCGGCGTCGAGATCCCCGTGGCCAACATCGTCGGGGAAACCTTACGACGTGCGACGACGGGCGAGGCCGACCCGGCCGCGTTGACGGCACGGCTAGCAGCACAAGCGCCTGCAGAGTGGGAAGAACTCAAGGCCGACCCACTGGCCGTCTGGATCGAACGGCATTTCGGTCTACATGCCGACGATGAGGGCAAGCTGGCCCGACGGCCGCCTTCCAAGCTCAGCGATGCCGCCACGAAGCTGCACGGCGAGACCGGCGTGGACGAGTCGGTCTGCCGGGAGAAGCTGCAGGAGCTACTGCTTGCCGGCTCGCGGGCCCGCGACCCGCAGGGCCGTTCGCTGTTCGCCTTCAAGCTGCACCAGTTCATCGGCAAGGGCGACACCGTCTACACCACCCTGGAACCCCCGGCGAAGCGCTTCCTCACCACCCAGTACCAACGCAGCGCGCCAAACAGGCCCTCGGGGCAGCCGCTGTTCCCACTGGCATTCTGTCGTGAGTGCGGCCAAGACTTTCTCGTCGTGAACCTGGAGCGCGGCGGCGAGAGCTTCAGCCCCCGCATCCCGAATTCCGACCTTGTCGAACATCCCGACGCCGACGGTCTGCTGCTCCTGACAGAGAAACCCTGGCCCGATCCCCACGACCCTGCATTGCTCGAACTTGTCCCTGAGGACTGGCTGGTGTCCAGCGGGTCCGGACAGGTTCTCGACAACGCTCGTATCCCGAAGCTGCCCAACTCATTACGTGTCGACGAATTCGGTACGATCACCGATGACGGTATGCCGGTGGCGTTCTTCGAGCGACTCGAATTCTGCCCATCGTGCAAGACGAGCTACGAGAGCACCCGCCAGTCTCAGTTCTCCCGCGTGGCCAGTCTTGGCACCGAAGGTCGCGCGAGTGCAGTGACGGTTCTCTCGCAGTCAATTGTCAGAGCCCTCAGAGGCGAGTCCGACCTCGACGACGAGGCACGAAAGTTTCTGGCGTTCAGCGATAACCGCCAGGACGCAAGTTTGCAGGCCGGCCACTTTAACGACTTCGTGCTGGTCGGGCTGATCCGCTCAGCCCTGTACCAAGCCGCCTGCGATCACCAGGAACAGAACCCCGGAGACCCGCTCACCGACGAGAACCTCGGACCCGAAGTGGTCAAAGCGCTCAGCGGGAAGAGCCTGAAGTTCTTCGCCCGCGACGAAGAAACCGCCGACGAGCACATCCCGCGCAAGAAGATCGCCCGCGCGCTGCGCGATGTCGTCACCTATCGCTTGTGGGCTGACCTCAAGCGTGGCTGGCGTATCACCATGCCCAACCTGGAACAGACCGGACAGCTGCGCCTGGCCTATGAGGGTGTGGACGAACTTGCAACCAACAACGACAAATGGTCAAGCTGCGGAGAGCCTCTCGCGAGCGCCAGCGCCGACACGCGGCGGGAGGTGATGCATGTCCTTCTCGACGAACTCCGCCGAAACCTCTGCATCGACACCGAGTTCCTCACCGACGAGAAGTTCGACGCCGTCCGGCGCGCCAGCAAGGAGTGGCTGAAAGACCCCTGGGCCATCTCCGATGACGCCGGAACCTACAGCGGCCTGGCCTACCCCGGTGGCCGGCCAAAGGGCGTAGCCGGGATCGGCGCCGACCTCTACCTGTCCGGGTTGGGCGCATACGGACGTTGGCTGCGGCGCCCCAATCGCTTCCCCAGCTTCCAACATGCGCTCAAGACTGCCGACGCCCAGGTGATCATAGAGAGCCTGATGGACGTCATGGCCGGCGCCGGGATCTTGGTGCGCATCCCGGTTCCCAAGCGGCCCACGGGCTACCAGTTGCGTGCCGACCTGATCGCCTGGCATCCCGGTGCGGGCGAGCATCGTGCGCCCGATCCCATCCGCAGTAATCAGACTGAGGGCAGGGTCAACCCGTACTTCCGCGCGCTCTACGCCGAAACTGCAAGAAAGCTGGTGGGATTGGAGGCCCGCGAACACACTGCTCAGGTTGAACCGTCCAAGCGCCAAAGACGGGAAGAAGAATTCAGCGCCGCCAGGCTACCCGTGCTGTACTGCTCCCCCACGATGGAACTCGGCGTCGACATCAAGAGCCTCAACGTCGTTGGCATGCGCAATGTCCCACCCACGCCGGCCAACTATGCGCAGCGTTCGGGACGTGCCGGACGGTCCGGACAGCCGGCGATCGCCCTGACCTACTGCGCTACCGGCAACGCGCACGACGCCTACTATTTCCGGCGCAGTCAGGACATGGTCGCCGGAGCGGTCGCCCCGCCGCGGTTGGAACTGGGCAACCAGGATCTGGTACGCGCCCACGCGCACTCGATCTGGCTGGTGAAATGCGGCCTGGACCTCAAAGCCAGCATGGTAGACCTGCTGGAGATCGACCAGCCCGGCCAGCCTTTGCGCACCGAGGTACTCACCACGATCGAATCCCCGTCGAGTCGCAGCGCCGCCATCGCCGCGATCACCGAAGTCTTGACGGCGACCACCGAAGTGACGTCGGCGCCGTGGTGGACGGAGACCTGGATAGCTGACACCGTCGATCAGGCGCCGACTCGGTTCAACCACGCTGCGGATCGGTGGCGTGGGCTGTACAACGAGGCGCAGACGGAGCTGGACCAGGCCAACGCGACGCTGAAAACCATTGGCGCGTCCGAAAGCTCGAAACAACGTGCCCGCGGCCGCATTTCAGAGGCGCGTGCTGCGCTCGACCTCCTCAAGGGCCAGGTCGACGATGTGCTTCAGGGCGATTTCTACACCTACCGCTATTTCGCCTCGGAAGGCTTTCTGCCCGGCTATTCCTTCCCACGGCTGCCGCTGTCGGCGTTCATCCCGGCGGAACGGCGCACCCGCAGCGGCGGGGAAGGAGAGTTCATTCAGCGGCCCCGGTTCATGGCGATCAGCGAGTTCGGCCCTGGTGCGTTCATCTACCACGAGGGGGCGCGTTACGAGGTCAACCGGGTCAGCCTGCCCGCCCGGGACGACGGCACTGGCGTCAACATCACCGAGATCAAGCGCTGCAGCGCCTGCGGGTACCTCCATGAATCCACCGACCCCGACCTCTGCCAACACTGCGGTGCGCCGTTCGCCCCGGACGCCACGATGGCCAACTTGATGCGGCTGCTGTCGGTCAAGACTCGTCGCCGCGACCGGATCAGCGCCGACGAAGAGGAACGCCAGCGCGCCGGGCATGAGATCGTCACGACCATTCGCTTTGTCCCGCATGGAGTTCGGGCCGGGCAACTCACCAGCACGATCACCGAAGGCGGACAAGAGCTCGGCACCATGACCTACGGCGACACCGCATTGATCCGCCGGATGAACGTCGGTCTGCGCCGCCGCAAGGACAAGGACGTCCGCGGGTACGTGCTGGACACCGTGGAGGGGCGTTGGTGCAAAGAGGCAGACCTGGCCAAGAACGTGCACGGTGAGGCCCCGAGGTATCAGCGAGTGATCCCCCACGTCGAGGATCACCGCAACGCGCTGCTGCTGCATCTGGACCCATCGATCGGTGCGGATCAGCGGATGGCCGCAATGTATGCGCTCAAACGCGGCATCGAGGCCGTCTACCAGTTGGAAGGCTCCGAACTTGCAGTGGAAGCGCTTCCCAGCAATACCGGTGACCACGCCTGGTCGCGGTTGTTGTTCTTCGAAGCCGCCGAGGGCGGCGCCGGCGTGCTGCGTCGACTTGCCACCGAAGACGGCCAGCTCACCCAGGTAGCGCGAAAAGCGTTGGAAATTCTGCACTTCGACCCCGACACCGGCGAAGACCTCCATCACGCACCGCATGCGATCGAGGACTGTGCACAGGCCTGCTACGACTGCCTGCTGTCCTACAGCAACCAATGGGATCACCAGCACCTGGACCGCCACAACGTCGTCGACCTGCTCGGACGACTTGCCGCATCCAGTGTGGCGGTCGGAGCGGGCGGTGAGGAGCGGGCGGCACAACTCGAACGCCTGACCAAGGCCTGCGACAGTGAGCTGGAGAAGGAGTTCCTCGCCATGCTGGAACAGCACGGCTTCCGGCTGCCTGACGATGCCCAGAAGCTAGTCGACGGATATTACGTCCGGCCGGATTTCGCGTACCACACCGACGGTATGGACGTGGCAATCTTTGTCGACGGCCCAGTGCACAACACCGCGCATCAGCAGGAGAAGGACGAGCAGGCACGCACGAAGCTCGAAGATGAGGCGGGGTGGCTGGTACTGCGCTTTCACTATGACGAAGCAGAGACCAACTGGCTCAAGACCATCGCCGAACACAGCGGTGTGTTCGGCAAGGCGAAGGCGCACGCATGACGACGGTCGACTATCCCGCCGGCAGCCTGGTCAATGCCCGCGGCCGGGACTGGCTCGTTCTCCCCGGCTCCCCCAAGGGCACGCTGCTGGTGCGCCCGCTCGGGGGGCACGAGCACGAGACCACCGTGCTGCTGCCCGAGATCGACGACTTCGCGGCAGCCACATTCGAACCACCGACGGTCGATGACCGTGGGGACGCCGGCCGGGCCCGTCTGCTTCGCGACGCGCTCAGGCTCTCGTTTCGCGCCAGCGGCGGCCCGTTCCGTTCATTCGCGCGCCTGGCTGTCACGCCCCGCAACTACCAACTGGTTCCGCTGATGATGGCGGCCAATCAGGATGTCACCCGGCTGCTGATCGCCGACGGTGTAGGTATCGGCAAGACGGTCGAGGCGGGACTCATCGCCGCCGAACTGCTGGCCACCGGGGAAGCGCAGCGCCTGGCAGTGCTGTGCTCACCCCAGCTGGCCCCGCAATGGCAGGGCGAGCTTCGGCATAAGTTCGGTATCGACGCGCAACTTCTGTTGCCGTCCACGGTCAACCGGCTGATGCGCGGCGTCCCGTTCGGATCCAACGTCTATCAGCACTACCCGTATCTGGTGATCTCCACCGATTTCATCAAGCAGAAGTCGCGCCGTGACGAATTCGCCTTGCTGTGCCCGGGATTGGTGATCGTGGATGAGGCGCATACCTGCGTAGCGCCTGCTGGCGTCGGCAAGTCCTCCCAGGCGCATCTGAGATATGCGTTGCTGCGCAAACTCGCCGACGACCAGCGGCGCCACCTGCTGCTGCTGACCGCGACACCGCACAGCGGCGACGACACCGCCTGGCAGTCGCTGATCGGCTTGCTCGACGACCGCCTGGGTGATCTGCCGGCCGACCTTTCCGGCCGCGACCGCGAAGACGACCGCAAACTGCTGGCCAAGTTCATGATCCAGCGCCAACGCGCCGATATCCGCGAGTACCTTCGCGGCGAGTTTCGGGAGGACACCCCATTCCCCGATCGCGAAACCACCGAGACCGCATACAAACTCACCGCGGGATACCGCCAACTGTTCGACGACGTGATGGACTACGTCCGCGAACAGGTCGCCGACCCCAAGCTCAGTGCGGTGCGGCAACGCGTCCGGTGGTGGTCGGCGATCGCGCTGCTGCGGTGCCTGGCCTCCAGTCCGGCCGCGGCCGAACAGACCCTGCTCAACCGTTCTGCGGTCGCAGCCGCCGACGACGAAGCCGAAGTGGACGCCTACGCCGAATCCCGGGTGCTGGACACCGATCTGGACGACACCCTCGAGGCTGAGGACGTCACCGTCGGCGCCGACACCGGGGAGTCCGACACACCCGACACGAAGAGCCGAAAGCGCCTGCGCGAGTTGGCGTCTGCCGCGGCGGCACTAAAGGGCCAGCGGTCTGATGCGAAGCTCAAGCGGCTCATCCCGCTGCTGAAGGAACTCCTCGACGAGGGCTACCATCCGATTGTCTTCTGCCGCTACATCCCCACGGCCGACTATCTCGCCGAACACCTGAGTTCAGCCTTGTCTAAGGTCAAGGACCTCAAAATCGACGCGGTCACCGGAACTCTCCCACCGGAGGAACGCGAATCCCGCGTCGATACCCTCAGCGCCCACGACGGCCCCCGTCTGCTAATCGCGACCGACTGCCTGTCGGAGGGCATCAACCTGCAGGACGGCTTCACCGCCGTCGTCCACTACGATCTCGCCTGGAACCCCACCCGCCACGAACAACGCGAAGGCCGGGTCGACCGGTTTGGCCAACAAGCCGACACAGTTCGCACCGTGACCTACTACGGCGAGGACAACGGTATCGACGGCATCGTGCTGCAGGTCCTCATCCGCCGCCACGAGCACATCAAACGCAGCATCGGCGTTTCGGTTCCGATCCCGGTCGATTCCACCACCGTGATGAAGGCAATCTGGGAATCGCTGCTGTTGCGCGGCAAGGAAGCCGAACAGTTGACCCTCGACTTCGCCGATGCCACCTCCAAGTCCCTGGCCGAACAAGTGGAGGTCGAATGGATCAACGCGGCCGAACGGGAGAAGGCGTCGCGTACCCGGTTTAGACAGGCCGGACTCAAACCCGACACCGTCGAACGCGCGCTGACCGAAGTGCGCCGCGCCCTCGGCGGGCCAGCTGATGTCGAAAGCTTCACCCGCACTGCGCTATCCATTATGGGTGCTCCGGTCAGCGACACCGACGACGGGTTCACCGCGATCATCACTGCGCTTCCCGCCGCGGTGCGCGATCAACTCCCGCCAACCAAGAACGGGCGACTGCAGTTTCACCGCTCGCTGCCCGTCCCGGCCGGGCACAGCGTGCTCACCCGCACCGACGCCACGGTGGACGCGCTGTCACGCTATGTCCTTGACGCGGCACTGGATTCCCGGCTCGACCCGGCGGCCCGGCCCGCACGCCGCGCCGGCGTGATGCGCACCCGAGAGGTCAGCAAGGTGACCACCTTGCTCATGGTGCGCCATCGGCTGGAGATCACCATCCCCGGCTCGGCCGGCACCGTCACGCAGGTCGCCGAGGAAGCCAAGTTCCTCGCCTTCGCCGCTAGCGGCGACGCCCTGACCTGGTTGCCGCAGGCCGAGGTAGACGCCTTGCTGTCCGTGACGCCGTCGGGCAATGTCGACGACGCGCTGGCCCGAATGCAGTTAGGCCGAGCGCTGGGGCGCGTGGACGCGCTCGCCCAGCATCTGACCACCGCCGGTACGGACGCGGCGAAGGACCTGGTGGTCGAACATCAGGCGGTGCGCAGCGCCTCCAAGGCCGGTGGACGCGCACCTACCGTTCGGTTCCTGCCACCGGCCGACGTGCTCGGCGTGTACGTGTTCCTGCCGGAATCGGGTGCCCGATGAGCGCGCTGACCGTCTTTCGCGCCGTGCGCACTGTCGGCACCGCGCTGCCCGCCGAAGCCGTCCCGCGGGCCAACGAACTACGCATGCCCGGCCAAACCGCCGACGCCTACCAGCTGTCACCGGGAATGGCGGTCAACGGTGCCATCGCCCGCGCGTGGGAGGCCATGCTCGCCGCGCACCGCGCCTGGCGCACCGCGCTGGAGCGGCTACCCGAAGGTGACGCCGCTACCAAACTCACTAGGGACAAGTGGCTGCTGCCCCTGCTCTACGAACTCGGCTGGGGCCGGCCCGATGTCGTCAGCGCCGGGCTGGCCGTACCCCCCGGACTCGGCGAGACCGAGGCGCCGCACTTCCCCGTCTCCCACCGCGTCACCTGGCCCGACGCCGCGAACGCCTCGGCCTGGGTCCCGCTGCACCTGGTGGGCGCTGGCATCGACCTGGACACCAAGACCGCCGGGGTGACCGCCCGGGCCCCCCAGGCCATGCTGCAGGACTACCTCAACCGCGAAGACCACGCGCTGTGGGCGATCCTGTCCAACGGCCATCAGCTGCGGCTGCTGCGCGACGCCTCCAGCCTCACCCGGCAGTCCTTCGTCGAGTTCGATCTCGACGCGATTTTCAGCGACCAGCTCTACGCCGACTTCCGCATCCTGTTCCTGACCGTCCACGCCAGCCGCTTCGCGCCCCGACTGGACGACAAGGTCGCCAAAGCCGCCAAAGCCACTGCCGACAGCGAGGATTCCGGTGAGGACGCCGAAGTCGAGCAGGCCGAAACCAAGCTCGACAACTGCTGGCTGGAACGCTGGCGCACCACCGCCATCGACGACGGCGCCCGCGCCCTGCTGAACCTGCAACACGGCATCGCGGCCGCCCTGCAGGAGCTCGGCACCGGGTTTGTCGCGCACCCGGCCAATATCGCGCTGCGTGAAGCGCTGGCCGCGGCCACCGACGCCGACCGCGACCTGCAACGCGCGCTACTGCGCATCGCCTACCGGCTGATCGTGCTGTTCGTGGTCGAGGACCGCGATCTGCTGCACCGCTCCGACATCCCGGAAAGCGCCCGCACCCTGTATGCGGACTACTTCTCCACCGCACGGCTGCGCCGCCTGGCCACCGAACCGATCGGCGGCTGGCATACCGACCTGTGGCACGCGCATCAGATCGTCACCGACGCACTCGCCGGCGACGGACTGCCCGCACTTGGCCTGAGCGGCCTTGGCGCCAGCCTGTTTTCGCGCGATGCGCTGAGCATCCTCGACGGCGCCCAGCTGCCCAACCGGGCGCTGCTGGCCGCGGTGCGCGCACTCGCCCAGATCGACGACCCGGTGACCGGCCTGCCGCGTCCGGTCGACTACCGCAACCTCGACAGCGAAGAACTCGGCGGCATGTATGAGGGGCTGCTGGCGTACACGCCGCGCTACCACGCCGACGAACGGGCCTTCACCCTGGACGTGTCCACCGGCAACGAACGCAAGAAGTCCGGCTCCTACTACACCCCCTCGGATCTGATCGCGTTGGTGCTGGACGAGGCGCTGGACCCGTTGCTCGACGAGGCGATTCGGGAGTCCGACCCCGAGCAGGCGCTGCTGGATCTTACTGTCGTCGATCCGGCCTGCGGCAGCGGCCATTTCGTTGTCGCCGCTGCCCGGCGTATAGCCTCCGCCTTGGCCACCGTGCGCACCGGGGAAAGCGAGCCCACCCCCGCAGCGCTTAGGGCGGCCACCGCCGATGTCATTGAACGCTGCGTCTACGGCGTGGACCTCAACGATCTGGCCATCGAGATCACCAAGGTGGCGTTGTGGCTGGAGGCGTTCGACGCCGACCGCCCGTTCCCGTTCCTCGACGCGCACTTCCGGGTCGGCAACGCACTGCTGGGCACCAGCCCGGAGCTGTTGCGCCACAATGTCCCCGACGCGGCATTCGTGCCGCTGGGTGACGACGACAAGACGTGGACATCCAAGCTCAAGGCCCGCAACAAGTCCGAACGCCAAGCCGACCAAGACCAGCTGATGCTAAGCTTCGGCCCCGAAACCCTCAACGTCGAAACCAGCCAGTTCACAAAGGCGGCGCGCGAAGCCGACACCGGCACCGTGGCGTCGGTGGCCGCCCTGCGCGCCCGCGCCGACGCCTGGCGACGACTGGAAGCCGACCCCGACTTGGTGGCCGCCAAACTGGTGGCCGATGCGTGGTGCGCGGCGTTCGTGCAACCGAAGACCGGAGCAACGAGCTCAGGCCAGGGCATCACTTATTCGACCGTACGCGCCTTATTCGAAGCCCCGGAGTCGGTGCCCGACACCATCATCACACAGGTCAATACGCTGGCCCGCCAGTATCGGTTCTTCCACTGGCACTTAGAGTTTCCCGGCATCTTCACCGTGCCCGACGACGGTAGCGCCGACGCCGGAACCGGATGGACCGGCGGGTTCTCCTGCGTTGTCGGCAACCCGCCATGGGAGCGGGTGAAGATCCAGGACAAGGAATTCTTCGGCAACGCCGGCCGCCCCGACATTGAAGGCGCAGGCACCGCTGCGATCCGCAAGAAGATGATCGCCAAGCTCGCCGACGGCGACCCCGACCTGCATCAGGCCTACCTCGCGGCACTGCGACAATCAGACGGCACCGCACACCTGTTGCTGAAGAGCGGCCGCTCCCCCTTCACCGGGCAAGGCGACGTCAACACCTACAGCGTGTTCGCAGAGACCATGCGCACCGTCATCAACCCTGACGGTATGGCCGGGATCATCACCCCCACCGGACTGGCCACGGACAAGACCACCGCACCGTTCTTCGCCGACACCTTGAGCAACCACCGGCTGTATGGGTTTTACGACTTCGACAACGAAGCCAAGATCTTCCGCGACGTGCACCACGCGTACCGGTTCGCGGTCACGACGATGACGGGAACGCAGCGCACGGTGCGGCGCACCAAGTTCGCGTTCCTCAATCGCCACATTTCCGATGTGCCCGAGAAGCGATTCCAGTTGGCGGCCAAGGAAGTTCTCGCGCTCAATCCGAATACCGGGACGCTGCCGATGTTCCGCAGCCGCAAGGACGCGGACATCACCCTCGGTATCTACTCGCGCCATCCCGTGCTTATCCGAGACGACGACCCTGGGGGCAACCCATGGGGGCTGTCATTCGCGACGTTGTTCCACATGGCCAACGACTCAGGGCTGTTCCACACAGCCGACGACCTCGCCGACGCAAAGTTCAATGGCTGGTCCTACACACGCGGCAACAAGGAGTATGTGCCCCTGTACGAGGCGAAGATGCTCAGCCATTTCGACTATCGATTCTCGACGTACAAAGGGGCGACGCAAGCGCAGTTGAACGTTGGCTCTCTTCCACGGCTGACCGATGAGCAGCATGACGATCCGGAGCAAGAGCCGCTGGCTCGGTATTGGGTTGAGCGAACCGAAGTGGACGCCAAGTTTGAAGACCGCTGGGATCGCCAGTGGCTACTGGGATGGCGAGATATCGCGCGCGCCAGTGACTCACGGACGTTTGTGCCCACGGTGTTTCCGGTCTCAGCAGTAGGCCATGTATTTCCAGTCGCGTTCCCGCATGATTCCACGCTCACGTTCCGACTTCACGGAGTCTGGTCGAGTTACGTGTTCGACTTTGTTGCACGACAAAAGCTCAGCGGAACCCACATGACTTACAACATTGTGAAGCAAATTGCATGCCCATCCCCTGAACAATTCCAAACGCGAGCCCCTTGGCGCCACAGTGAATACCTCGAAACATGGTTGAAGCCCTACGTTCTCGAACTGACCTACACATCACATCGCCTGAAGCCGTACGCCCAAGACCTCGATGACGACGGCACACCTTTCCGTTGGGACCCCGAACGTCGTGCTCTGCTCCGCGCCGACCTCGATGCCGGCTTCCTCCACATCTACGGCCTTGGCCGCGACGAAGCCGAACACGTGCTGGACTCCTTCCCGGTCGTCCGCAAGTACGAGGAGCGCGACTTCGGCGAGTTCCGCACCAAACGCCTTGTTCTGGAAGCCTACGACCGCATGGCAACGGCGATTACCAACGGGGGCAGGGGCTGGAAGTCGCTGGCCGAAATCCCCGCAGGGCAAGGTACGCGACATCATGTGTGAAACGCGCTTGATAGGACATCAGACTGCCCGTTATATGGCGGAGCGAACCGAGTTCTTACTTGACCTCAACTGCGTCGAGCATGTAGGTCGGGCACGATGTACGTGAGTGGCACTGATCTTCCGGCCGGTCTCATCGAGGCGCACGCGTCGGGCGAGTTAGTCATCTTCGTCGGGGCGGGTGCATCGATCCCGCCGCCGTCGGCATTGCCGAGCTTCAAAGACTTGGTCAGGGAAATCCGGGACACCAGCAAGCTCCAGACCCGATTCACCGACGAGGATCTTGACAACCAACCTCTCGACGAAATCCTCGGCAAGATCAACGACGACCACGGGGTCGACGTACACCAGCGCATACACGAACTGACTTCGAAAGCAGGCTCGCAGCCGAGCCCGTTACACGAAGCGATTGTTCGATTCGCATCCGCGTCGACCATCCGCATTGTCACGACGAACTACGACCATCACCTTTCTACGCAACTAGGCGACGAAGCGACGGGGTACCTCGCTCCCGCACTCCCCATGGGCGATGACTTCACCGGCATCGTATATATCCACGGTCGGTTAGATCAGGACAGCCGCCGCTTGGTCGCCACCGACGAGGATTTCGGAAAGGCCTACTTGACCGACGCGTGGGCTGCCCGATTCCTCGACCGCATGTTCGCTAAGCACCCAGTCCTGTTCGTGGGCTATAGCCACAACGACACAATCATGAAGTACCTCGCGCGAGGACTCGGCGGCAGATCGCACAATCGCTACGCATTAACCGCCGACGTGAATTCTCCACTCTGGAAGCAACTTGGCATCACACCAATCGAGTGTTCCTACGACGATCAGCCGGTGGTCCTCAACGACTGGGCTGCGCGGGCTTCGGAAGGGCTGCTGGGTCACCGCGCTCGTGTCAAAGCTCTGGTGGCCGAACAAGATCTATCACCTATTCCCGATGCCGTCTCATATCTCGAAACAGTGCTTGGAGACAAGAACACCGTACGATTCTTTACGGAGTTCGCGCGAGGCCAATCGTGGCTTCAATGGGTTTCCGGGAGACCTGAGTTCGCTACGTTGTTCTGGCCGGCACCAACCGTGGACCCGGATGTCACGCACGCTCTTGCAAAGTGGTTCGCCGACAACTACGTCAACGACGACGACGTATCGGACGTCGCGTTCCATCTAGTTGCCGAGTCCGGCCCGCATCTAGTTGACGACTTTGTGTTTGCGATATGCCGACAGCTTTCACTTCACAAAGGCCCGCTCTCACAACGTATGCGCCGCTGGCTCCTTCTCGTCACAGGACGGCACGAAAACCGTTCTCAGGTAACCCTTCTCGCATCGATACTTGACGACACAACTCTGGCTAGCGACCCAAAGACAGCGTTGTTCCTCTTCGACTACCTGGCCGAACCCCTGGTTGTAGCCTCCGGAAGACACTTTGGGGCGACCTTCGAAGCAACCACCCGAGAGAACCACTCTCTACTTCGCTTGAGTTGGGACACGGTGTACCGGCCCTTCCTCGATCAATACGCTAGCCAGTTTCTTGCGATTATGGATCGCCACCTTCGCCGGGCAGATTTGCAACTCACCCTCGCAGGCGAGTCTGATCGTCAGCGCCCAAGTCTATGGCGTCCGGCCATTTCCATTGCGGAGGACCACCAACCGGGCACACCGCTGGGGTTTCTCATCGATGCCGCACGAGAATCCCTTGAGTCACTTCTTGCAGCACAGAATGCAGAAGCCGATAGATACCTCGAATCGTGGGCCGACAGCGATGTAGTGTTGTTGCGCCGCTTAGCAATACATGGCTGGACGTGCCGCAGTGACAAGACTTCGTCAGAGAAGCTGCAATGGTTCCTCAGCACTGGATGGCTACACTCTCTCGATCTACGCTCCGAGGCGTCCCCGCTTATCACCGATGCAGTCGGTTCAGCGGATCACCAATCCGTGACAGCACTAATCGATGATCTTCTGGCACATTCTGGGAATGACATGTATGGGCCGTGGCGCGCTGCTGCCTTGTTAACCTCCATTAAGCAGGCCAACCCAAGCCTGGCAGGGATAGACGAAGCACTAGCGACCCTTGCGGCGTCTCATCCTGAGATCGCCGAACAAGACGATGGCAGCAGTTCGCAGGAACCATCGGCATGGGACATGTCACCGCCC
This sequence comes from Mycobacterium gastri, assembly GCF_002102175.1. Classification (GTDB taxonomy): domain Bacteria; phylum Actinomycetota; class Actinomycetes; order Mycobacteriales; family Mycobacteriaceae; genus Mycobacterium; species Mycobacterium gastri. Next base: position 2,765 of record NZ_LQOX01000116.1, on the reverse strand, counting down.
ATGGAGACCGAACAGCTGCACCAACAACTCGGTGAAGAGCCCGCCGCAACGGTGGGCGCGTTGATCGCCTGCGAGGCAGAGACTGCTAAGTGGGAGAATCAGAGACGTTGGGAGCAGCTCGCTGGCGCGATTAGCGCTCTCACCCAGCAATACCCAGAAGATGGCTTCGTGCTGCTTGATTCGATCGGATTGGGACACGAGGAGATTTCGAATGCGGTTGTCCGTGGTTGGGCTCAAACAGCTGATGAGTCCATCGCTCCCCAAATACTCACGCAAATATCGCATCTCGAACTTGAGCCGATCCTCAGGCAGGTTACCGCAATGCTCGGCGGCTTCGGCTCTCAGAGTCAACCACTCGGCTGGCACCGATTCGACGAGAGTGTCGAACTCGCCCAGATGTGCTGGGAAGCAACTGATCCTCAAACCGCCAGCGCATTTTCGGATGGCAATGACTTCCTGACCAACGCGATCAACCACCCTGCAGGCCAGTTGGCAACATACTGGGTGGACAGAGTCAGTCATCTCTGGCGAGATGCTGCCGATAGCTGGAACGGCATCCCACCCGACTTGGCTGATTATCTCGTGGAGCTGAGTTCGCACGGCGACAGCCGAAGCGAAGCCGTGAGAACCGTCTTCAGCGCCTACTTGGCGTTCTTCCACGCCGCAGATAAAGAATGGTGCAAGCAATTCTTGATGCCGATGCTGGACTGGAGCGACCCAAGCATCGCTCGGATGGCTTGGACGGGTTACCTTTCGCATGGGCGAGGGAGCGATGAACTCTTGGCGGATGGGTTCCTTGACCTACTGATACAGGCACTCGGTCATCGTCACGAACTTATTCCTCGGGCCTCACGCAACCTGCCTCTGCTCCTTGCCAAGATTGCGGTGGAATCTGGTGTCGACCCTGGTACGTGGATCAACAGCTTCGTCGCGGCCGGTTCTCGCACGGACCTGGTCGAATGGGCCCAAGACGTCGGCCATGAACTCGGAGCGCTCTACCCGGCTGTTTCCGATGCCCAATGGGGTCGCTGGATTCGCGACTACCTTACTGATCGCATCAGCAGCATTCCTAAAGCGCTTGCACCTGAAGAAGTGTCAGCTATTGCGGTCTGGGTGTTGTTCCTATCTGACTCGATGGGTGCCGCCATCGACTTACTCCTTCGAGTGCCATCGGCTGGGTTGGATATGCACAATCTGTTCCTGCACGAACTTCGAGACGAGCTGATGGAATGTGAGCCGGAGAGCCTTGCTCGGTTGGTCGGTTCGCTACTAGGGGCCACGACGGGTCAATTCTACGGCGCTCTTGACGTCCAGCGCGTTTATCGAAAGCTCAAGGATTGCGGCATCTCACCCGGTGCCCTGCGGGAAATTGCCGAGGCTGCCTTGGCATTGGGATTTCAGGTGGAGTGAAAATGAGTCGGCGCTTTGGGTCGGTGTTCTCGATGACGTGCGTCATGACCACGCCAGCGTCGACGGACCGGTTTCTCAAGTTTCGAACTCGGAAACTGTGTGGGAGTGCTGAATGCCAACATTAGCCATCGACAAGGGATTCATCACCGACCTAGCCAAAATGGAAAAGCCTGTCGTCAAGCGGGTGACCGAGGTCTTCGACGAGTTCGACACTGCCACACACACCGGCCTGCACTTGGAGAAGATCGCCAACGCCCGCAACCCGCGGTTCCGGTCCATCCGCATCGACCAGGCCTGGCGGGGCATCGTGCTCGCCCCCGTCACCGGCGACGTCTACACACTGCTCAAAGTGTTGCACCATGACGACGCCTACGCGTGGGCGCAGCGCAGCAATGTGTCAGTGAACTCGGCCACGGGCGGCATCGAGATCCGCGATGAAGCCGAACTCGACCGCCAGATCCCCGAGCGGGAACATGCCGCCAAGAACGCGGGCACCCCGATCTTCGCCCAAATCAAGGATGGCGAGCTAACCATGCTCGGCATCGACGAGAAAGTGCTCGCGTTCGCGCGGACCGTCACCGACGCCGCCCAACTCGACGCGGCGAAATCCTTTCTGCCCGAGACACAGTGGGATGTGTTGTTTGGTCTCGCCGCGGGTTTCTCCCCTGAGGAGGTGTGGGCAGATCTCGGTGCGCAGATTCTGAACGACCCCGTCGACACCGAGGATATCGACGCCGCCATCCTGCGCAGCAGCGACCGCGTCGTCCTCGTCAGCGGCCCCGACGAACTGATGGACGTCTTCGCTTACCCGTTCGCCACCTGGCGGGTGTATCTGCACCCCACCCAGCGAGCCGTCGTCGACGCCGCCTACAAAGGCCCGGCCCGCGTCACCGGCGGCCCGGGCACCGGCAAGACCGTCGTCGCCCTGCACCGTGCCCACATGCTCGCCAAGCGCGGAGACGGCAAGGTGCTCGTCACCACCTTCACCTCAACGCTGTCCGAGACTCTGCAATCCGGCCTCGACATGCTCGTCGACGACGAGGAAGCCGAAAGCCGCATCGAGGTATCACACGTCGACCGGATCGCCCACCGCGTCTTCCGAAGAACCCACGGCGCACCACATCTGCTCGGCTCCGCAGACGAGAAAGTGTTGTGGGCTGGGCTGATCGACGAACTGGGGCTCACCTTCACCGCGGTCTTTCTGTCCGAAGAATGGCGACAGGTGGTCCTTGCCCGGCGCATCAGCACCGCCGATGCCTACCTAGGAACGCGCTGAATAACCTGTCCATTGTTGGTCGTGTCTGACGGCTGTGCGCGGTGTGGCGTGTGATGATGTTGTGGTGCAAGGGATTACG